>JAEXNT010000071.1 GCA_023439545.1 Bacillota bacterium
ACCCCCTAAAGAGGCACCACCTTTTACATCATAATCTTTTGAAAAACTAACTTCCATCATTGGTTTTGAAAAAGTAACTTCCACATCACTAACCTGCAGGGGTGGAATTTAAATTTTCAAATGAGCATTTATAAATTGGTTGATTCAAGAAGTAAATATTGGTTTATAAAAAGAAAATTAAGGTATATAATAAAAAGGTTCATTGAATCAGCAACTATTGGTATTATAAAAAATCCAAACATCTATATACAGGAGGATTCCAGAATGAGTGAATCAAAAACGGAAGGACAGAAGTTGCAGGAACAGCTTTCGTTTAAACAGCAGACTGTCTGGGAAAAGGCATCGGAGGCTGAGATCAAAAAGGGCTTTGATTTTTGTGAGGAGTACAAGAATTTCCTAAGCAGTTCTAAAACTGAAAGGGAATTCACAGCAAATGCAGAAAAGGCTGCAGTTGCAGCAGGCTTTGTCAAGCTTGGCGATCTGATCGGTAAGAAAACCAAGCTGAAACCGGGAATGAAGGTTTATCATATAAACCGTAAAAAATCGGCTGTGTTCGCAGTGATAGGAAACCGTCCAATCACGGAAGGCACGAACATACTGGGCTCCCACATAGATTCTCCGCGTATCGACCTCAAGCAGAACCCGCTTTACGAGGATACCGAGCTGGTTTACTTCAAAACGCATTATTACGGCGGACTCAAGAAATACCAGTGGCTCACGCTGCCTCTAGCATTGCACGGCGCCATCGTAAAAGGCGACGGAACATCTATTGACATCGTGATAGGTGAGTCCGACGACGACCCCGTATTCACAATAACCGACCTGCTGCCTCACCTGGCGAAGGAACAGATGCAAAAAAAGATGAGTGAAGCTGTTTCCGGAGAAGGACTGAATCTGCTCCTCGGGTCAATGCCTTATAACAATGACGATAAGCTGAAGGAAAAGGTAAAGTTGAACATCCTGAATATTCTCAACAAGCGGTACGGAATCGTCGAAGAGGATTTCCAATCGGCCGAGCTGGAGATAGTGCCAGCGCAGAAAGCCAAGGACGTGGGCTTCGACAAGAGCCTAGTCGGAGGATACGGCCAGGATGACCGTGTCTGCGCTTACCCTGCGCTGAAGGCTGTCATGGAACTCGGCATCCCTGAACGCACTTCCTTATGCCTGCTGACAGACAAGGAAGAGATAGGGAGCATGGGGAATACAGGCGCGCAGTCAAGCCTTCTGCCTGATTTTCTAGCGAATATCATAGAGTTGACGGAAGGAAACTATACCGACCTCAAGCTTCGCGCCTGCCTTAACGGTTCGAAAATGCTGTCCGCCGATGTTAATGCCGCCGTTGACCCGAACTTCGACAACGTTTATGAAAAGAAAAACGCCACATTTTTGGGACGCGGTATAGTTCTGCAGAAATACACGGGCTCAAGGGGCAAATATGATGCCAGCGACGCCAGTGCAGAATTTGTAGGCGAAGTACGCAAGCTGTTCAATGAAAACAATATAGTCTGGCAGACGGGAGAGCTCGGTAAAGTGGATGAAGGCGGGGGAGGAACTATCGCGCAATACGCCGCCAACCTCGGCATCGATGTTCTCGACTGCGGTATTGCCGTATTGTCGATGCATGCGCCCTTCGAAATAACCAGCAAGATGGATATCTACATGACCTATAAAGCTTACAAGGTATTCTGCGACATAAAATAATACAGCATTGACCCTGGGTAAATGATGAAGACATGATAAAAGGCTCTGCCGGTTCAAGGCGGAGCCCTTGTTATGTGTATTATTATGTGGACGTTATTATGTGGTTACATTTTTGAGTGCACCGGTACTGTTACGGATCCTTATCGGAGCCTTTAATGGAAGTTTCGGAGTTGGATGCAGGCTTGGCCGTATTCTTTGACGGCGTTGACTTCTTTGGCTCATCTGCCAGTGTTCTGCTGTTGGCATAAGCTTCGGCCAGTTTTCTGTCTACTTCCACAAAACTGTCCTTACCTTTGAAGCTTTCTTCCATTATCTTTCTCGTGGCGGGTATATCGCACAGCCAGTACCAGGGTGAACTATCGTATGTGGTACCGGGCATTGGGATGAAATTAAGGTTTTCGGTCTTGAATTTACCGATATATCCGGTCATCTTGATCACTTCGTTGAGTGAAAGATTAGTCTCGATATTTGCAAATACAGTGTTTATGACGCTGGTCAGCTTCGGCAGATATTGAATGTTGAGCTTTTGGCGCATTATTTCCTTGATGAAATTCTGCTGTGCCTCGGTTCTCTTCAAGTCGCTTCCGTCATAATATTCCTTTAATTCCTTCGTCCACTTGTTGGGTTTGCGGAAACGTACAAATTGTTCGGCCTCGGAGCCGTTCAAAGTCTGCTGGCCCTTTTTCAGGTGAATATGGAGGTTCTGGGTGGGATCGTCATAGTTGAGATTCGCCGGTACATAGATATTCACTCCTCCAAGCAGATCGATGATATCCCTGAAAGCTGTGGTATCGACGAAGATGTAATACCTGATATTTACATCAAGAAGCTCTGAAACCGTTTGCACAGCCAGTTCAGTGCCTCCGTGCGGGAATGCGAAATTAATCTTGCGGATCTGACCTTCGATTTTTACCTTGGTATCGCGCGGGATGGACATAATATTGATCTTGCAGGTAACGGGATCAAAATTGAGCAGCATCATGGTATCGGAATTTTTATTGACCTTGTCGCCGCCCATCAACAGTACGTTAAAGGGATCCTTGCTTTGAAGCAGCGGCTGGAGGATGTTGTTCACGGAATTGCCGGATGCTGTGACCGCGCTGCTGCTTTTGAAGTAGTTATTTACATAATACAAAATGCCTATACCGGAAATGAATAATACTATCGAAACGACGATAGTCAGGTTAAAGTAAAATTTTCTAGAGTCCATTTATAATAACCTCATAATCTCAATTCATCAAAATACACTTGATATTTGACTGTGACAGAGTTGCTGAGGTTCCTGAATTCAAGGCCGAAAGTCCGCCAGTCAAAAATATCAATAACTATATCATTATAATTAACTTTTTAATATAAGTAAATATTGGATTTTTGGATTATGTTACCTAATTTCACCTGAATTATCGGCGTCTTTTAAGAAAAAAGCTAACGACTTTATATATAAAAATGTCAAAATCACAACGGAAATATGACAAAAAAGTTATATTCAAACAGGCTGCAATCAAAAAATTAAAAAAGCTTATCAATATAGTTAATTGTTAAAACAAGGTCGGTTCCCTATAATTATATATAGACAGTCTGTCAATCATAGTTTAAGGATTATGGGAGGAATATCATGAAAAAAAGGTTAAGTACCTTACTGGTATTGATAACAGCTTTGAGTCTTATTTTTACTGCTTGTGGCAGTAGCAACAATACCCAGCCTTCACCCGCAAGTAATCCAGCTGCAAATGAAACCACTGCAAGTGAACCAGCCAAAAGTACAGCACCGGCAGACTCCAACACGGAATCGAAGGTAAGCGATGAAGTCATCCGCGTTGCAACCATGCCCAACCATATTGGATTGCCGATTCAATATGCCATGGACAAAGGGTTGTATAAGGAAGCAGGACTTAATATTAAGGTTATTTTGTTTCCCACGGGAGCGCCGATAAACGAAGCTCTTTCTGCAGAACAAGTTGATTTGGCAGCGAGCGGCATGGCATCTGTATTTGCCTTGGCAGCCGGAGATTGCTATTGGCTTGGTGATTCCGTAAAAACTGTTAGTGGTCTGGGGGTTTATGTAAGACCGGACAGCCCTGTTTTAAAGCAAAAGGGACTGGTTGAGGGCCATCCCAACGTATACGGCAGTAAAGACACAATTAAGGGTTTGACAATTTTAGGCTCACTTGGAACATCGGATCAGTTTGAAGCCGTTTGCTGGGCACAATTATTCGGATTGACGGGCAATGATTTCAAGATGCTTAATATGGACAGAGGACCTGCCGTGCAGGCTTTTAAAGTCGGGCAAGGCGATGCCATCGCTTGCGGAGGACCTCCATACAATTACGAATTGGAGGCAGCAGGTTTCATCAAGGCAGCTGATCTGACAGACGTTTCCGGAATTACAATCAGTGATGGCCTTATTGGAAGAAAAAGCTTTGTTGAAAAAAGACGCGAGGACGTGAAAAAATTTCTGGAAGTCACCTATCAAGCAGTTGATGAACTTTATGGAAGCGATGACACTGTCTTTAAAGCAGGCATGAAATTCTACAATGATAATGGTAAGAACTACTCTGAAGATATGATGAAGGGTGAAATCAAAGATAAGGACTATATAGGAAAAACCACCATCAGTGACCCGAACTATAGATTCGGTTCGACCATGGTTGGTATGGGCGGATTCTATGTCAAGGACGGAAAAATAGAGGCAGACCTGGAAAAGAATATCTATTCATCAATGTACCCACAATTGTTGGAAGAAATCTTTGGAACTAAAATTCAGATATTCGAGAACAAATAGTCATATCAACTCCGGTATTGGAACTGCAGCTGATGCAGTTCCAATACCGGATCATTTAAAAGAAGGAGTTTAATCCTATGGGAAAAAAGAAGAAAAGTAATATCTGGCTATCCATTGCCTCGGTTATTGCTTTTATTCTGATATGGTATGCCTGCACGGCAATTCTAAAGCTTGTACCTCAAAAGACCTTGCCGGACCCGCTGAAAGTATTGCAAACATTCATCGACAAATTCACCAACCCAAATCCCGATGGAGGCACATTAATACAGCATACACTAGCCAGCTTGCAGGTAGCTTTGACAGGATACATAATTGCAATAGTTGTAGGAATTCCTCTCGGAATATTAATGGCATGGAATAAGTACACAGACCGTTTTGTAAGGCCAATCTTCGACTTGATCAAGCCGATACCGGGAGTTGCATGGATCCCGCTGATGATAGTTGTCTTAGGTATCGGTATAAAGTCTAAATCCGCGGTTGTTTTCTTTTCGGCGGTTGTACCATGTATACTCAACGCCTATACAGGGGTCAAGCAGACAAAGGACGTTCATATATGGGTGGCAAGGACCTTTGGAGGCACGCGAAACCAAATGCTGTTTAAAATCGCAATACCTACCGCCCTGCCTTATATCATGACAGGAGTGAGGATTGCACTGGGGTCGGCTTGGGTTGCCATTGTAGCAGCCGAGCTGATGGGTTCCACAAGCGGGCTTGGATTTATGATCCAGCAATCAAGGGGTATCTTCAGAACAGATATTATAATCGTAGGAATGCTGGCCATCGGTATTTGCGGCGGAGTTCTCACAGCGCTGCTCACCGCTATCGAAAAGAAAGTTGTGAAAGGGAAAGGTTCCAATGGTTAAAAAACATACATTCAGAATGCTTGAAAATATATTCTATCCCAGCGTTTCCATCCTGGTATTTTTGTTCCTGTGGTACCTGGGTGTCAGCCAGTCAAAACTGTCCATTGTCATGCCGGAGCCATGGACGGTAATAAAGGAATTTGTAAAAAGCTTTGTTTCCCCTGTAGGCAAATACACAATGCCGGTGCATATACTTTACAGCTTGATGCGCGTAATGCCTGCGTATATTGTCGGCTCTGCAGCAGGCATTTCCCTGGGTATATTCATGGGATGGTACCCGAAAATCAATAATATTCTACGACCAATCTACGAATTGATACGTCCCATTCCCCCGATAGCATGGATCCCTATTTCCATCGTTTGGTTTGGAATAGGTGAAGGCTCCAAGTGGTTTCTGATTTTCCTGGCGGCATTTGTTCCCGTTACATTAAATGCCTATGCAGGGGTGACAACGGTTGATCCGACCTTGATCAAGTGCAGCAAAATGCTGGGGGCTTCGGATGGACAAGTATTTTCTACCGTCGTCCTGCCTTATTCGGTTCCGAATATATTTGCCGGATTGCAGGTAGGATTGTCTGCATCCTGGGCAACAGTGGTAGCGGCAGAAATGATCCGTTCAACGGAGGGAGTCGGCTGGATCATCATATCCAGTATGGATACCAACAACGTGGTGCAAGGCTTGGTTGGTATTATGGGTATCGGCGTTATAGGCTATATTCTCGCAGTGATTATGAGAAAAATGGAGGACGTGTTGTGCATATGGAACAAGAGAGAAGTTTAGAAGCCGTCATAAGCTGTGAAAACATATCCAAGCAATTTGTTACTAAACGCGGCACATCTGACGTCATCAAAAAGATAGATTTAAGCGTGAAAAAGAACGAGTTTGTCGTTTTGTTCGGTCCAGGTCAATGCGGTAAAACAACCATGCTCAGTATTTTATCCGGTCTTGAGCTCCCGACGGCCGGAAAGGTATTTATAAAAGATAAAATCGTAAAGGAGCCGGGTCCTGACAGAGGTGTGGTATTTCAGTCCATATCCCTTTATCCATGGCTTACGGTAATGGGTAATGTAGAGTATGGTCCGAAGGTGCGGGGCATTAAAAAAAGCGAACGCAGAGAAAAAGCAAAGTATTATGTTGACTTGGTCGGATTGAAGGGATTTGAAAACTCCTTCCCCAATCAGATCTCCGGCGGCATGAAGCAGCGTGTAGGTATAGCCAGAGCTTATTGCAACGAGCCAGAGGTGCTTTTTATGGATGAGCCCTTCAGTGCGCTGGATGCCCAGACAAGATACCTTATGCAGAAGGAAATTATGAGGATCTGGGAGAAGGAAAAGCGGACAGTGGTATTTGTGACGAATAATATTGAGGAAGCTCTTTATCTGGCTGACCGGATTATTCTGTTTACCAACTGCCCCGCAACCATTAAGAAAGAATACGTGATCGATCTGCCAAGACCCAGGGATTATACGGCGGAAAACTTCTTAAAACTAAGGGATGAAATCACCCGAAATATGGATCGGACACTTTGAGAGGTTAAATATGAGTGAGAAAAAAACTAAAGTAAGAGTTAAGAATATATCCAAAAGATTTGGGGACCTTCTAGTGCTTGATAATGTGTCTTTTGACATTGCCGAGGGTGAATTTTTATGTGTTGTCGGTCCCACCGGATGCGGTAAAACAACCTTCCTCAACAGCTTGACAAAGTTGTATGAGCCGACTTCCGGCGAGATTCTGGTAAATGATGAGCCTGTTGATTTAAGAAAACACAACATCTCCTATATTTTTCAGGAAAAATCAACGATGGAATGGTTGAACGTTGAAGAAAACGTTGGCTTTGGACTCGAAATCAAGGGAATTAAAGGTAAAGAGAAAAAAGAGGCAGTCGATGAAGTGCTTGAAATCGTAGATCTATCAGATTACAGGCATTATTATCCACATGAAATATCAGCCAGTATGCTGCAGCGGGTCGTTATTGCAAGAGCCTTTGCAACAAAACCTGAACTTCTTTTAATGGATGAACCATACGGACAGCTTGATATTGAGCTTCGCTTCAAGCTGGAGGACGAGCTGCTGAAGCTTTGGAAGAAAACCAACACCACCATTATCTTTATTACCCACAACATAGAGGAAGCGGTTTATATGAGCGAAAACATTCTTGTGCTTACAAATAAACCCGCAACGATAAAGGAAAGGATCCTTAATGATCTTCCAAGGCCTAGAAATGTCATTGATAAAGATTTTATAAAGCTGCGTAATCAGGTAACTGACTTAATCAAATGGTGGTAATCAGGGAGGATGTCAAATTATGAAACCGAATATTATACTAATCAACTGTGACGATTTAGGTTATGGAGATTTAGGCTGCTACGGTTCACAAAAAAACGATACGCCTTATTTGGATAAACTGGCGGAGGAAGGAGTCCGGTTTACGGATTTCTATATGGCTTCTCCCGTTTGCTCGCCCTCAAGGGGGGCAATGATGACCGGCTGTTACCCTCCCAGAATTGGTTTTGGTTCTTTTCATGGGGAAATCGTGCTTTTCCCAGGAGATGATCTCGGATTGAATCCCAATGAAATTTCCATGGCGAGAATGCTAAAAGATTCCGGATATAAAACGATGCATGTCGGGAAATGGCATTGCGGCGATCAGCCGGAATTCCTGCCTACCAATCATGGCTTTGACGATTACTATGGCTTGCCCTTCAGCAATGATATGGCAATTACCGAAAAAAATAATAAGTTTCCTCCGCTGCCGCTTTTGTACGGAATGGAAGTTATACAGCAGCAGCCGGATCAAAGAAGCCTTACGGAGCGCTACACCGAAAAAAGTATTGAATTTATACGGGAAAATAGAGAAAATCCCTTCTTCCTTTATCTTGCACACATGCATGTCCACCTGCCTCTTTATGCTCCGGAGCATTTTGTAAAGAAATCGAGAAACGGGGACTATGGTGCATGCGTGATGGCAATTGACTGGTCGACGGGCGCCATTGTTGATGCGCTGAAGAAATTTGGAATCTATGAAAATACACTGATTATATTCACTTCAGATAACGGTTCCAGAAATGATTTCGGAGAAAGCAACGGCCAGCTTAGAGGAGGTAAGAGAGAAACCTGGGAAGGTGGACAGCGTGTACCCTTTATTGTTCACTGGAAAGGAACAGTGGAGCCGGATATCTCCAGCGAGCTCTTAACATCACTGGACCTTTATCCCTCACTGGCGGCTATTGCCGGCGGGGTAGTCCCTAAAGACAGAATAATAGATGGTATGGATTTGTCCGACTTAATGCTTGGTAAGACAAAAAAATCAAAGAGAGAAGAATTCTTCTATTACCTTTGCAATACCCTTGAAGCGGCGAGGGTGGGGGATTGGAAGCTACATGTGGCGAAACCTAAAATCTCCAGAGATACCGAGGATTTGACGAGGGACCCGGCTGCGGTGCCAAAGCCCGAGATAGATGATGATGTAGAAGTAAAAGAGCTTTACAATTTAAGAGAAGATTCATTTGAAAGAAATAATGTCTATGAAGAGCATCCGGATATTGTTGCTATGATTATGCGAAGGATACAATTGTGCAGAGAAGATATAGGGGATGCCTTTACAGAAACAAAAGGAAATAACATACGCCCCATTGGCATGGTAAAAGACCCCAAACCGCTTACGGTATATGATGAAACCCATCCATACATTTTTTCAATGTACGACAAAAATGAGATTGGTTGACTTTAAGCGAGTACTTATAGCTATTGCCAGTCAAATGAACTATAAAGCTGTCACCATGGTATTACTTATTAATTTACAGTGTCATGGGGAGGACTTTGGATAATGAGTAAATATTTTCATATTGACACCCATAGTATTCTTTTTAAAATGAGTGGGATATTTCTCCTGCTAATAATTATACCGGTTTTAATTATAGGCATTATCTCAACATCAACTGCATCAGAGTTCATGGTAGATAAGGCTAAGGATAGTCTGGAAACTTCTACTACCCAGACTTCAAGTTATTTTGATTTAATTTTAAGCAAAGCACAAAATCTCTCTACCCAGGTTTTTACAAACTCCATGACACAAAGCTACATTGATAGTACTTTATCAAAAAGTTCCGGCATGATCGATAAATTTACTTCCCAAAGTGATGCAAATAACTATATACGTACCGTTTTATACGGTGATGAAAATGTTTATGACATCGGTATTGTTTTGAATAATGGTGACTTTGCCGGAGTACCGGACATGGCAGGTAAATTTGAAAATATTGATGAAATAGTGTCATCCGATTGGTATAAGACTTTCAAAGAGTCAAAGGAGAAATCAATTTGGATCGGCGACTGCATTACAGGGTCTAATAACACCGGGTATGCCTCATCTATGATCAGAGAGGTAAAATCCATCGGAAGAGGTCAACAAGCCGGAATTCTGATTATTGGAATGAAATATGACTTTTTTGCAAAACAACTTTCCAGTATACATGTGAGTAAAAATGACGCCACATATTTGATTACAAACGACGGAAAAATATTGTCTGCAAATGGCGAATCCGAAGATGAGAACACAATTGACAGAGAAATTTTCAAGGAGGTAAATAAGAATTCAGCAGCGCTAAACAAAGGGATATTAAAGGTCGTGGATAACGGAGCAGATTATCTTGTAGCATACAATAAGTCTGAACAAACTCAATGGACAACAGTTACCGTAGTACCCCAAACCGAAATTCTGGAGGGCGCAATAACGATCAGGAACAGGATAACTCTTGCGGGAATCGTATTCTCTGTGATAGCGGTTATAATAGGACTTCTATTCTCATTAAAGCTGTCGGACAATCTGAAAACAATAATGGTGGCAATGAAAAGTGCTGAAAAAGGGGATCTTACGGGACACTTAAAGGTTAAATCCGAGGATGAAATGGGAAATCTCGCAAAGAGTTTCAATATAATGACGTTAGAGATAAGCCAGCTTATTACTAATAGTAAAAAAGTTGCAGAACAAGTGGGGGAGTCATCAAGAAACATGGTTTCCGTAACAGAGCATTCCCATGAAGCTTCTCTGGAAATTACCAGAGCCATCGATGAGGTGGCAAAAGGAGCAGCAAATCAGGCAAGCGAAGCAGTAAACTGTGTCGATAATGCCTCACAATTGGCTGGGAGAATAAATCATGCAGTTCAGAGTACAAAAGATATGGGTTTAGCTTCCGAAGAAGTCAAAAGATTTACAGATAGCGGGATACAGGTAATGGCGTCGCTTAAGAGGAAGGCTGTTGAAACAAGCGAAATAGCAGCCGCTGTTGTTTCAGGAATTAGTGAGTTGAACGGATACATTAAGAATATTAATAAAATAATCAGTATCCTGAAGGAAATCTCAAAGCAAACTAACCTATTGTCTTTAAATGCCGCGATAGAAGCAGCACGCGCCGGGGATGCAGGAAAAGGATTTGCCGTTGTTGCCGGTGAAATCGGGAAGCTTGCTGAACAATCCAATAATTTTACAATTGAAATGCAGGGCTATGTTGAAAGGATAAAACAGCAAGCTGAGGATTCAAGCAGGCTGGTCTCCAATGCCGATGACAGCATAAAGGAACAAGGCGCCCTGGTTGACCGGACGGTTGAATTGTTCTCTTGTATTGCTCATTCTACAACCGTTCTGGCTGACAACATAAATAATATGGTCGGGATAATAGCGAGCATCAATTCCTACAAGGATTCAGTTGTGGGAAATATAGGGAGTATCTCTGCGGTATCACAGCAAACAGCTGCTTCAACACAGCAAGTATCAGCCTCAAGCGAAGAGCAATTAGCTTTGAATGAGGAATTGGCCCAAATGGCTCAGAGCTTGAATGAATATGTTCGAAGCCTCGTAAATTCCATAAATAAATTTCAGGTTTAAAATATGGGCTGTTTTGCTTTTTATGAATGCTTGGAATACTGCCAAAAAGTAATTATCAGCAATCGAAAAATTTATGGTAATATTAAATAAAATGACTTTATTATGTTTACTTCTAAAACAATAGCGTATGGTGAGGGCATGAAAAGAGCTAATTCAAGCATACAAAAAATATTGTTCTATAATTATCTGGTTGTAACGATAATCATATTTTTTGTTGTGCTGATCGCAATCATTATAGTAATGGTTAATAACTCTATTAATGTCTTAAAGCAATCCAGGCTCGAAGTATTAGGACAGTTGGAAGAGAGAAACAGAATCGTAAGCGACGCTATGAAATATTTGACAGAAGATATTTATAGCGAATGTGCACAAAAAATTTTGGAATGTGATCCCGGTGACTACGATAAATTGAAAATGGAAATCGAAGAATCCATGACACGGAATAACGAGATGCTTAAAAAGCTGAATATGCATCCAAGCACTATTATCCTGATGAAGAACAACTATGCTTACAAATCCATGGATGTAACCTCAGGCGAGCTTGCGCTTATTTTGTCTTCCTACTGGTATATCGATAATACAGCCAATGCAAAAGATGAATTTTGGTCATCCAGATACTATATTTCTGAAAATAAGTCCAATATGGAGATCTGTTATATCAAAAGTATCTTTGGAGCGGACGGAGAGTATAAAGGTGTTGTCATTGTAAGCGTGGCTACAGATTACTTCAAAGAGGCCTATCGGAGCATGCTGAGTGAAGGAACGCTGGTTTATATTCTGGATGAAGACGGCAAGGTAATCAGCCACCCAGTCTCTGCTTTATTGGGAACCAATTTGTATTATATGCCATACTTCTGGACGAAATATGAGAAAAACACAAGCCGTTTTACACGGAACAATACCGATTCGATTCTTCATACCAATGTCTACAGCCCTGAATCAGGATGGACAATTGTTGAAGAAATCAATACAAATACTTTGATCGGAAGCTTTTACGGAATCATTTTTATTGCCGGTCTTCTTTTTATTGGTTGCGTAGCGTTATCAGTCACCGCCTCCTATTTATTATCTAGAAAGATTTCCGATCCGATTGTAGCAATATCCAATCAAATGCTTGAAAAGGAATTCGACAGCATCGAAAGACAAACCGCATATAAAGAAGTCCTTGTTTTAAGCAATATTTACAATATGACCATAGACAGAATGAATGAGCTGATTGCGCGGATAAAGCAGGAGGAGGAAGAAAAAAGAAAGCTGGAACTATCGTTTTTACAAGCCCAGATTAATCCGCATTTTTTACATAACACACTCTTTTCGATAAAGTGCCTGATTGAAATGAGTAAATACAATAAAGCGGACATAATGCTGATAAATTTAATGAAGCTCCTGAAGATCCCTGTGAATGTCAGCAAGGAATGGATAAGAATAGAGGATGAAATTGCTTATCTGGAAAGCTACACATGTCTGATGCAAAATCGCTATGAAAATCGGCAAATAACGATGGAGACGTTTGTTGAGCCGGGTCTCGAGGATGTTTTGGTCCCAAGGCTTATACTTCAGCCGATTGTGGAGAATTCCATATTTCATGGCTTTGACGATACGTGTAAAAATTGTATTATCAATATTCAATTTAAAAAAATGGGCGAAAAGCTGACTGTGCGGATATGCGATAACGGAAAAGGAATGACAAAGGAAGAAGTGGATGCACTTTGGCAAGAGTCAAAGAAAAACAGCCAGACCTTCAACCGTATAGGATTGATTAATATCCGGCAAAGAATCAAACTGCTTTATGGCGAAAAGTATGGGATAACTGTAGTCAGTGAACCGAATCAGGGAACAGAAACAATATTGATAGTCGGCTGTAAAAGGGAGGACATCGCAAATGGCGAGGATCATGGTAGTAGATGACGAACCGTTAATCCGTCAGTGGCTGGTGATGTGCCTGCAATTAGCGGGCTTTCCCGAGGACGATGTTTCCCAGGCAAGCAATGGGGAAGAAGCGCTGATATTGTTGAGAAAATCGACGTACGATATTATATTTACCGATATCACCATGCCCAAATTAGATGGTATGGAACTGATAAAAGCAATCCGTGAAAAGGACCCCAAGGTAAAAATGGTTATTTTAACCTGCCATGATGATTTTGCTTTTGCAAGGGATGCCGTCAAATATAATGTAAATGAGTATTTATTGAAAAATGAATCGACCAAAGAGGACATCATAAGAATCGTCAATAACAACAAACTGGAATTTTCGGAGAAAAAGGATGCCTGCAAAATAAGAGAAGACTTTCTGCGAAATTTATTGCATAAGCATTCCTGCGATTTGATTTCTGCGGAAGAACTGACTGAACACTACGTGACTATCAATCCGGGCAGGTATTTTGTGGCCGCTTTCAATAACAGGCCTTATGGTGAACATTTTGATCTTTTGCGAAATACACTGGTTGACAACGTTATAATGTTTTTTGACGGTATCAATATTACCATCCTGATAGCCAATCTGATCTGTGACTCAAATAAATGTGACGAAGCTATTGCAGATGTCGAAAAGTTGATTGTCAGAAGCTGCGTAAATGAGGTCCATATTGGAAAAAGCAAGATTTACGGTGATATAAAGCAGCTTGCTTTAGCGATGAACGAGGCAGTGCTGTCATGGGAGCTACAGTTTTTTTATTGTGAACGCAGCATTTCCATGAAGGACAGTATTTCGGAAAAGCAATATAAAAATATTAAAAAAGGCATCAGTGATAAAAAGAACCATATTACATTGAATTATGAGAATAACGGTAATGAGGTTACAAAAAGGCTGGTCATTGACTTGTGCGAAAGCTTTGTAAGTGATAACCTTTGGGATTCGAGCCTGCTAAAAAGAACAGTCATCGATATTCTTGAAGAGATCGAAAACAAGCTCGATTCAGATGGCGTAAACATCAAAGATTATTATTTGCACATATTAAATGCCTCTTATCTGGTCGAAGTGAAAAATCAAATTGAGAAATTCTTCTCTGAAGTGCCGCTTACTGAGAAGTATATAGCCTGTATAGAAGAGGCTAAAACGTATATTCTGGTCCATTACAGCGAGCAGGTCACATTGACGGACGTAGCCGGCAGAGCCTGCTTGAGTGAAGAATACTTTTCACGCCTTTTCAAGAAGGAAACCGGTAGGAACTTTACGGAATATCTACTGGAGATAAGGATGCAAAGAGCCAAACAATTGCTTCAGAACAGGGACTTGAATATTAATGAAGTAGCCGATATGGTCGGGATTCAAAACTCTTCTTATTTCTCCAGCCAGTTCAGACGGTTCTATGGTGTCAGCCCCAAAGTTATGCGGGAAACAATCTAGCACAGGCGGTTCAACTGCCTTGGGCATTAATAATTTATAGGAGAGGTTATGACTAAAAACAGCGTAAATCAGTTGTTATTGTATTAACACTTTTTTTCTTTTATCCCATTCTCATCCTTGTTAAAATTTGCGAGGGGATTGCTGTCCACGGCATTTCTCAGCTGTTTGCTGTCGAGATGCGTATAGATCTGCGTGGTTGAGATGCTTTCATGTCCGAGAAGCTCCTGCAGTGAACGAATATCGACGTTTCCGTACTTATACATCAATGTAGCCGCCGTATGTCTCAGCTTATGAGTGGAATACCGCTCCGGATCGAGCCCGGCCGCACGGATATATTTCTTTACGATCTTTTGTACGGATTCCTTGCTGATCCGCTGCCTGCGCTCGCTTATAAACAGGGCGTTACGGTCCTTCAGCGCGTTCACGGGCCTAACCTTCATATAAGCATCCAGGGCGCTGATACAAGCCTGGTTTAGAGGTATGCTGCGCTCCTTGTCGCCTTTTCCTATAACAGTAAGGGTCATACTTTTTATATTATTGAGATTGATACCGACAAGTTCGGATAAACGAAGGCCGCAGTTGAGAAATATCGTTATGATTGCATAATCGCGCTCGGTAAACTGGCCGTCGACTGCATTCAGCAGCTGCTTGCTTTCCTCTATGTTAAGGTATCTCGGCAAACGTTTCAGGATTTTAGGCGATTCCAACTCGGCCGCGGGATTGCTGTCGAGCAGCTTGGCTTTAAAAGTGAGGTATTTGAAGAACGATTTGAGGCTCGCTACTTTTCTGGCCCTCGCATACGAAGAATTGTCGCGGTCATTGCTAACGTAAGCCATAAAGGCGTACAGATCGCTCA
This sequence comes from Bacillota bacterium, assembly GCA_023439545.1. Taxonomy (GTDB): domain Bacteria; phylum Bacillota; class Clostridia; order Acetivibrionales; family DTU013; genus JAEYOM01. The sequence continues at coordinate 15,437 of JAEXNT010000071.1, forward strand.
AAGTTATAGTTTTAATGAATGCGAGATCCACATCGGTTATCTGTATAGCTTCGAAATCTGTTTTTTTATCGGCGAGATTTCTTTGAAGCTTCATGAAGCGCAGAAAAACACGTAAATCATAGAAATATACCTGAACGGTATTCGAGGACTTACCTTTGATAGTCTGCATATAGCTCAGGAAATCTTTCAATACGGGAGGCATCTCGAATTCATTTATACTTTTCATATATTATACCTCTGCAAAATGATCGTCATTTATAATTATACCTTTTTCAATTAAAACGGTAAATGCTGCATTATTTTATCAAACTACACTCAATTTAAGTCGGACCGTATGGATTAAATCCCTGAAACACACATCCCAATAGGCTTGCGCTGATCAGTATCAAAATGTATGCATCAAATCAAAACTGATAATTGTAATCAAAATAGATGCAATTATAATCAAATTATAGATATCCGGCATACATAAGTTTCCAAAACACGATATGAAAAAAATAATGATGGAAAAAGGAGATCGCAATATGCATGACCCTGTAGTTACTTCTGCGCCTTTTTCGGGTCTGAACAGGTCAACTAAAAGAAAAAATCCGGCACAGTATATTCGGAATAACTGGATGCTCTACTTATTACTGTTGCTTCCCTTCGCGTACTTTGCAGTTTTCAAGTATGCGCCGATGTATGGAGTACTCATCGCCTTTAAAAACTACAATATATTTGATGGAGTCTGGGCAAGCCCCTGGAATAACTTCGATACCTTTAAAGAAATCTTTGCGATGCCTGATTTCTGGAATGCATTGAGAAATACATTCTTATTAAATACGCTTGACCTGGTAACCGGTTTTCCCGCGCCAATAATTCTGGCGGTGATCTTGGGTGAAATCAAGCTGCTGTGGTTCAAGCGAACTACCCAGACGATTCTATACCTTCCTCACTTTTTATCCTGGGTCATAATAGGCAGTATAGCTCTGCAGCTTTTTGCGCCCGAGTCGGGTCTTGTAAATATGGCGCTGAATAAAATCGGTGTTTCTTCAATTCCATTTTTAAATGACAAGTATATGTGGATCGTTACCTATGTCGTACTGGGCTTATGGCAGAGCATCGGCTGGAACACAATCCTTTATCTTGCAGCTATAGCGGGAATCAACCCGGAATTGTATGAAGCAGCGGAGATGGACGGCGCCGGAAGGCTTAGCAGGATATGGCACGTAACGCTTCCGGGGATCAGATCGACAATTGTCATACTGCTGATCCTGGCTGTGGGAAGAATGACGCAGATAGGTTTTGACAGGCCGTATGTTTTATCCAATTATTTCGTAACGGAAACGGCCGACGTTATAAGCACGTTTGTTTACAGACTGGGTATACAAAATTTCCAATATTCCATTGCAACAGCCGTCGGACTTTTCCAGTCGGTAGTCGGTTTGGTCTTTCTGCTGGTTACCAATTATATAGCAGACAAGTTGGGTGAACAGGGGATTTGGTAAAAGCCGCAACTCATATCAAAAGAAACGGAGGGTTATAAAATGGTAATCGGAAAAAAAGACAAGGCATTTGACGGTTTGTTGATATTCATTATTTCATTCCTTTCGATAATATGCCTTTTACCTATGATCTACCTTATAGCTGTCTCGCTCAGCTCAAGTGAAGCCGTACTGACCAGGAGTGTGTACCTGCTTCCCGTCGAGATGAATTTCGGCGCATATCAGGCAGTATTCGGCGATAAAGGTATAGTCAATTCAATGATATTTACAGTGTGGCTTACTATCATATGTGCGTTCTGCAGTATCATGATCACGATATTTGCGGCGTATCCGCTTACAAAGAAGAAGCTCAAGGGAAGAAACTTCTTTTTGGTGATGATTGTTATAACGATGTATTTCAGCGGCGGTTTGATTCCGGAATATCTACTCGTCAAGAATATCGGACTTACGGATAAAGTCCCCGCGTTAGTGATACCGTATATGCTGAGCGCGTTCAATCTGATCATACTCAAGAGCTTTTTCAGCAGCCTTCCCGATAGTTTTGAGGAATCGGCATTTCTTGACGGCGCTTCACATTTAACGATCCTATTTAAAATAATTTTACCTTTATCCAAGGCGGCTGTCGCCACATTGACTCTTTTTTATGCGGTCGGCAGGTGGAATGGTTTTCAGGATGCTCTTGTTTTTATCAGCAAGCCGAATCTGTATCCTCTGCAGCTGAAGCTGTATATGTTGGTTTACAACAACCAGATGTCGGAGGTGGCCATTGTCGAGGGCTCGTCCTCCTCCGCAATTCCCTCGGAAAATCTGAAAGCCGCGGCTGTTATGCTGGCGACGATCCCGATAGTTTGCGTATATCCGTTTTTGCAGAGATATTTCATCGCGGGCGTCACCATCGGGGCAATTAAAGGCTGACAGATTATCAATATAATAAGTACAGAAATCAAGGAAAGGGAGAACGGTATGAAAACAAAAAAAGTTTTGATCATATGCCTGGCTGTTTTGACATTAACGTTTACTTTTGCCGCCTGCGGGGGAGGTTCGTCGGAGCCGGAATTGATACCGACAGACGAACAATCCATACAAAAGCAGCCTGAGACTAAGCCTGATAAAGAAGTGATTACCCAGGAACCGGCCGTTCAGGATACAAATGTTGATGTGTCCGATTTGACTGGCAGTTGGACAGATGTATCCGATGAGTCGAGATTTGTCAATATAACTCAAGACGGCGACGAGTACGTTTATGAGGATAATGAAGGTAAGCTGCCGGCCGGATACAAGGACGGAGCACTGGAAATAAAGATATCGGACAGCGATACAGCCAAGGTTTACATCGACAAGTCTACAGGCCATCTGGTGCTGGTTTATCAGGACAATATGTCGGAATTCAAAAAGAAGTAGATGACAATAATTTTAGCAGCTTTCAGGGTATTCGACCGGAATAGTATTTCATCAATGGATCGGGAGGGGGTGTACGGTTAGTTGTGAGAGATTTTCCGGGAATATCGGGACAACTGCTTGGTAATAACGAAAAACTACTTTACAGGAGGTTTGATATGAAAAAGATTGTTTCTGTGATATTATGCCTGGCTATCCTATTATCAATGGGCATATCAGCAATGGCAATCTCGTCGGTCAAGATCACCGGCATCAAAGTTGACAAGGCCAACCTCACTTTGGAGGTCGGAGGCTCGCATACTTTGGCAATAACGTATACTCCGGCAAATACGACGCAAAAGTTTCTGACTTTTACAACCAGTAATGCAAATGTAGCATCCATAAATAAGGACGGAAAAATCGTTGCAACCGGAGCAGGCAAAGCAGTGATAACCGTTACCAGCGTCAGTAACAGCGGCATTACCGCAAAAGTCAATGTAACGGTAACAAAGAGCAAACCTGTTACACTCAGAGTAGAAGTTTACGACAGGGGTAATGCCGGCGGCACCCCTGCAGACAACAACTACTGGACAAAGTGGATACAGAAAAATTACGGGGATAAAAACAACGTTACCGTAAAATTTGAAACATCGCCGAGGTTTGACAATAATGCAAAGCTCCAGATGTGGATGGCATCCGGAACGGCGCCTGATCTTTGCTACTCCAACGAGCTTGCTCCCGTGGGTAATTTCCAGGATAATGGCGGGCTGGCGCCTCTGGATGAAGCACTTGACAAGTATGGTGCGCAGCTTAAGGAATTCCTTGGTCCTGATATACTGGCAAAAGGTATAAGCGTGAGAGATGGAAATAGATATGTGCTTCGCGCAAAAAGAGCAATAGACGCAAGCGAAACCAGCTGGATCAGAAAAGACTGGCTGGACAAACTTGGCCTGCCGATGCCTGCTACAACCACCGAATGGTACAACGTTATGAAGGCGTTCAAGGAAAAAAATCCTGACCACGTGGGGCAGGTCGTGCCGTTCGTAATGAATTATGATGTAGGCTGGAGAGCATATAATATGCTTGAATCCTTCAAAACTGACAAATCGAACGAATCGCGTTTTGTGTACAACGGAAGATATATACAGGTATTTGCTCCCGGCGTCAAGGATGGCGTAAGACTACTTAACAAAATGTACAATGAAGGTCTGATAAGCAAGGAGTTTCCGCTTGATCAGGGTGAAAACGGAATTTGGACGTCAGATATGATCAACGGTTACGGCGGATTTATCATACACAACTATGATTATCCGTTAAGAGGTCCATCACCGGCAATTTTGTCCAATCTAAGGGCAAAGAAGCCCGATGCGCAGCTGGTTCCCTGCGATCCGTTCAAGGACAAGGACGGAAAAACCACCAAAAGGATCTCGGATATAGCCGGAATACAGATGTTTGTTCCGAGAACAAGCGCAAACAAGGTAAATGATGTAATCAAGTATCTTAACTGGATGGCTGATCCTGATGTTCTGTTTTTCCTGCAATACGGGGAAGAAGGGAAAAACCATACGATGGAAAACGGCATTCCGAAGCTTGTAGCAGCTACGGGAGAAACGATTATGAACTCCGCGAGCAACATAGATTATACCATGATAGTAAACGGAGTCGTCGGCAAAACCAAGGAAGATACGATGAAACGTAATTCCCTATCGTATTCCGGGGATTTCCAGCAGCTTTATATCAATGCTTGGAAACTTGGAATATCCGATGGTTATGTACCTCCTGAATCGGCGATCAACGAGCAGCCGGCAGCAGATTCGAAGTATGGCAATGCCATTGCGGATAAGACCAACGCATTCTATGCCAGGACAATAACCTGCAAACCGTCGGATTTTGAACAAACCTGGCAGGAACAGACCAGATCACTTCTCAGGTCGGGCGCCAATGAAATGATAGCTGATAGAAAGGCGCTGTGGTACAAATATCATCCTGAGGATAAATAAAGCTAAAAACAAACAACAGAAATACCCTCTTGTTGATTGTTTAATTGGAGAACGAAGGACATCAAGTCCTTCGTTTTTCCAATATTAACTGGTATAATTATGATAAACAAATAATAACAAAATATATGATTAAATTAAGGGACACTATGAGAATTAAATCCTTGTTTTTCAAGTTGTTTATATTGCTTATACTGTTTATTACTGTACCGGTTATTATTATTTCAAGCATAATCAACTATCGCATGACCAATTATTCGGTGGATGCGATCGGCAAAACTGCCGTAAGCAAATTAAAGGCCATGGAAAAACTGACGATTATGACATCTGACAGCCTGGCACAGCGTGCGCTTGAATTGACAACAGATGATGCAATGGATAGTCTTACCGGGATAGGCAAATATGAAGAAGTGACTTCAAATCCGGATGATATAGTGAAACTGCTCGATATCCAGAAAAAGCTTAATAAACTGGCAGGCTCGATAGCGTCGCTTCATTCGGTTTACCTGTATATCGACAATTCGGACATTATCATGACTTCAAATATGGGAACCATGGATATAGGCCGTTTTGCCGATACTGCGTGGATGAATGCATATGAAAACTTCAAAAGTAATAATACCTTAACGAACTGGATGCCTACCAGAACTATAAAGCTTTCCAAGAACTCGGACGAGGAATTCGGAATCTCCAATAATGTTATAACCTTTTTCTATGTTTTTACACCGTATACGACCTCAGTCAAGGGAGTCATGGTTTTCAACATATATGAATCCTATATCAGGAAGATGGTCAACGACGGAAGCCTGTTGGACAACGGACACGTAAAGATAGTCAGTTCGGACGGCTTTGTGGTTTCGGATGACAATGAAGCAGTGATCGGGGAAAACATAGCATTTGATGATTATTTCATGGAAATTAGCCTGAACCCTTCAAACGAAGGCTATCTTTTCAGAAGCAGCGATGGGGAAAGGCAGCTGATATCATATCATAAATCCGGCTACAACGATTGGGTCTATCTTGGCGTATTTCAGGCAGACAGCCTGTTATCACAGTTCAACCGGAACAGGACCTACGTTATTTATATCTGTATATCCCTGATCATTGCCGGGATATTGATGTCTTATTTTATTTCCAAAAGGATATACAATCCTCTTAATAATCTGCTTAGAGACATAAGGGAAAAGAAAGGCATAGACATTACAAGCAGCGACAGTGAGATGGCCATCCTGGCAAAGGCTTACGAGAACCTGTCAAAGGACAGAGAAAGGCTTTCACTTATAACGGAACGAAAGGAAAGCAATAAAAATATTTATCTTCTAAACCTGCTTTCAGGCAAGAATGAGGAGTTCCTCGACAAAGAACTGACGGGGATCGATTTCGTCCACCCCGCGTATTTATGCGCTGTCATCGCCATAGACAGATTTTCAGATTTTGAAGCCATGTATTCCAAAGAACAGCGCGAATATATGCGGATGTTCATTCTCAAGATATCCGAAGAGCTCCTGAACAACGACAATTTGAAATGTGCCGGTATGACTTATGAAAAAAATAAGATCGCCTTGATCGTCAATTATAAGCAAACTCCGGAAGATGAGCCTATGCCGGTTCTTATGGATATTTTCACACAAATCCGGAATGAAACCGCCAAAATCACCGATAATACCATTTCTGTCGGAATCGGCAGCTGCCAGGACTCGGTCGAGGGGATCAACAGGTCATTCGGCCAGGCGCAGGAGGCTCTCCTTTATAAGCTGATAAACGGTTATGGCAGCATCAACTTCTATAGTGAGAAACAAAACGTCACCTATTATTATCCGTTTGTCCAGGAAAAATACATACTGAATATTCTGAACGCAGGTACGAAAGAACGAATCAGGGAAGTTATCGCGGAGCTGATACAGTATGTAAAGGACATCAACGGAATAGAATACGATAACGTTATCCATATTTTCAACCAGCTGATCGGGAATACGATCAAGTATTTGCTGGAGGAACAGTGCAGCATCAGCATGATCTTCGGAAATAACTACAATATTTATACCGAGCTTTCGACCAAGGAGACGATGGATGACGTGAAAGTCTGGCTGATCGGCATTTATTCGGAGATAGTCGATTATCTTGCGAGGAAACGCGACCAGTCGAAAAACAGCTTCGAGTACGCATTGGAGTATATACACAAGAATTACAAGCAGGAGATCGATCTGAACAAAATGGCCGAATACGCCTGCGTCAGCTATTCATATTTAAGGAAAATATTCAGAAACGAGACGGGCGAAAACATCATCAACTACATAAACAGTCTCAGGATCAACGAATCCAAGCGCCTCTTGCGTTCGACCAGCATGACGATCAAGGAAATATCGACGTCTCTGGGCTATAACAATATCCTGAGCTACGTCAGGTTCTTCAAGAAATACGAAGGCGTGACTCCCGGTGAATATCGGACCTCCAGCAAGCAAATATAGAAAGGCAATAGTGATGATGAATGTGGGGGAGTGGGGCTGTCTGTACAGAGAGTAGGATATATGTGTGTCAGCTCACTTGACTAATTTGGTTACATAATATACCATTAATGGTGTCGTATACACAGCAAAACGTACCCAATGATGCAGATAACTTGCGAATTTATATAAAAATATGAATACGGATGAGGAGAAACGTTATGAAGATTCAGGATGTTCCGTTCAATACGGTCGATTGGAGTAAAATCGAGGCGACAAAACACCCCGGAGTAACAGGAGAAGCCTGGTGGCGCTCATTTGAAATGGGGAATATACGTGTCCGGATAGTTGAGTATACTCCAGGTTATCTAGCGGACCACTGGTGCAGCAAGGGACATGTGCTGCTGGTGCTCGAAGGCGAGCTGGTAACTGAACTGAGCGATGGAAGGAAATTCAACCTGACCCCGGGAGTTAGCTATCAGGTTGCGGACGAAGCAAATCCCCACCGTTCGTATACCGAAAAAGGCGCCAAGCTTTTTATAGTGGATTGAAAGGGAAGAGCAGGATTAGAAAATTTTATTGACTTCAGCCGGCTTTGAGAATAAAGCCATAGAAAATATATACCTTGAGCTCATCGGCAAGAAGCCTGAAGAAATAAAAGCACTGTTCATACCTACGGCTGCGGTTTATCCTGATGCAATAGCGATGCTGCCAAAATGCATGGACGATCTGCATCTTCTATACAGAATAAATGATACTAATTGGTGTTGGAGTATATGGTGAAAAGAATATTAATTTTATTTTTTATAACGGTTAATGTTATCATTGGTGGATGTGCAAACTCTAGTAAATTACCAGAAATAACAATTGATCAGGAAAAAATTGATATTATTAAGTTAAAAGAGTTTTCAAAGGATGGTAAGGATCTTTTTATACCTTTATTTGATAAAAAAGCTGCGATAGAACCAAAGTATATAAAAATGGGGGAAAAAGTTACTTTGGATTTTGAAAATAATCCTCCGGACAAAATGACGATACAAGAGATGTTTCTAGCTCCTAATGGTAAAACATTATACTCTGATGTAGAAATAAAGGATATATCATTTACACAAGAAAAGAATAAGTATTTTTTCACTATTGAAGAGAGTTACGTATCTAAATTAAGCTCTGTGTACTTTATAGGAAGAAAAGATTTGCGAGGATATAAAATAACAACATTTACTGGTAAAGATAAGACAATCTATATTTGCGTAATTAAAACAGATGCAAAGTAAAGTATCTATCGGTAGATTCAATGAATATCAATTTTTTTGAAAATTTAAGTTTTCCAAATAAAAAGAGTGCATCTAAAGATAATAAAACTATTGAAATTTGAAAGAAGATATATTTGTGTAATCGGAAAGACGTTATCTTTGTGAAATCCGACAGTAATCTGACAAATCCTATCATAGCTAAACCTAAAACATTTAGATTTTATCTCCCTCATTTTACGCGAAATTTATATTTCGCGTAATCTATAATTTTCAAAAGGTCTGCTGTAGTCGATAAATTCCTTATAAGTATGATAATAATGCTCCTCTACCCAATATTTATCCATAAACCAAAATGAGCGTATTGAACGCTCATAAAAAACTTTGAGATTCTATGTAGTATATGGCCTTGTATCCACAAAGCCATATATGCTCGCTAGAAGCCAAACGGCTGACCGCCGAACGGTTGGCCAAAACCAAACGGCCGACCAAATGGATGGAAAAAGTGGTGATGATGATGAATATGGTGGTGAAAAATATGTCTCCTGCCAAATTGATCAAAATCTCCAAACTCACCAAACTCACCAAACGGCACCATACCGTCAAAGCCCCCATCGAACCCACCGAAAGGCATTATTGGCGGATCGTTGCCAGCTGCTGGCATCATAGCTGTCGGCATTACCGATGTTGGCAGCGGAATACCGCAGGGATAAGTGACCATTGATTCGGGCGATACCATAGGCTTATTAGCTTTATTATCAGGAAAATCAGGCATATGTGAAGCCTCCTTATCAATTCTCCTGATTTATAATATGCCCCCGTGATAAAACAGTTACATATAATTATTTTATGTATACAAAGAGATAGGTCTCGTTATTTAACTGATATACTATCAACTTTACATTTTATCAAGCTTATCAGGTCAGCCGGCGACATTTCTATCTGACGTCCTATCTTGCCTGCGCTGAAGATCATCGTGTCCAGCTGCTCACAGGAACTGTCGAGCACTGTGGCGTAATCCTTCTTCATTCCTATCGGCGAACAGCCGCCACGGATATAACCTGTCACCTTGTTTATATCCGCTATCTTTATCATTTCAACGGACTTCTCGCCTACTGATCTGGCAGCAGCCTTAAGATCCAGTTCACACGCAACAGGTATGACAAAAACAAAATAATTCCTGCTGTGACCTTGTGTGACCAGCGTTTTGTAGACCTTTTCAACGGGCTGACCAAGCTTCCCGGCTACGGAAACTCCGTCGATCTGCCCGTCGACGACATCGTAGGTATGTGTATCGTATTTGAGTCCGGCTTTATCAAGCACGCGCATTGCATTTGTTTTAACTTTTTCCATGCTATCCTCTTTTGAGTTTTTAACTTGTTTTATACTTCACACTCTTAGCCTACCAAATCCGGTGTTTAAAGTAAACAGGCAATGCTTCAAAGCGGATAGATCCTCGCCCCGAAGGGTATCAGCCCAAGCTTGGCGAGCTTGAAATGCTGCAGCCCGAACGGTATACCGATTATGGTCGCGCACATCAGCAAACCAAACACCAGGTGTGATACAGCAAATTCCCAACCGAAAAGAATAAGCCATATTATGTTCATTATAAAACCGCCGACGCCGAAATTACCAGGATCGATATCCCTGCCGAATGGCCAGAATACGAATCCGGCAATTTTAAAGCATTGTATTCCGAACGGTATGCCTATTATCGTAACGCAAAGCAGCATACCGGATACCGCCCAAAGTACCGACATCGCAATACCGCCCAGTATCAGCCATAATACGTTTCCTATAAAATTCATATCCTACCCCCGAAAATAATAATTGCCTTCAACTAATATTACGATAATCGGCGCAATTTGTTTTTACGGCAATTAATTATTTTCAACGAACAGGATTCGGATAACTATAAATATCGCCCAGATAATTTCTCAGGACTGCCTGCTTATCGTCGAGACTTACCAGATATTCGGGATTTATAGGCGTCTTCCCTCCCCCGCCGGGTGCGTCGATAACAAATGTCGGTACGGCGTAGCCCGATATATAGCCTCTGATATTTTTCATTATCTCGATCCCTTGAGTGACGGGAGTCCTGAAGTGTCCAAGTCCCTGCGCAACATCGCACTGGTAAAGGTAATAGGGCCTTACCCTTATTTTGACAAGCTTCCTGAATAAATCCTTCAGAATTCCGGCATTATCATTTACGCCGTGCAGCAGGACGCTTTGATTGCCTAGAGGTATTCCGGCGTCCGCAATACGTTCGCAGGCTGCGGCAGCTTCGGGAGTTATTTCGTCAGGATGGTTGAAATGGGTGTTTATCCAAATGGGATGATACTTTTTGAGCATGCCTAGAAGCTCGTCGGTTATGCGCATCGGCAAAACAACGGGAGTACGCGTGCCTATACGAATTATCTCGACGTGCTGAATTTTCCGCAGCCGCTGAATTATCTCCTCGATCTTATCATCAGACAGAATGAAGGGATCGCCGCCGGATAGAAGCACATCCCTTACTTCGGGAGTGTTCTCTATATACTTGATGGCTTTATCAAGCTTATCCCTTGTTATGGAATAATCCTCGCAGCCCACTACCCTTCTCCTCGTACAGTGCCTGCAATACATCGAACATTTGTGGGTAAGCAGGAAAAGTACGCGGTCAGGATAGCGGTGAACTATCCCCTCTACCGGTGAGAATTTCTCTTCACTGAGAGGGTCGACCATGTCGCATTCGTCTACCTGCAGTTCATCAATTGTTGGTACGGACTGCTTCCTGATAGGACTTGCAGGGTCGTCCGGATCTATGAGTGAAGCATAATAAGGCGTGATGGCCATTCTGAAACGCTCAAGGCACCGGTTGATTTCGTCCTTCTCATTGTCCTTTAAATGTATTATTCCCGCTAATTGTTCACAGGAGGCGATCCTGTTCCTGACCTGCCATTTCCAGTCATTCCACTGCTCACAAGATACATTTCTCCACTGCTTTACATTTTTATAATCATTCAAAGAGCTCCGCCTCGATTCAAAGCGACTTTATTCAGTCCGTGCCTTTCAAGAGCACTGTTCAATACTCTTAGCACCAGGGTCTGATAATCCATTCCGCAGAATTCGGCCATCATCGGATAATCGCTGTATCCTGGAGCCAGTCCAGGAAGCGGATTGATTTCAATAAAGTAGATCTGTCCATCTTCCGACAATCTGAAATCGATCCTTGAAAAATCCCTGCATTCCATAGCATTATAGATTTCCGCGGTTATTTCCTTCATTTTTTTGATCGTTTCGGCGGGAAGAAGCGGAGGACAGCTATATTCTATATATTTTTTGAAATTCCTTTTGACATTGTAGCTGTATATCCTGTTTCCCCTGCCTTCTTTCAGGTAGCATATCTCAAGCGGCTCGAAAACCTTCATATTATTGCCGTTACCAAGGACGCCCACCGTAAATTCACGGCCTTTGACATATTCCTCGACCAGCATGGTCTGACCGTACATACTGAAGTTCTTTTCTATCAATTCACGCAGCTGCCGTACGTCGTCGACGATGGCAAGGTCTGAAATTCCTTTGCTGGAGCCTTCAGAGTTTGGTTTTACGATGAGCGGAAAAACAAGCGATGGATCCAGTGTAAAAAAGGGATCCTTAATCAGCTGATATGACGGCGTTTTAATGCCGAAAGTGGAAAGATATCTTTTTGTCAATGCTTTATCCAGTGCGACGCATAATGTCGTTTCATCGGAACCGGAATAAGGTATGCCGAGAAAGCTCAGTATGGCGGGAACCTGAGCCTCTCTTCCCCGCCCGGACTTACCTTCCGCTATATTGAAAACGATGTCGACAGGCTGTCTCTGCAATTTATCGATGAAATCAGCGTCTGCTTCCAATAGAATAACTTCTGTTCCGGCAGCTTCGAACGCATCCTTGATGGCTGTTATTGTATCAAAAGAATCATACTCGGCTTCGATGTCCTCAACTTCAGACACAATGCCTTTTTTTAGGTTATACGCGATGCCTGTTCTCAATAAGGGAGGTACGCTTTCGTTTTCCATAATATCACTCTCTTTCGTCAATTATACATGGTAACTTTATTCATACTTTTCTCATTATAGTTAATGACAGGATTAAAATAAAAGTCAGAAATGAACGGTTTTAGGTAAACCTATGATAAGGCGGACACCTTGGTAAAGTTACATTCGTATATTTGATATTATTGCAATTAATCTATTGCAGACTTCTATTATTTAAATATTCAATAAACGGAATATATCAAAATAAAAGGGGCCGCCCGGCCATCAAGCCTGGCGAACCCCTCTTCCGGCGGCCATCAGACGATGGCCACCTCCTTTTCAATCTTCAACTAAGACCACTCCTTTCTACAAAAGAGTCGGCTCCGGAAGCCGCATGTACATGATATCGTGTACAGTCTGATTATAACGCTTTAAAAGCTATGTCTGCCAGTTAACAAATTATTATAGCAATACTTTCTCCTTTGCCTCCGCAACTCTGGCCGACAGGTTTTTGCCGGCAAGGCAGACATAACTGCACAAACCGCACTTGATACATTTCTCAGGCTGGTACCGTTTTGTTTCATCAAATTTTCCGAGCTCCGTCAATTGAGCTATACGATTGACTGTCAGGCCTTTGGGGCAATTTGTCCTGCAAGCGCCGCAGTTCGAACAGAAAGGAGACTCCTTATACCTGGGCATTGTCGAAACTGTTATGAAATTTGTGTTTTTACCCACCAGTTCATCGTCTTCGGCAATGTGCGACTGCATGATGCCCCCGCCTGTAAAGACCGGATAGCTGCCGGGATAGACGCTCTCGATAGTATCGGCAATACGCGAGCCCAAATTGACCCGCACTGTTTTAGCAGTAGCGTTTTTTAGGTCGGATACCGTGACATATTTGCTATCGGCTTTCTTATCCATTGACACTGCTTCGTAGACTGCTAGAAGCGTCTGGACATTGATAACGAGTATACCCAGCCCCGATGGGATGGAACCGTCTGGAACATCTATTCCGAGCACACTTTTTGTCAATGACATTTCATAACCTGCAGGGTAATAATCCTTTACTCTGGATATTTTAATATCATCCGGGCATTTGAATTCAAGGCCGGCTTTGACCGCAATGAATTTCTCTTCGAAGTCTATACAGCGTGAGATAAGCTCAATCCCTTTAAATACGTCTTCCTGACGGTTTTTCAGTATCCATTTATCATGGATCAACCCCGGATCGCACTCTGCGGCATTCACTACCAGGAATTTCTTTTCAGCGTCGGAAGAAATAACGTCGGCCATTTTTAAGGCAGTCGGGAAAGCTCCCCCACCCGTTCCGTAGACTTCATTACGCTTTATGCGTTCCATGATGGCATCTGCACCTGTAATCTCTGCTGCAGCGCATACTTCTGAAATACCGGTCCTCCCGTTACCTGAAAGGTCTTTTGCCGGGCTGGCATAATCGACGCCTTTATATGGACTCTTAAAGGTAATACCGGAAAAGCTGCGCTTCTCACGAGGCCTGCCTGAATATTCTTCGGCCAGGTAAGAAAAGAGATTGAACACCAAAACAACCAGGGAAAAGAACATCATGCGGTTCGGGGCGAAAAAAGGCAGCAGCGCGGCTGCAAATCCCCCAACAATTCCCGGAAGCCTCAGACGGGTGACAGTTACAGGGTCCGTAAGCACTATACTGCCCAGGAACACGTAGAATGCGGCATTAGTAACAGATATCGGCATACCGCTCATCCAGGAGGTTGCTATAACGCCTGCGAAATAACCCAGTGCGGTATATGGTCTGAATAGTATGAAAGGAATGGACAGTATCATTGCGGGCATCAGTAAAAAAGTCGCTTCGACGCTCACAGCGCTTGCGCTAAAAAACATCGACGTCAAAAAATATCCAAGTATTGCCGGATTTAAAATGTTTTTGCCCGTACCGCCCCATATCTGTTTACCCAGGATTATGGCGGCAAAAACTCCGATCAGCCTTCCCCAAAGAGGGACTCCGGGCGTCAGTACCTGGAGTATGCCCGCCGTTACAGCGGCGGACACTGAACATACCGGTCTTTTATATCTAAGAAAAGCGCAAACGGTGTCTAGCAGCAGAGAAAAAGCGAGTACTGCCAAAAATTCCACAATACCGCCCGGATTGCCGATCCAGAAAGGCAGCATGTATAGCAGCAGCACGAGAAACAAAGCCGCCATTATATGTTCATTGGACCAGCGGACACGAATCAAAGGATACGAATTATTCATTTGGCAATGCTCCTGTTATTTTACTCCCGCAAAGAATGCATGCAATTTATGAAGACCGGAGCCGAATATCATCATCGGGCAGGCTACTGCCGTTTCGATGTCGGCCGCGGCGCATTCGTCCAACAGAGCTTTGTCTGCAGTTTTTCCAATATGGAATAGAATCTTTTTAACGCCGCTGTTTTTCAACTGTTTCACAGCTTCTCCGGCGTTTTTGTTACTCATCAGGACATACGCGGTGGATGGGATTTTAGGCAATTCGCTCAGGCTGTTGTAAACCTTTATGTCATATTTGCCGCCTTGTTTGGTGTTTACAGGGTAGACCTTGTAACCGGCGTTTGTCATTGCTTTGTAGATAGAACCGCTGAATTGAGGGTTGCGGCTCGAATACCCCATGAATATGATTTCCTTGTCCGTAAAGAATTCATTTTTCAGCTTTCCCATAATACTTCTCCAATTCTTTTACAGGTAATTTTAGATTTGAATATATATACGAGCATTTTACTTATTTGTTTGTTCCTTTGCCTCGCCTTCCGATTTAATCCGCCAGAGGAACCTGTAAAAGGGTACGAGCTTCTGGAAGCAATCCTTTACGGCATCGGTGAGTTTCGGGCTGAAAAGAAGCTTATCGGGCTTTTTGGTACACATGTAATAAATGTTTTTCCTCTGGTACCAGTCCAGCAGATCTTCGGGCTTTGTACCGGCAAAGAATTTTTTATATTTCTCTCCCTCCATTACAAACAGTTCCTGATTTTCGTACAGTGCCTTAATTTCGGCAAACCCGGGATCATTATCGTCGATCAACTCCCTCAGGCGGTCGAGCGTGGGCTTTGTTGCCGTATAAAAGCCCATTCCGTAACGGTACACGTCGGGAGTCACTTCAAAGAAGAAGGCGGGATCATAGAGCCAGTCCCTCCCTACCCGTCTGAATGTGATCCAGACAGAGGTCTTGTAGGGTGTTTTATCCTTTGAAAATCTGGTATCTCTATATATCCTCGATATTGTCTTGCCTAACTCGGGCCTCGTTTCGAGGCCGGGATCTATGGAAAGCATAAAAGGGGTCAGCTCTTTTACGAGCAGTTTGAAAGGTTCGGCGACATCATTCAGATATCTCTGCTTGTTCTCTTCGAGCCAGGCTTTATTATTGTTGAACTGCAATTCCATCAAAAACTGCAGTGCGGCAGGCGTAAAACCTTTGAAAAAATTATTGTCCATGTAAATCAAGCTCCGATCAAATCTAAGTTATACTTTAAGCAACACTATTATTATAGATGTAAGGCTCAGACATATATTGACCAGGCATAGGAACGTCACGGCCTGTTTGGGGTTCATTCCCGCCGAAATCAGCCTGTAGTGCGCCTGGCTCCTGTCAGCCTTGTAAATAGGCTTTCCCTGCCGAAGCCTTTTTAAAACGACAAATATATTATCCAGTATCGGGACGCCCAGCGCCAGTATAGGAACGAAAAGAGACAGCACCGTGGCCTGCTTGAACGCGCCGTCCAGCGCAATGATACCGAGGATGAATCCAATAAGGCCGGCGCCGGCGTCGCCCATGAATATTTTTGCCGGAGGCCTGTTATATTTGAGGTACCCGAGTGCAACACCCACAAGTATTATCGCCATCAACGCAGATTTGGGCTGGTTTTTCGCGAGAGCGGCAACGAACAGCGTCACGGCGGATATGGTCGACAGGCTGCCCGCCAGACCGTCCAGACCGTCTGAGAAATTGATCACTGTAATTACGCCAAATAGCCAGGTTACGGTAAGTATAAATTGCAGAGGTACAGGAAGCGTTATGTATGTATGATCTAGCGGGTTTGAAAAGCCTGTGAAAACTACGCCCGAAAAATACGCAATTACAGCTGCCGACGATTGTACGAGGAACTTCGGAAAAGCCGGAAAATCAAGGCCATGGGTCTTATACCAGTCATCGACTATGCCTATGCCCAGTACCAGTATGCAACCGAAGATTATACCGATGTTCCTTTTGGTGAAACCGCCTGAAAAAATAACATAGTTTGCTACAAAGCCCGTAAATATACCTATGCTCGCCAGATGCGGGGTGGGTTCCTTATGTATCTTCCTCTCGGTGGGCCGGTCTACAAAGCCTATCTTCAGCGCCAGCTTCCTAAGCGGAGGTATCAGTAAATATACGCATGCAAAAGCGGACGCAAAGGCAAACATATAATTCATTATTCTCACCCGTTTCTTTTGTTTTGGACGTTCAAAACGGGACGTTCTCCGTAATGTTGGCAATTACTGGTACGTCCCGTTTCCTATTATATCACAATATTTATTAATAAAAAGTTAAAACTATTTGCTGTTTTCAAACACCAGCTGGCTCTTGTCCGCGCGGTATTTTGCGACAACATACTCGACAAGCTGGCCGCTTTTGGAATAGAGTAGATTTTCGATCCGGATGAGCGGATGCCCTGTTTGAACTTGCAGGTATTGTGCTTCCGACTGGTCCGTATATACTACCTCAAGCGTGCTCCGCGTTTTTACGGGCAGTAGCGGATACTTTCCCCTGAGTATGTCATATGATGGCTTTTTAGCCTTAATGTCTTCAATTATTTCAGGAAACAGTTGAAGCGGTATGTACGATACATTATATGATAAAGTACTGTTTCTTTCCGTAGTTATGAATTTAACTTCCGCGAATGCTGTATCCTGGGCGCGTCCCTGTGAACCGAATACATTTTCAAGACAGGGTGTGTCACCAAGCTTGATAGCATGTATTGACAATATGTTGTGCTGACCTGGATCCTGGCTGTCCAGAATCGAATCTGTAAAGCCGCTGAAGTTTTTAATGTCTACTTTGGTCTTTGCCTTGGCGACAAAGGTCCCCTTCCCTTTTTCCTTGTAAAGATAACCGTTGTTCGTCAACTCGCTTATAGCCTGACGCACTGTTGGACGGCTTATGTCGTATTGATCGCAAAGCTCCTGTTCGGAAGGTATTTTGGATTCCTCGGGGAATTCCCCCGATTCTATCATTTCTATGATCAGATGCTTAAGCTGGCTATATAAAGGCACGTTGCTGTATTTATTGATCACTTCGAAACCTCCGCATATTTAGTAAACATAGCAGCACATAATTACATCATTACTAATTCTATATGATAAGATTGTGCAATTCAACATAATTCTATATAATTTTACAACATTATTTTCGGCAAATTTTACAAAGGAAAAATTTAAAAGCCGTAAAAAAGCAGGCTCGAAAGGCTGTTATCAACCTCCGCCGAACCTGCTCATTCAAGTTCCGTAATTCTTTATATTGTCATACCTTCAGTTCTACGTGCACTTCGCCTGTTTTGGCATTCTTTATTCTCGGATCAACTTCATTTTCAATAAACTCGGTTACTTGTTCCGCGGCACGCCCAATGTAATTCGATGGCTCCATAACGTTCAATATCTCTTCCCTGCTCAAGCCGAACATCGGGTCGCCTGCTATGCGGTCCACGAGGTCGTTCTTCAGACCGTAGACCTTGACCTGTTTGCCGGCTTCCATCGAATGCACGCGGATCCTTTCATGCAGCTCCTGCCTGTCCCCTCCCCTTTTAACGGCTTCCATCATTATGTTTTCGGTCGCCATGAATGGGAGTTCGTCAAGCACGTGCTTTTCGATAACCTTCGGATAGACTACGAGCCCGCCAGCTATGTTGATATATATGTTCAGTATCGCGTCGACGGCGAGGAAGGCTTCGGGTACGCTGATACGCTTGTTTGCCGAGTCGTCGAGCGTACGTTCGAACCATTGTGTCGCGGCGGTTATTGCCGGGTTGAGCGCATCAACTATAACGTATCTGGCCAGAGAGTCTATGCGTTCGGCGCGCATGGGGTTTCTCTTGTACGCCATCGCGGAAGAACCTATCTGTTTTTCCTCAAAAGGCTCCTCGAGTTCCTTCATGCTTTGCAGAAGGCGCATGTCGTAACTGAACTTGCTCCCGCTCTGCGCGATTCCGGCAAGTACGTTCAAGACCCTGCTGTCCTGCTTTCTTGTATATGTTTGGCCGGAAACCGGGTAAACGCTGTCAAAGCCCATTTTTTCGGCAATCAGTTTATCCAGCTTTCTGACTTTCTCACTGTCGTTATCGAAAAGGTCCATAAAGCTGGCCTGTGTTCCAGTGGTACCTTTGCTTCCGAGCAATTTCATATTTGAAAGTATGTATTCGACGTCGTCGAGATCGATGAGAAGATCCTGCAGCCAGAGACATGCCCTCTTACCCACCGTTACGAGCTGCGCCGGCTGGAAATGCGTAAACCCGAGCGTTGGCAGACTCCTGTATTTCAATGAGAAATCCGAAAGCTTTTCAATGGCGGCCACGAGCTTCTGTCTGATCAATTCCAGCGCGTCATGCATTATAATGAGGTCAGTATTGTCCCCCACGTAGCACGAAGTCGCCCCGAGGTGTATTATGCCCCTGGCTTTGGGACACTGTTCGCCATATGCATGCACATGCGCCATTACGTCATGCCGCACTTCTTTTTCCTTTTGTTCCGCAGTTTCGTAATTGATATCGTCTTTGAACTGACGCAGCTCTTCGAGCTGTTCATCGGTAATATTGAGTCCAAGCTCCTTTTCGGCCTCTGCAAGCGCTATCCAGAGCCTTCTCCATGTCCGGAACTTCCTGTCCGGTGAGAACAGCTCCTGCATTTCGTTGCTTGCGTATCTTGCGTTAAAAGGGCTTTCATAAGTATTTCTCAACTACAGCACCTCCGGTATCGACTTCTGTTTGCACATTGTTATTATATCTTTCATGTCCTTAAAAATCTACTTTATTCTTTCCCGAAAAGCCCGATAAAAAAAGCGCGGGATTTGTGCAATCCCGCCAGATACTTATAAATATGAAGTTTGGTATCATCCCGAAGGATGTATCACCCAGAAAGATTATAATATTACCAAACCACTGATGCAAGTGTTTATTGCAGCAGCTTTTTGATTGATACTATCTGAACACAGGTACAAAGCAGTTCCATGGCCGTTTTCAGTTCGGTAAGCGGAGGCAGCGTCGGTGCGATCCTTATGTTTCTGTCCTGGGGATCCTTTCCGTAAGGGTATGTCGAACCCGCCGGAGTGAGTACCACACCTGCGTCTGCAGCCATTTTTATTGTTGCAGAAGCGCATCCGGGCATCGTGTTGAAGCTGATGAAATAGCCTCCGTTCGGTTTGTTCCAGGTCGCTATGTTCTTGCCCCCGAGTTCTGCTTCAAGCAGATCGAGCACCATACCGAATTTGGGCCTTAGTATTGCGGCCTGCCTTTGCATCTGGGCATTTATGCCGTCCAAATTCTTCAGGAAATGAACATGTCTCAACTGGTTGAGCTTATCCGGACCGATGGTTTTTATGGCCAGCAGCTTACGGATCTGCGCCAGATTTTTCTCACTGGCCGCCATCATTGCAATACCGGCGCCTGGGAAAGTGATCTTCGAGGTGGATGCAAAAATGAAAACTCTTTCCGGATTTCCGGCATTCTTGCAGGCTTCCATAATATTCTTCAGGTGATCCGGGTGATCCGTAAGATGATGCACTATATAGGCGTTATCCCAGAAGATCCTGAAGTCGTTCGCCGCGGTCTTCATTGAAGCGAGCCTGTCGACGACCTCATCCGAATAGGTTATACCGTCGGGATTGCTGTATTTCGGAGTACACCAGATACCCTTGACGGATTCGTCGCTTGCCGCCAGCTTTTCGACTGCGTCCATGTCAGGTCCGTCATTTTTCATATCAACGGTTATCATTTCGATACCGAAGAGCTCGGTTATCGCAAAATGTCTGTCATATCCCGGACTGGGGCAGATAAACCTGACCTTGGGCAGCTTGTTCCACGGTGTTTTGCTGTCGCAAACGCCGAAATTCATAGCCCTGTCTATGGCGTCATACATCATGCTGAGACTTGAATTGCCGCCTAGTATGATCTCTTTGGGACTTACTTCGAGCATCTGAGCGAAAAGCTCTTTTGCCTCGGGAATGCCGTCCGTCAGTCCGTAATTGCGCGCGTCCATACCGTTGGAGAGCTTGCAGATATCTTCAGGTCCTGGAAATGCAAGCATCTCCATGGATAAATCCAATTGATCCGCTCCGGGCCTTCCCCTGGACATATCCAGTTTTAAATTTTCAGATACAAAACCTGCATATTTTTTATTTAAGGAAACGAGCCTTTCATTGAGCTCTTCCCTGCTGAGCTTGATAAAATCTATCATCAAAGCAACCCCCATTTTGACTACGTTGTTGTTATTTTAATATATTTATATCTGTTTTGCAAGTCATGAGTGCTAAAATTTCAAAACAAATTATATTAAATTCAAGAATAAAAAAATAATGCAGGAAACAGACCCGCATTATTCATTTTGTAATAAAATTGTGTTCAAGATATGTTAGAAATAAGGCGTGGTGTTATTTCAGAACCTGCCTCAGCACTCTCATTAAATTCATACCCGCAAACTTTTCAATGAAGCTCTGGCTGTAATTGAGCCGGGCTAACTGTTCAAAAAGCGCCGGGAGCAGGTGTGCGCTTTCAAGTCCGTCCGGCGCCGATTCGATACCGTCGTAATCGGCGCCTATGCCGATATGGTCCTCTCCGACTACCGAACATATATATTCGATATGTTTTATGACATCGTCCATTGTAGCTTTCGGAGAGTTATTAAGGAAGTGCGTATAAAAGTTTACGCCTATTACTCCTCCGTTGTTCTTTATTGCCAGTAACTGCGGATCTCTCAGGTTCCTTGGGTGGTCGCAAACGGCCCGGGCGTTTGAGTGTGATGCGATGACGGGCTTCGAGACAAGCGCCATGACATCGTTGAAGCTGGCTTCGCAAAGGTGCGAAACGTCTACAAGCATGCCGATACGTTCCATTTCGGATACGACCTGCCGACCGAATTCGGAAAGTCCTCCGCCGTTGATCTCTTCGGCGCCGTCGGCCAGGAGGTTTCTGTGGTTCCACGCCAGCAGCATGCTTCTGACCCCGAGCCTGTATAATTGCCTTAGGACGGATAATTCACCGTTCAGGCACTCTCCGCCTTCTATCGAGAGCAGAGCGGCAACCTTTCCTTCCAAGACCGCCTTGTCGATGTCCCCCGAAGCAAGACATACCTTGATTTTATCGGGGTACTTTTCTTCGGCCAGGTAAACCTGGTCGATAATAGATAATACTTTAGTCAGTTCATTGTTCCTGAACTGCGCGGGATATGCGAAGGCAGCGAAGAATTGAAGCCGGTCGCGTGTATCACAAAGCTTTTTAAGATTCAGTTGAAAATTATTTTCATAAAAATCGGCGCCGGACTCCTGTACGGATAGCGCCGTATCGCAATGGGCGTCAGCTATAAGCATCAGAAAGCACTCCTTATAAGATTTATGTTTTGCAGTACGAATTTGTCATCTATGTTTTTACCCTTGACTTCCACTATGTCAAAGCGCATATTTTGTTCTCCAAGGTTCCTGTATTTGAGATAAGACCATGCGAGAGAGCGTATTTTCTGCCTTTTGGAAGGACCCACGGCTTCGGCCGGTGTGCCGAACAGGTCGCCGGTTCTTGTCTTGACCTCGATAAAGCAAATATATTCTTTTTCAGCCGCAATGATGTCTACTTCGCCGAACCTGCCGGACCTGAAATTCCTTTCAAGTATACTGAAGCCGATCCCGGCCAGGTAATCGGCAGCCAGCTGTTCACCCATTCCGCCGAATTCTCTTTTATTCATTGCTTTCTCCTCTTGCAGGAAGTCTGCCGTATGAATCATCAAGGCCGTTTACGAATACCAGGATCTGTGCAATGACCTCGTACAGCTCCCGGGGTATTTCGTCGCCCACATGCAGGTAATTCAGATTATGGGCAAGCTTTGCGTCCTCATACAAAGGCACGTCGTTTTCCTTCGCTTTTTGTACGATCCTTTCTGCGACTTCGCCTTTTCCAAGCGCAACTATCTCGGGAGCGCCCCCCTTTTCAGGGTCATACCTGAGCGCAGCCGCCTCCTTCATTTTTTTTCTGTCCATATTTCAGCACCTGCCCCCTGCGGCATAATCTTCAATAGCTAAACCCGAGTTAAACCGAGCTAAACACGGAAATCCACCCTGCCCATATATCCCTGTTCCATTTCCTTCAGAAGCCTTTCCTGTTTTATGGGTGTTGCAGGTTCATCTATCACTTTGAACCTGACGCCGGTCAGTTTGTATCCGAGTTCTGAAAAACCGTTGTACAGCTCCTTCGTATATTCCTTGATATAATCGTTTATTTTCTGCTTTTCAGTCCTCAATTGTATGCCGATGTTTTTGCCCTTTACGTCGATAAGAGTTTCGACGCGCCCGAGGTTTTCGGTATCCAAAGATATGAACATAACGGTATTCTGCGGATCGATCTGCTTTTTGTTCTTCTGCTTTTTCATTATGTACAGCTCGGCAGTCGTGTTGCTGTTCGATATTTTGACAGGAATTTGATAATAGGAAAGTCCGCCAGTGTTGAGCTGATCGATAAGCCTTATGGTATCACTGAGCATATTTGCCGCGTTGGAAATGATATCGGCCTTCGTTCCCAGCAGCTCTGCCGCATGCACTGCCGCCTTTACGGCGTCGGCCCTTGTGTCAAGGTCCTTGTACAGCTTGTCGACCTCAAGCTCCGGCGCGAGCTTATCCGAATCGGAGCCGACAAATACTCCGTTGATTGCTTCATTCATTTTTGAAAAAGCGTCGGAGGCTGATCTGACTCCCGTCTGACGGTCGTCAGCTTCATCCGAAGACGTAACGCCGGCGGCCGTATTGCGGCCGTTAACCGACGCTTTCAGGGAAACGTTTTCAGGAGATACGATATCGATACTTTCGGCGGATGTAATGTTTACTGTTTTGTTTCCTGCGGCTCCGGTATGATCAGCTTTTCCGGCTGCAGCAAGTTTCCCCGTAGAACCTGCGGAGATATCGCTGTCCGATGTGTTATTTCCGTGTAAATTGTATGACGGTGTGCCCAAAAGCGCTTCACTGTCATTCTGCCCGGGACCGGGTCCCACATTGCCTGCCCGTGAATTTACGGCGTCAGCAAACCGGTCTGATGCTGCATTAGGTGCATTCATCCCAGCTTTACCGCCATTGGTTGAGGTTGGTTGTGTTTGTGATTTTATATCGGCATCCGGTGATTGCCCGTCTGACAGTATAACAATCGGATTTCCGTCAGAATCGGTATGGGCGGAAGATGAACCTGAAGCTTGTGCTGATGACTGAATTGATGCCTGGCCTGAAGTCTGGCCTGATAACTGGCTCAGAATTTTCCCTGACGCCTCGCCTGATACCTGTACGCTATTTGTCCCTGAAGAGCCGGCGGATCTGCTCTGTAAATCCTGCTGCACACTACCGCCGTTTTTCGAGGCAGCCGAGCCATCCGAGGTATTGCCGGGAGCTTGTTCGATTGCATTCTGCAGTTCTACGAGCAGCTTGCCGAGTTTCAGTTCGCCGTTCAGGAGTTTATTGGTAAGGTCGGAATCAAGCTGATTGCCGTCGATGTTTTTGGACGAAAGAAAAACGGCTTTTTCAGCTGTCAGATCATTTAATGTATCCATCAGCTTTAAAGCCTTGCCAATCGAAGCCCTGGTCACAGGCTCTCCTGCTTTCATCAGTTCGGCGGCTACTTGCATATTTTTATTGTCAGTCTTGAGATTTAATGCTTCAAGGATATTTTTAAGGATGTCGGGCTTTATATGGAGCCTGCCGTTCATATCCTTTACTGTTTCAAGAATAAGTGTACCTTCTGACTTTGAGGCAACGCTCAGCGTTATGGTCTGTCCAGCTTTTGCGTCGAGCTTTTCAGCAAGCTTCGCCTTCATCACGGTGCCGTCAAAAAGCCTCAGAACGGCTTCGTCAGATGTAATCTCCAGGACTTTCGCCCTTATCACATCACCTGCGTCGAGCCGGCTCATAAGATCGCCGACATTGGCATTAACAGCGGCACTGCTTTTTGATGCTCCGTCTATTCGCATACGAGGCTCCAGATTATACGGTGAAATTTTTTGTAAAGCTTATTCTATGTATCGGACAAAGCCCGTATTTTTTTATAGCTTTTATATGCTCCTCTGTTCCGTAGCCCTTGTGCTTTTTGAAGCCATAAAGTGGATAAACGCTGTCGGCTTCGTCCAACATACGGTCCCTTGTGACTTTTGCGATGATCGATGCCGCGGCGATGGAAATGCTCAGCGCGTCGCCTTTGATTATCGGCTTTTGAGGTATATTGACATCTTCAAGCCTGACTGCGTCTATCAGAAGCATGTCCGGCTTTGGTTTCAACTGTTCGACAGCCTGTTTCATGGCAAGCTTCGTTGCATTCAATATGTTTATATCATCTATGCATTTTTCATCTATTATCCCGACTCCAAAGGAAACAGCTTTTTCAATGATTATGTCATAAAGTTTTTCCCTTTGTGCTGCACTGAGTTTCTTTGAGTCGTTGACACCTTCTATCAGACAGCCTTCGGGAAGCATGACGCAAGCGGCGACTACAGGTCCCGCAAGCGGACCGCGCCCTGCCTCGTCGATACCGGCTACGAGTCTGTAACCGCTGTTATATGCTTCTGCTTCGTATATGCTCATCGCTCTCAGGCGTCCCATTTCCTTTTCCCGGGCAATCAGGGCTTTCTCTGCCTTATCGGCTTTCATGGTCTTTCCGGCCTTCCCCGCCTTCTCTGCCTTCTTAGCTTTATCAATGCTCCCGGATAAATCGATGTTCCCGGCTTTATCGGCGATCTCAGCCTTGCTTTCCCTGCCCATCTTTTTCTCCATTTTTATACCCCACCTCGACCCATTGCGGTTTTTCAAGTGTGATTCTGCCTATCTTTCCGCCTCTGAATTCATCCAGCATTATAATGGCGATCCTTCGAAGGTCCACCTCTCCTCCCGGCACCAGGCATCCCCTGTTCCTGCCGGCAGCCTCCAGCAGCTTGTAACCTTTTAAGCCGTTCGTTTCCTGAAGCTTGTATCGCTGTGCAAAGAACGCGGGATATATTGTGGAAAGCTTTTCTGCCAAAGCGGACGCTACTTCCACCACATCCATGATATCATCCTTTATTGCTCCTGTGAATGCCAGATTGAGAGCGGTATCCTGATCGTCAAATTTCGGCCAGAGAATTCCGGGAGTGTCGAGCATTTCGATCTCCGGATTCAGCCTGATCCACTGTTTGCCTCGCGTAACGCCCGGCTTGTCGCCCGTCACCGCAACGGACTTGCCTGCGATCTTATTTATAAAGGTCGACTTACCGACGTTCGGAATGCCGACGATCATAGTCCTGACCGGCCTGAATATCCTGCCCTTATCCCTGTCCCTTGCGAACCTGTCTTTCATAATGACTTTCAGAGAATCCTTAAGCTGGTTTAAACCCTTGCCCTTTACCGAGTCTGCAAAGATCACGCCTATGCCCCTGCTTTTGTACCATTTGGCCCATTCCTTCGATACTTCCTCGTCAGCCATATCAGACTTGTTAAGGACTACCAGCCTGGGTTTGTTATGTACTATCGAATCTATCTCAGGATTTTTGCTGCTGGAAGGGATCCTTGCGTCGAGCAGCTCTACTACCACGTCCACGAGTTTGAGATTCTCGACCAGAAGCCGCCTTGTTTTGGCCATATGTCCCGGAAACCATTGTATGTTCATATCACGTATCCCTTTTTCAAAAATACAAAAGGGACCATCAGGTCCCCTTTATACTCATTATTAATCCTTAGCTTCAAGTTTTTCTTTGACTTTGGATGCCTTGCCGACCCTTTCACGCAGGTAGTACAGCTTGGCCCTTCTGATCTTACCTTTTCTGACTACTTCGATCTGGGCGATCTTAGGAGAATGAACCGGAAGAATTCTTTCAACTCCTACTCCGTATGAAACCCTTCTTACTGTAAAAGTTTCCTTGAGGCCTGCGCCTTTCTTGGCTATGATAGTTCCCTCAAATATCTGAATTCTTTCTCTTGTACCTTCCTTGACCTTCAGATGCACTTTTACGTAATCGCCTATGCTGAGAGACGGCAGATCCGTTCTCAATTGTTCCTGTTCGAGTGCTTTAATAATATCCATTTATGTTTCCTCCTCCCTTGCCTAGACGTTCATGATCGCAGTATTTGCATCAGCGGACCGCCCGTATTACACACGCGAAATATTATATCATAGTAATCATAGACTTGTAAACGCTAAATAAAAATTTATTTGTTATTGTAGGCAATATGCAGATTTTATATAATTGTTCCGGGGTGATTATATGATTAAAAATGCAAACGAAATGGTCAGCGAACTGAAGCATGAAATGCGCGGCGGAAAAGGTACCGTCGAGATTACTCATATTTTCAAGCAGGATGAACTGACCGGCAAGGCAAGACTGTGTGCGAGGATCACAATTAATTCGGGATGTTCCATAGGCTTGCACGAACACCTTGCTGAAGAAGAGATATTTTACATAATAAGTGGAAAAGGGTTGGTAAACGATAACGGAACTGAAAAGGAAGTTACCGCCGGCGACGCCATACTCACGGGCAACGGAGCTTCGCATTCCATCGAAAACATCGGACAGGAACCGCTGGTACTTGTAGCAGTAATACTTTTGTTACAGTAATTCAGAGCTTGATACTTCAGGTGCTTTAGAAGTCTACGAGGCATTTCAAGCATTTCAAGCTTTTCAGGCTCTTCTGGCTTTTGAAGCTTGAAGCTTGAAGCTTGAAAGCTCATGAAGCCTGAAGCTAATGAAGCCTATGAAACTTTCGAAGCCTTTGCTTCACCTGAGGCAAGGGCTTCCATTGTTTTGCGGATACCTGAAACACTTATATCCGCCGGACACACTTCCGGTATGGTAGGCAAAAGATATTTCAAATCGGAAACTATCACATTCTGCTGAGTAAGCAAATCTTCATATTCAATATAATTTTCGCCTGACCGTGCCAGGCTTTCAGCCCTGGTCTCAAGAAGATGTCCCAGCGCGGCCAGCTTTTCTTTCACGAAACGGTTATCGATCGTTATCCCGGTTATTTCACTGTTCAATAATGATATTTTCTTATAAAGCCGCTTTTTTCTAATAAAAAAAGATACAGGAAAGGTTATCAGAGCCGACTTCTTTTCGTCTTTAATAAATTCGTACCATGAGTTTATAGAGGTTGTTATCTCCTTATTTATTTCCCTGATTCTGTCGAGGTTTTCATGGTATTTTTCGATTATGGACTGGAGTTCTTCCTTCCTCTCGCTAAACGCCTGATCGTAAAAGTCTCCGGATGTGTTTTCGGCGTCGGACGCTGCCTTATCCAGCTGCAGATATAGCCTGTCCAGCTCCCGCAGCAGCGCCAGTGCGAATTCTTTTCGTCTTTCCATGATCTCAGTGCTCATTGATCTCAGCCTTCCTTTTCCTTCAGATAACGCGATGAAACCCAACCTGTCCTGCCATCTGCCGCCTTGACGTAGTACCACAGGATCCCCGATTTATCCTTCTCCCGTTTCTCAAGAAACACGACCGTGCTGCCGAATTCGAGCGGAACATTTCCCATCTTATCTGAATCGGGATTTGGAGAAACTCTTATATTCAATCCGTTTTTTGCACTAACGGTATAAATCGGACCCTTGGGTAGGTTGTCGGAATCACTGTTTGCTAAAGCTTGATCGGAGTCTGCTTCCCGCACGCTTCTCTTTTTGCTCCATTCATCCATTCCCATCAGCCTGTTGAAACTATCGGAAAGATACGATGAGCATACTTCCAGCTTTTGAAGCGCAAGAGTCTGGCTTGTTTTCAGGTCCAATCTGAAGTATTTGGTAGTTAAAGCCCTTCCATAATCGGTATTTGCCAATAGCAGGTATGCTGCAAACAGCATTGTAAATGTAATTAGCTTGTGCCGCCTGATGAACCTGATTGGGAAAAACAAGCCGTAAAACAATTGGAATGCCCCCTTCTTTACATGGGTAAAGAAACTTTGTTTTTTGTACAATGCTTTCCGCAGGCTGTAATAACTGTCAGCGGGAGGATACTGCCCGGCACGAAGGTTATCAGAGATTGGAGTATGGCTTTCCGGTATTGCATGACGATTGCCCTGTTTAGCCAACAGTTTTCTCTGCTTGGCCCGCATTTTACTCTGCCTTGTCTGCAGTTTTGCCGACTTGGTCCGCAGTTTTCCCGGCTCTGTTGACGTACGGCTTTTTATTTGCTTATCTTTCTTCCGTTCAGATAAGTTAGTAATAAAATTTTTAAGAAGCCTGCCTGTTACCGCCGGAACAGACAAGATCGAATTTTTTAAGTTCGAGGCAGCAGATGCTACAAAGACTTTCAGCCACGGCCCGAAATCAAATCCGGACTCGAAATAGACGTCGCGTTCAAGTACAACATCTTCTTTATCAAGGTTAAAAGCTGAATATGACGTACTTAAGCCGAAATTGAAATTCACAGCTCCCGGTGCTTTATCCGAAATTACGGGAAAAAGCTCGTCATAACGCTCTGAGCCATTCGATTCTGAGCCATAATAACTGTCCATGAATAGAAAGTCATTCCTGCCTTTAAGTAGGGATTTAATAGTCCATCCACATATATACTTGTTCCCCGGTGTTTCGGCAGGGTTGTCATGTAGGTCCTTCAAGGTATAAACAGCTTCCTTGGGGGCGAGCTCCCGAAGGCGCAGTATGGCAAGCCTGCGTATGAATTCGTCGGAGTTCTGCAGATAATAATCCAGTTCTTTGATAGTTTTCAGTTTTTGAATCGTCTTTTCGGTTTCCCTCTCCATGCAATACCATTCAGGTACCGGATAGGGCCGGAGTTCGGTCGCAGGCAACTATGTCTCACCTCACATACCACGCAGCGTTATATTCCCTAAATATATGATAGCATGGATATGAGACTTGATATGTAGTATATGAATCCCGAAATCAGTGGGATGCTGGAATCATTTTTTTCATAGTAAATTTGGTCTATTTACGATTATGTTCGTCCGGTCAATGACCGGCATTGCGTCCAGCCGGTCGTGGATATTTGAATTCGCTGCTGAAAGGCGGAATTGAACAAAATTTTCATCCCGCCTATTCAGGTTTATTCTCTTCCTCGGCGTCCCTGGCCAGCAGCTTTTTATCAGCGGCTGTCAGTTCAAGCTTTTCAAACAGATCCGGGCGCTTTGCTTTTGTGCGTTTCAACGCCTGTAATCTTCTCCAGGCGTTAATGTTGGCATGATGTCCTGACAGCAGTATGTCTGGCACTTTTCTGCCCATGAATTCATACGGACGGGTATACTGCGGATATTCAAGCACGCCGTCCTTATGCGATTCATCGCCGTAGGATTCTTCGTTCGACAGAACTCCCGGTATTGCTCTGCTGACTGCGTCTATGAGTACCATTGCAGGTATCTCTCCTCCGGTAAGTACATAATCTCCTATCGAAATCTCCTCGTCGACAAGCTCCTCGAGGATCCTTTCATCGACGCCTTCGTAATGTCCGCACAGTAGTACGATGTGTTCGTTTTCCGCAAGCTTCTCGACAAGTTGCTGATCCAGGAGCTTCCCCTGCGGGCTCATATATATAAAGTGAGGCTTGTAATCGAGATTTTCAGTAATAGACTTATAAGCGTCATAGATGGGCTGCGCAAACATGACCAATCCATTTCCGCCGCCGTATGGGTAATCGTCGGTCTTTTTATGCTTGTCCAAAGTGAAATCGCGTATGTTGTGCGCTTTTACCGAGATTATGCCATTTTCCTGCGCGCGCCCTATTATACTGCTTCCAAGCACCGCGTCGAATATTGCGGGGAAAATGGTTAGAATATCAAACTTCATCATCTAACAATCCTTTCGGAAGCGTTACGTCAATCCTCTGATTTTCGATCGAGATACCGCGCACCACACTTTTCAACGCAGGTATCAGTATCTCCTTCCCTGCCTCGTCTTTCACCTGATAGACGTCGTTGCTGCCTGTTTGGAGCACATAGTCCACCTTGCCCAGAAGCGTTCCTTTCTCATCGAAAACGCTCAAGCCAAGCAAGTCACATATAAAATATGCATCCTCCGGTAGCCTGACTGCATGCTCCCTGTCGACCAGAACAAAGCTGTCCCTGTATTTTTCCGCTGTTTCAACGGTATCGATGCCGGACAATTTAAGTACGACAGAATTTTTTACGTATTTAACTCCAAGTATATCGTGTCTGACCATGGAACCACCCTTTTCAACAAACACCCATTCAAGGTCTTCAAACCTTCTGGGATCGTCGGTCAGCGGTATAAGCTTGACTTCGCCGTGTACTCCGTGTATATTCACGATTTTTCCTATCTGCAGATACTCATGCATAAGCTAGCTCCAACATAATAAGTTTAATTAAACAAGTAAAAGGTGTTGCAAAAACACCTTTTACTGTACGATCTCCACTACAACTCTCACATTTTCCTTGATAGCTGCAGCTTTTATTACAGTTCTGATTGCTTTCGCAATTCTTCCCTGTTTGCCTATTACCTTACCCATATCCTCTTTGGCAACTCTCAATTCGAGGACAATGGTCTTATCGCTTTCCACTTCGTTGATGGTTACTTCATCAGGATAATCAACAAGAGATTTTGCGATAGTTTCAAGAAGTTCTTTCATATTAAACTACCTCCCTTGCATAGCAGGGTAAAACAGTGCTTCTCCAGAATTACTGAATAACACCGTTCTTTTTCAGCAGAGCCTTTACCGTATCCGTAGGCTGTGCGCCGTTTTTGATCCACTGTGCCGCCTTTTCATTGTCGATTTTCACTTCTGCGGGATCAGCCAACGGATTGTAAGTACCCAGTTCCTCGATAAACCTACCGTCGCGCGGATATCTCGAATCTGCAACTACCACCCTGTAAAAAGGATTCTTTTTTGCGCCGATTCTTTTAAGTCTGATCTTAACTGCCATGTGTGTCACCTCCTCTCAGTATTTGTATTGTAGCGTTTAGAACGGCAACCGCATTTTTCCGAGGCCTTTGCCGCCTTTTCTGCCCATATCAGAAACCATTTTCATCATTTTCTTCATTTCTTCGAACTGCTTCAGGAGGCTGTTCACTTCCTGGACAGTAGTGCCGCTGCCGGCTGCGATCCTTTTTCTGCGGCTTCCGTTCAATATTCCAGGGTCGCGACGCTCTTTAGCAGTCATCGACTTGATTATCGCTTCGACATGGCCCATTTTTTTCTCATCGACTTCAACGTTCTGAAGCGCCTTTGTGTTCATGCCAGGAAGCATTCCGAGCACCTGGTTCAGAGGCCCCATTTTCTTTACCTGCTGCATCTGGTCGAGAAAATCGTCAAGCGTGAACTGTTGGGATCTGAGCTTCTTTTCCATTTCCAGGGCCTTCTTTTCGTCGAAAGCCTCCTGCGCCTTTTCTATGAGGCTCAGTACGTCTCCCATGCCCAGTATCCTCGACGCCATTCTGTCCGGGAAAAACGGTTCGAGATCGCTCAGCTTTTCGCCCATTCCGGCAAACTTTATCGGTTTTCCCGTAACCGCTTTTACCGAAAGCGCCGCGCCGCCCCTTGTATCGCCGTCTAGCTTTGTAAGAATAAGTCCGTTGACGCCAAGCTTCTCATTGAAGCTCTCTGCGACATTTACCGCATCCTGGCCGGTCATTGAATCAATGACGAGCAGTATTTCCTGCGGGTGAACGTTATTCTTGATCCTGTCGAGCTCATCCATCAGCTCCTCGTTGATGTGGAGCCTTCCGGCAGTATCTATGATTACAAGGTCGTACAGCTTCTGGTTTGCATGCTCGAGAGCTTTTTTTGCGATGTAAACGGGATCCGTATTTCCTTCTATTGCGAAAACCGGGACATTCAACTGGCCCCCAACGACTTGCAGCTGCTTAACCGCAGCAGGCCTGTAGACGTCGCATGCGACGAGCAGCGGGCTTTTACCCTGTTTTCTGAGGAGACTTGCCAGCTTGCCGGAGGTTGTCGTTTTGCCCGAGCCCTGGAGACCGACCATCATGTAGACCGTCGGCGGTTTATTCGCGTAAGTGAGTTTTGCGGGCTCCCTGCCCATCAGTTCGATAAGCTCTTCATTAACAATCTTGATTACCTGCTGGCCCGGAGTGAGGCTTTCGAGTACATCCTGTCCGACTGCCCTCTCCGAAACCTTGTTTATAAAGTCCTTAACCACCTTGAAATTGACGTCGGCCTCAAGCAGCGCAAGCTTTATCTCACGCATCATGTCCTTGACGTCTTTTTCGGTAACCCTTCCCTTGCCGCGGAACTTGTTTAACGTTTCCTGAAGCTTTCCGGACAATCCTTCGAAAAGAGCCATATATTAATCCTCCGCTATACTTCTGATCTCTTGCTTGGCCAGGTCGAGACTTTTTTTGTCCCTGTCGGATAACCTTGAATTATCAATATCCTCCAGAAGTCTCATTATTCCCGACGCTTTTTCCTTCTGTTTTCCAAACCTGCTCACAAGGCCCAGCTTTTCTTCCATATCGTAAAGTGCGGCCTTGCCTCTTTTTATATTATCATATACTCCCTGTCTGCTGATATTCAACTCTTCTGCGATTTCACCGAACGAATAGTCGCCGTTGTAATGCAGGTCAAGAATTTCATATTGCCTTTTGGTGATCAACTGCCCGTAGAAATCAAGCAGCAGACCGATCGTATATATCTCATCCATAATTGCAGACAACCCTGCTTTCTTTTAAACCACAGGTGTAAAGCAAAATTACTTTACACTTTATTCTAGTGTAAGCAGGGCAGATTGTCAAGGATTCAATTGAAATTACTTTGTAGAGTTACTTTGTAGTATACGGGAAATACAGGAGTGTCTCTTTCTATAATTTCTTTCCCTAAGATGGGCAATTTTAGCATACAGTTTCATATATCCAAGAGATAACCTACTCTTATCGCTAGTCCACATTTATTAAGAATACGGATTACCGCTCTTCAGATTATGCTTATAATATGCGTTCTTCTAACCATTTTGCAACGCCGTCATTGTCGTTAATGTCACAGATGTATTTGGCAACCGATTTAACTTCTTCGATAGCATTTTCTACTGCGACGCCAATACCGCAATTCTTTATCATTTCTAAATCATTTTTATCGTCACCGAAAGCCACAATCATATCTGCATTAATATTATAATATTCGGCGACAGCCTTAACCGCATTCCACTTTACAGCGTTACGATTAGCGAATCTATATAAATTTTCGCCAGTATAACGCAACAAGTCGAGCATTGGGGTATATAAATAACTTTTACGATAGTTCGGATAGTATAAAGATAGTGAACCAACTTAACTAATTACTTTAATCGGAATCTAAATCAAATAATTGACCTGTTTAAGCATAATACAGCAGTTTTAGCTATATTATAATGCTCGGTTAATAAGCAGAGATATTACTGTAAGTGCAATCATGAAAACAAATAAAATCCAGTAAGATATTTTTCGTGAAAATGACCAGAAATCGGTTGGGGTTATGTCGTCGGCATTAGCATACACACTTATCCGCAGCTTATTAATCTCCCATATAACTTTAGGATATCTGGCTACAATTCCTCCGATTATTGCTAATATTGCCGCAATAACACCGATTAACGGCTGAGCGGAAAAGATTAAGCATACCAATAGAATAAAAGGTGAAAGCGAGAAAAACACCAACCCTATCATTTTATCGATGTATGAAGCTGTTAAAGTGTCACTTCTGTCGGACATTCGATTTAACATGTATGATAATTCCTCATCGCTCATTTTAGGTTTCAGAACAGCTCCGCATCCCATGCAACTTTTTGCGTTGTCGTCGTTTTTGTATCCACATGAATCACAAATCATAATGATCACCAAATTCTATAAAATAGGTAATATATTCTTAAATCTTAACAATCCTTCAGATCACATCATATGCTCTTCCGCCAGAGAGTGACCCCGCTGTAGCCTCTGTCGTATCCGCACTCAAGCAGCTTGTCATATACGGGTGAATCCTCGATTTTGACAGGCTCCGCATCTTTGCTTTCTTTCCAGTACTCTGTGAAAATGTTTTTTTTGCCGACCCACAGGCAGCGGTTCTGAAAAGAATTGACGAAGCTGGCTGCAGCCTTTTCGATAATTTCCTGACGCTCGGTCAGCGGCTGTAAAGTCGAACCATATTCCCTGATAAGCAGGACAGGTCTTCCGTTTTCGAAAACCATTGCGGTTCCCTGCTGTTTTGGGAATCTAACGGGCAAAGAGGATGATAGCAAATCTCTGTAAGGGTTCGCAGGATCGCAGCTGCAAAGCGTTATGTAGCTTTCAGTTTGCTGGGGCTGGTCGAACTGCCTGATCTGTTCAAGGTCGTTGTCCCTGGCGAATTGTATTCCTGAGAGACCTTCCAAATAGAAGCCTCTTTTGATCCCGCTCGTGAACTCATTGTTTTTCAACCAGTTATAAAGATCGGACCAACTGTACCTGCTTTTTTCGATACTGGCAATTTCTTTTGAA
This sequence comes from Bacillota bacterium, assembly GCA_023439545.1. Lineage (GTDB taxonomy): Bacteria > Bacillota > Clostridia > Acetivibrionales > DTU013 > JAEYOM01. The sequence continues at coordinate 50,621 of JAEXNT010000071.1, forward strand.
ACAAGACCGTAACGGTCGAGAAGACTCTTGATATATCCGGATTTCCCTGCTCCATCTATATCTGACTCAGACGTCGATATCCTGTACCACCTTCCCATATTGGGATAGGTGTTATATTTCGTCCATGGTGAATTCTTGCGCTCATTGTCAGCATAATAACGGATGACAGAGAACGAATCATTTGCTATGACTCCGCACCATACCAGCCTCTCCATTTTGGCCAGAAGATCGGCCGGCGCTATCGCAAGCTGCTTCGAGATATCCTTGAGGAAGCACGCTCCCCGATCATCCAGCAGTTTAAGCAGCTTCTCCTCATACTCATCCAAAGTGAATTCGAGCCGCTGTAACGCGGACTGAACAAAGTCGCCTGTAGTTAATGATTCAGGTCTGAAAGGCACGATTTCAGCAGATGCTTCGGAGGCTGTTTTGGCGTATGTCTCAGAGGGAGCCCCATAAGCTGATCTAGCGGATTTTTCGGCTTCGATTTTTACATACGTTTCGGCCGATGCATCTTCAAATTTTCCGCCGGCTGCTGGGCAGGACTCTCTATAGCCTGTTGCATCTTCCCTGTATATCATAAAAGCGGCTTCCCTGGTATTTCCGTTCGTCCTGCAGGTCCACTGCACAGTTCCTGTAGAACAGAGATAGTCGAGCATTCTGGGCTCATACTTTGCGATCCTCGTCGGAAATATGAAATCCTCCCACCAGGATACCGGGAAGTAACGGCCCTGCAAAAGCTTTATCGCCTCTAGCAGCTTGTCTTCGGCAGGCAGTACGCTCTCATTCAGTAAATGCCTGCTGAAATAGTATTGGCAGTATACTTCGGGCGATTTGGGCTTCATATCGCTCCGAGCCATCTGTATGGTTTTCTTTTTAATCCTTTCGTATACCTTTCGATGGCAGTATATGCTCTCTTCCGGAGTTTTCATCTGCTTCAGCAGCAATACCTCGCCAGATGAGGATAATGCTTTCAGAGCCGAGCTTACGATTTCTATCTTCATCGAATATCTAGCTGACAGATTGTTCAACGTAAAAGTACCGCAGTAAAGGATATGTCTTCGTATAAGCCTGACTGCGGCTTCATCGGCTTTTGGTGCAAGCTCGAAAATGTAGCTGCTCAGAAGCTCGATTGCCGGAGTTTTGGTCTCGCTGCCGGGCAGTCCGCATCTGACCGTGGACTTCATAGAATCACGGCCGGAGGTCACGCAATACAGCGGATAATCCTCTGCGGCTATCCAGTAAGACGCTGCATCAGTATCCGCACTGTCGTCCGCAATTGCATCCGCACTAGCATCCACATGATCGTTCGTACTATCGCCAACACGATCATCTATACTGTCAACCAAGCTGTAACCCGTGCTATCCTTCGCTCTGCCATCCTTCGCTCTGCCATCCATGCAGATCCTTATTACTCTTCTTTGTTCCTCCAGTTGATGCAAATAGGCTGCTACAGTGTCGTAATCCGCCTCTTTGAATTTTCTGGAGCCGTATGGTTCGGCTTTGATTTCTCCGAAGGAATAGATGAAATAATAAAGATCATCGGCATTTGAGAGCTTCCTGCTGAATTTATAATTGATGAGCTCATTTTCTACGGCTTTAATCGCACGTGGATCAAGCAGTTCGTATTCTCCGTTCTCACCAGCGGCAAGCCTTATGAAATCGCGGTCATTGACAAGCAGCTGATTCCTGCGCTCGGCTACGGGCAGGTCGTAAGCGTACTGGTATATCTGCCAGAAGTTGAATATCAGTTCTGCTGAGAAAGGAGAAGGCTTTTCGGTATAAACGTCAATCACCTTCACATTCCCGAGGCTGATCTTTTCCACAAGATCGTAAAGGCTCCTCAAATCAAAAATATCATTGACACATTCGCGGTAAGTCTCGACAACTGCGGGATGATCAGGCTCCTTCAGCACAGCTTCAGCTGTTTCGGCGCATCTTAAGCGTTGAATCCACAAGGGAGTTCTTTTCCCGAAGCCCTGCATATCGACAAGCAGAGAACGGGTCAGATTGTACCGCAGATTGATGTTGAACAGAGGGGCGTCCGGTAGAAGCTCGAGAACTTCGTTTTCAAGCTCTTCGCGGTCGATCAGCGAAAAAATATTGGACAGCTTTCCTGTGTAGCCGAATATGTGAAAAAGTATGCCGTCGTTGTTATAAACATACTCCATCCTGCAGTTCAACAGCTTCGTCAGTTTCGAATGCAGCAGGACCGCCAGCGGAGCATGTATCCTTCCACCGAAGGGGGAATGGATAACAATCCGCCTGTCGCCGGTCTCGTCGCTGAAATGCTCACAGATGATTCTCCCCGCGCCGGGCAGCAATTTTGTGTCCTCAAGCTGATCTGCTATGTAATTTCTGAGGTTTTCGGCCGCGGTTCGGTCCAGACCGCATTCAGAAGCCATAAAATCATAGAATTTTTCGGTATTGTAATTGCCTTCAATAAGCTGCAGAAAGCTGCTTCGCTTCTTTCCGGTTTCATAGGTTCTCAGTATCTGGTCTCCCATCCAGAAAGGTATTTTTGCGCCGGAAGCATTGGACGGGCTTACTATGACGCGGTCCTTCTCGATCTTCTCGAGCCGCCATACCGAGCTTCCGAGGTAAAACCTGTCTCCAAGCCTGCTTTCGAATACGAACTCCTCCTGCAGCTCTCCGACCTTTACCCCGGTATCCTTCAAATACACGGTGTAATTGCCCTTATCAGGTATGGTGCCGCCGCTCATCAGGCACATCCTTCTACCGAGAGGTGTACTTCTGACAGTTCCTTCACCCTTGTCATAAATAATCCTTGGCTTTTTAGAACCCGGGTCATCTGCCGGAGACGGATCCGACAGCATCAGCAGCACGTCCTCGAATTGTTTCCCGGGAAGCTCCCTGTACGGGTACGAGCCTTTTATGATGCTGTATATGTCTTCCGCCTTTTGCTCTCCTTCGCACGCGATTGATGTCACCTGCTGGGCGAGTATGTCAAGGCAGTTCTGCGGTACATGTATGTTCTCTATCTCATAATTTTCAGCCTGGTAGGATACAAACGCCGAATCGAGCAGATCGCTTCTGGTCTTCGGAATGATCACACCCTTACTGACCGCGTCGAGCCTGTGGCCTGAACGCCCGATCCTCTGAAGCACTTGAGATACGGAACCAGGAGAGCTTACCTGAACCACAAGATCTATGGAACCGATGTCAATACCAAGTTCGAGAGAGGACGTCGCTACGAGGCAGGTGAGCTCGCCGTCCTTCAGCTGCCGCTCAAGCTCCTGACGGACCTCTTTTGATATGCTTCCGTGGTGCGTCTTGACGAAAGGCTCGCCGTTCAGCATGTTAAGACCTGCGGCTACAAGCTCTGCAACCCTTCTGTTGTTTACAAATATCAGAGTGGATCTATGAGCGCGAACCATCGCAAGCAATTCGCCGTATATCGCGGGCCACACGGTATTGCCGGGCAAGACCTTCAGATCCTTGACCGGCAGACTTACCGAAAGATCGAAGCGTCTTTTTTTATCACAATTGATTATTGTAATATCTCTAGGTATTAGAGATTTGTTCGGGCCAACTGCGTTTCCTGCGAGAAATCTTGCGGCCTCGTCCAAAGGATTGACGGTCGCCGTAAGGCCGATGCGTTTCAGCGGCTTTCCCGCTGTCCTTTCAAGCCTCTCCAGCGTTACGGCAAGATGGACGCCCCTTTTGTTGGCGCATATCGAATGAATCTCGTCAACTATGAGATATTCGACAGTAGAGAACAATTTGCGGTAGGTTTCCGAAGTCAGCATTATGTAAAGTGACTCGGGCGTAGTAATAAGTATATCCGGCGGGTATTTTGCCATTCTGGCCCTGTCCTTTTGTGGGGTATCGCCTGTCCTTATGGCTGTTTCCACGTCAGGCAGCTCAAGCCCCTCGGCTGCCGCCTTTTTCCTGATGCCGTCTATAGGTAGTTCGAGGTTGCGGTATATATCGTTGTTCAGAGCTTTCAAAGGTGAAATATAAACTATCCTGATGCCTGTATTCCTGCTGCCGAGCTTCTTTTGGGCATAGATCCAGTCCAGGCACTTCAGGAAAGCGGCGAACGTCTTGCCGGAGCCGGTAGGCGCACAAATAAGAACGTTCTTGTCCGATGCTATCTCAGGCCAGCCTCTGCGCTGCGGTTCGCTCGGCTCCCCTACGTTTTCCCTGAACCAGTCCCTGACGATCGGGCTGAAGCTCCCCAACGCATCCGTTTCGTTACTTTTAGAACCCGGTGCATTTATTGAATTGGCCGGATTTATCGAATTTATAGAATTTAATGAATCTGTCGAATCTATAAAATTTAATGAATTTATTATTTTTTTTGAGCTTTCCATTTCAATTCCTCACGCCAAACAAAGTGTATTTCAATTTGTTCTTATACAAGTTGTTCACTGCGCCAGTTTGTTTTATGGGGAGAACAATATGCGTAAAGCCAATAGAGCCTGTTCATTTCAGCAAATACCAGGCAAAATCACGTCCTGTTCGAGAGACCGAGATCCTCAGGCGAGGCACGTTTGATTTTGCACCTGGCTGAAATTTACAGGCACTTTGGCTTGAAGCATCGTTCTCACTATAAAGCAAACTGGCGCAACAACTCATCCAATTACCATCATATCAAACACATGTTCGCTTGTAAAGAATTGCCTCCATATTATCTCAACGAATCGATCAGTTTACCGAGTTCATCCATCTGCTGCTTCAGTTGGTCATATTTATCGATTAGGTCATTGACCTTCTGCTGATCAACGCCAGGGCCTGCATTCTGTCCAGGAGCCGGCGTTATTGCGCCGGGAGTGCTGTTCGAGCCCGGGTTATTGCTCGTATCCTTGTTGGAACCGTCCTGATCCGTCTGTCCGGCAGGCGCTTTGGGTATCTGGGTTGAGAACAGATCCGCGAGCGCTATGTCGAGATTTGCACCGACGCCGTACATGAATTCGTCCCCGCTCTGGTAACCTACAACAATCTCCTTTACTTCAGGTGAAGCGGACGTACTGTTTGCTCTCAAATATATCGGCTCGACATACAGAACGCTGTTTTCTACAGGTATGACCAGCAGATTGCCCTTGTAGACTTCAGATCCGCCCTGGCCCCACAGGGTCATATCCTCGGATATTTTATCGATCTGGTTGATCTTGACTTCAACCTGATATGGTCCGAAAATGTTCGTACTCTTGGGGAAATTGTAAAGGATCATCTGCCCGTATTGATCTCCCGTATTACGTACAGCCAGCCACGACACCATGTTGTTTTTCTGTGTACCGTAAGGCGTGAACGGTCTCATGAGTATCAGTTCGGCTTTATCCGCTGTATTGCCGGGCAGCTTGATCATATTGTAGAAGGACTCTATTTCCTGAGTTTCAGAAGAGTTGTTTCCTGAGGAACGCTTTGCCACGTCCCATAGATCCTGCTGTGAGAAGAAATCCTCTACCTTGTCCGGCATTATGTGATACCTTTTCATCATCTCAGTCTGCAAATTGAAGAGCATCTCGGGGTACCTGGCATGAGCCATCAGCTCTTCCGGCATGGGCGAATCGGAAAACGCTTCGGGATATATCTTTTTCAACGTATTGATTATAGGGTCTGTATTGTCTATGATATAACATTCGACCTTGCCGTCGTAGGCGTCGATAACAATCTTGGCCGAATTCCTGATATAGTTGATGCCATTGAAATACTGGGCATTCGGGAACCTGTCGCTTGTCGTATACGCATCCAAAACCCACTTGAGACTTCCGTCGGATGTCGGAAGGATATAAGGATCGCTGTCGATTGTCAGGAAAGGCAGCGCCATTCTTGCCCTATCGATTATGCTGCGGTTAAGCAGAAGTTTTGCATCTGTTGAATAGCCTGAGATCAGCATCTGAAAATCGCCGTATTTCAGGGAAAACAGCAGTTTGTTCAGAAAATTCAGGCGTACGCCGCTCTTGCCGTTATACGACGTAGTTTTACTCCCGTCGTAAGTTATTTCATCCATGCCCTTCGCCTGGACTATGACATGATCCTGGGTCAGCTCGCCGTAGTATATCTCCGGCCTAACCTTTCGCAGCACCGGATCCGGTGATTTATTGTCAAGATCGCTTAAAACGAAATCGACCTGCCCTTTCGGAGTGATCTTGTTTATAGGATTCATTACGATCCCGTAACCGTGGGTGTAGCGATACATCGTATTGACGTACGAAGTGTTCGGCAGACTATGCTTGTCTATCTCACGCGCCGTAATAAACACAGGGGTTTCCTGGCCGTTGACGGAGTAATTGATGATATCGCCTCCGCTGAAAGCGTAGAACGCTGTGTTGCTCTGCAGCTGCATGTTGCTCTGCAGCGTGGAGTTGATATCTACTATTCGTATATTACGCATAGTATCGGTGTTTCTTGCGAGCAGCTCAGGAGTCAGCTGCTGCATCTCGGGGAAGTTATAGGTCTGAATCTTATCCAGGCCATAAGCTTTACGGGTCTCGGATATATTGGCTGAAAGGTAGGACTCCTCATATTGCAGTACATTCGGCTTGACAAAAAACGATTGGGTTAAGGTAGCAATTATAGCTACTATAAACCAGACTGCAGGGAAAACTGCTAATGATATAACAGCCCTTTTAATTTTCGCCCTTTTAATGAAAATCAGTGCGGCGATAACGACGGCGACTATCAAAAAAGGCGCCGCGGTGTAATATTTCAGCCAGATGTTGACATTGACATAGCTTGCACCGGTATAATCGACCACTTTTCCGTAAAGAATATCCTGTTTGGCAAGACCGTACGAAGCCGCTTTGACAAAGAAGAACAAGGCTATGTTGACAAGGTTGTGATTCAATATGTTCTTATCCTTGAGGCTGCTGAAATCGGGATTCCCACCGTCATTTGCCATAAGCAGTATCAAATAAAAGGCAATCGTATAGATAATAAGGAAAATGACAAGAGAGGATGCAAATCCGTAAAGCGCAGAATATAGCGGTCTTTCGAAAATGTAATAGCCGATATCCTTTGAAAATACCGGGTCTGCCATATTGAAGGACGTAGGATTCAAAAAATAGAGGATCTGCTGGTATACGGCCTCTTTGAAGAAATTGGCTCCGATCAGCGCAGTAATGGCTGCAATGATCAGGTTCGGGATCTTCCGCTCGGGCAGTTGCATTTTCTTGTAATATGTATTGATGTTCTTTTTGATAAATATGTTTGTGACGGCTATTACGGCGAAAATTATAATAAAACCTGCGAGGAACGAAAGCGCTTTAACTGCAAGGTTTGTAAGGTAAACCCCCGAAAAACCGCCTAATTCATCCATTTGTAGTATGTTCAGATAAATGCCCGACGCAATAATCACCGCCGCCACGATCAGTACTATCAGCAGTAAAGGCAGGATCCACCTTTTTGCACTCTTTTTGTTCTTTTCCTGGTAATAATCATATACCATTGAATTCACCTCATTTATGACTAAACTTCTATTCTGCTTTATATTTAAACTAATATAGGACACGGTTCTCCCCTGTGCCCCATTTTACCTGTCCGGACAGCAATAAGTCTGAAACTGTTTTAGCCCGTCTACCCGTTAACAAGTGGGACAAGGTCCCTGTCCCTGTGTCGCATTATGAAAAAAGCGCTTCCACAAAATCCTTTGCGTTGAAGGGCTGCAGGTCGTCGATTTGCTCTCCGACGCCTATAAGCTTCACGGGAAGATCCAGTTCGGCCTTGATTGAAACAATTATGCCGCCCTTTGCCGTTCCGTCGAGCTTTGTAAGTACTATGCCCGAAATATCGGTGACTTCACTGAAGGTTTTTGCCTGGGAAACCGCGTTCTGCCCGGTCGTCGCATCCAGCACAAGAAGATTTTCACGTCTTGCACCGGGGAGCTCCCTGTCAATTATTTTCGAAACCTTTCTGAGCTCCTCCATAAGGTTCTTTTTGGTATGCAGACGGCCCGCGGTATCGCATATGAGAACATCGGCCTTTCTGGCTCTTGCAGCCTGAATGGCGTCATATATGACTGCTGCCGGATCCGAACCTTCATCCTGCTTTATCAGCTCCACATCCACTCTTTTCGACCAGATTTCGAGCTGGTCTATGGCCGCCGCTCTGAATGTGTCGGCAGCAGCAAGGATAACTTTTTTACCGTCCTTTTTGAGCATGTTCGCGATTTTTCCGATAGAGGTAGTTTTTCCAACTCCGTTGACTCCTATTACCATGATTACGGCCGGAGAAGGCTCTATATCGAGTTTTTCAGTTTCTTTTCCAAGTATGTCCATCAGGGACTCCTTAATAAGCTCCTTTATCCTCAGAGGGTCTGTTATCTTTTGCTCCTTGACCTTCTTTTTTACGCCGTCGATCACACGTATGGCCGTATCCATACCAAGATCCGCCGTTATCAGCACTTCCTCGAGTTCGTTGAAAAGCTCGTCGTCTACCTTCCCGAAGGAGACAAGCACCTGATCGATTTTTTCTGTAATTCCCTTTCTTGTTTTTGATAATCCTTCTTTAAGTCTGTCAAAAAAGCCCATGCTAACTCACCTTTTCTCCCATTTTCATTGATACTATCTTGGATACGCCGTGCTCCTGCATCGTAACGCCGTACAGCATATCGGAGCCTTCCATCGTGCCTTTCCTGTGAGTAACTACTATGAACTGCGTCTGCGCGGAGTAACGTTTCAGGTACTCCGAAAAACGGTAAACATTTGCTTCATCAAGCGCTGCTTCGATTTCGTCGAGAACGCAGAACGGCGTCGGTTTGAGCCTGAGTATCGCAAACAACAGCGCTATCGCCGTAAACGCCCTTTCTCCGCCCGACAGGAGCATCATGTTCTGCAGCTTCTTTCCCGGTGGCTGCGCTTCTATTTCTATACCGCTTTCAAGGACATTTTCCTCATCGACGAGTACGAGACCTGCGCGACCACCGTTGAAAAGCTCCTTGAACACTATATCGAAATTCTCGTTGATAAGTCTGAACTGCTCCATAAACTGCTTCTTCATGATCGACGTCATCTCATAGATCACACGCAGCAGCTTTTCCCTGGCCTGCTCCATGTCATTGCGCTGACTGGTCATGAATTCATAACGTTCTTTCGTTTTTATATACTCTTCTATAGAAGAAACGTTTACAGGACCCAAATCCTTAATTTCGTTCCTCAGTTCCGTGATCCTTTTCTGAGCCTGCGACAGGCTCCCTATATCCTTCCTCAACTCCTGCGCTCCCGAATACGTGAGCTCGTATTCGTTCCATATCCTGTTCTGCAGCCCCTCCATCTCGGTCTCGAGCTTTGTCTTTTTGACTTCCACCCTTGAGTATTCCTCCTGGAGCAGAAGAATATTTTTATTTGCGTCATTTATTTTGTTGACGATGTCATACAGGTCTTCTTCGAGTATCTTCCTCTCCTCTGTCAGCCTGTCGAGTTCGAAGGTCTTGCCCGATTTCTCCTCGTCGTGCTTCCTGATCCTGTTATTGAGGCCCTGGTTGGATTCATTCAAACCTGTTATCTCATGGAGACATTTCGACTTTTCAGCATCTTTTCTTGCAATATTCCTATTGATCGCTTCTTTTTCAGAGGCGATGCGCTCGGAATTTTCCTTCACGCTTTCGATGCTTTCCTGTATTGAATTGACGGAGATCTTGAAATCGGTGATATCCGAGTGCAGCGCGTCGCGTACCGCCTGGTCCTCTTTATGCTTCTCCTGGTGTTCGGCGACTGTTTTTTTAGCTTCCGCTATCTCCTGTTCTATATCGGAATACTCCTGCTGGTATTTATCCAATTCACGAGTGATCTCGCCTATCTGCCGCTCGAGCTGATCCTTCTCCTGCCTTAGCATATCCGTCCTGGCGGATATCTTGTTTATATTCTCTTCTACCTGTGCAAGATGGCTTTCGTCCCTTATCTTTACAAGTTCATTGTTCTTTATGTCGCCTTCTATGGAAGTTATCTCCGACCCTATCTGCGCAATGTCAACGGTCAGCAGGTCAATATCGTTCTGTACCGATTTTTCGGATTCCTTCAGCACCTTCAGCTCGTCGTCGAGCTCGTTTATCTCCCTGCTGCGGCTCAGAATACCTGTCCCACGGTTTTCAAGACTGCCGCCCGACATCGAACCGCCGGTATTGAGCAGATCGCCTTCAAGTGTCACTATTCTGAAGGAATATCCGAATTTACGCGCCATAGCGATCGCATTTTCGAGATGGTCGACTACGACGACTTTGCCGAGAAGATTTGCGATAATCCCAGCGTATTGAGGGTCGTATGAGACCAACCCGGACGCAACTCCGCAAAAACCGGCGGTCGAATTGATTCTGCCCAATGTGCCGGCGTCGAAGCTCTTGCCGTTGACCGAACTGACAGGCAGAAAGGTCGCGCGGCCCAATTTGTTTTTCTTGAGGTATTCTATAGCCTTTTTGGCGTCTTCCTCGCTCTGTGTGACTATGTTCTGAAGCGCCCCGCCGAGAGTTATTTCAATAGCGGCTTCATACTTTTTATCAACCTTCAGCAGCTGTGCAAGCGCTCCATGTATGCCTTTGCCAAGCTCAGGAATACTGCGGCAGGCCTGCAGCACTTCACGCACGCTCCTGTTGTAGCCTTCGAGGTTCTGTTCCATTTCCCTGAGGGTTTTGGCCCTCGAGGTTTTGAACTGTATGTCGGATCTCAGCTTGTTCTGCTTTGACTTGAACTCGCCGAGCATTTCATCGGATTCGGAACGCTCAGTCAGCAGCGACGAGAGCTTCTGCTTCTGCTTTGAAATCTGCTCCGATGCATGCCTGATGCTCTCGGTCAGATCCTCCTTTTTCATTTTCTCACGGTCTTTTTCCGCTATCTGCTGATAAACTTCATGATCTATGCTTTTCTGGCGCTTCTGCATATTTTCGATATGTGTCTTCACATTACCGATCTGCAGCTTTTTGTCGGACTGTATGTCCATTTTGTCCATAATTGCTGTTTTGAGCAGCTCAATATGGCGTTCGTTTTCATCGAGAGTTTTCAACAGGTCTTCCATTTGCCTTTCGTATTCTGAAAGCTTCGTGCTATAGTCTCTGAGCTGTTTTTCAAGATATTTGAGCTTGTCCTGTTTGCCGGCCTCTTCCTTGTCGAAGCCCTGAAGCTTTGCAATGAGCTCTTCCCTTTCTGTATCGAGACGATTTATATTCTGTTCGAGGTTTGCTATCTTCTCGTTGTTGAGCTTGATTTCGGAATTGCAGCGTTCGAGTGCGCCGTCAAGCTCGTAGAACTGCTGCCTGGCGGACTCGAGCTTCTCGTCGAAGGCTTTGAGCAAATCGGTCTTGTCCCTGTTCGAGTTTGTTATCTCTTCGAGCCGTTTATTCTCGGAATCCACCTGGTCCTTAACCGCTTTATACTGTTCTTCGAGGTCCTTCAGCTTCTCACGGTATTTGTCCATACTGTCGAGATATACGTTAACGTCGAGCTCCTTCAAGTTTTCCCTGAGGTCGAGATACCTGCGGGCTGTCTCAGACTGTTCCTTTAATGGTACGAGCTGAGTTTCGAGCTCCGTCACTATATCGCTTATTCGCTCCAGATTCTGCCTTGTAAGCTCGAGCTTTTTTTCGGCTTCCTGCTTGCGGACCTTGTATTTCATTATACCGGAGGCTTCTTCGAAGATCTGCCTTCTGTCCTCTGAACGCGTGCTCAGTATCTCATCCACCCTGCCCTGTCCGATGACGGAATAACCGTCCTTGCCGATACCCGTATCGAGGAGCAGCTCAGTTATATCCTTAAGTCTGCACGAAGCTTTGTTTATGAGATATTCGCTTTCTCCCGAACGGAACACTCTGCGTGTCACGGTGACTTCGCCGAATGCGATCGGAAGCGATCCGTCAGAATTGTCCAGGGTCATAGAAACTTCGGCAAACCCCAGAGGTTTCCTGTGTTCGGTACCCGCGAAAATGACATCCTCCATCTTGCTGCCACGGAGAGTTTTTATACTCTGCTCTCCGAGCACCCACCGGATCGCGTCTGCGATATTGCTTTTACCGCTGCCGTTAGGTCCGACGACTGCAGTAATGCCTCCGTTGAAATCGAGGTTGATTTTTTCGGCAAATGATTTAAACCCTTGCATGTCAAGGCGTCTTAAGTACAAATGGAACCCTCCGTTGACAATACGGCAGTATTGCCGCCAGTCTAAAATGAATGCATTACCATTTTAACATAATTGGAGACAGTTTCAACTGAATTTCCTGATTAGTAACTTACCAGCAATGCTTCGAATATATCGAAAAAGCTTATGCTGCTGTCTCAACATAAGCTCTGCTACAAAACATATAAGGATGTGATGCCATATCGAAATAACCCTAATAATCCCTCATTCTTTTCCAGACATCCAACACAAGCCTGTACCTGTCAGGATTCATACCTTTAAAAGGACAATTGCTGGTAGAATATATATATCCACCTCCGGGCTTTCCGTGAGTAAGGCAGTATTCAGCGCTTTCAAGAATCTCCTCTTCTGTTCCGGTCTGCAGCGCGGCACAGTGAACATTTCCGCATAAGCAAACCTTATCCCCCACAAGTTGTTTTACTTCTTTGATATCTACTCCTGCCATAGGATCTATGGAGTGCAGGGCGTGGGGTCTACATTCCACCAGCTGATTCAGTATCGGCATAAGATTACCATCAGTATGCTTGATAACATATAGGCCTTCTTTTTTTGCAGCGGTAATAATTTTATATAAGTAGGGCTGAATATATTCTTCAAACATGGCTGGAGAAAGGAACGGGCCCGAGTTATAGCAGTAATCGGAACATAATAGCAAGCATTCCACTCCGCTCTCCCTAAGCCTTTTATTTCTCTCTATCGCCCTATCTGCCATTTTCTCTGCCTTTTCCTTCACTCCTTCAGAATCATCGGCGATGGCATATGAAAAGGCATACATATCATTACCGTCAGGTATTGCGAAGGTTCCATCGCCTTCAAAGCCTATCATGGCCTTATCGCCCAAAAGCTCCCGAAGGTATTTATGAAGCAATCTGGTTTCAAGCGGCAAGGAACCGTCCTCCGTCAAACGCTTCCGGTAGGAGCCATATCCCGGGATAATGGAATACTCCAGACAGCTGTATACATGAACCATGTATTCCGCCATCTCGAATATTTTGGATTCCTTTTCCTTTAAGCTTAATTTTCCTAAATTCTCAGGTTTCAACTCCTCAGAAATGAATTTCCTTCCGAACATCTCCTCTTCAAGCTGGAATTCAAGTTCAAAAGTCGGTACCTTATCCGGTATTTTTAAATTCAATGCTGCTACTGCTCTTTCTTTTGGTGTCATATTATAATCTTCTCCCTGATTTTTTGAAACATAATAATAGATAGAAACCCTGAACCGGCCGGTATTTAGTAGCTCTTGTTTATGAACTTATTCTAACGATATTGGTGCGGTAAAACAATCCGACAAAAGTGTACAAATATCACAAAAAATGAACCATTTTTAGTGTGGTTCGAATTTTTATTGGTTTTTAAGAATAATATAATCCCTTGCTTTTATGAATTCTGTAGGAGATGCATGTATGTATTTCTTGAATACACTGCAAAAGTGCTTATAATCACCGAACCCTGTCATATCTGAAACTTCGGAAACTCTGTATTTCACAGTATTTAATAACTCTACAGCTTTTTGAATCCTGTATTTATTCAGGATATCCAGGAAAGTCTGTGATGTTGCTTCCTTGAATTTTCTACTTAAGTAACTTGGACTTACACCCAAATCACTACTAATTGATTCTATGCTGATTTTTTGATGATAGCTTAGCTTTATTTGCTTTATTGCTTCACTTACATAATAATTCAGCTTATTATTCGAAAAAACATAGACATCAATATCTACAAGACTTATACTTTCCCCCGGCTTCGCTTTTTCCACCAGATCGCCGTATACTTTTTGCTGATTGACATAACGTTTAACATTTTCAATAATGTTTTTTAGCTTTTCTTCATCAATAGGCTTTAATAAATACTCAAATACTTTTAAGGAAATTGCCTGCTTCGCATACTCGAATTCCGAATAACTGGTGAGGATTACGCTATGGAACTGATGAAACTTGGATGCCTTCTCCAACATTTCCAAACCGTCCATGACAGGCATTTTTATGTCTGTAATTACCAGATCCGGCTTATGCTCCCGAATCAATTCAAGTCCTTCCAAACCGTCAGAGGCGTCTCCGGCAATCACGCACTCCATAGATAACCAATCAAAAGTATAGATCAATCCTTTTCTAATAATATCTTCGTCCTCAACGATAACTACTTTCAGCATGCTCTTCACCTCTGCTCGATGGTAGCATAATTTTTACTACAGTGCCACTATTCAATTCACTCATTATGTTAATCCCATATTTCTCGCCATACATTAACTGTATTCTTCTATGGACATTGAACAACCCAATATGTGATGAACTGTTCTTGTTTTGGATCAATACGGAATTAATCTCTGAAAGTATCTCCGGTTTCATACCAACACCGTCATCATATATGACAATAACCAAGCCATCCTCTGCATAATTTGCCTTAACCCTTATTGTTAGTGAACTCCTGTTTTCAAAACCGTACTTGATAGAATTCTCAATAATGGGTTGAACAATCAGTTTTGGCACAATACAGTCATATGTATCTTCGGCAATGTTTATTGAGTAATGGAATTTCTTCCCGTATCGGTATTTCTGGATAAGCAAATAGTTTTTTGTATATTCGATATCCTCTTTTAAAGTTACATTAACAATAGAATTATTTATACTATAACGCAGCAAATTTGACAAACTTACAATAATTTTACCAACGGAATCAGGCTCGATCTTAACCATATACCTTATAATTTCAAGGGTATTGAACAAGAAGTGGGGATTGAATTGGGATTCCAGCTGCTTGATTTCAGACAACACACTTTGCTTGGCTTTTTCCTTGTTCACATCAATAAGGTTTTTAATATCCTCCAACATTTTGTTATATGCGGATGCAATGACTTCAAATTCGTCGTTGGAACTGATATTCAGCAGCTTATCGAGCTTACCGTTTTGGACATTCTCTATTGCTTCAATAATGTTGTCTATGACCCTGGTTTTACTGCTGGCGATTTTTTTTGCAGATATGAAGGTCAATAAAGTGAGTATGAAAAAGAGACCAACAAGAATACCGCCGGTCATAACTGAGACCTTCACCAAATCTCCAATTGAAGAAATGGCATAAATGTCAATACAATTATTCAGAATTTCCGTCCTGCTGATATAATACCGATCATTGGCTGATTTAACTATTCCGGCTTTATCTCTGAAAATCAAGTCGATTTTTCCGAACTGGTTGATCAGGAGATCATTGGTTCCTGATATTACATTGCCGAATTGATCAGTAACAACTATATTGGTTGAAAAATTCTCACTGATTAAGATTCTCAAATCCTTTTCTTCCAGATCGAAGGTAACATATCCAATGATTTTACCCTCTCTAAAAATTGCTTTCCCGATAGACAATGACTTTTTCCCTGTAAGCTCCGATACTTGTTTTTCAATCACAACGCGTTCCGGTGTTTCATGCATCCTGCAGCTGATCCCCCATTTAAATGCATTTTCCTTCAGTGCATACTCAGGGAGCAGATTTGAACTGGAAATAACCGGGTTCATATCCTCATCGAAAACATTGAATATTCCTTTGATTTCCATGCTGTTAATAAACGCATACATCTTTTCATAAATACCAATATCATTCCGATTGGAAAGGATGCTTTCATCCACTTCCGCCGTAGCTGCCGTTTCCTTTGCTTGCTCCGAATATGCATTAACGACGTATTCCATCTTTCGAGATATTGCCCGGTTAATAGAAGTATTCCCGGTTTCGACAGTCCTGTATAAGATATAAAAGGCTATAAAGTATCCCAAAAATGTAATAATGATTATTGGTATCAGGGCATAAATTACAAAGGTCTGCCGAATATCATCCTTGAAACGTTTGGTAGTTTGATTCTTCATTTTCTCCTCTTTTGAACAATCAATTTAGTCAAAGTTTGAATTTTGAGACGGATTCTTTCAGCTGTATTGCTTTCCTTTCAAGATTATCGGATTTTCTGTGCAGTTCATGCATTTCTTCAAACTGTTTTTCCGATGATGCTGTAACTTCCTCCGTCATTGCAGCCGTTTGCTGAGATACCGCTGATATATTTTGGATGGATTGGAGTACTGAATCCTTACATTCCTCCATTTCAAAAACACCTTCCATAATGTCATGTACTTTTATAACCAGTTCGTTCATAGAAGTTGAGATGCTTTCAAAAGATCCCATAGTCCGCGCTAAAGCTTCATTCTGAGACTCAATGAGACTTTCTGAGGACATGGCTTTGCTGACTGTATCCTTTGCCTGCTTTTGAATCTCTTCCACTATAGCGGAAATTTCTCCGGTGGCACTCATTGACTGATCCGCGAGCTTTTTTATTTCATCGGCCACAACTGTGAATCCCTTGCCGGCTTGCCCTGACCGTGCTGCTTCTATAGCTGCATTCAATGCAAGAAGGTTTGTCTGGGTTGCAATACTGTTTATGACCTTGACTATGCTCCCAATTACTTGTGACCGTTTATCCAAAGCATGAATATCCTGCAGCAAATCCTTTATGATCTCATTTGTTTGCTGTGCTTTTATATTTAATTCATTAGCCAGTTGGAAGCCATTTTGTGTAAGCTTCATAGTATTGTCCGAAACAGCTTGTATCAAACCGGCACTTTTGCTGACCTTGTTGATTTTCTTAGAAAGCTCATTGGTTTTTCCAACTGCTTTTTCTGAATCCCCGGCTTGTTCTGTTGCTCCCTTTGCAATTTCCTCAACAGAATTCCCAATATTCTCTGATATGTCAACGACCTCACAAATAAATCCATTGACAGACTGAATATCTTTTGAAACCATAGCCGCTGTTTCAGCAGTGTCTTCAATTAGAAGTCTCATACTATCCATCATAGCTCTCACATGCCGGGTCAATACTCCAAGTTCGTCATGACGATTCGATTCCGGCTTTTGAGTCAAATCCCCTGAAGCAGCTTTTTCAACCGCACGGACAAGCTGGTATATTGTGCGGCTCATTCCACCTGAAATGGCAAAAGCAACTGCCAGTGAACAAAATACTGCAATGGAGGTTACAATGAGAGTTATGGTTAAAATTCTATTTGCAGCCTCCAGGAGTATGGAAAGCTGAATAAGGCTAACTAATATAAAATCGGTACCTTCAGGCTTGGAGTATACCATAAGATATTTTTTGCCGTTATAGCTTACACTTTGAGCGGCATTTGGCTTGTCTCCATTTCTTATAACTGCATATAACTCATCTGATGAAAATTCATAGCCATCCGTTGCTTGAGAGCCTTCTTGGACGCTTACTGTGCTGCTCAAGTCAAATCCCTCAGAGCTGATAAAATGAGCTTCACTCCCCTGTCCCATCCGAATACCGTTAACAACGGACTCCACCGCATGTGGATTTAGTTCTATAATCAAAACCCCTACAACATCACCCTTGCTATTCTCCTTCAATGCATACACACATGAAAGACCGACCTTCGTACTGTCTTTTGACTTGTCGAACATCTTTATCAATTCGTCCGGATCACCTATCCACACAGGTTTTCTATCAACCTTCAGCGCCTCGGCATATAGCTTCATGTCCTTTATATCGTTGATATTTTTTACCTTATAAGCCTTATCAGTGAAAATAGAGTCATTCAATCCTATAACCGCGATAGAACGTATCAACTGGGCATTGGCCAAAACAATGGAGTCAAGAAAATCCGACGTGTTCATAGCAAGCTTTCTTTTATCACTTTCGTCCAATGTCCCACGGGGATTGATATACAGCTTTTGTACACCTTCACTTATAATCACCTGTGATGTAATCGCTTCTACAGTGCCAGTCAGGAGTTTCAGATAGTCCCCCTGGCTTTTCATCATTTGAAGAGAGTTTTGCTCCGCTGAGGATTTTAATTCATCCGAAGCCAGTTTATAGGATACCAGCCCCAGGATAATTAAGAAGGCAACAGAGACAAAAAAAGCAAACAACAATTTAATTTTAATACTTTTTCTAAGAAAAAGCATCATCTGCCTGAGAAATTGTCCTATAGTCATATCTTGTGACAATAGCGGTTTTGATTGAATTTTCACTTAAAACCCTCCTCTCAGTGCTTAAGCCGGCTTTAATAATTAAGCAGCTAATTATACATTAACTGCTTTGCTTCCTGTAACCTTAAAGAAAATCAATAACGATATAATTGTTGTCACTGTCAAAATGCTCGATAGTGCAGCCGCCGTACCATAATTTGCACGGATAACCTCCGTATAGATAGCGATGGACATAGTTCTCGTTTTACCGGTGTAAAGAATTACAGATGCACTAAGTTCGTTTATAACTGTGATCCAGCTAAGAATGGCTCCTGCCATAACCCCGGGAAGCATCATAACTGCTGTAACCTTGAAAAAGGTTTTGACCGGTGAACACCCAAGGCTAATGGAAGCCTCTTCCATACTAGGGCTGATCTGATATAGGATAGCTGCACTTGAACGCAATGTATATGGCAATCTGCGTATTACGAATGCAACAATCATAATCATAATAGTCCCGCTCAACAGTAGCGGCTTATTATTGAACGCTGACAGCAGGGTGATGCCAAGCACTGATCCCGGTATGATATACGGGAACATTGTGATGGCATCAATGGATGCGGTTACTGCGTTTCTTTTTCTTGTGGCGATGTACGCAATGAACATCCCAAGCAGAACAATTATGGCAATTGCTATAAGTCCAAACAGGTAAGTATTTAAAATCGCGTTTCCCATTCTATCAAACACTGCTTTGTAACTTCCCAAGGAAAATCCGCTGTCAAACATGGATCCTTTTGTCTTCAGGAATGAGGTGTAGAAAACTGTCAACTGTGGAATTATGGACATAAATATAATAATATAGATAGCCGCATGAGCCAGTAGACTTTTAATCCCAGTTATATCTTTTGCCACCATAGGTCTCAAGGAACTCATTGTAAACGATTTTTTATTAACTATGTATTTTTGCCCCAAAAACAGTACCGCTGTTATCAATACCATTATAGCTGCCATTGATGCTGCAAAATTGGCCTGTCCTCCCACCTCACTGATGAATTCAGAATAAATCATGACAGGCATTACATTAAAACCCTCCCCAATCAGCATAGGGGTACCGAAGTCCGCCAGGGCATTCATAAATACCAGAAGTGAACCGGCCAGCAGCGTAGGCAGTATCAAAGGAAGCACTATGGTAAATACTTTTTTAACAGAGCTGCATCCCAGGCTTTCAGCTGCTTCGCTCAGAGATACATCAATCTTTGCCAGAGCTCCTGAAACATAGAGATAAATAAATGGATACAGTTTCAATGTCAGCACCAGAAGAATACCGGAAAAACCATAAATGTTGGGCAGATGAATCCCCAGGCTGTTTTCAAAAAATTTCGTTATGACACCGCTTCTTCCGCATAGAAGTACCCAGGAATATGCTCCTATAAATGGTGGTGAGAGCATGGAAATAATAACTAAAATCTCAGCAATACCTTTCCCTTTAATCTTGAAGGCTGCCATCAAATATGCCATTGGAGCACCGATCATCACAGCCAGAATCGTTACGCAGACAGTAATCATAAAGCTATTGATCAAACCCTGATAATAATATTTCTTTCCAAAGAATTTTGAAAAGTTATTTAATGTTAATACTCCTGTAGCAGAATCCTTAAAGCCGCTTAGGAATAGAGAAAACAACGGATATACAAGAAATAAAGCAAAAACAAGCGCTATAACGATGGTAATAATTGTCCAAAAATCCGGTTTGAATTTTTTTTTAGTCATATTTTTTCACATCCTTGATAAGGCTTTGTTCGCCATCCTCAGTAAATATATTGATTTTATCTGCATTCGGAACAAGGCATATTGAATCGTCTATTGCATAAAACCTTTTCGCGTGGCCCAAATCCTGAACAAACTCATTGGATAACCTTTCATCCGTAGCCATATTACTGTCAAATATCAATTCATAATTGATGTACTGCCCCAGGAAAGTACTTGCCTTGATTTTTGCTTTCATTCCTGTGTCTCCCAAAGAAAATTCTTCCGGTCTTATGGAAACAATTACCTTCTGATGGTCTTTGATGTCATCCTTAAGGTTATCAACCTGAATCTTATAACCGTCATTGAATTCAACATATTTTTCCGCTTCGTCGATTCTGATTTTACCGCTAAACAGGTTTGAAAAACCTATGAAAGTTGAAACAAATACATTTGCCGGTCTGGAGTATATATTTCTCGGTCTGCCCACCTGTTGAATAACCCCGTTTTTCATAACTGCAATCCTGTCCGATACAGCCAGGGCTTCCTCCTGGTCATGGGTAACATAAACAGTTGTAATTCCCACCTTTTTTTGGATATCCCTGATAGCACTGCGCATTTCTACTCTCAGCTTCGCATCCAGATTAGATAATGGTTCATCCATCAATAATACACTTGGATGGATGACAATCGCCCTTGCCAGGGCTACACGCTGCTGCTGCCCGCCGGACAGCTTTTCGGGAAGCCGATCCTGATATTCCTCAATTCTGACTACCTTTAATATTTCGTCAACCTTCCGACGTATTTCCTGTTTCGGCAGCTTTCTAAGCTTTAAGCCATACTCTACATTTTGCCTCACGGTTAGGTGAGGGAAAATCGCGTAATTCTGAAACACCATGCCTATATTTCGCTTGTGGGCCGGAATATTGTTGATGACTATATCATCAAATTTTATCTCACCGCCCTCTATGGAATTAAAGCCTGCTATCATTCTCAACAAAGTGGTTTTTCCACACCCGGAAGGTCCAAGTAATGTGAAAAATTCACCATTTCTAATTTTTACCGAGAGATCGGGAATGACTGTGACTTTCCCATTGTCGAATTTTTTTACGACATTTTCAACATGAATTGCTACGCTCATTTTGCACCTCCTGATTATATAAGCCTACAACATTTTACTGTTGCAGGCTTATACAGCATAATTGTATTTTTACTATATTAAAGTTTTATGTCCGAATTAATTACTGGTATAAATGTCTTTGAATTTATCCAACCATGCCTGATTGTTGCTTAAAACAGTATTTTGATCAGCTACGATATTATTTATTTCCGTCAATGGCGTCAAGCCTTGTGCAGCAGGTACGTCACTTCTTACTGAACGTCTGTTAAGCTTGGTGGCTACCAATGTCTGTACATCCTTATCTGTAAGGAAGTCGATGAACTTCTTTGCATTTTCCATGTTTTTTGCACCTTTAATAATCTGTACAGTATCAGGAGTCTTTGTCACGCCTTCCTTCATATAGATAATTTTAACTGGCGCACCTTCCTCAACATATTTTGATGCATATTCTTCGTGGGTAAAGCCTACGATATACTCTCCGTCAGCGACACCCTTAGGTACTGCTGAGGAACTGCTGAGAAGCTTTCCGTCAAGATTCGCGCAAATATTTTTGATATACTCCCAGCCTTTATCAGTATCTCCATTGCCCATTGCATAAAGCATATTGACTATATGCTGGAAGGATGAAGATGATTTCGCTGGATCGGCAAAAGCAATTTTTCCTTTCAGCTTAGGATTCAATACATCAGTATAGCCTTCTATCTTGATATCCCCAAGAAGCTTTGTATTTACCATAAGGCAGTTAGGCAATACAGAAAAGCGTGTAATCATCCCTTCCGTATTCTTGCAGTCATCCAACAACGCACCCTCGTTAACTGACTTGTAAGTTTCAAAAAGATCTTCCTTCGGCACTATGGAGGCTACCGCTCCGCCCCACAAAACATCTCCCAAAGGACTTGCCTGCTCTGTCTCAATTCTCTTTAACAATTCTCCTGTTCCTGCAGTAACGATTTCTACCTTGACACCCATTTTCGCCTCAAATTCTGAAACAATCGGGTTTATCATATCCTCAGGAGATGCTGTGTAAATGACCAACGACTTTGTTACCGGTTCCGTTTTCTTATCTTCCGCGGTATTTGTTTGTTCCGCGGTATTTGTTTGTTCCGTGGTATTTGTTTGTTCTTTTACTATTGTCGTGTCTGGCTTGGCAGGTTCTGTTCCGCCGCAAGCAGCCAATGAAAACATCATGCTTGCTGCTAAAAACATTGCAATGATTTTCCTCATATTTGATCCCTCCAATAAATTTTGTTTATGTACTTATACTACCTACATATTGCCATCCAAACAATCCGACAAAAAAGTATAAATGTCGTATAAAATGAACTAAGAATTTTTATAAGGAATTAAATACATATGCATCTTTCACAATTTCAGCATCTCATACGTAAGATTTCTAATCCTTGGATGGATAACATTATAGGCATACTCACATTTTCGAACATGCTGCATGTAAAAAATCGCCAAACTGTTTTCAACGTCAATCAATGCATAAGCACCGGCGGCAGAATCCCACCCGAATTCGCCTATCGGACTACTTGCACCGGATTTCTCCCTTTCAACCAGGGTACGCACACCAAGGCCATAACTATAACCGATTTTTCCGCGCAAGTCGAAATCCTTTTTGGATATATAATGCAGTTGATCCGAACGCATCTCATCAATATACGTCCTTGAAAGAATTCTATTCCCGTCATTACTTATACCATAGTTGCACATCGCATCCAAAAACAACATATAATCATCAACGTTTGATAGTAACCCTGCCCCACCGCTTTCATAATTTGGTGAAAGGACATAGCAATTCTCAGACGACATAAGTTCGGACGACATGGTATCCATATTGAATAAAAACTGGTCGGACAAATTGCTTTTCCGCTCAGTTGATAATTGGAAGCCTGTGTTTTTCATTCCTAAAGGTTTAAATATATTTTCATATAGATATATGCCAAATTTCTGGCCGTATACTTCCTCTATTACTGCACCAAGTACATCATGGCTTAAGCTATACTGAAAATGTGTCCCGGGTTCAAAGTCCAGAGGCTCATCGGCAAGTGCTTCAATAATTTGCCTTGTAGTAGCCTTCCCTTTATTGTCGTTAAGGACTTTCAATATAGATGGAGCTTCCAAATTGTAATTCATACCGCTTTGCATTGATAGAAGGTGTCTTATGGTCATTTTGTTTTTTGCCTGTTTAACTTCAGAGCCATATTTTACTTTCAGGTTTTTATATTCCGGTAAGTAATCTGAAACCGGAGCATCAAGACAAATGCTTCCTTTTTCCACTAGCTGCAAGACAGCAGCGCATGTGATAATTTTTGATGCCGAGTACAACCAATATGTGTTAGTCCTGGTAAGAGGTTTTGTTTTTGCAGAATCGGCGAAGCCGGAAATGTGGCGAAAAATAGACTTATGTTTATGATAAATTACACAGTCACACCCAGGTATACCTAGTTTCTCAAGCGAATCCAAATAATAAGTCAACATTGTTTGATCCATATTTTTCCCTCTGAGTTTTTTGCCTTAATTTTACCTCCATTCCACTTGTCAAACAATCCGACAAACATGCACAATTATACTATTAAATGAACTAGAGCCGAAAAAAACACCACGCCAAATTTCTTATCCTTATTATCATGTTTTTTTGACTGCTTCGGTGACGCGCATTTGAATTCTAATCTACTATTTATTCAACTCTTATTTCATCTCTGCCTGACCCGTCGTCGATCACTTTTATTCTGCCGATATTGTACTTTGACTTGAAATAATAGATATTTGTTCTTTTCTGCCCGACCACGTTGGAAATATTCGAAGCACCCGTCTTGATGGTTAGTAAACTGCTGCCGGCCAGTTCACGTTCCTCGATTATTTTTTCGATGTGTATCCTGGCCAGTTCTGATTCGACAAGCTGCCTGAATGCAGGATGCTCCGGTCCTGCAGCTACATCGGATTCGGAGCCGCTCCGGATATTTTCGGTTGCCTGGAGACCTATACGTATTACTTTGATACCATGCTTTTCGTACAGTTCAAGAAGCTCGGCGCAAAGCTTTACAGCTTCCTCGAGCGGCATGGGAGCGTACTTGCCGCCAAGATAAAGCATTTCGAGCGCCGTTCCCTTGATGACGAGCACAGGATATATCCTTACTATTTCGGGCGATATCGAAATTACCTGTCTGGCGGTGTAGAGAGCTTTTTCCCTTGTATCACCCGGCAGGCCTGTCATTGTCTGTATACCTAGCCTGAAGCCTTTTCGTTTGATAAGTTTTGACGATTCATAAACACAAGCGGCATCATGCCCCCTGCAGCTTGCCCTTAAAACTTCTTCGTCGAGGCTCTGCACACCGAGTTCGATAGTTCTGACGCCATATTTTTTCAGCATCGCTAGGATATCGTCATCAATACAGTCCGGCCTTGTTGATAAGCGTATCTCCGACACTCTGCCCGATTTTACGTACTTATAAGCCTCTTTGAGGAGGCCTTCCTGCAACGTCCGGTCGATAGCGGTAAAGCTGCCGCCATAAAATGCTATTTCAACGAACGCACCATTTTCGATGGTTGCAAGATGTGATTCAATAATCCCCGGCATCATTTCAGGAGTTATTTCTTCCAGCTGGCCGCTTATCTTTTTCTGGTTGCAGAAGATACAATCATTCGGGCAGCCCTTATGCGGAACGAAAATAGGAATTATTACGTGCCGGTTCTTCATTTATTCACCTTGAAATTATCAAGCGCGGCTTTTGCTGCAAGCTGCTCGGCCTCTTTCTTGCTTTTTCCCTCACCGGCGCCAAGAGCGTTGTCTCCTACATAGGCCTGAACTACGAATACCTTGTCGTGATCGGGTCCCTTTTCTTCTACTATCCTGTAGGATATCCTCTGTTCGCCCTTTTTCTGGACCAGTTCCTGAAATTGCGTCTTATAGTCTTTATATAGCTCGTTCGTCGAGATATCGTGAAAAAGTTCGCTCATGATATTGAAAATGAACCCCGACGCCTGCTGCAAGCCGCCGTCAAGATATATCGCACCTATCAGCGCTTCGAACGCGTCGGATAAAATGGAGGTGCGTGTCCTGCCTCCCGTGTTTTCCTCGCCCTTGCCCAGCATAAGGTAGTTTCCGAGGCCGATTCTGTTCGCGCATTTCATCAGCGAGCCTTCACAGACTATAGCTGCCCTGGTTTTGGTCAGTTCTCCCTCGGGTAGTGAAGGAAAATTCCTATAAATATAGTCGCTGGTAACGATATTCAGCACGGCGTCGCCGAGAAACTCAAGCCTCTCGTTGCTGCACAAGCCGTCGCTCTTTTTTTCATTTGCAAAGGAGCTGTGTGTGAGCGCCAATAAAAGCTTCTTTATATCGCTGAAGGTATAATGGATAACACTCTCGAGCTCTTTCAGCCTTTCGTCATTTTTCACTTCGCAATAACTGCTCATTTCACCCTCCGATTTTTCTGTATTTCCATGATTATTTTACCACATATATAAATTAAAAGCGCATTGATAATCCGGCATTGGATTAAAATCACAGGCGCATCGAGCGCCTGTGATTTTTGAACAAGACTACGCTATGTTCCATAAAAAAAATCAAAGACGGGTCAATTTTCACCCGCCTTTAATAATTCTTTACAAAAATATCGTTGCCTAAACTTATTCTTCGAACTTCTTCAGCACCACCGCAGCGTTATGACCGCCGAAGCCCAGGGCGTTTGAAAGGGCATATTTGATATCGGCCTTTCTACCCTTGTTCGGAACATAATCAAGATCGCAATCCGGGTCCTGATTGACCAGATTTATTGTCGGCGGCAGAAAGCCCTCCTGCAGAGCCATCGCGGTAATTATTGCCTCAATGGCTCCGGCAGCGCCCAGCAGATGCCCAGTCATGGATTTGGTCGAACTTACGGCCAGTTTATGCGCATGCTCTCCGAAAACTGCCTTGATGATCTTTGTTTCACCCACGTCGTTCAAAGGTGTGGAGGTTCCGTGAGCATTTATATAACCTACTTCTTCCGGCTTGATACCCGCATCCTTTATTGCGAACTCCATCGCTTTTATGCCGCCAAGTCCTTCGGGATCGGGAGCCGTGATATGATAGGCGTCGTTTGTGCAGCCATAGCCCACGATTTCTCCGAGTACTTTAGCGCCGCGTTTCCTGGCATGTTCGTATTCTTCTATCACAAGTATGCCTGCGCCCTCGCCCATTATGAAGCCGTCGCGGTCCTTGTCGAAGGGCCTGCAGGCTGTCAGCGGGTCAGGGTTTGTTGAAAACGCCTTGTTTGAGCAGAAACCGGCAAATGCCATAGGAGTAATGGCTGCTTCCGCACCGCCGGTTACCATGATGTCGGCATCGCCGCGTCTGATTACGTTTACCGCGTCTCCGATGGCATTGTTACCTGTTGCGCATGCCGTTACGACACACTCGGCAAAGCCGCGCAGGTTGTATTCAATGGCAACCCTTCCGACAGCCATATTTGCTATCATCGAGGTTATGAAAAACGGACTCACCCTGCCGGGTCCCTTCGTTTCAAGTATATGGTGCTGCTCTTCGAAGGTTTCTATTCCGCCTATTCCCGAACCTATGATGGCGCCCGCCCTGAAAGGATCTTCGTTTTCCATGCTCAGGCCGGACATCTCAAAGGCCATTTTGGCGGCAGCCATAGCATACTGGGTAAATACGTCCATTCTTTTTGCTTCTTTTTTGTCTATATATTCGGTTGGTTCGAAATCCTTTATCTCCGCGGCAACTTTTGCTTCAAAGTTTGTCGTATCGAACTTCGTTAAGAGGCTGATACCCGACTTTCCTTCTTTTATTGAACTCCAAAAATTTTCAAGGCCAAGGCCTAATGAGTGAACTACGCCCACGCCTGTTATTACAACTCTTTTATTCATTGAAAACCTCCTGGCGAATCAAGACTATTAGGATACGAATTATTATCAGGAAATATATATGAATGATTATTATCAGATGATGTCCGTCAAAAGCCATTTTCCCGGCTGGAGCAATAGTATTCCATAAAAAAAGTCCCTCTTACGGGACTTTTTTTATGTGTTATTTTTAATGTAATCTACGGCATCTCCAACAGTCGCTATTTTTTCAGCTTCACTATCGGGAATCTCGATATCGAATTCCTCTTCAAGAGCCATGATTAATTCAACGATATCAAGTGAATCCGCACCTAAATCATCGATGAAAGAAGATTCCATTGCAACTTCTTCTTCCTCAACACCTAATTGCTCGACTATAATTTTCTTAACCTTTTCGAAAACCATACATTCACCTCCTCCCAAGGGGGGTAATTTATATATAATAATTCCCCGTAGAAGTTATGCCTGTTTGCAGTGAATAATTGGCAGGCAGAACTTTCACATAAAGATATTATTACATAACAAGCCCGCCGTCAATATCAATTACCTGAGCTGTCACATAGGATGCGTCGTCGGATGCGAGAAATGCGACAACATTTGCCACGTCTTCAGGTGTCCCGAACCTGCCGAGCGGTATGTTCTCAAGATACTTATTTCTCACTTCCTCCGGAAGCGCATCTGTCATTTTGCTTTTAATGGTTCCAGGGGCCACTGCATTGCAGGTTATCCCCCTGGACGCGAATTCCTTCGCTGTAGTCTTTGTCAAACCTATCAAGCCTGCTTTTGAGGCTGAATAATTTGCCTGCCCTTTGTTTCCGTACCTTCCGGCAACGGACGCAAGGTTTACTATACGGCCATATTTCTGTTTCATCATCTGTTTTGCCGCGAACTTCGTGCAAAGGAACGCGCCTTTCAGATTTATATCCAGAACTATATCCCAGTCATCCTCCGACATCAGGGCCATAGGCTTGTCATTAGTTATACCCGCATTATTTACAAGTATGTCGACACTTCCGAACGTATCGACGCCGGCAGCTATCATGGCTTTTACATCTTCTGCGTTTCTTACGTCGCCTCTTGTTACTGCCACTTGATAACCAGCCTTTCTGAACTCCTCCGCTGTTTCGTCAAGCGATTCCGATGACTGAATATCGTTCAAAACAATATTGGCTCCCAAGGAAGCAAGCTTCAGTGCGATCGCTTTTCCGAGTCCTCTAGCCGAACCTGTAATTACAGCGGTTTTGCCTTCAAATTGCATTTTGTCTCTCCTTCCTTTGGATGTTATAGAGGAAATCCGCGCCATTGGCGCTAAACATCCTGCTATCCTTGATTTTTCAACTCCCCGATAGTTTTTTGCAGCGATTCAAGATCATCTATGTTAAAAGTTCTGGCGTCCTTGCTGATTTTCTTTACAAAGCCGCTGAGAACCTTTCCGGGGCCTATTTCAACAAATGTGTCAACTCCCTGCTCCAGCATGCAGCGTACCGAAGCTTCCCACAATACGGGGCTGCTTACCTGCCTTATAAGTGTCTCCTTAATATCTGCCGATGATTTGACTACTTTGCCTGAAACATTAGCCACAAGCGGGATTTTGAATTCCAAGAAATCTACATTCTGGAGTTCAACTGCGAGCAGCTCCCCTGCGGGCCTCAGCATGCTACAGTGGAAAGGCGCGCTTACTGCAAGCTGGATCGCTCTCTTTGCACCTTTTTCCAGGCATAGCTCCATAGCCTTTTCAACCGCTCTTACTTCGCCGGCGATCGAGATCTGTCCGGGGCAGTTATAGTTTGCAGGTTCGACAATACCTGCCACTGTCGCCCTTTCGCAGCAATCCTCGACGTCCTCGGTTGAAAGTCCGATGATTGCCGCCATTGTGCCATCCCCTATCGGAACTGCTTCCTGCATGTACTTGCCCCTTTTCCTGACAAGCGACACGGCAGTTTTGAAATCTATAGTCCCGGAAGCGACATGCGCCGAGTATTCACCGAGACTCAAACCAGCCGTAAAATCCGGCTTTATTCCCGCTGCGAGCAACGGCTGTAAACATGCTATGCTTGTGGTCACAATGGCAGGCTGCGTATTTTCCGTTATTTTAAGCGTCTCGTCGTCACTTTCGAAAATCATCTTTCTCATATCGAACCCAAGAGCTTCGGAAGCCTGGTCGAATATGTCAGAAGATTCTTGGTATCCGGATGCGATTTGTTTGCCCATACCTATATATTGAGCGCCCTGCCCCGGGAAAATAAATGCTGTTTTACCCATAATATTCCTCCTATAATAGTTATAGTCCGAAGGATTTGATTACTTGCTCCATCTGACAATGGCAGAACCCCAGGTGAGTCCTCCTCCGAAGCCTACCAGCACAAGATTGTCTCCCTTTTTGAGGCATTTGTTACGGTACGCATCAGCCATCGCAAATGGAATAGATGCAGAAGAAATATTTCCGATCTTCCTGATTGTCGTATAAATCTTTTCAAAAGCTACGCCTAGTCTTTTGGCAGCGCTTTCGATTATACGCATGTTAGCCTGGTGCGGTATTATATATTTTACGTCTTCAAGTTTCAGATCGGTTTTTTCAAATAGCTTCTCGGTGGCATAAGGCATTATTTTGACGGCAAATTTGAAAACTTCCTGTCCGTCCTGCCACAACGCGTTTTTATTCTTATATTTCTCACGTTTTGTATTATCGATTTCAGATCTGAAAAGGTTGGGTATTGTTATACTTTCGCCAGACTTTCCGTCGGCTCCGATATATGTGGACAGGATGCCGTATCCGTCTTCGACTTTGCCCAGGACCACAGCGCCCGCGCCGTCTCCAAAAAGCACACAATTGTTTCTGTCTGTCCAGTCAATTGCTCTGGACATACCTTCACTGCTGACAAGCAGAATATTGTTGTAATAGCCCGTTTCAATGAACTGCTGCGCTACGGTCATGCCGTATATAAAGCCGGAGCAGGCAGCCGCAATATCAAAGGCGGCTGCATTTACCGCGCCTACTTCTTTTTGAATGACACAGGAAGTGGTTGGGGTCAGATAATCCGGAGTTGAAGTTGAAACAAGAACGAGATCTATATCTTCCGCGCTTATGTCTGAATCTTCAATAGCCTGTTTTGCGGCCTTCACGGCCATTGAATAAATAGGTTGGTTATCCTCTAAAAGCCTTCTTTCGGATATGCCGGTTCTTTTTGATATCCATTCATCCGAGGTTTCGACCATTTTTTCAAGATCGGAGTTTGTCAAAATCTTTTCTGGGGCGTAACTTCCTATTCCTAAAATTCCAACGCTTACGCTCTTTTTTATCGCCATCGGTTACCTCCATGTTTTCAACGCTGACCCTGATCTGTTCGAAAACAGAACTTTTGGCCAGACTATAAGCTTTCAGTATTACGTTTTTTATGGTTTTTTCATTTGAATTTCCATGGCTTTTGACTACCAAGCCATTGATGCCCAATATAGGAGCACCGCCGTCTTCCGAAGGATCCATCATTTTTTTGAAAGCCTTCATATCCTGCATCACGAAAAGGGTGGATATCTTGGAAAAAATAGTCCTCTTGAACATGCCCTTTAAAAAGCTTCCAAAGAACGATCCTGTTCCTTCAAGGAATTTTAAAAGCACGTTGCCGACATATCCGTCGCATACCGCCACATCCACATTTCCGAGCGGGATATCCTTGCCTTCGATGTTTCCTACAAAATTGAGATCGGTGTTTTTCAGCAAGGTATACGCCTGCTTTATGACCTCCGTACCCTTCTTGGCTTCAGTCCCCATATTAACGAGACCGACCCTGGGATTCTCTTTATTGAACAGCCCCTTCATATATAAAGATCCAAAAATTCCGAACTGTGCAAAATTTATCGGTTTGCAGGTCGAGTTCAATCCTGCGTCGATCAGCAGGCATTTTCCTGCCTTCGTCGGTATGACTGCTCCGAGAGCCGGTCTGTCAACGCCCTTCAGCCTGCCAAGTATTAATATGGCTCCGGTAAGTAACGCTCCGGTATTACCTGCTGAAAGAAAGACGTCTCCCTTTTTTTCTTTCAGCATATTGAAACCGACTACCATGGATGAATTCTTTTTGCTCTTGATGGCACGGGTCGGCGTATCGTCGTTTGTTATTACTTCCTTTGCATGTATCACTTCAAGCCTGGAGTTGTCAAAATTGCGTGACTTAAGTATCTTACCGATCTGATCGCTGTCTCCGATCAAGGTTATGTCGAAACCGTCCTGAGTCTTTAAAGCATCGATACTTCCCTTTACAATAGCGTCAGGCGCATTGTCTCCGCCCATTGCGTCAACTAATATCCTCAATCAAATCCACTCCCGAATCGTTACTTTGTTAGCTGCAATAATCTCTGATATTTATAAAATACTATTTTCCCTGTTTCTTTTCAAGGGAAACCAATATGAATTTACCCCTGAACATCTCGATCTGCTTTTCGTAGATCTTGACCCAGACTATGTAATTTGTCCCCCTGACCTGCTTGACTTCAGCCTTTGCCACGAGTTTACAGCCGGAATAAACCGGGATTTTGTACTTAATGTTTGCAACTCCGACCAGCGCTACCTGGGCGTCTATTACTGCAATTGCCAATGATTCGGCCAATGAATAGATAAAGTGGCCCCTGACTATCTTGGTTTTTTCAAACGCCATCGATTCGTCGGTTTCAAGTATGGATACCGCATTCCTCCCCAAGTTGATATCGATAAGTTCTCCAACGATTTCCTTGCTTTGCAGTGACTTGACCTTGCTGTAATTGTTCTCAGCTACGCTTTTGATCCTTTCGCGCAGCTCCGGTATGCCCATTTCAAGTCTGTCCAGCCTGATGGTCGGCACGCTTACGGCAAAAAGCTCCGATAGCTCTTCGTCAGTCAAAAACGGATCCTGTTTTATCCTGTCCGAGAGTATATGCTGTCTTTCCTTTTTTAAAAGCGATGACCGGCTCATACTGCACCACCTGTTAAGTCATTAAATAATAATTATTACCTGATAATATATCCTAATAATAAAAGTATATTATATATTAATAAAGTATGCAACATTTTATAAAAATTATTTAAAAAGATAACCGGCGGGTTTTATACAAAAAGCCGTTCTCGTGCTGAGAACGGCTTTAGTCAAATACGCGTTATTATGTGTCTTCTACTAAAATGAAGTTCGAAAAACAATTAGCGGCTTACTTCCTGCGATAGAAGAAAAGCAGCAGGATTGCGAGCGCCGAGGAGACCGCGACTGTGAGATAAATAGATTTATAGCCAGTGTTCAAGGTCTTCTGATAGACATCCTGAAGGAGATTTGAACGTGTGTCGATTTCATCCAGATAATTCTTCTCAGAAGTTTCGAAAGCGCCAGGGACGGCGTCGTTTAAAGAATTCATTTCATAGAGCAGCGTCTGCATATCTTTCTTTGCTTTGGTCATTTGACCAATGGCGGTTTTCATACCAGCCTGGCTCTGCATGTTCTCCCCTATCTTTGTTTTGAGTTTATCGATGACTCCCTTGAGTTCTGCGATTTTAACATGGAGCTCATTCATGGATTTTATTGAGGTGAGTTCCTTTAGCACGCTCTCCGGAATGCTGCTTTTTACAGCCAACGGAAGCATGTCGGCCAGGCTCATCCCATTAGGGAAGCTTGATGATTGCATTGCAGCCGGCATCATTGCCGCAATCCTCTGGAGCTGTTCAAGAGCTGTCTCCTGCTGCTTTACAGCTGCCTGCATGGCCTCGACGCCCTTTCCTATACCATTATACCCGGACTGCAGGTCGGATAGGTTCTTATCCATTTCACTCATTCCTGATGCAATACCTTCTAAGCCTTTGTTAAGACCGTTCTGTATGTCCGAGATCAACTTGGGAGTCTTCTGTTTAAACATTGCCGAGGCAAAATCTTTGGTCACTGTCGTTATCGTTGTTACATCAGAGGTCTGGAGTTCCTTGAGGATGTCGTCCGGGACGGTAATATCACTGTCATTTCCGCTGAAATCAAGCTTGATTGTCTGCATGGAACTTAAGTCGGGAATATCGATACTGCCTAGCTTTTTTGACATATTGGGGTCGCTTTTGAGTTCGTTTATCCTATTGGTTATATCCTGCACGTATGGCAGTTCAGGGACGTTCACCTCGTTCGGAAGTACATGTTTTATGTCCGTTTCCAAGGACAATCCTGCGTGCGCTATAAATCCGACCATAATAGCAGGGGCAATAGAGGTTCCTATTGAGCGTACGAGAGAAAGTGTCGCAAGCCCGGAGTTTGATTCGTTTTCCGAAATGTTATCAAGCATCATGTAATTGACCGGAGCACCCATCGTAAATCCCAGCCCAAAGCCCAGGAGCATCAGGCTCGCTATGACCGACGGAAGCCCTGGATTGGCAGCTGCAACCAGAATAAGGAATAGCGCTCCAATGATGGTGATTGCAAAACCCATAAACAGGACTATCTTTGCACCAAATCTATCGATCAGCCTTCCGGAGAACATGGCTGAAACGCCGGAGAGAAGCCCTAGTATTACGGTGAAATAACCGCCGTTTCCCGAGGTGATTTTAAGTGCGTTTTCTGAAAACTGAGGGATGAAGACAATGCCCATGAGTACGAAGCCCGCGGCGAAGGATACAGCCAGTGTGATAAGTATCCTCCCGCTCGAGAAGTATTTGAGGTTTATTATTGGATCCTGCGCTTTTTTCTCGGCGAGCAGGAATAATGGCAGCAGTACTATAAAAGCTATTAGAAACGGATAGACGTTTGTGTTTGTGATTGTGTTCCTAAAATCAAAGAAGTCAATGTTTTTAAGCCCGTAGAGCAAGGAAAGGACCATGGAAACAATTATGAGTATGCCAAAGCCGTCTATACGCTTCAGATTTATTTCCTTGTTGTTCGGGAGGACAATGCTTCCGGCAATGATGATAAACAAAGATATCGGTAGATTGACGAAGAATATGTACTGCCAGTTATTTGAGCCGAAAATATCGAGAATTGCGCTTCCGGCCAGCGAACCGAAGATATTTGCTATACCGTATACACCGCCGACGAGTCCGAGCGCCATGCCTCTCTTTTCCGGTGGGAAGGATGTGCCGAATTCAGCTGTGGCAACCGGCATGATACCACCGCCGCCTATTGCCTGCAGCGCTCTGGCCCCGATCAGCATCTCAAAGCTTCCGGTATAGTGTGAGAGGCCGCATAAAAGTGAGCCAAGGCCAAAAAGAAAAATGCTCGTTATATATATGAGTTTTCTTCCGTACCTGTCTGCGAGTTTACCGGTTACCGGTATACTCGCAGCATAGGCAAGCGTATATATTGTGATCATCCATATGCCTGTTTTTTCATCGACTGAAAGATTGTTTTGAATTATCGTCCTTGCCGGGGTGACAATTCCCGTGTCTATTGCGCCCATGAATATCCCGGCCAGATATACAATGACAACCAGCGCCATACTGTTTTTTTGCTTTTTATATTCCATAGATATGCTCCTGTTTCAATTTTTTTGTGATGTTTTCAGCTATACAGCCTGCCATTCTTTCGAAAATTTCTGCATCCTCTTTTGAAATATCTGTGTAGAGGATATCGTTCCATGCGTTTAGCAGCCTCGTACAAACGTCTTTAACTCCGTTGGCCTTTTCCGTCGGTGTTATGATCTTTTCGCGTTGGTTTTCATTATTCACCCTTCGTTTGATGAAGCCTTTTTCTTCAAGTCTGGCAAGGGTTCTTGCCACTGTGCCTTTGTCAAGCATGAAAAAACTGGCTATTGCGTCCTGGTTCGTCTCCGGATTACCGAATATATACATCAGGACAATCTCTTCGGCAGAGTTCAGGTCATGTTCCGCCAGGCTCCTTGTTAAGAATATTTGACCTCCCCTGACAATCTTCGATAAATCCCTGAGCAGCATTATATCATCTCCTTTTGTTGTTAGGACAACCGTTGTTCTTACAACTATTATTGTAAAACCCTCCATTTGGTTTGTCAAGTAAAAAAGCGTAGAGATGCGATAGATAAAGGCGTACAGGCTAAGTTACGACTGAGAAAAAAGAGCTTCCCATCAGAGAGGATGTCAGCAAAAAACCAGTGAGCAACCTTACGATTACCCGCTGGCTTAAAATATCAGATACTTTGTTACACTCGAATTCTATCCCGACTGTTGACGCAGAGCCGAAAAATCATGAATTCACATTGATAACATGAAGGTTATTCTTAATATAATCATACAGTGAATAGATTGTAATTATGACTGCAATAACCATAGCGTATTCATCAAAGGGGAAATTCGGCAATACAAGACTTATTGGGAAATTGTTAAGCAGGGTAAACACAATGGCAATATCCTGAAAGACCGTCTTCAATTTGCCCAGATTGCTGGCCGCTATCACGATCCCTTCGCCGGCTGCAACCAACCTGAGGCCTGTTACTATGAATTCGCGCGCAATGATCAGCATGGCAGCCCATCCGTTCACATCTCCGCTCTGTACGAGTGCAAGCAATGCAGCTGTAACCAGAAGCTTGTCCGCAATCGGATCAAGGAATTTACCAAAACGCGTAACCAGCTGCCTTTTTCTAGCAATATACCCGTCCACCGCGTCAGTGCTCGATGCAATAATAAAAATACCTGCGGCAATGTAGCCGCCGTACGATGAAATCAGATCGTTGACAGAAAGCATAAAGGGCCGCATAAACTCAAGAATACCGGCATTAATAATGGACTCGGGAATAGGTATCATAAAAATCATCAATATAGGAACCACTATGATTCTTGATAATGTTATCTTATTTGGCAGATTCATTTTTTACTTCTCCTGTTAGGTCGTATTCTCCGGCTTCGAGTATTTCCACATTGACGAACTCGTTCATTTCCAACGGTTCACTGCTGGTAAAATAAATTAGTCCGTCTATATCGGGTGCTTCCGCACAGCTTCTTCCATAATAAAAGATACCGTCATCCGCAACCCCTTCAACCAAAACCTTATAAGTCATTCCGAGTCTCTTCGAATTCAGTTCGCCCGATATCAGCTTTTGAAGCTGCATCAGCTTTTTATAGCGAGCCTTTTTTACTGTTGCGGATACCTGCTGCTTCATTTTCGAAGCAGGCGTACCTTCTTCTCTAGAATACATAAATATGCCAAGTCTGTCAAACCTATATTTTTGAATAAAATCTGCCAATTCGTCGAAGTCTTCCTCAGTTTCACCAGGAAATCCTACTATCAATGATGTTCTTAATGTAATTCCGGGTATCCTTTGCAGAAGTTTTTCCAAAAGTCTTTTTATTTCAGCGGCGCTTCCCCTCCTCCCCATCTTTCTCAGAACAGCGTCGCTTATATGCTGTATCGGTATGTCGAGGTACTTGCATACCTTCTCGTTCTGTGCGATTTCATCGATCAAATCATCATCGATTTCCTCCGGGTAGCAGTACAATAGTCTGAGCCTTTCCACACCGTCTATTTTACCCAGGGATTTAAGCAGCTCGGGCAGCGATCTTTTTCCGTAAATATCGGTTCCATATCTGGTAGTATCCTGTGCTACGACTATCAGTTCCTTTATGCCCGATTTGGCCAGCGCTTCTGCTTCCTTTGTTATTGCTTCCTTTTTTCTGCTCCTGAATGGGCCGCGAAGCGAAGGTATGACGCAGTAAGTACATCGGTTGTCGCAGCCTTCGGCAATTTTGAGATATGCATATCCCTTGCCGGTCGATATTATACGCTCGCCGTCCAGATATGAAGTACCGTCCAACTCCCCGTAAAAGGACATCTTCTTACCATCATATGCATCCTTGATAACGGATGCAATTTCTATATAGCTGCCCGTTCCGAGCACCGCATCCACTTCCGGTATCTCGTCGAGTATCGTTTGCCTGTACCTTTGCGCAAGACAGCCGGTAACGATGAGAAGTTCGCAATTTTCATCCTTAAGAGACGCCATTTCAAGAATGGTATTTATGGATTCCTGCTTTGCACTTTCAATAAAACCACAGGTATTAACAATGATTACGTTTGCCTGGTTTTTGTCGTTTACGATCTCAAAACCGTCGTTTTTCAAAATGCCTAACATGAGCTCGCTGTCTACGAGATTTTTCGGGCAGCCAAGCGATACGAGGCCTATCTTTTTCTTCAATGGATACAACTCCCTATAGTTCAAGTGTATTTTAATGTATTGACCTTATCCGAACATATTATAATATGCCCGGGCGCCACACAATAAAAATATACACTATTATAGGCTTGAGCTCAAGCTAATCGGTTCGATATGAACAGTATTCGTAAACAGTAATTGCCGTAAGAGTACTAATAATCGGAATTGTCGAAAGAATCGGAAGAATAGTCACGAAGGGCTTCCCGGATCGTATCGCCGGAGAACCCCCTGTGCATGAGAAACATCATGGCTTTCTTAAGAACTTTTTTATCAGCCAGGTCATATTTGCCGAATTTACGCTTTAGAAGGCTTTCAGCGACGGCTGAGTCTTCCACCTTCCAGTCGTTCAGGACCTCATCGGCAATTTCTGTAGAAATACCTCTGTAAGTGAGCTCTTTCTTCATGAGCTTTTTAGATATGGGCTTCAATTTGCTTCTGTCGTAGACATATTTCTGGGCGTAAAGCTGATTATTTATATATCCTATAGCTTTCAGCTCATTTACTGCCTTTTGGATGCAATCATCGTCGTAGCCTTCTTCGCCGAGCTTGTCACGAACCTCTTTTTCGGTCCTCATTTTCATCGACAGATAGCGTATGGCTTTGGATTTGGCTTCCCGGTAATTCAGCGTATTTTTGACGTAATCTATTGTCTCCTCGGTAAGCTCCCGATCTTCATACAGGTTCATCGAGATATAGTCTTCTTCGGAGATGGTGAACGAGAATTTTCCATCGACAAATACAGACAGCCTGTCCTTGTATTTTTTATTCTTCTCGGCCGATGTGATTTTCACCGTTACGCCACCTCCTTAGCTGCTACAATGCGACTTACTGCAGCACAATCATTATTGCATATCGAGATCCATATCTTCTTCTTCCCCGTCTTCATCCGCAGCATGTACGTCCATACTGTTAACGAATGCCTGGTTGTAATTTTCACGGATCTTCTTTTCAATTTCTTTTGTCATGTCCGGGTTTTCCTTAAGGAACTGCTTGACATTTTCCCTGCCCTGGCCTATTCTCTGGCCATTGTAGGAGAACCACGCGCCGCTCTTGTTGACTATATCGAGATTGACGGCAACGTCAAGAATGCTTCCTTCTTTTGAAATGCCCAGACCGTAAATGATGTCGAACTCTGCTTCCTTGAAAGGCGGAGCGACCTTGTTCTTTACGACCTTGACCCTTGTCCTGTTACCTATAACATCGGTTCCCTGCTTGATCGATTCGATCCTTCTAACGTCGAGCCTGACTGAAGCATAGAACTTCAAGGCGCGTCCTCCGGGCGTAGTCTCAGGATTACCGAACATGACGCCGACTTTTTCCCTCAACTGATTTATAAATATTGCCGTAGTTTTTGACTTACTGATAACGCCTGCCAGTTTTCTAAGCGCCTGTGACATAAGCCTCGCCTGCAGACCTACGTGCGAGTCTCCCATTTCGCCGTCGATCTCGGCCTTTGGAACGAGCGCTGCAACCGAGTCTATTACTATTACGTCGATTGCGCCGCTGCGTACGAGGGCTTCTGCGATCTCCAGCGCCTGCTCGCCCGTATCCGGCTGTGAGACTATAAGATTATCGATATCAACTCCGAGCTTTTTGGCATAAATCGGATCGAGTGCATGCTCGGCATCAATAAATGCCGCATCGCCTCCGGCTTTCTGAGCTTCCGCCACGATATGCAAAGCGACTGTGGTCTTGCCTGAAGATTCAGGTCCAAAAACTTCAACTATCCTGCCTCTCGGCACTCCTCCGACTCCGAGCGCGATATCGAGTCCGATTGCGCCTGTAGGAATCGTTTCGACATTCATGTGGGTATTTTCGCCAAGTTTCATAACGGCTCCCTTGCCGAATTGTTTTTCAATCTGGCCAAGGGCCATTTCCAGCGCCTTTTTCTTTTCCAGCATATCAGGCAGACCTCCTTTTATAATAAAGAAAACATTTTCAAAACCGTACAGTTACCGCAGGCGCCCTTCCGGAAGGAATTGCCGTGCGAACATCTGTTCTGGATTCATTATATAACATTTCTGCAAAAGAGTCAATAATTAAATTACATATTTTTACATATTAAAACGTTGTTTAAACAATTTAACCAAATATAGTGCGTCTTCCGCCTTCAATAAAATCATGGTTACAACATAAACCACCGCGCCGGCTGATATTTCAGCGGCCAGAAACGCCAGCTGCAAGGGTTTTGTGCCAAGCTTGAGCTGCAAGCCTTCCATCAGAACCAGTAAAACTATCATTAATAGAGTTGCCGGTATGGCCTTGGCAAAGAAGTTCAACAGTTTTCCGATATATATGCCCTTCATCTTCCTGTTCAGCAGAAACAGCAGCATTACAGCGTTTACCGTACTTATTATCGAATATGAAAGAGCCATGCCCGATGCTCCGAGATCGGTGAAGACATAAAAAATGCTTCCGAAGCTTACATTCAAAATTATTGAAACAATTCCCGTAACCAGCGGGGTCCTGGTATCCTGTCCCGCGTAAAACGACCTGTTCATTATCCCGACTATGGACTGCGTTATCATGGAAACAGAGAACAGCGCCATTATAGACGCAACACCGGGGACGTCCTTTTCAGTGAACTTGCCTCCCCATTCGAACACAGCGCGCACCAGAGGTTCCCTCAATATTATAAAAGCCGCTGAGGACGGCGCCGCCAGGAATAATACGGAGGTGAGGGATTTCATCAGAAGTGTCTTATACTCCTGCTGTTCCCCCGCCGCAAATTTACCCGAGAGCGTCGGCAGCATTGCCGTGCCGATCCCCATCGCAAAAATGCCGTAAGGTAGCTGCCAAAGCGTGTTGGCGTTCCTGAAAGCGGCAAGCGTGCCCTCTATGGCGCCTAAGCTTACGAATGCGGTGGAAATTATCACGTTAACCTGGGTTACGGAGGAAGATAGCAGAGAGGGTACGGCTTGTACGAATAAATTTCTGAAGCCTTTGTCAAAGAAATTTATTACAGGCCTGTAAAGCTTCAATTTGGAAAAAACGAAGGAAAACTGTATCAGAAAATACAGAACTGCACTTCCTGCGACCCCTGTCGCAACTCTTATCATGCTCTGAGGATTCGTATCCGCAAACAGGAAAATAGCCAGCGCACAACCGGTATTGTAGATTGAAGGCCCGTATGCCGCCGCTGCGAACTTCTTATATGAATTGAGAATTCCGTTGCATATCCCGGCCAGCATTATGAACGAAATAGAGGGAAACAGTATCCTTGCCAGCGATACCGCAAGTTCGCGCGTATGCTGGTTTTCTCCTGAAAATCCCGGTACGACCAAAGGTATTATCTGAGGAGCAAAAATTACTCCAAGCAGGCAAAGTGCTGCCATTCCGAGAAAGATGACGTTGATGAAGGAACTTGCGGCCTTCCATCCTTCCCTTTCCTCGCCTTTTTCGAGCTTTCCCGATATGAAAGGTACAAGGGCTGCAGAAATCGTGCCGCCAACCAGCAGCGTGTACATGAGGTCAGGAACCGTAAATGCCGCTACGTAGGCATCCTGAACCCAGCTCAAGCCCACCTTCCAGGAAAGCATGGTCTCCCTGATAAATCCCGTGAGCCTGCTCAATATCATAGAAGACATTACGATCATTGCCGCCGTGGAGACACTGCTGCCTGCCGGCTTCTTCAAACCAACCTTGTCCGGGGCCGTCAAATTTTCCTCTCCTTATTCATGATATGTCTTCTGAGCATATCAAATACATGCAGGCAGGTAACGTTCCTGATCCTGTTTCTGCTGCCCCACAGGTCCAGCTTTTTGACTTCGACTCCGCTTTTATGGGCAAGCGCTATATATACCAGACCCACCGGTTTGGTTTCGGAGCCTCCGCCGGGTCCTGCGATACCAGTTATTGAAATTCCCAGATCGGTCGCTGCCGCCCTTCGGATTCCGGCAGCCATCTCAGCGGCAGTCTGTTCGCTGACTGCGCCGTACTGATCGAGTGTTTCCTGTTTGAC
Organism: Bacillota bacterium; assembly: GCA_023439545.1. GTDB lineage: Bacteria > Bacillota > Clostridia > Acetivibrionales > DTU013 > JAEYOM01. Next base: position 91,444 of record JAEXNT010000071.1, read on the forward strand.
TCCTAATTCCTCTACTTTGGAACGGTTGCTGTAGGTTACGGCGGCTCGGTCGAACACCTCCGATATCCCGGGTATCTCAGTCAGCCTCGATGAAAGCATGCCTCCCGTACAGGATTCTGCGAGGGCAATTGTCGTGCCGCTTTCCAGCAGCAGCTGCGCGGCAACTTCATCAAGAGTGCTGTTGTCATTACTGTAAACGGCGTCTCCAAGCCTGCTTCTGATTTCGTTTTCGACAGGGGTGATCAGATCCTCATGGTCTCCCTGCTTTGGGTAGCTGGCCGTGATCCTGAGCGTCACTTCCCCGTCCTTTGCATAAGGCGCAATGGTCGGATTGGTCTGTCTGTCTACAAGATCTATGAGTCTGTCCTCCACGGCGGATTCGCCTATGCCGAATATCCTGAGGAACCTCGATTCGAGTCTGTATTCCGTTTTGCCTTCAAAATAGGGCATCACTGTTTCATCGAACATCGGCTTCATCTCCGACGGCGGGCCAGGCAGCATGACTACAGTTTTTCCGCCCTCCTCGATGATGCAGCCGGGGGCTGTGCCGTTTTTGTTCCTTACTATTGTGCAGCCCTCGGGGAGATACGCCTGTTTTATATTGTTGTCTGTCATTTTCCTGGCGTATTTGCTGAAGAAAGCCTTCATTTTATCGAGGCTTTCCTGATCCAATACGAGCTTCCTGTTGAAAGCCGCCGCAATGGTTTCTTTTGTGAGGTCGTCCTGCGTCGGGCCCAGGCCTCCTGTTGTAATAATTATGTCCGAACGCGACAAAGCTAGCGCAAGGCATTGTTTCAGCCTTTCGGGGTTATCGCCCACCACGTCGTGATAATAAACGCCGATACCGACATCCGGCAGGCGCGAAGATATATATTGAGCGTTGGTATTAGCTATCTGACCCATCAGGAGCTCTGTTCCGACCGCCAGTATTTCAGCCTTCATAAATCCGCCATCTCCTACATTAAAATAAACTCTCTGCAAAACCAATCAGCACATATTCTTCTCCCATTATACACATTGCCGGTTTTTATTGTAAATACACGTGTGGAATAAAAAAAGACGACAATTGACCAAAAAAATTCTACTTCATTCAAAATTCACAATAGCGTAATATGACAGTATAACGAAGAGGGTTTATTAAAACAAAGATAAGAGGGTAGAAAATTATGAATGATTCCGTCAGAACTCTTAAAAACATTATCGACAATGTTGAGAATGTAATAGTCGGAAAGCGTTATGCCATCGAACTAGCCGTTATCGCACTGATATGCGGTGGTCATGTCCTGATCGAAGATGTACCTGGCGTCGGCAAGACCAGCCTCGTTTCCTCTCTGGCAAAATCGCTCAACGCTTCATTCAGAAGGATCCAGTTCACTCCCGACGTGCTGCCTTCAGACATCACCGGTTTTTCGATCTACAACCAGAAAACAGGTGATTTTGAATACAGGCCGGGCGCCATAATGAGCCAGATAGTCCTGGCGGACGAAATCAACCGTACGTCTCCCAAAACCCAGGCCAGCCTGCTTGAGGTAATGGAAGAAGGCCAGGTCACGGTCGACGGTATCACTTACAAAATGCCAAAGCCATTCATGGTCCTTGCGACACAGAACCCCGTGGAATATCTTGGCACATACCCTCTGCCCGAAGCTCAGATCGACCGTTTTTTCATGAAAATATCGATAGGTTACCCTACAAATACCGAAGAAAGCTATATCCTTTCGAAATTCCAGCTTTCCAATCCGCTCGAGAAGCTTATGCCGGTAGCTGAAAGCAGCGACATCATCGCACTCCAGGAAGAAATCAGAAATGTCCATATGGACAAGACGCTCAGCAATTATATAGTCGACATAGTGAGCCAGACCAGGAAACACCCCGACGTAACGCTGGGCTCCAGCCCCAGAGGTTCGCTCTCATTGTTCAGGGCGTCACAGGCATGGGCATATTATAACGGCAGGAATTACGTTCTTCCCGACGACATAAAAAAGATGGTCATCCCCGTACTTTCCCACAGACTTATTCTGAAACAGGAAGCAAAGCTCAAGAAAATCAACCCCGAGGAAATATTGAATTCTATAGTTGCAAGAATTAATGTTCCGGTGGTGAGCCAGCATGAAACAAAGTAGGATACTCTATTTCTGCCTTTTGGCGGCTGCGTTGATATTCGCTTATTTCAACGGCGGAAAAATACCGTATATGTTCCTTTATACGCTTATAATGCTGCCGATAATATCGCTGGCTTATACGCTTGTGATATACCTGCGCTTCAAATACGGACAGGAGCTGGATAAAAAGTTCGTATCAAAGGGCGACAAGGTCAACTTTATTTTCAGCATCAATAATGAAGATTTCTTCATTTATCCGTATATAAAGGTATCCTTCTACGGAGCCAAAACAATTTTCGAAAACCAGTTCCAGGTCAAGAATTTTTCCCTGCAGCCCTTCACAGGAAAAAACTATGCATTCGAGCTGCAGTGCAATTACAGGGGAAATTACGAGATAGGCATCAACTCCATAGAACTCGAAGACTTTTTCGGGTTGTTCAGGTTCAGGTACAACATATTCGAACCCAAGTATGTCACAGTCTATCCCAGGATAATTTACCTTGAAAAATTCCCGCTGAAGACGGACTATATGTCCGAGTCGCATTCTATGCTTAATACCAGAGATGAAGACATGTCTACCGTCAGCGATGTAAGAAAGTATGCTTACGGCGACAGTATGAAGAGGATACACTGGAAGCTGACCGCAAAAACCCAGGAGATACTCGTCAAAAAGTTTCAGAGCACCTCCGAGACCAATACGCTGATGCTGGTCGACCTGCATAAAAATCCTTACACCTCCGGCGAAAATATAGTACTGGAAGACAAGCTGATAGAATCCGTGGTCGCCGTGCTGCACTACTGCCTGTATAAATGGATACCGGTCAACCTCGTATGCTACAGCGACACCCTTATCGACATACATGCAAAGAATCATCTAATGTTCAACGAAATATTCGAGCAGCTGGCAAAGGTCAAATTCAGCGAGAGCATTCCCGTCAAGGATCTTCTCGAGATATACACCAACAATGTATTGAAAAAGACCAATATACTGATATTCACCTCGAACCTCGATTACGATCTGTACAACCAGATCTACAAAACCAGCAACACGGGTTATGACGTGAGTCTCATTTATACTTCCGCTGAAGACCTCGCCGGCGTGCCGGACTCCGAAGCGGACAACATCCTTTCTTCCCTGCCGGAGATAGGTGTGAACAGTTACAAAATAAATATAAACGATAATATTAAGGAAATCCTGGAATGTTAGAAACAGGAGGTTCATATGACGATAACCAAATTAACCGATAAAATATCCGATGTATTGCTTGCCCTGCTGATATCCTTCAGCCTGGTTTTTGCCCTTACATCCTCACTATGCCTGACATACCCCGTTTTGAGCATCCTGTTGCTTGTTGTCCTGTTTATATGTTTGTTTTGTGTCATGTTTTACAGCAAAACATCCTCGATAATTTCATTTTCGGCAATCGGTCTGACTTTGCTGGTATCGGTCTTTTACATCATGTTCGGAACCGGTCTGGACAAGGTTGTAAAGTTTTTTAGCGATTATTTCTTCTGGCTGTCCGAGTTCATACTTTATCCTGATCCTGAAACAGTGAACCGCGTATTTCAGCTCATAACGGTACTTGCGCTTTGCATAGTATTTTCGCTGTTTTCATATCTCTTCATAATAAGAAAGTTCAGATTTTTTGTCGTAATGATTACAGGAACTGCGGTTTTCGCCGTTCAGTGTTCTTACAGCATAGTATCGAGCCTTGCCCCGTTCTATATCTTTTTGGTGGCGGCTTTGATGGTCTATCTCAAACATATATACCAGTCCAAGCTTTCAAAAGGCCCGAACGACTATGCAAAACCCGCTCAGCTTGCTTTGTGGAGCCTACCCGTTTGCGTACTGATCATAGCTTTATCTTATACGATACATGCAAGCGATAAGCCCATTGAATGGAAATGGCTCGACAAAAAGATCATTTCCGCTTACAACTATTTTATGAAAAACTTCGACTATGAAACGTTCGATTATTTTTCACTCTCGTCATCATCCGGTTTCGGCGACAGGAACAATATTCTAGGAGGCAGGGTCAGGCTTGACAGGACCAATGTCCTTCAGGTATCTTCGTCAAAGAGGGTTTATCTCAAGGGTATATCCCTGGACACTTATACGGGTGCAAAATGGGGAAACAGCGAAGTTTCGCTCATGCCTAAAGGCTCGGATTTTTCCGGAATTTACAGCGATACCGAAGAAATGACTGAGGGTATGGAAATATTGACAGGTAGTGACGATTTCCTCGATACCTATTTCGAGGAAAACCCTGTATCTGTAATATTTCTGAACATCAAGACCAAATCGTTGTTTTTGCCGTCAAAAATCACTGAATTCAAGACGGCATCCAAAAATTTTTCAACATATGTGGACAGTACTGGAGATTATTCCTCCAAACAACGTTACTCGCGAGGCTTCAGATACAGCACGAAAATGTATAGTCCTAAAATAGGATCGGATGAATTTGCGGATATAATGAGAAAAAGCAAAAAAGGCCTGTACAGCGAAGCTCTGGTAAAAATGAAGCTGCCCGATTATTACGTGAATTTCAAGGACTATTATCTGGGTAATACTACTTCGGGCGCGGTTAGCACCGCCAATGCTGATGTTACTTCAGCGGCCGTTACAACAGAGCCCTCAACCGGGTCGGGGCTTCAGATACCCGTCATAACCAGTCCTGAAAAGATGAAAACCTTCGAAACGTTGACAGCACTTAGAAGAAGAAGTATCGATACGTATAAAAAATACCTGCAGCTCCCGGGTAATCTTCCCCAGAGGGTAAAGGACCTATCGGCGTCACTGGTTGCATCGGAAACCAACGATTATGACAAGGCAAAGGCTATCGAGCAGTACCTCGCCTCAAATTATCCATATAATCTCGATGTGCGCTCGACTCCCAGAAACCGTGATTTCGTCGACTATTTCCTTTTCGATATGAAAGAGGGCTATTGTTCCTATTATGCATCGGCAATGACCGTACTTGCAAGATGCGCGGGATTGCCGGCGCGGTATGTCGAGGGTTATATGCTGCCTCCCGAACCGGTAAAGGATGACAGGAATACCTATGTAGTCAGCAATATGCAGGCTCACGCCTGGGTCGAGATATATTTCGAAGGATACGGCTGGCTGCCTTTTGAGCCCACTGCCCCATTCAGGTCCAACTTCTACGCGACTACCGAATTGAATGATGATGTTACCTACAGCGATAACTACGGTTCTTCCTATGCCGATTACATGGAGGAGCTTATGAGGAGATATGCCCAGCAAGGCGGAGGGTATGTGGATTTGGGTCCTGATACTGCAAAGGCCGGCCCATCGGCTGTTATTATCATATTGTACACTTTAGCAGGGTTGGTACTGCTCATAATTGCGCTGCTGATGACAAATATCATAAGAAGCCGGCTGCGTCTTTACAAAATGATCAATCTTCCTGCAAATGAGTGCGTGCTCAGGTTTTACGATTACTTTGTAAATATATTGGGACTGCAGGGGCTTGGGCTGCTGCCGTCCGAAACTCCGTTCCAGTTCTCGTCAAGGATCGACTCCAACATGTTCTTCAGCCCTGTGCGTTTCAAGGTGATCACCGATATATTCGTAAAATCCAGGTACAGCACGGAAAATGCCACGGAGAACGAAAAACAGCTGTTTTGCGATTTCCAACCGGGCTTCCTGAGCGAAATAAAGATCAATATGGGCAAGTTCAAGTATTTTGTGCTGAAGTACCTGTTTGGGAAGTTTTAGGCCTGATTCAATAGAAAAGGCTCGGCGAGGCAATCAGGCTCGACACAATGACCAGACCAAAAAAAGGATAGCAAGGTCTGACAATATATTAAGGCCCGGCGCAATAATTACTTTTTATTGCGCGTTTATGTTCAAAGAGCATATAGAATCGGCTTAGTGGCAAATTTAACTCGCTTCGCTCAAACAGAAATTTGCCCTTGCCAATGCCTCTTCAATATGCTCTAATTCACAAAACTCACGCAATCTCAAGTAATTATTGCGTCGGGCTTTTATCTACCCTTTATCCAGCCTATACAGAGCCTTTGTAAATCCTCCGACGGGCCTTCATCCAGCCTTCAACGGGCTTTAGCGGGCTTTAGCACTTTTCCCCTACAGCTTGTATACCTGGCTGGAGGTCAGTACGCTGATACCGCTGGTCTTTAAGGTATCGACCGCCTTTTCGGGTTCAGCTACTTTAAGTATAACAAGTGCTTCGTCCTCGGATTTGCTAACAAAAGCATACATGTATTCAATCCCGATCTTCTCCCTGTCAAGTATATCCAAAGCCTTTGCCAGCCCACCCGGCTTATCCTGGACTCCGATCGCTATCACGCTCGTCGCGCTGACCGTAAATCCCTCTGCCTTCAATATCGTTTCAGCCTTCTCCGGATCATTGACGATGAGCCTCAATATCCCGAAATCCGTAGTATCCGCAATTGACAGCGCACTGATATCTATGTCGTTCTCTCCGAGTGTCCTGGTTACTTCCGACAACCTTCCCGATTTATTTTCGAGAAAAATGGAAATCTGCTTTACGAACATGCGACATACCTCCTTATTGGATGTTTTAACGGAAATTCGCGCCTTCGGCGCTAAACATCCGTATTGGATGTTTTAACGGAAATTCGCGCCTTCGGCGCTAAACCTCCTGTATGGATGTTTTTGATGGTTTGATCAAAATATCCGATCAGGGCGTTCAAATCCTACGCTTGTCAATGACCCTCTTTGCCTTGCCTTCGCTTCTTTCTATCGTTTTTGGCTCAACGAGCTTGACCTTGGCGCTGATGCTCAGCGTATTCTCTATTTCTTTTCTGATCTTTCTCTCCAGATCTTCGATATGTTTGACTTCATCAGAGAAGAATGCCTGTGTCATCTCGACCCATATTTCCATGACGTCGAGATTGTCTACCCTGTCGACAATGATCTGGTAATGAGGAGCTGTCTCGCCCAATTCCAGCAATACGCTTTCAATCTGCGACGGGAATACGTTTATTCCTCTTATTATCAGCATGTCGTCAGTACGTCCTGTCACCTTGCTCATTCTAACGAGTGTCCTGCCGCAGTCGCATTTAGTATAATCCAGAGAAGAGATGTCCCTGGTCCTGTAGCGGATAAGCGGTAAGCCTTCCTTGGTTATGGTAGTGAATACGAGTTCGCCCTTCGATCCTGCCGGGAGCACTTCTTCAGTCACGGGGTCTATTATCTCAGGTATGAAATGGTCTTCCTGCACATGCATACCGCATTTGCACGGGCATTCGCAGGAAACTCCGGGGCCTATTACCTCGCTCAGTCCATATATATCTATAGCCATTATCCCAAGTCTTTTTTCGATTTCATCCCTCATGCTGGCAGACCAGGGCTCGGCTCCGAAGATGCCGGACTTGAGTTTAAGTTCGCTCTTTTTGATTCCCGCCTCTTCCATTTCCTCGGCCATATAAAGCGCATATGACGGAGTGCACGCGATATTTGTCGTGCCGAAATCTTTTATAATCTGAAGCTGCCTTTTAGTATTTCCTGTAGACGCCGGTATTACGGAAGCTCCGATACGTTCTGCGCCGTAATGGGCTCCGAGACCGCCAGTGAAGAGTCCGTAACCGTAGGCTATCTGCATTATTGAATTTCTTTCCACTCCTGCTCCCGTAAACGATCTTGCCATTACTTCAGCCCAGGTCTCTATATCCTTCCTGGTATAGCCTACAACCGTCTGTTTTCCTGTAGTGCCGGAGGAAGCGTGTATACGTATGATCTCACTCAAAGGCGACGCAAACATGCCGTAAGGATAGGTATCCCTTAAATCCTGCTTGATAGTGAACGGTAGCTTCGGAAGATCCTCGACTCCTTTGATGTCTCCGGGTTCCAGGCCTTTTTCCTGCATTTTAGCCCTGTAGTGCGGAACATTGTGGAAAACCCTTTTTACCGTTTCAACAAGCTGTGCGCCTTGAAGCTTTTGCATTTCCTCTCTGGGCATGCACTCACGCGACTGGTTCCAATATAACATTTTCAGAACCCTCCTTGATTTATTTTTATGCCCATCTATCCTCCCATGAGAACTGCTTTCAGGGATTACGGAACATTCCGCCCCACGCAAAAGCCAACAGGCTGAAAGTCAATAATTAAGGCAACTGATCTGTGTCGCAAATCAACTATATTAAATTACAAACAGATCCAGATTCATTATATATTATAATATACATCTGATCTCACTTCAGTGAACTATTATATCCTGTTTCAAAAGCACTGATATTCACATCGAGCAATTTTGCAGGTATGACTTCTTCTATGGCTTTAAGCCATATTTCTTTGGCAATGCCTGTGGACTTCGCAAGGAGGCCGATAAGTACCACATTCATGGCTTTGATATTTCCGCATTCCTCGGCGAGCTTCAACGCGTCAATCGACTGCAACGCTATACCACCGCTTTTCAGGCGCCCTGTTATATCCTCCGGGTATTTGGCCTTTCCGGTAATAACCGGCATTGGATTGATCTCCTGGTCATTCATGACCAGAGTCCCGCCCTTCTTCAGATAGTCTATCCACCTAAGCGCCTCGAGCTTTTCAAAGGCAAGCAGAATGTCAGCTTCATTTTTATCAATGATCGGAGAATATACCTTGTCGCCCATTTTCACATAGGTGACTACGCTGCCGCCTCTCTGCGACATTCCATGGACTTCGGAGACCTTTACGTCGTAACCCTGCATTACTGCTACATTTCCCAATATCCTGCTTGCGAGCAGAGTACCCTGACCGCCTACGCCTACTATCATAATATTCAAATCATTCATTGTAATCACCGGCCTTTTCTATGGCATTGAAGCTGCAAACCCTGGAGCATAATTTACACCCCACGCAAAGCGCGGTGTCTATCTCTATCCTGTCGCCTTTGTCCACGATCGCCGGGCAGCCTATTTTCATGCAGCTTCTGCATTTCCTGCAGTTTCCGTTTATTCGCTGCGTCCCTTCGTAACGTACCTTCTTCAAAAGTGCGCAGGGCCTCTGAGATATTATTACAGACGGCTCGTCAGCCTGTACTTCCTCTGCAACAACCTTTTCGAATTCCTTCAGGTCGAACGGGTCGGCAACCCTTACCCTGTCTACTCCAACAGCTTTTGCAAGCAGTTCCAGATTGACCTGCCTTGTAGGCTCGCCCTTTATAGTTAAGCCTGTGGTCGGATTTTGCTGGTGCCCCGTCATTCCTGTTATGGAATTATCCAGTATGATAACTGTCGAGCAGCCTTTATTATATACTATATCGATAAGTCCCGTGATACCCGAATGTATGAAAGTCGAGTCTCCGAGGATCGCAACTGTTTTCCTTCCGAATTCCCTGCCTCTGGCCTTCTCCATTCCATGAGCCATTCCTATGCTTGCACCCATGCAAATGCAGGTGTCCATCGATTCTGTCGGAGACAGCGCGCCAAGCGTATAGCAGCCTATATCACCTGTAACGTTGAGCTTGAGCTTTTTAAGAACATGGAACATCCCCCTGTGCGGGCAGCCAGGACACATTACCGGAGGTCTCATGGGTGATACGTTATCGATATTGTAAGTTTTTTCAGGCGTGATGCCAAATATTTTCTCTTTTAAAAGCGATGCAGAATATTCTCCTGTTACAGGGAGCAACTCCTTACCGATAACCTTGATCCCGAGCTGTTTGATCTGATTCTCAAAAAATGGCTCCAATTCTTCTATGACATAAAGCTTTTCAACTTTTCCTGCGAATTCCGAAATGAGCCTGTCAGGCAGCGGATATACCATTCCAAGCTTCAGATATGATACGTCGCCGAAAGCCTCCCTTGCGTACTGATAGGAAATACCGGACGTTATGACGCCTATTTCCCTGCTGCCCTCTTCTATCCTGTTTAGGCTTGTCTCTTCGGCAAAATCCTTCAGCTGAGCCATACTTTTTTCTACTTCAATATGCCTCAGTTTGGCCATACCTGGCATCATTACATATTTTGCTGCATTTTTTACGTATGGTTTTAACCCGGTTTCCGCCCGTTCTCCGGTTTCTACGAGGCTCTGTGAATGCGCAACCCGGGTCGAAAGCCTCACTATGACAGGGCAGTCGTATTTTTCACTTATCTCGTATGCCTTAATGACGAAATCCTTGCATTCTTGGCTGTTTGAGGGCTCAAGCATCGGAACCTTCGAGGCCCTTGCATAGAAACGTGAATCCTGTTCGTTCTGGGAGCTGTGCATCCCCGGATCGTCGGCCACCATTATGACAAGTCCTCCGGTGACGCCTGTATATGAAACCGTGAACAACGGGTCGGCAGCCACGTTCAAGCCCACGTGCTTCATCGAACATATGGAACGTGCACCCGCCACGGATGCACCTATTGCGACCTCCAAAGCGACCTTTTCATTGGGAGACCACTCACTGTACACTTCATCAAATTTTGCAATATTTTCGGTAATTTCGGTACTTGGCGTACCCGGGTATGCCGAAGCCACCTTAACACCGGCTTCATACGCTCCTCTGGCTACCGCCTCGTTCCCCAGCATCAGTTTTTTCATATTGATCCCCTCTGATTCCAACTGCTTTTATTTATATTTATACAATTTTACGATTTATTTTATTTTAAACTGTTTGCTCTGATTTGTAAACAAATGGCCTGATGTAAAATGTATCATTTTTCATAAAAACGGGGACATGCTTTGAAAGTCATGTCCCCTTATAACTAGTCTATCTGTTATTTCAGGCTTCTATCTCCACATTGCTTTCAATGACCTTACTATCACCGAACACCTTCTCGATATGAGCAGCAGGCATTTTCTTTGTAATAAGGCTCACAACCGGCACGACCACAAGGGATACCAGCATGGCGACTGCGCCTATGTTCGGAGCTGTCGCTGCATTCATCCCGGTAATTATCGCACCCGCGACCGATACTGTAAATCCGGCTATAAACCCGGACCAGGCGCCTATCTTCGTAGTACCCTTCCAGTACAAGCCATATATGAACGGAGCAAGGAATGCGCCGGCAACTGTGCCCCATGAGAACGACATCAGGCTCAGGATCGAATTCGGCGTTACCGCGACTATGAAGGAGAATATTACGAACAAGCCGCACAGTATCCTCATTAGCAGAACTTCGCTCTCCTTTTTGATGTTCGGGAAAAGCGTACCCTTGACCAGGTCCATCGAAATTGCTGAGCTTGATACCAGCACCAGCGAAGACAAGGTCGACATCGACGCTGATAGCACGAGCAATACAATAATCCCGATAAGTGCGTCAGGCAAGGCTTTTTCAAGCACCAGCGGCATTACCATGTCAGGGTTCGGCTTTCCGTTCGCGCCGAGAGGCATCGTATTATCAAGGAACAGTCGGCCGAAGCCGCCGACGAAATAAGCGCCTCCAGCTATGACAATAGCGAATACAGTCGATATAACTGTGCCCCTCTTAACTGCATTATCATCTCTTATTGTATAGAACTTGTGGACCATCTGGGGCAGTCCCCAGGTTCCAAGGCTCGTCAGAACGATAAGACCCAAAAGGTTCAGCGGGTTCGCACTGAAAGTGCTTACAAGGCCGGCTCCCTCATTGGGTATTTCGGAGAGTTTTTTGATTCCTCCCGCAAGTCCGCCGACAGCAGGATTTGAAAGTATAAAGAATATCATAAGCGCAACGCCTGCAAGCATTACTATTCCCTGAACGAAATCGTTCATGGCTGTTGCCACATATCCTCCAAGCAGCAGGTAAATGGCGGTCAGCAGAGCCATTGCAGCCATACAGTATACGAACGGAACACCGAAGGTCCTCTCGAAGAGATATCCAAGACCTACATATACAGATGCGGAATACGGTACCAGGAATACGAATATGATCAGAGCTGTGACGATTTTCATCGCTTTGCTGTTGTAACGCTTTTCAAAGAATTCGGGCATCGTGGAAGCGTTCAGATCATGAGTCATCTTACGGGTTTTTCTAGCAAGAACAAGCCATGCAAGCATACTCCCGATCAACGCGTTTCCGATACCTATCCAGGTGGAGGAAATACCATAGCCCCATCCGATCTTACCGGCATAACCTATGAATATGACTGCTGAAAAATATGTTGTACCGTAGGCAAAAGCCGATAACCACGGCCCCATTTTTCTGCCGCCGAGGAAGAAATCCTGTACATTTTTGACTTTTCTTCTGCTGATGATACCGATAGCGACCATAATCGCTATAAAGACACACAAAAATACATACTTTAACATGACCTACCATCCTTCCGTCATACCAGATAAATTAACGTTCTTGAACCTACCGTTTCAACCGTACTTCTTGAAATGTTGTAAAAGCATTAATATTATACAACATCCCGATAATAAAACAAAGAATTTTTTTATGTAACGCCGGATAGCTTTACAGTATCCCATAAAACTACCCGGCACTGTTAAAATCACTTGATTATTTCCACGATATAGCTTTCGAACTTCTGCAGTCTGGCCTTCAGTTCCTCTATCTCGATATCGTTCTTTTCAGCCTTCAGGTCGTTCCTGACTATGGATGAAGCCTCCTCAAGCTCATCCTTGAGCTTGTCGAGCATATAAACGATCTCAAGCCGCTTGTAATCGTACTTTGCTTCTTCCCGCTCTTTCGCGGCAACCTTTTTTTCCGTTTCGAAAATACCTTTCGCAGTCACAATGAATGCTTCGCCGCGATCAGGTATTACGGTATCAAGACCGAGTTCAGTCCTTAACATGCCGGAAAACTCATTCATTGCTTCTTCTTCACCATGAACAATGAATATGTTTTTCGGTTTTTTCGTGAAATGCTTAACCCAATCGAGCAGTCCATTTTTATCGGCATGGCCCGAAAAGCCCTCGATCATTTCGATCCTCGCATCTACCGTTATCTCTTCTCCGAATATCCTGACCTTTTTTGCGCCGTCGACCAAACGCCTTCCAAGGGTTCCGGCGGCCTGGTAGCCTACAAAAATGACTGAGGATTCCTTGCGCCACAGGTTATGCTTGAGATGGTGCTTTATGCGTCCGGCTTCACACATGCCGCTTGCAGAAATTATCATCGTGCTCTGTTTTTTCTCATTCAACGCCTTCGATTCTTCAGAACTCTGCGTGAATTGAAGACCCGGGAAGTCAAGCGGATTGTCTCCGTTCTTTATGTACTCCCTTGCTTCTTCGTCAAAGCAGTCAAGGTTATTCCTGAAAACCTGCGTAGCCGATACGGCCAGCGGGCTGTCGACATATACTGGTATCTTTAACAGATCGTTTATTTTATTTCCGTATTTCTCGTGCTGTTTGAACAGATCGTATATTATCTCCTGCGTCCTACCTACGGCAAATGACGGGATTACTACATTTCCGCCTTTTGCCACGGTGGAAGTAATAATTTCTATAAATTTGTCTACCTTGTTTTCTACGTTTGCATGGACCCTGTTCCCGTAAGTCGATTCAATGAACAGATAATCTGCGTTCTCGATAATGCTTGGATCCCTAAGAATAGGCATGTTTCTGTTGCCAAGGTCACCGGAGAATACAAGCTTGACGTTCTCCCCGTTTTCATTGATCCAGAGCTCTATAATCGAAGATCCGAGTATGTGTCCGGCGTCATTGTAGCGTGCTTTTATCTGATCATTTATGTTAAATTCTTCGAAATATTTTACACCGGAAAACAATTTCATACAGTCGATTGCGTCCTGGCTCGTGTACAAAGGCTCAACAGGCGGCAATCCGGCCCTCTCCCTCTTTCTGTTCACCCACTCGTTTTCAAACTCCTGTATATGTCCGCTGTCCGGAAGCATTATCGAACAAAGGTCTACCGTTGCCTTTGTCGCGTATATGACGCCTTTGAAGCCGTTTGTATATAGCTTTGGGATGCGTCCGCTGTGGTCTATATGAGCATGCGTCAGCAGGACAAAGTCAAGCTCTCCCGGATTGAAGGGAAAAGGCTCATGATTCAGAGCGTCATCTGTACTGCTGCCCTGGAACATGCCGCAGTCCACCAGAAAATTGTACTTCCCCGTTTCTATATGATAACAGGAACCTGTAACTGTCTTTGCAGCTCCGAGAAATGTTATCTTCATAAAGCACCTCACATTTGTTCTATTAAGTGTTTAGCCGATATATGTATATGATTAACTATTCGACAAAAGAAGCTGTTTTCCTTCTGTATGATTAACAGAAAATCCTTCTTCCTGATTAGCAGAAAATGGGCTTGACTTAATGCAGCGTATGCCTTATACTTGTTTTTGTCACTTTTCAGACAGCCTTTTGAACCGGCTGCTGAAGATGAATAATACGGAGGGGTTCCCGAGCGGCCAAAGGGGGCAGACTGTAAATCTGTTGTCTCTGACTTCGATGGTTCGAATCCATCCCCCTCCACCAAAATTTCCCTAAAAAGCCTTGCGTTGCGACGCAGGGCTTTTTGGCATTTCTAGGAGTTTTTATCAATTAAGCTTTCCATTAAGAGACATAATCTTATCCTCAACCTTAAATGCGAAACATAGTCCCCGGTTCGCTTAGTAGTGGTTTGTATTTTGTTCAAAGATGTTACTTACTTCAGTTATTTGGGTATATTGCTATTTATTAATAGTTTGTACAATATGCAATATTGAATATAGCTATTTGGTATCAGCCAGCGTTCATCTTAGCGGACATAAACTTTGCACGCCCCAATTTACAAGGTGTACAAGGCATTTTATGACTGAATAATTAAAACAAGAAAATATATGTATACTAATCCAATAGAATGAAAAACAGGAGGGTAGTAAAATGGCCGATACGAAGGAGTTGTCAGCGGAACAGCGTGAAGAACTGCTCAGTACATTGAAAGCGCGTTTTGAGAATAACACAAACCGGCATAAAGATCTCGAATGGTCCAAGGTACAAGAAAAGTTAGAAGCTGAAGCTGAAAAATTGCGGTCACTTAAAGAAATGGAAAGAACCGGCGGTGAACCGGATGTCGTTGATATCGATAAAAATACTGGCGAATATATTTTTTATGATTGTTCGGCGGAAACCCCCAAAAGCCGCAGAAGTATTTGTTATGACCGGGAAGCGTTGAGTTCAAGGAAAGAAAACAAGCCGGAAAACAGCGCTGTCGATATGGCCGCCGCAATGGGTATCGACATCTTGACGGAGGAACAATACCGGGAGTTGCAGAAACTTGGAAACTTCGATACAAAAACGTCAAGCTGGGTTAAAACGCCTTCCAATATCAGAAAGCTTGGCGGGGCTATATTTTGTGACCGTCGGTACGATACTGTTTTTATGTACCACAATGGAGCGGAAAGCTACTATAGTAACAGGGGTTTTCGAGGCTCGCTGAAAGTTTGAATTTTGGTTAAAAGCCATGACAAAACCCTGTATGGCTGATTTAAAGGCATACAGGGTTTGTACCTGGATTTTACAAGCTGTTTACAATCGTCTTGAACGCTATGCCGCGTTCCTCGAAGTTCTTGAACATATCGAAGCTTGCGCTTGCCGGGGAAAGCAGGACTATATCCTTTTCAACGGCATTTTCGCATGCCTTTCTCACAGCTTCCTCGAGAGATGAGCAGCGAATGATCGGAATGTCATCTCCCTTTCCCGTTCTTGCCGTTTCGTCGCGCAGTGATTTTTCTATTTTATCTGCCGTCTGTCCTATCAGTATCAGGCACTTAACGCGCTCCGTCAGAGTCTCTCCAAGTTCGTCATACGGTATTTGCTTGTCGTAGCCTCCCGCTATAAGGATAACCTTGCTCCTGAGGGCACGTATGCTTGCAATAGTCCTTGTGGGGCTGGAACCTATCGAATCGTTGTAGAAGCTGATTCCATTGACGTCCCTGACATGCTCGATCCGATGCTCTACTCCGCGGAAGCCAACAGCGACCGCCATTATTGCCGCAGGCATCACAAAATCTATCGTTGCAGCGGCTGCCGCCATATAATTTTCTATATTGTGTACTCCCGGCAGCAGTATCTCATCTGTCCTGACTAATTCCAGGTCCTTTCCTCCGCTTCGATAAACGATGCTGCCTCCCGAAAGCACCACGCCTTCGTCGAGCTGCGCCCTCCTGCTGAACAGTATTACCTTACCCGCGCCTTCCTTTGCGAATTCACGAGTGGTATCGTTGTCGTAATTGACTACGAGCGTGTCGTTTTCATTCTGGTAAAGGAATATGTTCCTCTTGGCGTCCGAGTACTCCTTCATCGACTTATGTACATCGAGATGGTTGGGCGACAGGTTCGTTACAACAGCCGTATGCAGCCTGTTCCTCATCGTCTGGAGTTGAAAGCTGCTAAGTTCCAGCACTACCATGTCGTTTTCCTGTATCTCGTCTATCCTGTCCAGCAGCGGAGTCCCTATATTGCCTCCCAGCCAGCATTTAAAGCCCTGTCTGCCGAGTATCCTGTATATCAGCGTCGTTGTAGTGGTTTTGCCGTCGCTTCCCGTTACTGCGAATATCCTCGCAGGGCAAAGCTTGCAGAAAACCTCCATCTCTGAAGTGATTTCAGCGCCTGCCTCGGCCTCCCGCAAAAGCTCGGGTATGTCGAAACGTATCTTGGGAGTCTTGAATATGACGTCGAACCCTTTCAATTCCTTGAGATAATCAGGTCCGAGGCTGTATTTTACGTTAAGTCCCTTCAGTTCGTCCAGCGACTGACTGAGCACATTTTCGTCCGATTTGTCGAAAGCCGTGATGTCGACGCCGAGGTTGCCAAGGTATTTGATCAACGGCGTATTACTGATCCCGATGCCTAAAACTGCTACTTTCTTCGTTACGATCTCTTTTTTAAACTGCTCGAGCTTGTCGTTCAATTCTTCTACCTCCAGATCACGATTCGCAATGTCTTTTACTGTATTTTAAAAGACATGATAATTTTATAATTTTCCACTTGCAATTATACAACATTTCTAGTAGAATTAATATTGCCTTTTGAAACGCGGGAATGGCGGAATTGGCAGACGCGCTAGTTTCAGGTACTAGAGCTCGCAAGGGTGTGCAGGTTCAAGTCCTGTTTCCCGCACCAAATAAAAATCCGAACCTTATGGGTTCGGATTTTTATTTTGCCAAGATGAGTTACTGGCAAAGCCGCATTGTTTAGCGAAAGCTATATCGTAATCACCCTATCACAAAGCGCAAGTGAGCTTTCCCGGTGAGCGACAACAACAATGGTTTTGTCCTGACCTATGCTCCTTATAGCATCCTGTATGATACTCTCGCTATACTGATCGAGGGCGCTTGTGGCTTCATCGAAGATAAAAACCTTAACATCTCTTAGAAATAGCCGGGCGAGAACGATACGCTGTTTTTGACCGCCTGAAAGTTTTATTCCGCGTTCGCCTATAACGGTATCAAAGCCGTCGGGCAAATTTTTGATAAAATCGTAAATATATGCTTTTTGGCAAGCGGAAATAAGCTCCTCATCCGTTGCGTCATCTTTGGCATACAACAAATTTTCACGAATACTTGCGTTAAATAATGTGTTTTCCTGCATTACAAATCCGACTCTACGGTGTATCCCTGCAAGAGAAAGCTCTGTTAAGTCCACTTCTGAAAATATTACTGTACCACTTGAAGGGTGCAGCATTCCCATCATAAGTTTGAGCACAGTTGTTTTGCCAGCGCCGCTTTTCCCTTTAAAACCTACCCGTTCTCCGTCATCAATATAAAAGCTGAGTTTCTCAACAACATTTTTTTCTGTGTCAGGGTATGCAAATGTAACATCCTGAAATTCAATGCGATTGCTTGTTCCAAGCACTTGCAAACCCCGACGTTTAGCAAACTCATGGGAAAGCTCCTCCATCATTCGGTCACTCTGCGGCGTGGCTGCGAGCAGTTCAGCGTCTGTTCCAGATACTGTCTTGAGTGCGTTTGAGAGAATACTATAATACTGCATGAATACAAGCAGTGATCCGATCTCAAAATGCCCTTCGATAATGAGAAGTCCTCCGAAAAAATATAATGAAAACTGCATCAAAAACTCTTCTTTGATTTTTGGAATTACCAAAACTCTAGCAACCCAATAGTTAATCCATGTTCCGAAGAAAATAGCGTAGTGGTGGATATACCAGGCAAATTGCCGTTCTTCATGCTTTTGAAGGATTAGAGCTTTAATCTCACGCCAGCCTTGTATCGAAGCATGCAGCCAGCTTGACATCTTCTGATCGTTCTCTCTCTGCTCATTCAGGACAACAGTCTCATGTTTTGCTATAACATGATCGAGCCAAAAAGTCAGCGGAATCACCACGCAGGAGAAAAGAGCAAGCCGCCATTCTATAAAGAAAAGTAAAACCGCTGAAATAACGAGTGTCGCATAGGCTATGACATAATCAACCGTCTGTGAGCCCGCATAGGAGGCAATACATGCAGTATCATCTTCCAAACGCATTTTCATGTCGCCGACACTCTGATCGTCATAACTTGGGAAATCACGGGTCAGGAATCCGCGCAGCATTTTCATTTTGACCCGGAAGGCGACCCTGTTCACAAGACGGTTTGTGCTGTGGTTTTTTAGATAAGATAGCCCTAAATTGATTGCAAAGACCGATAGATAACCAATGACAACGATGGTCATCAGCGAGAGCTCTTGTTTCAAGATAACCCTGTTTATAAACATTTTATAAAATAGTGGCTGTACAAAACCGAGTGACATAGCCAATATCCCTATTACGAGGTTGAGAAACAAAAACCTTTTTACTCCTAACGCAAACGGTTTCAGAGAGCGCAGCACTTTAAGCCTGTATCTGATTTTCTCACGCATCAGCGATCACCTCCCGCAGTGCAAACAGCTCTCTAAAAGCAGCGCTTGACCGTTCCAAATCCGCTGGAATGCCTATTTCAATAATCTTTCCATCCCTAATAATAGCGGCGCGGTCACACAGCATCACCGAACTTTGCCGATGAGCGATTATAATCGAAGTGCGCCCGGAAAGTACAGCCTCCCAAGCCTCGTGAATCTGCCTCTCCGTTTCGCTGTCCAGCGAGGAGGTTGCCTCGTCAAAGATAATGATCGATGGGTTTTTCAGGTATATCCGTGCAATGGCGATTCTTTGCCTTTGACCTCCCGACAGACCAATCCCTTTGCCGCCAATAGCACTGTTAATGCCCTCCGGCAAGCTGGACACATAATCCCATATTCCGGCTTTTTGCAGTGCATCGATGATTTCATCATCTGATGCCTCCGGCTTTCCAAGCAACAGGTTATCCTTGATGCTGACGTCAAAAAGCAGCACATCCTGAGAAACCATACCTACATTCTGCCGTATGGATTTTAAACTGCAATCGGACAGCCTTTGCCCATCAACGACGATACTGCCTTTCTGCACGCCGTAAAACCCAAGCAACATATAACCAAAGGTCGTCTTGCCGCATCCGCTCTTTCCGCACAGGGCAAACCGTTCCCCCGCCCGGATATGGAGGTCGAAATCCCGCAAAATATACCCGCTTTTTTGATAGGCGAAGGTAATATCTTCGGCAATTATTTCTCCTCTGTGCACATTGAGTGTATTCTTTCCCTGCCAGTCATCTTCAGTGGGAGATTGAATGAAATCATAGATGCGCTGTATATACCCAACACGGTTTTGCGCGTCAAGATAAGAACCGCTCGTAATTTTGACCTGGTTTGTCAGTGCTGTGAAATAGGTGATGACTACTGTCAACAGGCCAATGGTCATATTTCCCCGGCTGACCAAATAAGCAGTTAGCGTGAATATTGCAAGCTGAATTACGAGATTTGCACCGGTAATAATATTTTGAGCCGTGATCGTCGACACTCCCGCTTTGATATTTACCGCAAACATTTTTTTGTAGCGGCCAATGATGTCACGGTTTACTTTCTTCGTTGCGCCAAGCAGCCTTATATCTCGAATGGCGGTAAAGACTTCGTAAATATAGCTGACATACCCGCTGTAATATTCTCTTTGCTCATCCGAGTATCCCCGTATTTTCTTACCGAACTTTGCATTGATGATAACCGAAATAGGAACGGCTACAAGTGTGAGCATGCCAATCCACGGACTGATTAGAAAAATATAAAGTGTCAGTAGTATAAGGTTAATGCACCCGTTTGTAATATGGATGATATTTCGGATTACAAAGTGCATGCATTCGCGGGCATAATGCTGGACAATGGTGATGATATCACCTGTTTTAGCATCTGACATGAATTCCGCGTTCGTTTTTTGCAGATGCCGGAAGATATCCCGCTGGATATTGTAAACATACATGCTCATCAGGTGTTGATGCTGGGCATATATCAGAAAATAAAGCACACAGGAGAAAACGGACATGATGACAAAAACCAGACTGACGCTTAAAAAGGAATGAAGATTCCGGCGATATACAATCTCATCAATCATGATGCCGAAAAGTATTGGCATTACGATTCCGAGAAGCATATCGAAAAACCATCCAAAGTAAAACATGATGAAGTTTTTCCTGTGATAGCCTATGTATTTAGAGAGAAACTTGATAGCGCCAAAGTAATTCAGCTTCTTCATAATCCTCTCCCTGCCCGTATAAAGATCATGTGAAACAATGTCTGGCTGCCCGCATCGGTTTCAATTCGCGTGACCAGAGTCAGATATAAAAAAAGCGCTACTCCGAGCAGAAGAACGCTGTAATAGAACAATGGCTTTTTGGTGGCAAAGTGTAAATATAAAATACATAAAGATTTCTTTTTCAAAATAATCCCCCCATTTCATGTTAAATAATTGTAACTGATTCCTTTTATTGTTACAATGAAGTTTATCAAGTAATTAGCTATACTTTTTGCAAGTGAGGTGAATATCATGCCGCAAAATGACCGCCATAGAACGAGGGTTGTGCCCATAGAATTTGTGGCGCATGAAGGCTTTGAAAACCTTCCTCTTGTAGAACGGGTGAGTATTGTTTTGATTACCAACGGGAAAGCAAGCCTATTTCTCAATGAAAAGGCCGTAACACTGACGGCTCCCTGCATTATGCTCATTTCTCAGTATGACTCGATCAAGTTAATTGAAGCAACAAGGCTTGCCGCAAAATCATTTAGCTTTAACCCGGTTTTTATGAACTCCTCGCTTACATTCAAACGCCTTAAAGATAATGACTTTTTTGAGCTTGAGGATGAACACGACCGCAATATGATGAACATGTTTTTACGCAGAGACGAATACTACGACGGGACAATCGACCTGCCGCCAAAAACATATCTGCGAATATCCGAATGGCTGGCTATAATAGGAACGGAAGTTTACGCTCAAAGCGACGGCTATTGGACATGCCGCATCAGGCGATATCTTCTGCAAACTCTCTACCTTCTGGATGATATTTACATGGAGAGTAATACGCTGCATACTATCAAGAGGGAGAAGTCTCCCGTAGACATTCTGCTGGAGTACATTCACATAAATTATTCAAGCGATATTTCCCTTGATGATCTTTGTGAACTTGTACATATCAACCGAACCTCGCTTAACCTGAAGTTTAAGGAACAGATTGGGTATACGGCTATGGAATATCTGCTCAGGCATCGGATAAAAATCGCCTGCGACGCACTTTCGCATACAAATCTGAGTCTTGCTGAAATCGCTGAAGCTATCGGGTTTAAATACGATACATATTTTATCAAACAGTTTTCATCAAAGCTGGGAATGTCCCCGACAGAATA
Source organism: Bacillota bacterium (assembly GCA_023439545.1). Taxonomy (GTDB): domain Bacteria; phylum Bacillota; class Clostridia; order Acetivibrionales; family DTU013; genus JAEYOM01. The sequence continues at coordinate 113,129 of JAEXNT010000071.1, forward strand.
CCGCCTAGGCATTTGGGAAGAAAGAGATAAGCGACATTCGACAAATAAAAGCTGAACAAACGAGAACTGAAGACTTATAGTTTTTAGCTAGTTTTCCCTATTATCCTTCTTCCCACGCTTCATAAACTCATTGACCAGCTTCGCTCTTTTCAGCTTGTCGCTGCCGAAACGCATCCTGATTGCGTCCATGGCTTTTTCGAGCTTCTCTTCCCTGCGCACGTCATCGGGAAGCTCTTCATCCACATCGAATATCGACAACTGTTCCGGCATATCCTCATCGATATTCGCAAGCGCGATACCAAGAAGCCGTATGGGCTTTCTGCGGTCCCAATTGTCTTTCAGAAGCTCCGCCCCGGTTCTATAGATATCCTTTGTCAGGTACGACAAAGGTATCGTTTTCTGCCTTGTAACAGACTTGAAATCATCATACTTTATTACGATAGAAACAGTCTTTCCCTTGAAATCGTTGCGTCTGGCGTCCTCCCCCACTTCCTCGGCCAAATGCAGCAGCACCGTCCTGGCATATTCGATATCGACCGTGTCTCTTGACAAAGTCGTGGAACGGCTGATGGATCTGGACTCAGCCTTTGGATGCGGCGTTACCGGAGAAGGATCTTTACCGTTGGCAAGATTTTTGAGTTCGCCTCCGTACTTTCCGAAATTGGCCGAAAGAGTCTTATTATCACAGCATGCCAGATCGCCTATCGTCATGATACCAATTTCATTCAGACGTTTTTCCGTCTGCTTTCCGATACCATACATATCCCTGACTTTAAGCGGCCAGAGCTTTGATTTTACGTCACTTTCCCACAGCTCCGTGATGCCCAGGGGCTTTTTGATTTCCGAGGCCATTTTGGCCAGGAACTTGTTTTCGGAAATGCCTATGGAACACCATAGATCAAGCTCCCTCATAATACAGTCCATAATACTCCCGGCAATGGTCAAAGGCTCGCCGAAAAGGGCTTCACAACCCGAAAGATCGAGCCATGCTTCATCTATACTGTTTTGCTGGATGACAGGTGTGTAGCGAGAAAGAATCTCCATCACTTCATGTGATTTCTTTCCATACAATCCGTGTGTAGGTGGGACAAGAATCAAGCCGGGGCACAGCTTCTTCGCCTCATGTATGAGCATGGTCGTTTTTACACCGTATGCCCTGGCGTCGTAATTTGCAGCAAGAATTATGCCCGACCTGTTTTTGGGATCTCCCGCAACTGCCGCGGGATGTCCTTTGAGTTCGGGATTCTGCGCCATCTCGCAGCTTATGAAGAATGCGTTCATATCTACAAGAAAAATGACTCTTCTCATAGACCTTTCCATATTACAAATCTCCATCCTTCGTATAAAAGAAGGTCTTCAGCGGGCTTAAGAGGTATTTGCTGCAGGTCAGAATCTGTTCGGTGCTGCCTATGAACAGTATCCCATCTTTGCGCAGCGCCTTGTTGAACTTGGTGTAAATATAGGATTTTGCGTCTTCTGTAAAATAGATAAGTACGTTCCTGCAAACAATAAGGTCGCAATCGGTCGGGTACGGATCCTTCAGCAGGTTATGCCTGGAGAATTCGACCTGGTTTTTGACCTCATCCTTTACTCTGTAGAAGCTTCCCTCTTTGTCGAAATATTTTGCTATATATGCCTGAGGCAGCTTGTCCAGGCTTTTTGACGTGTAAACGCCTTCCTTTGCTTTTCTCAGCGCTTCATTGTCGATATCGGTAGCGATTATCCTGATATCTTTCAGCGGTATATGCTGATTCAGTACCATTACAAGCGTATAAGGCTCGTCGCCGGTCGAGCAGGCCGAACTCCATATCTTTAGCTTCGAAGACTTTTTCAGCAGTATCGGGAATATTGTATCCTTCAATACTTCCCATTGTTCGGGGTTCCTGTAGAATTCGGAAACGTTGATGGTCAGATAGTTGATGAATTCGTTATAAAGTTCCCTGTTGTTCTTAAGTACGCCTACATAGTCCTCATAGTGCTCATAACCGTTCTTCCTGATGAGCGAGTCTATCCGGCGTTTCATTTGTTTCTCTTTGTACAGGCTCAGATTGATATCTGTCAGTTTAAATATTTCGGATTTAAACCCCTCATAATCCATGACGGATCCTCCCCCACAAAACAACTGGATAATAAAAATCACCGGCATATCGAACGCCTGCGATTTTTGAACAAGACTTCGCTATGTTCCATGACTGAAAACGCAAGACCGTAGCCTTGCGTTTCAATCATTTCCATATTGATTACTTCTCTTCATCTGTTGTATTCATCGCGTCGGCAATCGTGTTTGAAAGAGCTTCGCTATGCTCGCTCGGTATCTCTTCTTCCGCCGCTTTGCCGTCATCGGCCTTTGCCTGGGCTGCCGCCGAAGGCGCAGGGTCGATCGGGTTTACTTCCTTTATGCTCAGGCTTATCTTCTTGGTCTCGACATTGACTTCGACGACCTTGGCTTCAACAACCTGGCCTATCTGGAGGACATCACCCGGTTTCGCAATCCTGACGTTTGATATCTGCGATATGTGTACGAGTCCGTCAAGACCCTTCTCCAATTCTATAAAAGCTCCGAAAGGTACAAGCCTTACTACGGTTCCATTTACGATATCACCGACCTTGTACTTGTCGGCTGCCTTAAACCACGGATTGTCCTCTTCCTTTCTCAGTCCGAGAGAAATCCTCTTTTTATCCTTGTCGAATTCGAGTACGGTAACCTGCACTTTGTCTCCAACCTTCAAAACGTCCGAAGGATGCTTCACCTTGGACCAGGAAAGCTCCGAAACATGTACGAGTCCATCTACTCCGCCTATATCGACAAATGCACCAAAGTCCATGAGATTCTTTACTACGCCGTCATATTTCTTGCCCACTTCAACAGTGCTCCAGAACTCGCTTTCGTTTTTCTCCCTGTTTTCTGACAGTATCACTCTCTGGGAGCCTACGATTTTGTGTTTCTGCTTGTTGAATTCGACTATACGGACAGTAACGGTCTGTCTCATATATTCGTTGAGATCCTTGACATACCTTTCCGAAATCTGGGAGGCCGGGATAAATACTCTTACGCCTTTAACGCTGGCAACGACACCGCCGTTGGTGACTTCGACGACTTTACCCGTAACAGGAGTCTTATTCTCGTATGCTTCTTCAATAAGATCGATGCTCTTTATCGAGTCGACCCTCTTCTTAGACAACATAACATTTCCTTCGCCGTCATTAACCCTTACAATGAACACTTCGATCTCGTCGCCGATTTTGATACTTGTTTCAGGCTTGAAATCAGGGTCGTCGGTATATTCGTCTATCGGAATTATACCGTCTGATTTGTAGCCCAGATCAACATAAATTTCGGCATTATTGTAGCCGATTATCCTGCCTTTGACGATTTCTCCGCTTCTCAGCGAAACCATCGAACTTTCGAAGGCTTCCTCAAAGCTCAGCTCATTCTCCTGTTTATTTAATTCATCCATTCTTTCAATAACCTCCTTGATTATGCGTTCCGGTGTAGATGCTCCGGCTGTGATACCCAGCGTTTTTACTTTTTTTGTATCTATCGGTGGCAAATCACCGTACGTTTCGATTAAGTAAGTTTCACTGCAGTATTTTTTACTGATTTCAAACAGCTTTTGAGTATTGGAACTCTTCCTGCTGCCTATGACAAGCATCATATCAGATTCCTTAGAGATTTGTTCAGCCTCTTCCTGCCTGCTGCTTGTCGCATTACATATTGTATCAAACTTTACAACGTTTTTGCATTTTTCTTTTAATTTATTATAAACACTTTCGAACTTTTCTTTAGTGATCGTGGTCTGTGCAACGAGACAACATTCATCGCCCAACCCGTCAAACCGTTCCGCATCGTCCGGCCCGTCGGCTATAAAAGCCTTATTGCCGCACCATCCGTTGATCCCCTGTACTTCGGGATGTTCCTTGTCTCCTGCAATAACTATAGCATACCCTTCCTGCCGCTTTTCAAGAACGAGTTTGTGTATCTTATGCACATACGGACAAGTCGCATCGACGACTTCTATATGCCTTTGTTCAAGCTTATCATATATATCCGGCGTAACGCCATGCGCCCTGATAACTATCCTGCTGTCGGCGACGGCCTCGCTTACGTCCGACAACACGCTTACGCCCTTTTGCTCCAGTTCCCTGATGACCTGCTCGTTATGGATAAGCGGACCAAGCGTATATAACTTTTTATTATCCGTATTCAACAGGTTGTTTGCTATTTTTATGGCATTACTGACACCGAAGCAAAAACCTGCGGATTCAGCTAGAATTATCTTCATCTTCAACCCCCGCTGAGGGAATAAATCCTGTTTATAATATCCGTACTGATTTCTGCAAGTTCTTCTTTTGTCAGCTTATCCTCATGCTTGCTTATCATAAACGGATCACCGAAATTTACCGTCATTTTCGAAAATAATCTATAATTTCCCTTAACCGTTGCAGGTATTATCGGAACACCTGCATTTGCCGCTATCATGGCGGCGCCGGACTTGACCCTGCCTGTACCGCCGGCATGCCTTCTGGTACCCTGGGGAAATATTCCGACTATTTTGCCTTCCTCGAGCAGCCTGTATGCATTTTTAACAGAACCCACATCTGCGGTACCTCTCTTTACCGGAAATGCACCGAGACTTCTGAAAATAAAAGCCGATATCGGGTTCCTGAACAGCTCTTCCTTGGCCATCCAGTGAATCCACCTGTCCAGCCTGTAGCCCAGCAAAAACATATCCAAAAAGGTATTGTGGTTGGCACATAAAAGAGCAGGCCCCTTTTCCGGAATCTTGTCGCGGTTTATTACCTCTACCTTGAATATCAGTTTGAATACAATTTTTGATACGATTCTAGCAAATGTTTTCATTCCGGATTACCATCATTCGTTATTTTTTATTTTTTCCAGTATTTCAACGACGACCTGCTGCGGTTCCATATCAGTCGTGTCTATCTCGATTGCGTCAGGAGCTTTCGATAAAGGCGCAAAAGCTCTCGTACTGTCGTTTTTATCCCTGTATGCTATGTCTTTCATCACTTCATCCAAAGTAACTTCCGAAGCCCCTTTGGAATGCATCTCGGCGAATCTCCTCTTTGCTCTTTCCTCAATGGACGCCGTAATGAAAAACTTGTACTTTGCCCTGGGCAGAACATAGGTCCCGATATCACGGCCATCCATCACAACATCGCTTTTTTGGGCTATGGCTCTTTGCAGTTCTACCATTTTCAGCCTTACCGCAGGAACAGCAGAAACATCCGAAGCTCCTATGGATACTTCAGGCGTCCGTATCATTGATGTAACATCTTCACCGTCAAGGAACAACCTTTGCTCGTTTCCTATGTACTCAATACGTATATCAATACTTTCCACAAGCTCGGTCAGGCGTTCAGCGTCTTTGGTATCGATCCCGGTCCTCAGAGCTTTCAGTGCTACAGTCCGATACATGGCCCCGGTATCAAGATATATTATACCCAACTGCCTGGATATGCTTTTCGCGACAGTGCTTTTTCCCGCTCCTGCCGGTCCGTCAATTGCAATACAGATACGCGCCAAATCCGCCAGTCCTCCGCGAGTCAGTTCTTATCCTCGAGATCGGGTCTCAAGGACCTCGCGTCTCTAAGATAGATATATTTCAAATCATTATTCTTTTTTTCAGTATTGATGTGCATCATTACCCTGATACATTTTGTCAGGCTTCCGGGTACATCGATCTCATTGGTGCACATCATGGCGGTATGTGTCCAGCCGAGCCTTCTTGCGGCTACCGCCGGGAAAACCGCATCGAGGTCTTTTGTAATTGAAAATATGACGCTTATTATATCTTCTACCGCAATACCGTTTTGCTCAGTCATTTTTACGAGCAGTTCAGCTGTTGCTTCGAGTATTTCCTGCTCGGCGTTAGTAACTACAGTAGTCGCACCCCTTATAGCAGCAACCATCCTGATAAGACAACTCCATTCTTCCGTATATGCTTTAGCGTCAAAACGGGACATTCCTCAGCCACATCGCCCTGCTCCTCGCAGAGGTGTGTCCCAATTGCTTTAGCGTCAAAACGGGACATTCCTCAGCCACATCGCCCTGCTCCTTGCAAAGGTGTGTCCCGTTACCTTTATACTACCCTGTGTCCGAGCCCTATGGCAACCTCATTGAGGTGCAGGAGCCCTATCCCGAAGAATATCGAAACGCTTATATGGTCCTTGTATCTTGCGATACCAATCTTCCCGCCTACATTCAGCCCAAGCGCCTTAGGCATTATCTGTGTCAAAGCTTCCCTTGTAGCGCCCGCCACTGCGCCCTCCTCGACATGACTTTCCTGGATGACTCCTTCACGCTTTGAGGAGACTACAGCTCTTTCAATGATCTTCATAACAGAGTTCAGGTATTCTCCGCCGTAATCAACCGCTGCGGTCCTGATGCCAGCCTGTGCAAACTCCGCCTGAAGCTGCTTTTCTTCAGTTCTGTCTGCCGTAAGAGCAAGTCTCACGGCTGCTGCAGCTATGTCTTTACTCCCGTATTCCCTGTTGTTTTCCACCATAAGGTCATCCCCTGATACGTTTTACTAGACCGACGTTTTAAACCCTGTTAGTTTTGTGAAAACATTATCTAATATTATATAAGAATAATAGCAATTGTACAATAAGAATGTTGCTTTCAATTGCCTGCCTTCACCGTTGCAACCGGAACTATCCCGCCAGCCGCGTCGACCGTTTTGCCCAGCAGGTATTCAATATTCCGGCTTGCCGCGCTGATTTGCACGGCAGGCAATACAAGGACTTCCGAAGCGTCAAATTCAACTACGTCACCGTCCTTTAAATCAAGGTGGACTGTTTTCCCTTGAAATGAATCGACAGCTTCGCCATTTACAAGTATTTTCAGTTCGGGACATGTTTCCATATTGGTCAGGCTCAATTCCAGCCTGCATGGAACGAAAACATAAGCTTCGGAGCCCAGCGGCTCTCCATCGGCGCCTTCATTGAAAAATGCCGACCTGACCGAAGGCATGGATAAAACAGCCTGTGATATTACCAGTACGGCAAGTGCTATGACGCAAGCTCTCTTGAGTATAAGCTCAATTGAGTGCCAATAACCTTTGCCGTGTTTTTTCATATCTGTTTCCGTATCATTGCCGCTATTATTTTTTGCTACGAAAACGCTGCCTGCGCCGTTTTTCAAAGTTGTTTTCATAAACTGTCTCCAAAGAGTATTACTGATTTTAGTATTAACTCTCCTGAGAACAATCATACCTTTGAGTGCACGAGCATTTCCGGGATAATTTCCCGGATAGGTATCGTCAGCAGTTCATTCCGGCCAGGCATCCGGTGGAAAACGCTATCGTAAGATTAAAGCCTCCCGTATATCCGTCCACATCTATGATTTCACCAGCGAAATACAAGCCCTTTACAAGTTTGGATTCCATCGTCGACGGATTTATTTCGCTTGTCCTTACTCCGCCTGCCGTTACTATTGCTTCTGATATCGGCCTCGAGCCCGTGATCTCGAGAGTGAAGCTTTTAAGCAGTTCGACGAGCTTTCGCCTTTCCTCTTTCGTAATCTGGTTTACAGGCTTGTCTTCCGGTATCCCTGATAATTCGATGATCACCGGGATCATTTTTTGCGGCAGAAGTTCATCGAGGCTGTTTTTGAATTGCTTTCTCGAGAACTGTTCAAAATCGCGCCGGATTCTAGAATCCAATGTCTCTTCATCCAACGCCGGCTTCAGATCTATCACCAGCTTTACGTCCTTGTAGCCATATGGCAGTATATGTCTGCTGGCGCTCAATATCACCGGCCCTGAAACGCCGAAATGCGTAAAGAGCATTTCACCGAAATCGCCGTAAACTTTTCTGCCCTTCCTGTCTAATATTGTTATCGATATGTTCTTCAGCGACAACCCCTGCATTTCGCCTGCCGTTTTTCCAGCAGTCAGCAGCGGTATAAGCGAAGGCTTGAGCGGCGTTACCGTGTGGCCCAATTTTCCTGCCATGACATAGCCGTCGCCGGTAGAGCCGGTTTTAGGATATGATGCACCGCCCGTGGCGACAATCACTGAATCGGCTTCCAGTATGCTTCCGTTTCTGAGCTTTACACCTTTAACTGCGCCGTTTTCGGTCAAAATCTCCTCAACCGCGGAGTTTAGCCATACTTTTGCTCCCTTTTTTTCAGCAAACCTCTGCATTGTGTCAACCACGTCCCGCGCGCTGTCAGATACGGGAAAAACCCTGCCTCCGCGCTCTACCTTCAATTGTAGACCTTCAGCTTCAAGCAGGTTCATGAGATCCTCGTTTGAAAAATTGTAAAAGGCCGAATACAAGAAATTCCCGTTTCCGGGAATGTTCTGGATCATACCTTCTATATCGGTATTATTCGTAATATTGCAGCGGCCTTTGCCTGAGATCATGAGCTTCCAGCCAACACGGTCATTTTTCTCCAGCAGCAGCGCTTCCCTGCCGCGTTCGGCGGCTTTACCCGCCGCCATTAATCCAGCGGCTCCTGCGCCTATAATTATGACTCTGTTATTCACTAGTCCACCTTCCTGTGTGGTTCCATATTGTCGTATTTCTCGTAAACCTGATATTCGTCCCATATCTCTTCAAGACGCTCGAATGTATTGTATACGCTTTCTTTTTTTCTCATACCTATTGCTACTATAAGTGAGTTTATAACGCTGAGAGGCGCAACGAGCGAATCGACGAAGGAATTCATATCGCTCCTTGCCGTGATACACAGGTCTGCGGAGCCTGCCAGGGGCGATTCCATACTGTCTGTGATCGCGATAACCTTTGCGCCCTGGCTCTTTACAAAACGCATCGCATTAGTCGTCCTCTTCGAATACCTTGGAAAACTGATACCTATGACGACGTCGCCCTCAGAAGCCCTTAGTATCTGCTCGAACATCTCGCTGACGCTGGTGGTGTGCACCAGGCGTACGTTATCGAATATCAAATTGAAATAAAAGCCGAGAAAACTTGCAAGAGGCGCCGAACTGCGAACGCCGAGGATGTATATTTTCTTCGCGTTTAGAATGCATTCGACTATATCATTGAATACGTTTTGATCTATTTCGTCCATGGTTATTTTTATCTTTTCCATATCCGACTGGAGGACGCTTTTAAGTATGTTATCCTCGCTTATCCTGTTCGAGGATACCTGTATGCGCTGCACTGAGGTGAGTTTGCTCTTTATAAGCTCCTGGAGCATTTTCTGCAGCTTCGGATAACCGTCATAGCCGAGCTCGATCGCAAAGCGAACTACCGTCGATTCGCTTACGCCTACAACTTCGCCGAGCTTCGCGGCAGTCATGAACGCAGCCTTTTCATAATGGTTGATGATATAATTTGCAATGAGCTTCTGACCTTTGCTCATATTGCTCATGTTTTCCTGTATTCTCTGAATCATATCATGGCTTTTATTTTCCATAAAACCCTCCCAAAAATATTACTGCAATATTATCTTACATTTTTGCAGGATAAAAATCAAGGGCTTGCATTTTTAGGCAACAGCGAAACAAAGGGACGGTTCTTTTGTTTCATTGTATCAATAAATAAGAATTTACAAATCCTAGAGACATCGACTTTTCAATATTACGGAGGAAACATGCTGCAGATAGACGACGCAGGAAGCGGCAGCTTTATAGGAGGGACTTGCATAGGCATTTACAGGCCTGAAACGAATGAGTATTATTTTGACATTATCCCTGTTGAATTGTATAACAAGGAAAACTTCAAAAAGAAGCTTTATCTCGACGAAGTGGTGAAAATAACCGAAGCGGCTTTCCGGAGCTTTTCCCCGGCAAAGAGCGAAATCATAGAAATATGCAGGGGCTATATGTTCGAACACCTGAAGCGGTGGCTCGACGACAATGGCTATACCTGGTACAGTACACAGATCACAGGAAGGGTCCAGGAGGTGGTCGAAAAGAACTTTGAACTCTATACCGTGAAGCTCGGCCTGCCGTGGCAATATATAAAATATACGCAATACCCGTTCCATTTTCACAAGCTTCTTCGCTGGGTCTACGCGGATTTCAGCAACAGGATCGTTCTTTGCAAGGTCGGCTGGCAGAGCTGGCAGAGGCTCGAAGGCATGACGCCCGAGGTTTCGTATGCAGGAATGTGCGCCTCTTCCTGCTCGTGTCTGAAATGCGGTAAACGCATCTTCCCCGGCAGCGAGATCAAAGTTTTGAAATATGTCAGCAACCGCGAAAACTATGTCTATATACATACGGACTGCTGAAGCTCATTTTTATAATCTATACCCTTATTGTTTTATCCAGGAGAATTTCGCCAGACTGCGTATATCCGATTTTTTGATAAAGAGCTTGAGCCGCAGTATTTGTGGAATAAGTATTTATATGAAAATGATATATACCTTGCGAAATTGCTTCTTTTTCAAGACGTGAAATCAAAGCTTCTCCTATTCCTTGTTTCCGATATTCATTCCTTACATAAAGTGCTTCGATATCGACACGATAATCGCTATAACACATTGATTTTACGACTAATCCCGCACAATAACCGACGCTAATACCATCAATATAGGCAATGCAGATAATTTCCCTATCATTTTCTATTAATGACTTTTTTATTGCTTCTACTGTAGTAATATTCTCGAAAAGTTCATTCAGGAGAAATAATTCCTCTGCATCTCCTGTTGTTGCAAGCCTTACCTCCATGCTACGCCTCCTGTTGATTATATAATCTCTACCTCACCCTTTAAAACAAGTATGAAATATGGATTTTGCTACGGTTACGCTTGAAACCTATTATAATAATTTTGAATAACCTTATGGCTTATTCCAAAAGTATTTTCAACAACTCCAGGCAATATGGAATAAATAGAACAACCGATTTTTTCTTCGAAATGAGTTTTTATTGAGAATATACCTTTCCATTTTTCGACCATATCTATTATGTTAAAATCTATTGCTCCTTTTCGCATAATACCATCAACTAACCTTCTTTCTATCAAACAAAATCCTGTAGGTAGAGATAAAACATCACAAAGTTGAATTAGTAAATTATATTCATTAAATTGTACATTTTAAAAAATTTAACTACAAAATCATATTCTTCTTTCGTACAATCCCAATTGCCTTTAGCATCACCAGTGTGAGTTAAACAAATTTTAGCGGCATCAACGAACCCTTTTTGATTAAGAAAATTATATCCGTCAATCGTATGTTTAAAGCGATTAATACCAAACCTTCGCCCTATATCATGAAGTAGGCCTAGTATATATGCAACATCTGGGTCGAGAGAGCTGTCACGTTCCGCTATCAATTTAGCGGCTTTAGCGGTCGCAATAGAATGGTTGACCCATGGACCTGGATTTAGTTTTTCCCCTTCCTTCAACATTTCTCTTGCCATTGCTAACGAAGGTATTTTCATACTTGTCCCCCAAATAAAACTCTGTGAGTTTCTGTATAAAAATTTTGAATAATATCAGTTGCTATATAAATGTCAGGATTTGTTGCAGTTACCATTTTCCTGTTAGTTTGCATTTTATAAATGTTCCGGACTAAAATTTCACTATTATGTTGTAACAACCCTGATAAGGTCTTCAATTGTACCATTTAAACGTTTTACATTTGATAGCCAATAAAAGCATGATGTATCATCGGTACATTTAAAATATTTATCATTCTCATGCCAGATAAAAACTTTTTTTCCTAAAGCTAAAGCTATACCCAATTCTACGTGGGTTCCTCTCCCCTGTGGTGTTAAGACAATAACCACATCAGCATCTGCCACCCCTTGGACCTCTTTTTCAGCCACTTCTTTTAGTATTTTAGTGCTAACAGTTTTTACTAAACCATGTTGTGTCCAATCATACGTATGAGTCCATCCATGTTCCTTTAGCCTGTCCCTTAGATACTGAACCTGTTCAAAATTTTTTAATCTTGAAGCAATATAAAATTTCATAGATTTTGCCTACCTTGAATATTTAATTCTTATCTTATGACAAGTACTCATTACTACACATTTTTTTACAAGTATGCATTAATGATATCAATTATTTACCATATATTCAAATAAAATATATCAAATTTACGAGCAAGCAGGGAAGTTTTATTATGTAGCCCTACAAATTATGGATACGTAACAAATAGGCAATGAACTAAACCGCTAGCGCGGTGGTCCCTCTGGGTAAATGCCTGTTCGCTTTTTTAGGGCTAATCCTTTAGTATTAGAAAGCATGCAAATGCAAATCTAACTAAAAGGAGCT
>JAEXNT010000077.1 GCA_023439545.1 Bacillota bacterium
GGGATCTTATGAGTTTTGAAAATCAGGTGTCTGAAGGAGTAAATATTCTTTCTAAGTTTATACCGCTTTACAAACAAATGTGTTTTATGCTGACCGGTTTCAACACATCGTTTGAAGAAGATATGTACAGGTTTCAAAGGATCGCAGGATATTCAAAAATTTCAGGAACGTGCAGCAAAAGTTCAATTTCGCCCTATGTCATGCCATATAACAAACAATTCCCTACTGAGAAACATCACCATTTCGAGCGCTGGGTCAATAGCAGGATATATAAGAAATGCAGTTTTGAAGAATATGAACCGTGGAAGAAGGCCCAGGCTATGGACGGCCAATTATCATTTTTATGAGGGGGAGAGACATTATGCTGATCGAGGTTATAACTCTGTATCAACCTTGGGCGAGTCTGGCAGCGTTCGAGGAAAAAGGCTTTGAAACAAGAGGATGGGGGACAAAACATCGCGGACCTCTGGCCATCCATGCAGGCAACAAGATAGATTATGAGGCTTGCAAACAGCCGCGAATCAAAGCAGCTCTTGAGAAACATGGTATCAAGGATCCTGACCAACTGCCTACTGGCTGCATTATTGCAATAACTCAGCTCTTCGACTGCGTTCAGATGGTAGAGAGCAAAGAATCAAAGTTCGGTATGAAGGTACCTGGATACAAGCTGTCGGATCAGGAATATGATTTCGGATTCTATGAACCCGGCCGATATGCTTGGATTTTGGCGAATGTAAGAAGACCGAAAGAACCTATACCGGCCAGAGGCAAGCAGCGGATATGGAAGTTTGAATTGAATAGCATAAATTTTAAGGGACAGGAGTGGGCCTAATGAGTAAAACGAATGAATTAGTAATTGATAGCTTTGCCGGCGGGGGCGGGACAAGTAAGGGTTTAGAAGAAGCAGGGCTAATTGTTAATTACGCCATAAATCATGATGCAGATGCTATCGCCATGTATAAAATAAACCATCCCGGAACGGTTGTTTATAACGATAACATATGGGAAGTGGATCCGCGTGAAGTCGCCAAGGGCAGGCCTGTAAAACTTGCATGGTTTAGTCCGGACTGTACTCACCACTCCAGGGCCCGGGGCGGAAAGCCAAGACAGAAAAATATAAGGGCGCTGGCATGGGTTACTCTGAGGTGGGCGGCAACGGTCCATCCGGAAGTGATTATCCTTGAGAACGTCGTTGAGTTCCAGGAATGGGGACCGCTCACTATCGAGGGAAAGCCTGACCTCACACAAAAGGGCAGAACATTCAACAGTTTTGTCAATGCCCTAAAAAGGCAAGGATACAAGGTTGAATACCACAGGCTTAAAGCTTGCGATTACGGCGCGCCGACATCCAGAGAGAGGTTTTTCCTAATAGCACGTTGTGACGGCAAGCCAATAGTATGGCCAGAAGCTACTCACGGTGATCCGGATAGGATTGAAGTGCGCTGCGGGTTGTTGAAGCCATGGAGGACAGCTGCGGAATGCATTGATTGGTCTAAACCCTGTCCGAGCATATTTAGCCGTAAAAGAGATCTCAAGGATAATACATTGCGGAGGATTGCAAGAGGCCTAGACAAATTTGTCCTGAAGAACTCGAAGCCATACATCATCAATTATAAATTTCAAAACGGCCCGGAGGCGGTTGAAAGTCCTTTAAGTACTGTAACATCAGTTAATGGTCATTACCTTGTCGCTCCTACACTTGCGCAAATAGGGCAGACCGGTGGTGGTGACAGGCTCCATGATATTCAGGATCCTCTTTCCACGATTGTTTCAAAGCAGGAGCATATGATTATAGCCCCTACGCTTATTCAATATCACGGAGAAAAAAGAGACTCGGAAGTCCGTGGGCAATCCGTTAAAGAACCTATTAAAACGCTTGATACATCAAATCGCTATGGTATGACGGCTGCATATATCTCAAAATACTATGGTGGTTTCTATGACGGCCCGGGTTCTGCTGTTGAGGAACCACTGGGTACAGTGACCAGCATTGACCACAATGCAGTAATCACAAGCAACCTTGTCCAATTTAACAACAACTGCGACGGCCGCGCCATGGATAAACCGATACCGACTGTTGTAGCCGGCCAAGGACACTGGGGAGAAATGCGAGGTTTCCTGACCACCTACTATGGCAGAAAAGATATCGGACAGGAAGTTGACCAGCCGCTGCGAACTGTAACATCAAAGGACCGTTTCGGTCTTATATCAGTAAAAGTCAAAACAGGCGGCGACCTTGGAAACTGGCCTAAAATCCGTGAGTTGTTGAATAAATACTGCGGATACACTCTGGCTGTTGATGAAGTCCTGTTACTGCTTATCGATGGAATATCATACTTCATTTATGACTTAGGAATGCGGATGCTGGAACCGAGGGAACTGTACAACGCCCAAGGTTTTGCGCCGGATTATATAATCAACTTCAAAAAGCCAAATGGAAAACCTTATTCAAAGGCCGCTCAGGTTGCTCGCTGCGGCAATGCAGTTCCGCCACCGTTCGCAAAAGCACTGGCCCGGGCGAACCTGCCGGAGTTGTGCCAGCATAGGGTGGCGGTTGTAGTATGATTACAAATTGCAGGGCATGCAATAGTCCGGAGCTCTTAAGAATACACCAAGTCGGAGTCATTAATAGTCTAAAGACAGGTGGAGCCTCGGAGCCAGAAGTATTGTTTGATATTATAGTTTGCCCGATTTGCGGAGATATAAGAGCGGATCCGGACACGATCAGAACAATAAGTAATCAGGGGATATATACAATATTTAAGTTGAGTAGTACTAATGAGGAGGGCGAGACAAAATGAGTAATGTGAATGATGATTTGGTTGAGGTAAAAATTTCAATGGATAATCTGCGGTCCCTTATTACGGATGCTGTCGCTGCCGGCCGTAAGGCAGAAAATACAGATGGTAAAAAATCAAAGAACCCGAATTATTCAGAGACGGAACGACTTCTCTATAAATATCCGATGCTCAAGCTTAAGGTAGAACAGGATGATCTGGATATTCAGGATTACCAGAAAGAAATGGAGAAATACGGAGGGACTCAAAAATCAAAGGATATAGTATATATTCCTTCAGGTGGCGTTAGGCTCGATCCTGCAGAGAAGCAGCAAGCATTGATAGATGATAAGGAAGCCAGTAAGAATAAGACGCTAAAGGAAATCGCCCGGATAGACAAAGCATTAGAAAAAGTAAAAAATTATAAAGGGTATGAAATCATCGAATTGAAATATTTTAAACGAATAGATCCAGATGAAACAATCATGGATATTTTACACGTAGGAAGAACATCGTTCTATCAGTGGAAAAGCAGGCTAATAAACGATTTGTCGGTCATTTTCTTTGGAGAATAGCGCGGATAATTTGCGAACTATTCGCGAACTATTTGCGAACTGACAGCGGAATCTGATAGTGGTATACTAATTACAATGGAAATTTTATAAGAGAGCCGAGAGCTCAAAAGTAAACTGCTGATGCGGAACCGCAAAGGCAGTTTTTTTGTGGTGATTTTTATGGATAAGATTAATCTCCGTAAGGATTCCTGGTGCAACCAATGTGTTGGGTGCGAATTGAGCAAAGAGAAAGACTTTGCTGGCAAGAAAAACTGCGGCATATTTAAGGCGGCAGATAAGAAAGTATGGTGTGCCGATGAAGCAGTTACCAGCTTTAATAAAACGGCGAAGATCAAATGAATTTTTTTTATTATGTAATCAATAATACTTAATTTTTGATATGTATTATTCAGTAAGCAGAGGCATTGAAAGTTTGTAAAAATCGTTATTTCAAATTTCAATCGAATAATACAGAATATGTTTTTAGTATTATTCAAAAATCAAGAAGGTGGAAGAATGAAGGTCGTACAACCTATACGTGAAAAAACCAAAATTGATGATATAAAAAAGATACTTCGAGAAAAAA
>JAEXNT010000078.1 GCA_023439545.1 Bacillota bacterium
GGGATCTTATGAGTTTTGAAAATCAGGTGTCTGAAGGAGTAAATATTCTTTCTAAGTTTATACCGCTTTACAAACAAATGTGTTTTATGCTGACCGGTTTCAACACATCGTTTGAAGAAGATATGTATAGGTTTCAAAGGATCGCAGGATATTCAAAAATTTCAGGAACGTGCAGCAAAAGTTCAATATCGCCCTATGTCATGCCATATAACAAACAATTCCCTACTGAGAAACATCACCATTTCGAGCGCTGGGTCAATAGCAGAATATATAAGAAATGCAGTTTTGAAGAATATGAACCGTGGAAGAAGGCCCAGGCTATGGACGGCCAATTATCATTTTTATGAGGGGGAGAGACATTATGCTGATCGATGTTATAACTCTTTATCAACCTTGGGCGAGTCTGGCAGCGTTTGAGGAAAAAGGCTTTGAAACAAGAGGATGGGGAACAAAACACCGCGGGACTCTGGCCATCCATGCAGGCAACAAGATAGATTATGAGGCTTGCAAGCTACCGCGAATCAAAGCAGCTCTTGAGAAACATGGCATTAAGGATCCTGAACAGTTGCCTACTGGCTGCATTATTGCAATAACTCAGCTCTTCGACTGCGTTCAGATGGTAGAGAGCAAAGAATCAAAGTACGGTGTGAAGGTACCCGGATATAAACTGTCGGATCAGGAATATGATTTCGGATTTTATGAACCCGGCCGTTATGCTTGGATTTTGGCTAACGTAAGGAGACCGAAAGAACCTATACCGGCCAGAGGCAGGCAGCGGATATGGAAGTTTGAATTGAATAGTATAAATTTTAAGGGACAGGAGTGGGCCTGACATGATAATCAACAGAGAAAAAAATGAAATGGTATATCAAATGCTTCACCTGGAATGTGGTATCGGAGGCTGTACCTTCGGCATGGAGCAATCCGAGCAAGAGTACAAGGGTATTAAAGGCAGGTTTGAAACAATTTGCGGAATAGACGTTGATCCTATATGCTGCCAGAACTATGAAAAAATAACCGGAGCTCGGGCGGTCTGCATGGACCTGTTCAGCAGAGAACAATATATAGACTTCCATGGCTGCGAGCCTCCAGCCGATTGGCATGAAGTTTTACCGGAAGATCTACGGAAGGCCTGCCAGGGCAAAGTACCGGACGGAGTATTCATGTCGCCGCCGTGCAAAGGTTTTTCAGGGCTACTGCCGGAAAGTGTTTCGAAAACTCCTAAATATCAGGCTTTGAACAAACTTGTAATTAGATCGATGTTTCTGGTTGTTGAAGCTTTCAGGGATGATCTGCCGGCATTTATACTTCTGGAAAATGTTCCGAGGATTACTTCCCGTGGAGCCGAATTGCTCCGGCAGGTAAAGAGCCTATTAAAGCAATACGGATACCTATTCCACGAAGGGACTCATGATTGCGGTGAGTTGGGAGGACTGGGGCAGACCCGGAAGCGCTTCCTGCTTATAGCGAGGAATCCTAAGAAGATACCTAGCTTTATATACCAGCCTCCGAAACTCAATCTTAAATCAATAGGCAATATCCTCGGGCCGCTGCCGATGCCGGGAGATATCGAAAAAGCTGGAAAGATGCACAGAATACCGAATCTGCATTTTAAAACTTGGGAGCGGCTTGCACTTATTCCCGCCGGCCAGGACTGGAGAGCTTTAAATGATCTGAATTACTCTCCGAGATCTGGAGCATTTCGCATTGTTCCTTGGGAAGAGACAAGCCCAACAGTTACAGCTGCAACCAGAGGACCCGGGAGCAGTAACGGAGTTTCGGCAGTAGCAGACCCGCGCATGCAGAAGGTCAAGGGATATGGCAACAATTTTCGAGTCGTAAGAAATGATGAAACATGTCCTACAGTTATCGGTAAGAGAGTTGGAAGTGGCGGTGCGATTTATGCAGACCCGAAGATACCTAGCTTTGCCGCCAATGCAAATAAGGTTATCAAATGGGATGAACCGTCCGGAACAATTACGGGCGGGGCAGGTGTATCAAATGGAGGAGGTATTGTTCAGGATCCAAGAGTTGATAATGAATGCTTTAATAACAGCTATAAAGTAATGGAATGGGATAAGCCGGCCGGAGCAGTTACATCAGGTGCAAGTCCTTCGAGTGGAGCAAAAACAGTTGCTGATCCGAGACTTCCCGAAAGAGATAAGAGATACCCGGGACTTTATAAGGTTGTCGCATGGGATAAGGCGTCACCGACTGTTATCGGACAGACTGATATTCAAGCTGGGGCTTTGAATGTTTCTGACCCTCGTATTCAAGATAACCCGAAATGGCGCCGTACAAGTGTAAGTAAGGTAATGGACTGGAACAAACCTTCGGGTGTTGTTATGGGAAGTGCAAATTATCACGGCGCCGGCTCGGATGTTGTTGCAGACCCACGGATTAATTGCAGTCCTCGAAACGGTACATATGGCGTGCAAGCATGGGACAAGCCAAGCAAAACAGTTACGGCATCAGGTGATATACACGCTGGATCCGCAGCTGTCGCAGACCCGAGAATACCAGAACCGAATGAAAAAGGCATATTTATTATCATTTCCGAAGACGGTACTTGGCACAGACCAATAACGACGTTTGAGATGGCAATGCTCCAAGGCCTGCCGCCGACATTTGCTGATGGATCTCCGCTTGAGCTGGCCGGCAACTCGGATGCAGTCTGGCGGGAGCAGATCGGTAATATGGTCCCGCCTCCATCGGCTACAGCAATGGGCAATGCAATACTGAAAACGATAATGCCGAATTTCATGGGTGAATGGTATTGGGGTTGCTCAAATGATGAAATATGGGTCAGTCCTGAAAAATCCAATGAAAAACCTTTATCAATTCAATAAAGGAGGGACTAATCTTGAGTGAACAAAATCGCTGTAGAAGCTGCAACAATGCGGAACTATTGAGAATACACCAGGTCGGAGTCATTAATAGCCTAAAGACAGGTGGAGCCTCGGAGCCAGAAGTATTGTTTGATATTATAGTCTGTCCGATATGCGGGGATGCGAGAGCAGATCCAGAAACAATCAAAATAAAAAATAATCAGGGGATATATACAATATTTAAGTTGAGTAGCACGAATGAGGAGGGTAAGGCAAAATGAGTAACGTGAATGATGATTTGGTTGAGGTAAAAATTTCAATGGATAATCTGCGGTCTCTTATAACAGATGCTGTCGCTGCCGGCCGTAAGGCAGAAAATACAGATAGTAAAAAGTCAAAGAACCCGAATTATTCAGAGACGGAACGACTTCTTTATAAATATCCTATGCTAAAGCTTAAGGTGGAACAGGATGATTTGGATATTCAGGATTATCAGAAAGAAATGGAGAAGTTCGGAGGAACTCAAAAATCAAAGGATGTCGTATATATCCCTAAAGGTGGCGTCAGGCTCGATCCTGCGGAAAAACAGCAGGCATTGATAGATGATAAGGAGGCCAGCAAGAATAAGACGCTAAAAGAAATCGCCCGGATAGACAAAGCGCTGGACAAGGTTAAAAACTATAAAGGATTTGAAATTATTGAATTGAAATATTTCAAGCGAATAGAGCCGGATGAAGATATCATGGATATTCTGAACATAGGAAAATCGACATTCTATCGCTGGAAGAACAGGCTTATCAACGATTTGGCGGTTATTTTCTTTGGAGAGTAATGCGGAAAATTCGCGGAAAAAAACGGGAAAATAAAGGAACTGACAGCGGAAAGTGATAGTGATATACTAATTACAATGGAAATTTTATAAGAGAGCCGAGAGCTCAAAAGTAAACTGCTGATGCGGAACCGCAAAGGCAGTTTTTTTATGGTGATTTTTATGGAAAAGACTAATCTCCGTAAGGATTCCTGGTGCATCCAGTGTGTTGGGTGCGATTTGAGCAAAGAGAAAGACTTTGCCGGTAAGAAAAACTGCGGCATATTTAAGGCAGCAGATAAAAAAGTATGGTGTGCTGACGAAGCAGTTACCAGCTTTAATAAAACGGCAAAAATCAAGTGAATTTTTTTTATTATGCAATCAATAATACTTAATTTTTGATATGTATTATTCAGTGAATGAAGTCATTAAAAGTTTGTAATAATCGTCATTTCAAATTTTAATCGAATAATACAGAATATGTTTTTAGTATTATTCAAAAATCAAGAAGGTGGAAGAATGAAGGTCGTACAACCTATACGTGAAAAAACCAAAATTGATGATATAAAAAAGATACTTCGAGAAAAAA
>JAEXNT010000024.1 GCA_023439545.1 Bacillota bacterium
AACCGCTTTAGCGGTAGCTTGAAAAACCATGCGGTTGGCGGACTTTTCGTAGGGCTTTCAGCCCTGCCAGTAACATGCCCTTACAGGGCAAGAGCAAACCGCCGGCTAAGCCGGCGGTTATGATTTAAATCTATTCCTTGACGTTTATCAATCTGACTGCCATATACTGTTTCCCCGGAAGGTCGATTCTGAAATCTCCGCTGTGGATTCCCTCTCCAGTAATGGTCATATCCCAGGTGTCTATAATGTCAACCTCGTATTTTTTGCCTTCAGGCATTTTGAATATTCTGAATGACGGCTGAGAAAATCCAAAATAGAAAAGAAAGTAATCTTCTCCCACAGTACCCGCAGCTACGTCCCAATAAGGATTGAATCCAGTTTCAGGTTTGCTTATCGGATTTAGCCGTCCCGGAGCACTTTCGACTATTTTTCTGAGAAAAGCAATTCTGGCGGGGCTTGTTCCGTGGAGCTCACCTCCGTGGGACCACCATAATATATCCCGCGGGTGGACATATGTCTCGCCGTGCCCCATATATCCGCCCCTGACCACGCCTTCCCAGAATCTCCTTGTCATCTCCTGGCCGGTTATATTGCCCCAGCAGTGGTTTATATTGCCTTCATAAGCGCACTCGTCTATTACTATAGGCTTGCCGAACAATTTTCTCCATTCATCGGTGTTCTCGGAGGTTTTATAGACGTCAATGCGCTGAATGCTGCAGTGAGTTATCCAGGCTTTTTTGTAGTCATAGAACTTCAGACAATTATGGATGGATATGAGATGTTTATAGGGATCATTTACCTGTACTATATTCGCTAGTCTTTCCCAGTCTTCGACGGTCTTTTTGGGGGTCATGGTATCCCAATCGATAAATAGATCGTATTCATTTGCCATTGACCACCATATGTTTCTGAATGACGAAAGCCTTGATACAACGTATTTCAAATATCTGTCGTCATTATCGGCGCCCATATCGCTGAACCCCCATCTGTCGTAGGGATGGAATAGTATCAAATCGCATTCGATGCCTGATTTCTGAAGGCCCAGAATCCTTTTCTCAAGATGCCTGAAGAACTTCGGATCGAAGCTTGCAAAGTCAAAGCCTTTATCCGGCGATCCCTTATACGGATACAGTTCAGGTTCGTTATGGTTATAATCATAATGCTTTGGGAAAATACACATCCGTATTTTGTTGAAAGCGGACGATTCTAATGTTTCAAGTGTCCTCTCCTGAAGTTCCTCTTTTTGATGTATCCATGCATAACAGGTTGTCCCGAATGGATAGTAAGGCGTTCCGTCAGCATATTCAAAATGGAGCTCTTCCTTTACCCTGACAGGTCCATGATTGCTTCCGGAGGGATTTATGCACTCGAAACTTCCTGCGAATCCGTCCAATTGCCTGATATTGCTGCTGGTAGTATAATTCCAAATGCCAGCCTTGTCGGGCATGAATCTTACAATGTACTTTCCTTCGCCGTCATAGAAACCTTCAACCTCGACATTTTTGTTTTCACACCTGAAAGTTGCAGTGATTTTTACATCTGCGAATGGATTCCCATTTGCAGGACCTTGAAATTCAGCCTCCATTATGCTCCATTTTTCAATTTTCTCTATCATTCTATTTACTCCTCTTTAGAATTAGGCTGTCCTATAGCATATTTTGCAGTTCAACGATATTTATGCCGGCATGGCCGGGTTCATGTGCGTCGTACGCGGTCAGGATACGAACGCCGTGTTTTTTGAATATGCCGGGCATGCGCATCGATCATATCTCACGTCCTCCCTTGTCCGGCGAAAGAATTGCGTTCATGATGAATCTGGCGACCCCATCGTTGTTATTGGTATCTGTTACGGCATCCGCGGCGGAAAGCACTTCGTCGACTGCATTTGCCACAGCGACGCCGATCCCGCACTGTCTTATCATTTCGATATCGTTATAATCATCTCCGAAAGCCGCTATATCTGATATTGGTATATCCCATTGCGCTGCAAGGCACTTGATAGCATTGAATTTTGTGGCGTTTGTATTCATTATCAGACATAGTGTTCCGCTATCGGAAAGCAAAGTATATAAATCGGGAGATAAATAAGATTTTATTTCTTCGTATTCTTTTTCTGAGCCTATTTCAACCAGAACCTTATCAGCATCTATATCGGGAAGATCGGAAAAGTCGGTAAGGACAGTGGAAGCCCTCAAAACTTCCATGTCCTCCTTCGTTCTTCCCCAGACGGCGGTTACGTCGAAATTGGCATATATCCTGTCATCGATCTCGACAGACAGCTTCCTGTCCGGATGCTTTTTCTGCAATATTCTTAGTATCTCGACCGCTTCAGCGATAGGAACGCCGTGGCATTTACCGGTTTTTTGACCATTCATGAAAGTAACGGCTCCATTGTGGCAGATGACGGCGGCGCACTGTACCTGTTTCAGGTATTGCCTGATGACCCTGTAAGGTCTTGCAGTTGCAATAACGATCTTTATTCCTTTGACGCATGCCTGGCTCAGAATTTCCTGCGTAAAGGGGGAAATTGTCTTGTCTGAGTGGAGCAGCGTTTCATCAAGATCTACGGCGAGCATTCTTATCATTGGAAACCTCGAATTTTACCGGACTGACTACCGATTTTGATTATTATAACAGTTTGCAGCACATTATGGAATAATCAGGATTATTTTTTATATGTTATGATCATACGTTTTCCCATTGTTTTACCTAAAAAGCAAAATAAGCTACCAAACGCCTTTTTGTAAAACGGGACGGGTATCGAAGGGTCGTAAGCGCTTTCAGCCCTTTGGGGGTCGGTCCAGAACGTACCGTCGTGGGTCTCGTATTCCGTGCCTTTTGCATAATACCGGCACATACCCCTGAAGAGATTATACGTGATCAGCATGCCTAAGCCTGGGGCATGCATTTTGCCGGAAGCAACGTCCTGATTGAATTTCAATGCCAGCTTTTTACACCTTGCCTTTGTTTTTTCGTCCGGACTGAAGTTGTTGTAGCTGAAGGCCGATACCGGCAGCTTGTAACACCGGTTGAAGCCTATGGCGCTCAGTGTCGAGGCAATATACTTCACAGCGCTTTTGCAGCCGACTGCTCCCGTCGTTGACAGGATGATCGCCTTCTTTTTGAAGAAATGGGGCCTGTGCATCATGAAGCAAAGGTGGTCGAGAAGATTCTTTGCCAATGCATTGGGCATCATATTGAAGGTGGTTGCGGCAAAGACCAGCCCATCGCATTCTTCGAGCTTATCGATGACAACCTGCATAATATCTTTATGCGGACAGAATTCATGGCCTTTTCTGAAACAAATACTGCAGCCGAGACAGAATGGAAGCTTTAAGTTGGACAGGTGCAGTTCTTCAAAAGTCGATCCGGGGGAGGATTCTTTAAGACAATCCCGGATCAGCTGGGCCAGTTTCCACGTATTGCCCTTATGCGGGCTGCCGTTTAAAAACAGATATTTCATAACAACCTCACAAAAATTGGATTTCATAGTTTTATACCGGATATATACCTATTATGTCTGAACATAACCGGAAATTCAAATTTATTGCGGCAACGACCGGTTAAAAGGTATAATTTAAGTTGGGCAAAGGAAAAAAAATTACCGCAGGGAGGACAGGGAGAAGCTATGATGACAAAAGCGGTAAGATTGTATGGAAAGAACGATTTGAGACTCGAGGAATTCGAGCTTCCGGAAATAAAAGAAGATGAGATACTTGCGCATATCGTATCCGACAGCGTATGCATGTCATCCTACAAATGCGCCATACAGGGAAGCGAACACAAAAAGGTGCCTGCCGGTATTGCCGAAAATCCCGTTATAATAGGTCATGAGTTCTGCGGTGAACTTGTCGAGGTCGGCAGTAAGTGGAAAAGCAGGTTTAAGGCGGGCGATCGTTTTTCCGTCCAGCCTGCATTGGGGATAGAAGACGATCCTTACAAGGTGATCGGGTACTCGTTCAGGTACGTCGGCGGCAGCGCTACCTATGTCATCCTTCCCGGAGTCGTAATGGAGCAGGGCTGCCTGCTGCCTTACAAAGGCGACGCATTTTTCAGCGGCTCGCTTGCCGAACCGATGTCATGCATTATCGGCGGGTACCATGCGATGTATCATAACGTCCAGGGAGCCTATAAGCATGAAATGGGTATAAGGAAGGGCGGTAATATGGCCATACTGGCCGGGGCAGGCCCTATGGGCCTTGGAGCTGTCGATTATGCTCTGCACTGCGAAAGAAAGCCCGCCCGTTTGGTTGTGACTGATATAGACAAGGCCCGGCTCGAGAGGGCGGAATCGATTTATTCACGCGAGGAAGCGAAGAAAAACGGCGTAGACTTGATTTATGCAAATACGTCCGGCCCGGACGGCGGTTTCGCTTTCCTGATGGGGCTGACCGGAGGAAAGGGCTATGACGACGTATTCGTATACGCCCCTGTCAAAAGCGTTGCCGAAACGGGCGACAGGCTGCTGGCGCGCGACGGCTGTCTCAATTTCTTTTCAGGCCCGAGCGATGCCGGATTCTCAGCAGAAATAAACCTATATAATGCTCATTATAATCTAACGCATATAATGGGTACTACGGGCGGAAATACAGACGACATGGCGGAAGCGCTCGATATGATGGGGAAAGGCCTACTGAATCCGGCTTCCATGATCACACATGTCGGGGGCCTCAACTGCGCGGCTGAAACCGTGCTGGACCTTCCGAAGCTTTCGGGAGGTAAAAAGCTCATATATACCAATATCGATCTGGAACTGACTGCCATAGAAAGCTTCAGTGAAAAGGGAAAAAGCAACCCGATGTTTGCCGAGCTCGCGGATATTACGGAGAGAAATAACGGGCTGTGGTCGGCGGAAGCCGAAAGGTACCTGCTGACGCACGCGAAGCCGGTATAAAAGAATAGCGGTTGATTTAGAAAAGACGACAAATTTCCGGAGGTATCAGGATGGAATATGATCTGATCGTTATAGGCGGTGGACCGGCGGGTTATCTTGCGGCAGAAAAGGCAGGCAAGGCAGGCCTTTCCGTTTTACTTGCCGAAAAAAAGGCAGTCGGGGGAGTATGCCTCAACGAAGGCTGCATCCCGACAAAGACCATGCTGTACTCAGCAAAGCTTTACGACGGCGCAGTCCATGGTGAAAAATACGGGATTACGGTCGGAAACGCCGTGCTGAACCATGAAACAGTACTCAACAGAAAAAATAAGGTGGTCAGGACGCTCGCCGCAGGTGTAAAGGCACAGCTCAGGAGCAGCAACGTTACCATTGTAGAGGGTGTTGCAGAGATTCTCGGTAAAAGCTCCGGTGTTTTTGATGTGAGAGTCGGCGAAAACACCCTCAAAGGCCGGCACATACTAATAGCGACGGGCTCCGTGCCTGTTATACCACCCATACCCGGAATTGAAGAAGGTATCGCCGACGAAACCGTATTGACCAACAGCGGCATACTGGCGCTCAGGGAAGTCCCTGGAGAGCTTGTAGTTATAGGCGGCGGAGTGATCGGCCTTGAAATGGCCTCATATTTCAACAGCGCCGGCAGCAGGGTAACGGTAATCGAAATGCTCGACCATATTGCCGGTCCGACCGACCGCGAAATTGCGGGTATACTGATGAAGAATTACGCAAAGAAGGGTATCGATTTCAGGCTTAACGCAAAAGTGACGGGAATCAGGCACAAAGGAACTGCAGATATACGGAACGGAGAGATATCGCACAGAGCGGCCGATGCCTCCCTGAATGAAGCGGATATTGACAAAGGTGCGGCCGGAACAATAAATATGCCCCGGAAAGCTGCGGTCGTCTATGAAATGGACGGACGGTCCTTCGAGGTAAGCGCGGACAAGGTGCTGCTCAGCGTGGGCAGAAGGCCGGCTGCGGATGGCATCGGGCTGGAGAATGCAGGCGTTGCGGTTGACCGCGGCAGGATCGTTACGGACCGGCATGGACGCACCAACGTGCCGGGGATATATGCCGCCGGCGATGTGAACGGTATTTCCATGCTCGCGCATACCGCTTACAGGGAAGCGGAGGTCTGTGTCAACAATATTCTGGGCGGGGAGGATTTTATGAGCTACGACGCCATACCCTCTGTCATCTATACGAACCCTGAAGTTGCCGGCGTCGGCGAGACAGAGGAAACGGCTGCGGAGAAAGGGATCGATTTTGAGACGACCAGACTTCCAATGGGCTACAGCGGCAGATACACAGCCGAGAACGAAGGTGGGGACGGTATTTGCAAGGCGCTTGTTGAAAAGAACGGCAAAAGAATAATAGGAGTCCATATGATCGGCAACTATTCCTCAGAAATAATCTATGGCGCCTCCATGATGATCGCTGAGGGAATGACCGCGGAGGATATCAACGGAGTGGTATTCCCACATCCTACCGTAAGCGAGATCATCAGGGAAGTGATCGGCGGGCTTTGATGGAAAGCGGCCGCCGACAATTTTCCCGGAGGGAAGAAGGCAGCTTTCCAAGTGGATCAAATCGGGAAAGACAGGGTTCGAAAAAGCCTGCCTTTCCATGAAACTTAGTGTTTTGAAGCTGTTCAGGCTATTGATGGCGCCAAGCTTTGAGTAAGTTTGAACTTTATGGTGACCTTGAAAAGGTCTCCGTCAATATCGACTTTGAAGTCTCCTCCGCACACCTGGGTGAAGCTGTCTGCGATAGAAAGCCCCAGGCCGCTGCCTTCCGTGGTCCGCGATTTGTCGCCTCTGTTGAAACGCTGCATTATTTCTTCTACGGTAAAATCCATTTCATAACCGGCTGTGTTTTTTACTGTCGCCACTGCGGCGCCATTCCTGTTTTCAAGCTCTATATAAACTCTGGCGCCCTGCAGAGAGTACTTGAGCGCGTTGTCTATAACATTCTGGAAGACGCGGTACAGCTTTTTCCCATCGGCCGTTATGTTGCAGGAGTCTTCAGGCAATCTGGTTTTCAGGACAAGCCCCGATTTCTCGATATCGCTGCTCATATCCGCTAGAGTTTGTTCTATCAGCTTTTTAAGGTCTATTCTCTCGAATTCGACGGGCATATTTCCGCTCGTGCTTTTTGCCAGGTCGAACAGGTCCGACACGATATGCTTGAGGCGGTTGGATTTGTCTACAAGTATCTTTACGTAATCTCTTGCCGTGTCTGAAAGGCCTTCCTCGCCGGAGAGCAGGTCGGCATAGCTGATAATCGAAGTCAGAGGCGTTTTGAGATCATGGGAGACATTCGTTATGAGCGCTATCTTCATGCGTTCGGACTTCATCTGCTCTTCAAGGCTTTCGTTGAAACCCTTGTTTATATCATCGAAGGTTTTCCTGCTGCCTTTGATGAACCAGTAGACCAGGCCTGCTTCAATGAGCGGCGGCACTATGCTCAGGTAGCTTCCCGATGCAATAAGCAAAAATGCTGCCAGCACCATAAGAAAGCTTGAGGTTATGAACAGGAGCTGCCTGTAAAACAGAGACTTTGTCAGAGGGTAATTGGAAAATCTTCTTCCGTCGAAAAGGCTTTTCAGAGTATCGTAAACAAAATAGCATATCAGGTATATGAGGCTGTGCTTCAGGAACGTATGCGCCTTGAGCTTGCGTACCAGGGACAGGAGCAGGAGCGCGCCTGCAGCAAACGCGCCTGCTGTTGCGAGCCCCACATAAGTCATGGAGACTAATTGTGCGGTATTCATCGACGCCTGCCTGACATGATTTGCATAAGGCGCATTCAAAATGATCTTTAACCAGATGAACGGAATAAATATAATAAAAGCGATCTGCAAATCCGAGAATACAGAGTCGAGACCGGAGGCATGCAGCTCGTTATCGTCACGCTTTCTGCCCGCAACGGAGGCAAGGTAGGCAAAAAGCAGCAGTTCCAGTATTATCCCGGCAACGAAGGCAATTGCAAAAGGTATAAGCCTGTAGGAGGTATTCTGCCACGCTGTTTGCTTCTGCTCCATGTAGCTGTCCGGAAAAGCAATATAGATAGTAGAGTATATAGGAAAATAATAAATACTGTCTGCATCCAGGACGGGTCGGGGATTTGCATTTTTTCCGGACGACCAGCTGCGGTTGCTATATTCATAAAATGAGGCATCATACCGGGCAAAAAACTCTCTGCCTGCATTCTGGACATTTGTCCAAGTTCTTTCACCGTTATTCACATAGAAATAGAAAGAAACGTCTTCAATGGGCATAACATTATTTTCCAGGATATCGCTAGCGAACGCCAGCGCTCTCTCAGCTTCGTGTTCGAAACTGGCGCTGTCCTTGTATTTCTCCACAAACAGGCTATCGGTTTCCAGACCCTGAAAATAAACATATTGCGCCGAAATCACCTGCGATGTGACCAGGAGGACTAACAGCACAAAAGCTATTGTTTTTACCGCCGGATTTCTGCTAAACCTTTTCAATTTTGTATCCAATGCCCCACACCACCTTTAAATAATTAGGTTCTTTAGGGTTAATCTCTATTTTTTCCCGGATGCGTCTTATATGGACCATCACAGTGTTCTCAACCGAATAGGCGATCTCGCTCCAAACAGCTTCATAGATTTTTTCCGCCGGAAAGACGATGCCTGCGTTCGACATAAGCAGTTCAAGTATCCCGTATTCCTTGGCGGTAAGCCTGACCTGCTCGCCGTCCACTGTAAGCTGCTTCGTGTCCGTATCGAGGCACAGCCCGCCAATGTATAAGTGTGACGACTTCCCGCCGCTGTCTATGTCGCCGAATTTCATGTAACGCCTCAGCTGGCTTTTGACACGTGCCATCAGCTCCTGAGGATTGAACGGTTTGGTTACATAATCGTCAGCCCCCATCGATAATCCGAGAATTTTATCGCTGTCTTCCGACTTTGCCGACAGTATGATTATCGGAATGTTCTTCTTTTCCCGGATCTTCAATGTAGCGGAAAGACCGTCCAGCTTGGGCATCATTATGTCAAGCAGTATCAGCTGGATGCTTTCCGTCATGACCTTGTCGAGAGCGTCCAGGCCGTTATATGCTTTTGAAACCTCATAGCCTTCGCGTAAAAGGTGTTTTTCGAGAGCGTTCGATATCTCCCTGTCGTCATCCACTACGAGGACCCTGGCCTTGTCCATATTTATCGCACCCCCTTCCCGAACCTTATCTTAATCGTAGCGCAGTATTCTTAAATCCGATTTGATGTAAATCTTAAAATTTTCTTAAATAACATCAGGCCGATATAGCTTAACATGTCGACAGCAG
Organism: Bacillota bacterium; assembly: GCA_023439545.1. Classification (GTDB taxonomy): domain Bacteria; phylum Bacillota; class Clostridia; order Acetivibrionales; family DTU013; genus JAEYOM01. Next base: position 9,206 of record JAEXNT010000024.1, read on the forward strand.
GATTGACATGTTCGACCGGCCAACTCTCTATTTTATGTTAAAAGCAAATAAACCTCTTAAAAATAATAACATAAATTTATGCGGTAAATGAAACACAATTGAACACAAATCTCAAATAATACCTACGATAAATGGCTTCCCGAACGGTTAAAATAATCGGAGACCAGAACTTCGGAGGTGCCTGATGGGCTTACTTTACGTCTTGTTGTTGATTTTGCTCTCAGCAATAATGCTAGCCTTTGTCATTGCCTTAAAAATAGCATTTACGCTGGATACAAGGAAAGAAGATATGAAGCTCGTATTATTCTGGCTTTATCCTTTCATAAAGATCACAGCTGAGGGAAGCATGACTTCGCCGCTTATCACGGTATATCTTTTCAAAAAGAAGGTATATGGAGGTATGATGGATGCTCAGGGGCAGATAGGCCGCAAGACTGGTATTATTAAGGCAGCAAGCGCTTCGGATATCCGGATGGATATTGATTACGGTTTCAGGGATCCTTACGTAACGGGTATAACCTGCGGTTCAATCAATGCGGCATCTGAAATTGCCAATTTCGCAGAACTGAACCAGAACCCCGACTTTATAACAGACGAGGATTATATCCGCCTGGATGCTACAGCCAAGGTCAATATCGGCAATACGATATTGAATTACCTGAAGGGTAAAGCAGGCAGGCGATGAAATGGTGGGATAAGTAAACAAACCGATCAGTAAACGATCATACTAAAAGGAGGAGTAAAAAATGGATCAGAACACGACCGACACATTGAATCAGAATGTAGACATGCTTTTCAGCAACCTGGAGAATTTTACGCAGAACGAGGGCGTTATCGGAAAGCCTGTCGTGCATGAGGACAAGACCTTTCTGCCTGTGGTATCGGTAACGCTGGGATACGGCGGGGGAAATTCGGCAAGCAAAGCCCAGCCCGGCGGTACCGGAGCTTCCGGGGGAACTCTCGGCAGCATGGCGGGGAAAATGTCCGGCGGCGCATTGGGCCTTGGAGCAAAGCTGTTTACGGAAGCTGTCATTGTAATAGACAAGACAAAGGATAATGTCACGCTGCTGCCCGTCAACGCTGCTGCAGGAAGCCAGCTTGCCGACAAGATACCCCAGATAATATCCAGTATGAACATGAAGCAGGGCGGCCAGTCCAATCAGCAGGGAGGAACCCAGGGACAGGGCAATACCCAGGGACAAGGCGGCGCCCAGGGTCAGGGCACGACCATGTAATGCTTAATAATAAAACGCCTCAGAAGAAAGCGCCGAATACTCAAACTGCGCTAAAAGCTATCAGAAAGAGCCTGAATGCCTATTGAACAGAAGCCCGTCGGACCGACGGACAATTGTTCGGCCTCAGGCTCTTTTCAGATTCCGAAAGGATGATGAAAGATGTCGAAGATATACCTGAAAACGGACCTGAAGTATTTCGACGTGATCGGCGATATACATGGGTGTTACAGGGAATTGACCGGGCTTTTGGACAAGCTTGGATATTCCTTGGATCGGGGACTGGAAAGAATCAATGGAGTTCCTGAAGATCGCAGGCTGGTATTTCTCGGCGATTTTACCGACAGGGGGCCTGAGCCCATAAAAGTGCTGAGACTTGCAATGGACGCAGTCAAAACGGGCTTTGCATTATCCGTTCGCGGGAACCATGAGGAAAAAATACTGCAGAAGCTCGTCAAAAACACGCCTGCAAAGGAAGAGGTAATGGAAACGCTCGATGCGATACGCAAAGAGGGGGAGGAATTCGTAAGCAATGCGATAGAGTTTATCGCAGGTCTCCCGTACGTCATTCTTTGCAGGAATACAAGCCTGATAGCGCATGCAGGTTTGAAGGAGGAATTTCAGGACATCGAAACGCGTGATTTTAAAAGGCTCGGGAAGATAAAGTCATTGACTATCTACGGAGACATAACGGGGAAAAAGCTACCCGACGGAAAACCTGAACGGCTCGACTGGGCTTCTGCCTACAGGGGAGAGATTACGGTCATATATGGCCATTCGATCGTCAGTGAAGCAGTTTGGAGAAACAATACAATAAATATCGATACGGGTTGTTTTGAAACGGGAGTACTCACAGCGGTAAGGATGCCTGAAAAAGATATAGTCTCAAATATAAGGAACTGTCGCGGTTGACTAATTCCGCCCTGCTGATACAATGTAAATAAAAGCTTTACAGCTGTATCGGAGGAGGTCGTTATATGAATTGCAGGTATTCGTTCGTGTGTGATGCCGCTAATATATCGCAGACAGGAAATCTGAATGTTCTCGGCATCTTCAGGAATATAAATGCAGCAAAATTTCCATGCCAGTATCCCAGATTTACATATGTCGCGAATATAGAATTCCATCGCTCCGAATCGGGAAAGCATTTATTCAGGATCAATTTCATAGATGATGACGGAAAAGATGTTATAAGTCCGCTGACAGGCGAAATAGAGGTAAGTTCCTCCAACAGGTCGGCAAATATACTGGTCGAACTGGCAAACATACAATTTCCCAAAGCAGGGGTCTATGAGATCGACCTGACTCTGGACAACCAGCATGTAACAACGGAAAGCATAAATATCTTGCAGGTGGAATAAAAAGCGGAAAAGGGGCTCAGTATCCATGCTCTACAGACAAATGGGCAAAACGGGCGATAAGGTTTCGATTCTGGGGTACGGCTGTATGCGCTTCCCCCAGATGAACGGCAAAATAGACGAAGAACGGACGCGGCGCCAGATAATCCAGGCAATTGAAAGCGGCGTGAACTATTTTGATACGGCATGGATATACCACGGCGGAAAAAGCGAAACGATACTTGGCGGCATATTTGCCGAAGGTTACAGAGACAAGGTCAGGATAGCTACCAAAATGCCGCTTTATATGGTCAATTCAAAAAGCGACATGGATGATATCCTGAATAAGCAATTAAAAAAGCTGAGGACGGATCATGTAGATTACTATCTGCTCCATGCCGTGAATGATATGGAGAGCTGGGAGAGGCTCAAAAGGCTGGGAGTGCGGGAATTTGTCGAACAGGCTAAAAAAGATGGCAGGATCCGTTGGTTCGGGTTCTCGTTCCATGGCGACAAAGAAGATTTCAAAGCCATAATCGACGATTATTCCTGGGATATGTGCCAGATCCAATATAATTACATTGACGAAAGCTTCCAGGCAGGGAGGGAAGGCCTCGAATATGCCGCCTCCAAAGGAATCGGCGTAGTGATAATGGAGCCCCTGAGGGGCGGAAAACTAGCCGGCAGGATGCCGCATGAGATCCGGAAGATATGGGATACTGCCGGTACAAAAAGGACAGCTGCAGATTGGGCATTACGATGGCTTTGGAATCAGCCCGGCGTTTCGGCGGTGCTTTCGGGAATGAGTGAGGAATCTCAGATAGAAGAGAATACAAAACTGGCGGACGAGGTACTGCCTGATTCTCTTTCTTCGGAAGAGCTTGAATTATACGATAAAGTCAGGCAGAAATTTTACAGGCTCATGCGTGTCGGTTGTACAGGCTGCGGTTATTGCATGCCTTGCCCGGCCGGCGTCGACATACCGTTCTGCTTCAGCTATTACAATACCAGGCATTTTTTCAATGCGAAACGCGCGCAGTTCCAGTACCTCGCGTTCGCAGGGGGACTTTACGGGGGCAGGCCTTCGTATGCCTCACTGTGCAAGCAGTGTGGCAAGTGCGAAAAGATATGTCCGCAGCATCTTCCAATCAGGGAAAAGCTCAAAGAGGTATCGGCAGATATGGAGCCTCGAGTGATCCGACCGGCGCTGTGGCTCGTCAGGAAATACTTCAAACTGCGCGGCGGAAGAGATTGACAGCATACAAATCAAAATGTTAGAATTCAGTTATGAAAAGGTTCTTCTTTGCATTCTTAATAATATTTTTTTGCATTTGTCTTTGTTATGAGGTTATAGCGGATACGACGGCAAATGATATCGACCAATTACATAAAAGATTCGATATCAGTCCTGTTTATTCATGTCTTAAAGGAAACAATCTCTATATATTAACCGAGAATGGTCCCGAAAACGCACCCAAATACGGAGATGAAGCCGGTTATGACCGAAGGGGTTCCGAAATAGGTTATTACAATTTGGATACCGGTATCTACAACAGGATATTTACGAAATTTTACGAAGACACTGTTTCAGGGGCAATCAATTATTTCACAGTTGACGATGCGCAGGAGAATATCGATTTTGTAGAACAGGTATGTGTAGGCCAGCTACAGCAGAACGATTATTACTACATAAGCTATTCAATAAAAAATAAAACTGCTCGTGTTACCAGCCTTGTTCGTTATTTCGATGATTCGGCGTTATATGACAAGACAAAGTATCCCGTCTATGACAGGGAATACTTTCGATATACGGATAAATTGAGCTCTTTGCTGAAAAAAAAGGATACTGTCCTGAAAAATATCGATAAAGTAAGATTCGGGGGAAATAACAAGCTATATATTATCAGGGATGTAAAAAGCGGGACCAATGAGGATGAGGCCATATACCGTCAGGAATTGGGATATATCGATCTGGACTCGGAGGTCTATGTCAAGCTTTTGCAAAAGAAGGAAGAACCGGGGAAATCCAAAGGTGAATTGAAGCTTCTAAGCGCTGCGGGAAACGAAATATCTTTCCAGGATTTTTTCAATATTAAAAATACCTTTGCCAATTATGCTTATATAACTTATAGCTTTTCCGCAGGTAGCGACACCGTATCGATAACGGATTGCAAATACAAATTTCATAATACTTACGACGGGATAGAGAGTTTGATCGGTACAAAGATCAATATCTCAGGATTCAAAGATATTGGACAGTACGGGGTCATATCAGGCCTGGCAGACATTTATGCAAAGTTTCCGGATATCAGCGAGCTGGTTTTACTAAAGGATAGATTCTATGTTGTCATGAAAAAATCCGGCTTACATGAATTGGGATTTATCGATACCGGAACATTGCGCTATAACAGGTTACTCCAGAAAGAAAGTGAATTCAATGAGTATTTCGTTCAGCTCAAAAAAGCTGCGGATAAGCTCACATTTATAGAATATGAAGAGTTCTCCGATCCGGGAAGCTCCGATACGCCTGAAGATAATAAGGCGTTCAGCGCATCTGTCGTATTTGAGTATTTTCCTGCCGGGAAAATACTGGAAATAAAAGATGCATATCTAAATACCTTGTTCGGAAACTCGAACAGTCAGATCAAGTTTACGCCGTTAATCGGAAAAAGAGTTAAGCTTAAGGATTATTCGGATACGGAATGCTACTTCAGTATTAAAAAAATGGTTTATTTCTCTGATAAGTATCCGGGAATTAAAGATATGTTCCTTTATAACAACAGGCTTTACACTATCTCCCGGAACGGAATAAACGGCGGTATAGTCGAGGGTGTAGCCGGTGGTCCCGACGTTACCACTGAAATAGGTTATATCGATCTGAAAACAAACAAATATACCAGGCTGCTGAAAAAAGCCGAATCGTCAGAGTGTCATGGAATATTGCGCTTTATTTCCATAGGGCGGGATAATATAGAATTTTACGATTACAACAAAGACAATACCAATGCTGTTTACTACAAATTGTTCACAGCGGGCAACAGCCTGAAAATAACAGATATGGATCCTAAAAAGTCCGATGGTTTGATCGGGATGAAACTGAAGCTATCGGAATTTAAGGATGTAGACTATTTTTTCAAAAGTGAAGCTGCCGATTAATTTTCTATGTTATTTATACCCTGTCGCCCACGCTGCGCTTCTGCTGATCAGTTTCCTGTACACAGGATCGAGGAGGGTTTCCAGGTTGTGCCCCGGAGACAGGTATACCACCCTTCCCATACCGTAGACATGTGCCCATGCGGCCGGCCATTTTCTGCCTTCGGATTCGTATTCGAGAAGTATGGATGTGTCCGTAAAATCGTCCATATCGAACATGTAAGGTTCCTCGAGGACCGAGAAGCTTTTGATGCCGTCCGTTATAACGTGACCTGGAAAGGCTGGAGTATAGGTCAGTACCTTCTGCTCGGGATGACCGGTAAATTTGCCGCCGTGCAGCTGGGCAAGCTCATAACGCCCGCTTAGAGAGATGCCGTTGTGTATGGACAGGAGTCCTCCTCCATGGGCGACAAAGGACAGAAGCCCGACTGTCTGTTCCTCGCCGGGCTTGTCATCCCAGCAGTCTGTAAATGATATGCACAGATCGAAGTCTTTCAGACTCTCCTCCCTGAACCTGTCATAATCTTCTGTACTCTCCACCTCAAACTCGTCGAGTATGTCCGAAAGCTCCCTGTCCGGGCCGCTAAGCGGATGATATTTCATTTTCTCGTTATCTCCTATCAGGATCGCCTTTTTATTCTTCATCTGTCGGCTCCTTTTTCCGGATACATTACGCACCTGGTGATATCATACCTTTATAGTATTTTCAGATATGGTGCAGATAACTATATATTTTACATATCGAATACATTGAAATTTTGTATAAGGGAAAATTATTGTTGGATATTGACAAAGCAAAAAAATGCAATTACTATATAACATATAGGAATTATAATATATATCACAACCACGGCTGGCAAAGGAGATGAAATATGAAACTTTCTACAAAAGGAAGGTACGGGCTTAGGGCAATGCTCGACCTGGCTGTCAGCTCGGCCGGCGATCATGTTTCACTATACAACATTGCCGAGCGGCAGGGAGTATCGGAGAATTACCTTGAACAGGTTTTTTCAGCTTTGAGAAAGGCGGGCCTCGTGAAAAGTGTCAAAGGTGCGCAGGGGGGCTATATACTGGCACAGCAGCCTTCAAAAACAACAGTCGGGACAATACTCAGGGCGCTTGAGGGAGATCTTTCCGTTGTGGATGATGAAAAGGAAAATGCGGCCGGCAATCTTGTAATCAGATGTATAAAGGGTAAAGTCTGGGACAGAATGAACGAAAGCCTCAACAACGTAGTCGATTCGATCACCTTGGAGGATCTGCTTCTGGATTATAGAAAAATGGAGGGAGTCAATAATGAGATGTATTTTATTTGATTTGTATATTGTAAAGCCGACTAAATATATATGTATACTTGACAGAACAGAATTGCATAGAAAATAAATGAAGAAAATAACCAGTGAAATAACATATAAAGGAGAAATATTTTATGGGTGAGAGAAAACTTGGCTTTGATACATTACAGGTACACGCAGGACAAAAACCGGATCCGGCTACAGGCTCCAGAGCCGTTCCGATATACCAGACCACTTCTTATGTTTTCAGAGATACGGAGCACGGAGCGAATCTTTTTTCACTCAAGGAGCCCGGCAACATCTATACAAGGATCATGAACCCTACAAACGACGTCTTCGAGCAGAGGATAGCCGCGCTTGAAGGAGGCGTCGCGGCGCTTGCCGTGGCATCGGGTTCGGCGGCGATAACCTACTCGGTACTCAATATCGCGGGTTCGGGAGATGAGATTGTTTCGGCGAGCACGCTTTACGGAGGAACATATAACCTGTTTTCCGTGACGCTGCCGAAGCTTGGCATTAAAACTACCTTTGTCGATCCGGACGACCCGGAGAATTTCAGAAAGGCTATCAATGAAAGGACTAAGGCGCTGTATATCGAAACCATAGGTAATCCGGGCATCAATATCGTCGACATAGAGGCGGTTGCTAAAATCGCTCATGAGAACGGGATCCCGCTGATCATCGACAATACGTTCGGTACGCCTTACCTTATCAGGCCAATAGAATACGGAGCGGACATCGTAGTTCATTCGGCTACCAAATTCATAGGCGGCCATGGAACATCCATCGGCGGAGTAATAGTTGATTCGGGCAGATTCGACTGGGCCGCAAACGGTAAATTTCCGGGCCTAACAGAGCCCGATCCCAGCTATCACGGCATCAGCTATACGAGGGATGTGGGCGCTGCCGCATACATTACAAAAGTCAGGGTGCAGCTCCTCAGAGACACAGGTGCGGCAATCAGCCCGTTCAATTCCTTCCTGCTCATTCAGGGTCTGGAGACACTGTCGCTCAGGGTTGATAAGCACGTTTCGAATACGAGGAAAGCGGTGGAATTTCTCAGCGAAAATCCTCAGGTATCATGGATCAATTATCCAGAGATCAAAGGTAATAAATATTATGATCTGGCGAAAAAATATCTTCCAAAAGGCGCAGGTTCGATATTCACATTCGGTATAGAGGGCGGCCTGAAGGCTGCGGTAAAATTCATAGACAGCCTTGAGATATTCTCTCTGCTGGCAAACGTGGCCGACGCAAAGTCACTCGTTATCCATCCGGCTTCGACCACACATTCGCAGCTGTCGGAGGAGGAGCAAAAGGCAGCGGGCGTTACACCGGACCAGATCAGGCTCTCGATCGGTATAGAAGACCCGGACGATCTGATATATGACCTGGATCAGGCCCTGAAAAAAGCTGCTGCCGTTTGAAACCCGACTGGTGAGCCTGATGCATCAACCTGACGGATATGTAAATCGGTGTAAAAATGAGTTATTATTATATAAAAAGTGGGTATCAATGCTCCTGGTGTATGTTTACGGGAGTAATAGAACAAGGAGGATTCACAATGTCGAAGGTATATAAAAGTCTGACTGAATTGATCGGGAATACGCCCCTTCTGGAGCTTTCCAACTATAATAAAAAGAACGGGCTCGATGCCAAAGTTATCGCGAAGCTCGAATATTTCAACCCGCTCTCGAGCGTAAAGGACAGGATTGGCTATGCCATGATAAAGGATGCTGAGGACAGGGGAGTCATCAGCAAGGATACCGTAATTATAGAGCCGACAAGCGGCAATACCGGGATCGCACTTTCATTTGTCGCTGCCGCAAGGGGATACAGGCTTATAATCACACTGCCTGAGACATTCAGCATAGAAAGAAGGAACCTGATGAAGGCGCTAGGCGCGGAGCTTGTCCTGACCCCCGGAGCGGAAGGCATGCCCGGCGCGATCAAGAGGGCTAAGGAGCTCGCGGCTGAGATACCCAATTCTTTCATACCCCAGCAGTTTGAAAATCCCGCAAACCCCGAAATACACAGAAAGACTACCGCGGAGGAGATATGGAGGGATACCGACGGACAGGTCGATATCTTTGTTGCCGGAGTAGGTACCGGAGGTACGGTTACGGGAGTGGGCGAAGCGCTGAAGCAGAAGAAGCCCGGTATAAAAATCGTTGCAGTTGAGCCGTTCGACTCACCCGTGCTGTCCGGCGGAAACAAGGGACCGCACGCCCTGCAGGGCATAGGAGCGGGCTTTGTGCCGGCCGTGCTGAACAGGGATATCATCGATGAGATTATTACTGTCAAGACGAATGAAGCGTTTGAAGCGGCAAGAGGCCTAGCAAAGGCCGAGGGGCTGCTTGTCGGGATATCGTCCGGCGCGGCGGCATTTGCAGCTGCACAGCTGGCAAAACGCCCAGAAAACAAGGGAAAGAGCATTGTCGTGCTGCTTCCCGATACAGGTGAGCGGTATTTATCAACGAAGCTTTTCCAGGAAGAATAGAGTGTGATGTATAAAAACCGGGCGGAGATGTTCTTCGTCCGGTTTTTCACTTCTCGAGAATAGCACTTAAGAGTTTGCCCAATACCAGTCCTGCCGCCACTTCCCATGATAGAGCCTTTTTGGAACATAACCTGTATGCGTGGGACAGGACTTCGGAAAGGATTGGCGGCATAAGCTAAGCAGCAATCCGGCTGTCAGCGAACAGTCGAAAAGCGCCCCCGGCTATATCGGAATTATTTACCGGTTCCGATTTTTTATTATGTTTATTAGCCGAGGTATGGTACAATTCAATAAATTAAGATTGGAATTCCAGTTATTTGTATTATGTGGAGTGTCAATGATGATGATAGACTTTCTTAATAGAATTAGGAAACCTGTAACCATACCAATATCCCAAAAGCTACTCTATTCGCTTTCAATTCTGCTTGCGGGAATTATATCAGGAACCCTTTCGAAAATACTTGACACGACTGCCGGCAATTTGTTACCTCCGTTTCTTGAATCCCTCGACTTAAGGAATTTCTTTTCGAGAATTGGCATTTGGATTTTTTTTGCCGTACTGATTTCAATATACAGCAAAAATCCTTTTAGAGCTGCCGCCAATGTTTTTTCTTTCTTTATCGGGATGATAAGCAGCTATTATTTGTACACTATATTTGTTGCCGGTTTTCTCCCTAAATCTTATATGATGATTTGGATAATAGTAACATTCATCTCGCCTTTTATGGCATTTATATGCTGGTATGCAAAAGGGAAAGGGATTATTTCAATTATCATTGCAGCTTCAATTCTTATGCTCATTACCAGACAGACGTTTGTCTTCGGCTTTTGGTATCTTTATATTAAAAATGGCCTGGAATTATTTTTATGGACAGGCACAATGCTTATCCTGTATCAATCTCCGCAACAAATCGCTAAAGTGGTTGCATCAGGTACACTAGCGTTTTTACTTGCTTCACCGCTTAATCTATTATGGGGAATGCTATAGTTCCGGTTTTTGTTGAGTTGGCGGGCTATCAGGTTGTTGCCGCAGCGCAAATAAGATATAATGAATGCTGATCGACTGCCTGGCTGATTCTGCCGGTTAAGGCGGAATTCGCCTCTCATTATTGTCATCGGAATGGAGTGTTTGCAATGGAAGCTCAGATAGTACACAAAAATAAATACAAGATCGGATACAGCGATGTCGATTTCAGGAAGGAATTGAAGCTAAGCTCGCTTTTCGGGCTGTTTCAGGATACTGCGGGCGCGGCGGCTGAAAAGCTCGGAGCAGGGATAGTAACGCTTTCTGAAAAATATTCGGTGGCCTGGATATTGACGCGTATCAAGGCGGTAATAGATAGGATTCCCGTGCTTGAGGAAGAGATTACCGTGGAGACCTGGCCGCACCGGCCGGGCAGGCTGGAGTTCGAGAGAGATTACCTGGTCAGGGACGCCTCAGGAAACGCGATAGCGAGAGCTGTTTCGAATTGGGCGCTCATGGATATCAATACGCGCGAGCTCAGACGCGCTGATCTGATACATATCGATTATCCTCCGTTTATCGATGAGCATGCGCTCGATAGCAAGCCGGGCAGACTCAAGCCGCCAGGACAGCCGGAAGAAGTCTACAAAAAGGTCATTGGCTACAGTGACGTAGATTTAAACGGGCATGTAAACAATACAAGGCATATCGACTATACGGTGGACTGTTTCCCTGTAGAAAGCCATAAACAATACCGGATTTGTACCATAGAGGTAAATTACATAAAGGAAGCGTTCCCCGGGGACACTCTGGTAATGTACAGGGACATTTCAGCCATGGATTCCGACAGGGTATATATCGAAGGAGTCAGTGAAGGTGACGGTAAAACGGTATTCAGGTCGCAGGTCGAGGTAGTCCGAAGATAGTGTCGTGGATTTTCAAGCGGGCTTTTATGGTATATTTTACTTGCGCTTATTTAAACGCTCTAAATATTGCAAAGTAATAGCAATTTAAGTATAATTGGCATGACAGAAAACGTTGTAAAAATTAAACAATATATAAATAACTATACTCAGGAGGTAATTATGAATAAAGCCGATCAATTGACTGTAAATACTCTGAGACTACTGGCTGCGGAAGCGGTCCAGAAGGCAAATTCGGGACATCCGGGCCTTCCGATGGGAGCAGCTCCGATGGCTTATACGCTATGGGCAAAAAATCTCAACCACAACCCCGCGGATCCTGACTGGGATGACCGCGACCGATTCATATTGTCGGCAGGGCACGGATCTATGCTTATCTATTCGCTTCTGCATCTCTTCGGATACGGACTCAGTATAGACGACCTCAAGAATTTCAGGCAGATGGGCAGCCTTACGCCCGGTCACCCCGAATACGGGCATACCAAGGGCGTTGAAATAACCACCGGACCTCTGGGCCAGGGCATGGCAAACGCTGTCGGCATGGCCATGGCTGAAGCTTATCTCGCAAAAAAATTCAACAAGCCGGGTTTCCCGATCGTTGACCACTATACTTACGCTATCGCAGGAGATGGCTGCATGATGGAGGGCATCGCATCCGAAGCAGCTTCACTGGCCGGCACGCTTGGACTTGGAAAGCTTATAGTCCTTTACGATTCGAACAATATAACCATCGAAGGCTCAACCGACATAGCCTTCCGCGAAGATGTCTCCAAACGCTTCGAAGCTTATGGCTGGCAGACCATTACCGTTGAAGACGGCACGAACATAGATGAGATCGACAAGGCTATCAAAGCCGCAAAGGCAGAAAACAACAAGCCTACGCTGATAAAGGTCAAAAACCAGATCGGTTACGGCTGCCCGTCCAAACAGGGGAAGTGCTCCGCTCACGGCGAACCGCTCGGAGCAGATAACATAAACGCTACAAAGGAATTTCTGGGTTGGCAGCATACGGAGGAATTCTATGTGCCCGCAGAGGTCGCCGACTCCATGCAGCAGTTCTGTGAAGCTGCGGAGAAAAAGGAAAATGACTGGAACAACCTGCTGAAGGCATACAGGAAGGAATTCCCCGAGCTTGCTTCAGAGTGGGACGACTGGAAGAACAGGGACTTTGCTGCGGCATTGCCGGATGACAGCGCTTACTGGACATACGAGGGCAAGCCCAAGGCTACAAGGTCATGCTCTGAAGAATCCCTGAACAGGATGGCTGCCATAGTACCGAACCTGATAGGCGGATCTGCCGACCTCGCGCCCTCGAACAAATCCTACATGAAGGGCAGGGGGGATTTCTCCACCGAAGACAAGAGCGGTTCCAACCTGCACTTCGGTGTGCGTGAGCATGCGATGGCTGCCATTGCAAACGGAATTGCCGCACACGGCAGGCTCAAGCCTTATGTTTCGACCTTCTTCGTATTCTGCGATTACATGAAACATTCGATGAGGCTTTCAGCCTTGATGAAGCTGCCTGTAACATACGTACTGACGCACGACAGTATCGGCGTCGGCGAGGATGGTCCCACGCACCAGCCGATCGAACAGCTGGCATCTCTTCGGAGCATTCCCGGCTTTGTCGTTTTCAGGCCGTGCGATTCCAAGGAAACAGCGGCAGGCTGGTATGCGGCAATGTCGAGAAAGCACTCCCCGACGGCGCTCGTCCTTACAAGGCAGAACCTTCCGCAGTTTGATATGACGGGTATGAACGCAATGAAGGGCGCATACACAATCCTTGATTCCGGAAAGAAGCCGGAAATAATACTCATGGCGTCGGGATCCGAAGTACAGCTCGTTTACGAGGCTGGTAAACAGCTTATAGACCGCGGCGTAGCTGCACGTGTCGTAAGTATGCCCTCATGGGAACTGTTCGAGGAACAGGATGCCTCCTATAAGGAATCCGTACTTCCCTCCGGCGTTGAAAAGCGCCTTGCGGTAGAAGCGGCTTCTTCCTTCGGATGGCACAGATACGTAGGCCTGAAGGGCGATATAATCTCCATAGACCATTTCGGAGAATCCGCCCCTGCGGAACTGTTGTTCAAAAAATACGGTTTTACAGTGGAAAATGTCCTGGATAGGGCTTTCAAGCTTCTTAAATAATATAGTTGAGCGAAATTGAAATAAAAAAGGGTGCACAGCCGGCGTCGGCAGTGCACCCTTTTTGCAGGTTAAAATTTATGAGGGGACTTGGTAGGTCTATTGGTCGTTTATGCTCTTATGTCGATTGTTCCGCCCTTGTGCGGTGTGACTGAGTTTTCCATGATCCTGGCGTTCGTACTTTGAAAACCCTGGAGCAGTGCTGCCATGGATTGGGCATCCTGACTCAGGGATTTTTTCAGTGTGGCGATGCCGATAGCCTGACGTATACTGCCGATACTTTGCTGCATACTGTTGTTTATTTCCATGGAATCACCTCCCGAATAATGTTTATACAAAAATTATACCATTTACAGATCCCGAGTTAAATGGGACGATAGAACCATATTGCTGTGTTGACACAATATGTATGATGCGGGTAATATTAGAATTGGTATTCGTATGACCGACTCACTGTTTTGAATCGACTATTTGAAGAATGTGATTGAAGGGATCGTTAACATGAACAAAAAACTGATCATTGCGATTTCGGTCGTCCTTATAGTGCTTTTAGCGGGGGGAATAGCGGCATTCCTGCTTCTCAGGGACAGGAACGGCGAAGAGGATGAATTTCTTCCGACCGCTGCGGATTTTGACGTGAATGCAGTAAATTTGAAATCTGAAAAACTGACGCTCTATTTTTTCGGGCAGGAGATTCCCGTCGTTCAGGAAGTTCTGGGTGCAGTCAATAGCAAACTCAAGCAAGAGCTTAATACTGAAATTCAATTCAAGTTTATACTTGATATGCCGGACAAATATCTTGAAAAAATAAAGTCGGATATAGCGGCCGGGCTGCCCTGCGACGCCTTCTTTTATTACAACAGTTTACCGGAATCCCTGGAGACATTGGCTAACGAAGGCTATATAGCCGATCTGACCGAGCTGTTCCCTCAGTATGCCCCAAATTATTACAGACAGTTTTCGCAGAACGACATTGACGCTGCCAGGATAAACGGGAAGGTATATGCGGTACCTGAAAGGATACCTGATGCTTATAGGAACTGCGCGATAGTGAGGCAGGATCTGATGGAGAAATATGAAATCCCGGAAATTAGAAGCTATGATGATTACGAGCTTTACCTGAAGACAATAAAAGAAAAAGAACCTGATATGATTCCGATGAATTTCTTTGATACGTCTATGCGACTGTTTGCGGATATGTACGGTTATGTGGTACTGGATTATGACCTGGGCCTGGTTTACAAATGGGACGACCCGGATGTAAAGATACAAGCATGGGAGCAGACGCCTGTATTCAAGGATTGCCTCAACAGGATAAAAAGCTGGCGCGATAAAGGCTACCTGATGAAAAGCGTAGGAATAGCCCAGCTTAATGCAAATATGATCACGAGCGGAAAGTGGGCGTCTTTTATTGGAAAAACTGGGGATCAGATCAGTTTTAATACGTTACTCCGCACAAGCGGTATCACTGAATGGAATTATAAGGCTTACCAGCTGCACGTCGGTTATTCCGTCAGACTGAATCCTCTGAGGAGAGGCATGGCGATAAACGCTAAATCCGCGAACGCGGAGAGGGTGCTCCTGTTCATAGACTGGCTCGAGTCGTCGCAGGAGAATTACGATCTCTATATGTACGGAATCAAAGGCAGGAATTACGTAGAAAAAGAAGATTACATAGAGCCTATGGAAAAAGTCAATGAAGCTGAGTACTTTTTCAATTGGGGCTGGAAAGAGCCTCTCAGAAATATCGGCTATGAACGTGCGAATGCGCCTGGAATGAAAGAGGAAATGACGCATTATTATGAATTAATCGGGGAAAAGACAAAATATCCTCCTCTCAACGGATTCAGGCCGGATTACTCGGCGGTCGGCCAGATAAAGGACTCGAGACTGATTTCATTTGCGGATATGGACCGGAACGTTTATTTGGGGGATTATGACGAGAGTAAAGTAAACGCGTACATAAAAAAGCAAAAGGATACGGGTATCGATAATATGATAGCCGAGGTGCAGAGACAGGCCGATAGGTTCAGAGCCGCACATTGAGGTACAAAAGGAGTCTGTATTGACACAATATGGTTGAGACGGTAATATTAGAGTACATATTTTAGAAGGCCGGCGATTGCCTGCAGCCTGTCGTCCATGTTAGTCCGGCTCTGGGAAGGGATTGTAGATATGAATAAGAAACTGATCATTATCATTTCTGTCGCCCTCGTAGTGCTTATAGCAGGAGGGACTGCGGCATTCCTGCTTCTCAGGGACAGGAACAGCGAGGAGGATGAATTTCTTCCCACAGTCTCCGATTTTGAGGTGAACGTTGGAAATTTGAAATTCGAGGAGTTGACTTTCTATTTTTTAGCTCAGGAAAACCCTGCTGCCACGGAGGTCCTGCAGGCTGTCAACAGCAAGCTCAAGCAAGGTCTTAATACCGAAATACATTTTAAATGTATCTATGAACGACCGGAAAACTATCTTGAAAAAATAAAGTCGGACATAGCTTCAGGGCTGCCTTGCGACGCCTTCCAATATTTCAACGGTTTCCCGGCTTCTCTGGAGACATTGGCAAACGAGGGCTACATAGCCGATCTGACAAAGCTGTTCCCGCAGATTGCCCCCAATTATTATAGACAGTTTTCACAGGATGATATCGACGCTATCAAGGTGAATGACAAAGTTTACGTAATACCTGCAAGGATACCTTATGCAAACAGGATATGTGCCATAGTGAGGCAGGATCTGATGGAGAAATACAATATACCGGAAATAAAGAATTACTCCGATTATGAATTTTTTCTGAAAACGATTAAAGAAAAAGAGCCCGATATTATCCCGATGAATTATTACGATACGACTATAGGGCTGTTTGCGGATGCGTATGGGTATGAAACTCTGGATTATCAACTGGGGCTGGTTTATAAATGGGACGATCCTGATGTAAAGATACTGGCATGGGAGCAGACGCCTGTCTACAAGGATTGCCTCAGCAGGATAAAGAGTTGGAGAGATAACGGTTATCTGATGAAAAACGTAGGGATTGCCCAAACCGATCAAGGTATGATCACAAGCGGCAGATGGGCTTCTTTCATAGGCAGGCTCGGGGATCATTTCAATTATAATGCGGTCGTACGCGCGCAAGGCATCACCGACTGGAACTACAAGGCCTATCAGCTGAGTGACGGCTTTTCCGCCAGAATTTCTCCGCTTAATAACGGCGTAGCGATAAATGCAAAATCCACAAATGCGGAGAGGGTGCTCTTGTTCATTGACTGGCTCGAATCCTCCCAGGAGAATTACGATCTATATATGTACGGAGTCAAGGGCAAGCATTATGTCGAAAAGGAAGATTATATAGAGCCTCCGGAAGGGGTAACCATGGAATATTCCTTCTTTAACTGGCCATGGAAGGCGCCTTTCAGGAATATCGACTACGAGCGTGCCAATACGCCTGGATTGAAGGGCGAAATAGCTCAGTATTATGATATAATTGAGAAGAACTCAAAATACCCTCCTCTCAACGGATTCACGCCGGATTACTCGACTGTCGACTCGATAAGGTCAATGAGGGAATTATCACATTCAGATATTGACAAGAGCGTATATTCGGGAAATTATGATGAAAGTAAAGCAGATGCGTTTATAAAGGATCAAAAGGATACAGGCGTCGATAATCTGATCGCCGAAGTGCAAAGACAGGCCGATCAGTTCAGAAAGGATCATTGACGCTTTTCGGAAGGGCTCTTCGTCTGGACTTATCAGGTTGTAGAATATGACGGAGAAGGGATTAATGATATGAATAAGAAACTGATCGTTATCATTTCGGTCACCCTTGTAGTGCTTATAGCGGGAGGAACCGCAGCATTTCTGCTTCTCAGGGACAGGGACAGCGGGGAGGATGAATTTCTTCCGACAGATTTACAGATCGATGCGGACTCTCTGAAACCCGCCAAATTAACTTTTTACTTTAATGATACGAATTATGGCAACAGTTCTGAGCAGGATGTGCTTAAAGCCGTCAACAGTAAACTGAAGAACGAACTGAATACCGAGATACAGTTCGAATTTGTGGGTAAAAGTACAGAGACCTATCTTGCGGATGTAAAAGCGGATATTGCGTCCGGACTCCCCTGTGACGCCATATATTTTTCGGAATATTTTCCGGTTAAGCTGGAAACGTTGGCAAACGAGGGCTACGTGGCCGATCTGACAGAGTTGTTCCCGCAGAACGCTCCCAATTATTACAAGCAGTTCTCACAGGATGACATAGACGCTATCAAGGTCAAAGGCAAAGTGTATGCCGTGCCTGCAAGGATACCGAACGCATACAGAACTTGTGCTATCGTAAGGCAGGACCTGATGGAAAAATACAACATACCGGAAATAAAGAGTTATGCCGACTATGAAGTTTTCTTGAAAACTATAAAAGAAAAAGAACCCGATATGATCCCGATGGTTTATAATGATACGACAATAGGACTGTTTGCGGATTCGTACGGGTATGTTACTCTGGATTATCAGCTGGGCCTGGTGTATAAATGGGACGACCCTGAGGTAAAGATACAGGCATGGGAGCAGACGCCCGTATTCAAAGATTGCCTCAACAGGATAAAAAACTGGAAGGATAACGGCTATCTGACGAAAAACGACAGAAGCCTGGGTACGGCCCAGATCAATCAAGGTATGGTCATAAGCGGCAGATGGGCCTCTTTCATAGGCCGGCTCGGAGAACATTTCAACTATAATGTGGCCGTGCGCGCAAGAGGAATTACCGACTGGAGCTATAAGGCTTATCAACTGACCGGCGGTTTTTCCGCCAGGATTACACCGCTGGAAAATGGCGTGGTAATTAATGCAAAATCTCCGAATGCGGAGAGGGTGCTCATGTTCATAGACTGGCTGGAGTCGTCGCCGGAGAATTACGATTTATATATGTATGGAGTCAAAGGCAAGCATTATATCGAAAGGGGAGATTATATCGAGCCTCCGGAAGGATTGAGCATTGACTTTACCTTCTTTAGCTGGACATGGAAGCCTCCTTTCAGAAATATCGACTACGAGCGCACGAATACGCCCGGATTGAAAGCGGAAGCGGCGCAGTATTATGATATAATAAGGGAAAAGACCAAATATCCGCCTCTCAACGGTTTCAGGCCGGATTACTCGACAATGGACTCGATAAGGTCCTTGAGGCAGTCGTCGTTTTCGGATATGGACCGGAGTGTTTATACAGGTGAATATGATGAATCAAAAGTAGATGCGTATATAAAGGAGCAAAAGAATGCAGGCGTCGACAATCTGGTCGCCGAGGTGCAGAGGCAGGTCGATCAGTTCAGAGCGGACCATTGACACAGTTCTGAACAGACTATTGACGTATCGGGTGGGTGAATCAATTTTTATGAAGAAAGTTATTGCAGCAGCGCTCCTGTTCGCGCTGGCATTCACGCAAGCCGGCTGCGGAAGGGCAGGGGACAATATGTCTGCGGGGAAAACGGCAGGAAACGGACAAGCAGGACAAAGCAGTTTTAATATCGTTACATCGTTTTATCCGGTTTATATAGCAACGATCAATATAACAAGAGACATTTCCGGAGTTGTGGTAACCAACATGACTAAACCGCAGACAGGGTGCCTGCATGATTACTCTCTCAAGCCTGACGACCTCAAGACGCTTGAACAGGCCGACGCTTTTGTTATTAACGGCGCTGGAATGGAAGCGTTTCTGGACGATGTGCTAAAGCAGCGAAAGGGTCTCCGGATCATCACGGCGGCGGAGGGTATACCGCTTATAAAGGACAGCGACGGAGTCGAAAACCCGCATGTGTGGGTCAGTATAACCAATGAGATCGCGTGTGTTGAAAATATCGCGTCTCAGCTTTCTGATGCCGATCCTTCCCACGCTGGGCAATATTCGGAGAATAGGGACGCATATATTGAAAAGCTCAAGTCGCTGAAGGAAGAGATGCACAAGGAACTGGACGGTTTGAAAAACAGGGATATAGTAACTTTTCACGAGGCGTTTCCTTACTTCGCCCAGGAATTCAACCTGAACATAGCGGCCGTTGTGGAGAGGGAACCCGGTTCCGAACCGTCGCCGAAGGAGCTTGGGAGCATTATCGACATAGTGGATAAAACCGGCAGCAAGGCTTTGTTTGCAGAGCCACAGTATTCTTCGAAGGCTGCGGACGCTATCGCACGTGAAACAGGCTCAAAGGTATATACGCTTGACCCTGGAGTTACCGGCGATTCTGCTCCCGATGCGTTTGACGCCTACGTCGAAACGATGCGGCAGAATGGCAGGACATTAAAGGAAGCATTGGAGTAAAGGAAGGCTATATGACGACTAACCATAACAATGCAGTATGCGAAGGGGTATGCGGCGGCCTGTGCTGTACGAAGATCGAGAATTTCGGAGTCAGGAAGGGCACGCTCGATATACTCGAAAACGTAAGTATACATATACACTGCGGTGAAATGACAGCGATCATCGGACCCAACGGCGCGGGCAAAAGTACGCTGCTGAAAGCGCTCCTGGGAGAAATACCGCATACGGGCGAACTGAAATTCATGGGCTCCGGCGGTTTGCGAAGCGACAAGCCTGCGATAGGCTATGTGCCGCAGCATCTCGATTTTGATCCCGGCACTCCCACAAGCGTGCTGGATCTGTTCATTGCCAGCTGTTCGGCGAAGCCTGCCTGGCTTTTCAAACCGTCCGGCATAAAAAAGAGGGCAATAGAGGGCCTGTCCAAGGTCAAGGCGGAGCACCTCATAAACAGGAGGCTGGGAGCATTGTCGGGCGGCGAGCTGCAGCGAGTACTTCTCGCGCTTGCGCTGGATCCTGTCCCGAACCTGCTGCTGCTCGACGAACCAGTATCGGGAGTCGACCAGGGAGGACTCGAGCTTTTTTATAACACGGTTTCAGAACTAAGAAGCAATTATGACCTGACTATCATACTCGTATCGCATGACCTTGAACTGGTTGCGAAATACGCCGACCGCGTCGTGCTGCTGAACAGGACCGTAATCACCAGCGGTACGCCCGGGCAGGTATTCAATGATGAGCGCACTCTGAAGATATTTGGTATACCGCGGTTTATTGCGGGTGAAACGGATACCGGCGAAGGACATCAAGAGGGGGGGCAGGACTGATGTTGGAGCTTTGGTACGGCATTTCGGACTTCCTTCTCCCGTTCGAGTGGGTGAAGCATGACTTTATGAAAAACGCACTGCTGGCGATTTTGCTGCTTACCCCTGTTTTCGGTCTGTTGGGAACTATGGTTGTAAGCAACAGGATGGCATTTTTCTCTGATTCGATCGGGCACGGGGCTTTCACGGGCGTTGCGATCGGGGCGCTGTTGGGCGGTATACAGCCTGTCTGGGGCGCAATATTGTTCTCGGTCGTCTTCGCAGTTACAATCACTATAATAAAAAACAAGACCAAGACCTCTACCGACACCGTGATCGGCGTATTCTCGTCCACTGCCGTTGCGATAGGCCTCGTGATAATGTCGGCGGGGGGCGGTTTCAACAAATTCTCTTCGTATTTGGTGGGAGACATCCTCAGCATATCGCCTTTTGAGATATTGATGCTGCTTATTGCCTTTATCATGATTATTGTTCTGTGGCTCGTTATATTCAACAAGGTACTGCTCACGAGCATAAATCAATCGCTTGCATCGAGCCGCGGTGTGAATACGCTTTTAATAGACATACTCTTTACCGTTGCGATAGCGGTAGTCGTAACCATAACGATACAATGGGTGGGACTTCTGATAATCAATTCGCTTATCGTGCTGCCTGCTGCGGCTTCACGCAACATAACGCACAACGTGCGCCAGTATCATGCCGTATCTGTCGGTATTTCCTTGATTTCCGGGATCGCGGGGCTGATCTGCTCGTATTACTGGAATACTGCAACGGGCGCTACGATAGTGCTGATTGCCGCTGCGGCGTTCTTTGCCACGTTTCTCCTGAGAAGGAGATTTGCGGCGTGAAGCAGGTTCCGTATACAGTATGACACAGCTTCATATTTCGGTATGACGCCTGTTAAGCATGATAATAAATTCGGACTTGCTTTTGGAAATCATTTTTGTTATTATATACCCATAGGGGGTATATAATATGTGATACCCTGTGAAGAAAATCAAAAGCGGGAAATAATAAATAACAACAAATTCAGGGAGGTAGAAGCATGACAGTCAAAGTATATTCGACACCTACATGTCCATGGTGCACCGTTGCAAAGAATTATCTCAAATCCAGAAATGTTCCGTTTGAAGATATAGATGTCACGCGCGACAGGGCGGCAGCGGTCGAAATGGTCCAGAAATCAGGACAGAGGGGCGTTCCTGTAATAGATATAGACGGCAGGATCATAGTAGGGTTTGACCAGGGTACGATAGACAGCCTGATATAGAAACATCGAAACACACAGGGATGGTTCTTTTGTTTCACTTTTTGCGAGAAGTGAAGCAAAAGAACCGTCCCTGTGTTTTGTTATGGATGATTTGAAAAATACTGGTAAATATTATATAATGTTCTCACAAAAATCTCCATGATATTGATTGGAAGGGAGAAATAGAAATGTTTTGTGAGAAATGCGGAACCAAGTTATCCGTAGGATCAAAATTTTGCATGAACTGCGGCGCAAAGATTGGTACCGAGGAGATCGTTCAGGGTGCGTCAGCACTGGAGAGTGCCGTACATGGGACTGCCGTACATGGGACTGCCGTGCAGGAGACAGCCATGCAGGAGAGCGCCGTACAGGAGGCCGCCGTCAGCGCTGATACTCCCGTGATTGAAGCTGAAACTGCAGTCGCAGAGAAGGTTACTTCAGAAATACCGGATGTGCAGCCGGTCGCAACGCAGCATGAGATACCCGTGAAGGAACCCGTACGGGAAAGCATAGCGCAGGTTATACCAGAGCAGCCGGCCAGACCCGGGCCGATCCCTGCGCAGGAGACAGTGCCTGAGGTTCGGCAGATCAAGTCTGTACAGTACGCTCCGGTCCAAAATTTTAAAAACCCGATGTCGCAAAGCATAAATCCCTCGGCGCAAAACATACAAAATCCTGCCGTTCTCCAGAATGTCCGGCAGCCCGATGTGTCCTTCCAGTCTGCCGAAACGGATATGAGACCGGATAAGGTCAAACCGCTGCAAACCTGGAAATTCGTAGGTATGCTGATCCTTACCGGCATACCTCTTATCAATCTGATAATGGTCCTTATCTGGAGCTTCAGCGGCGGTTTCAACAAAAACACCAGAAATTTCGCCAGGGCAGTCCTTATTCTTTGGATCGCGGGGCTCGTACTCCTGATAATCACAGCAATCGTTAATTGGGCTATGATACAATACATATGGTCGACCTTCTCGTCGGCTCAGTCCGGTTTGCCGCCGATATACTGATAAACGCGAAAATATTTTGTGGAAAGCATTCAAGGCAGGTCTTGACAGAGATGTCCGGGGCGCTGCCTTTTTTTATACAGGCTCTATGATTTTCAAATTTGGTAACATGGGACATCCATATATGATATACTATTTTTCGAACTATCCCATCAATTCATATTATTTATACAGGTGCGAATCAGATGATAACAGAAAAAGATAAACAGGAATTCATTGAATTAAGAAAAAAGCTTCTTGAGAAGGAATATAAAAAGCTTAATCCCCCTCAAAGACAGGCTGTATTCCAGACTGAAGGGCCGCTGCTCGTACTGGCAGGAGCAGGTTCGGGCAAAACCTCCGTATTGGTCAACAGGATCGCTTATATTATTAAATACGGTGACGCATACCACGGCAACTATGTCCCTGACAGTCTGACCTCCGAAGATCTGGCTTGCATGCGCGGGATCCTTGACGGACAGGGCACAGCATCGTCGCCGGGCGGAGCGCCGTTGCAGGCCGCAGTATCATCACAGGCCGGGGGATCGGGCGCCGGGGGCATTACTCCGGACAAGACTGCCATAAAAGGCGCATCGGATATGTTACCTCAGAGGATTACCGACCTGATGAAGGACAAACCGACCCACCCGGCATCCATCCTTGCAATAACATTTACAAACAAAGCTGCGAAGGAAATGAAGCAAAGGCTCGAGGGGATCCTGGGAGAGAGTGTCAGCGACCTCTGGGTCAGTACCTTTCACGCCTGCTGTGTGCGTATTCTGCGGCGCGATATAGAAAAGCTCGGTTACAGCAGAAGTTTTGTAATTTTCGACACCTCCGATCAGCAGACATTGATCAAGGACAGCATAAAGGAACTCAATCTCAATGAAAAAAACTTCCCTGTAAGGGAGGTGCTGTCAAAGATCGGCAGGGCCAAGGACGAACTGAAGGAGCCCCCCGAATTTATCAGGGAGGCGGGCTCCGATTTCAGACTCAGTAAAATAGCGCGTATCTATGAGCTTTATCAAAAGAAACTCAGAAACAACAACGCGCTTGATTTCGACGATATCATAATGATGACGATAAAGCTGTTCCTGGACCATCCGCCTGTAATGGAGTATTACCAGAGAAAATTCAGGTACGTACTCGTTGATGAATACCAGGACACGAATACTGCTCAGTACACTCTTGTAAGCTTGCTGGCAAAGCATTTCAGGAATCTTTGCGTGGTGGGCGACGATGACCAGTGCCTGGTTGAGGGTTCTGAAGTTTTGTTGCCAAATGGAACATGCAAAATCCAGGATGTAAAGAAAGGCCAACAGGTCATCAGTGCTGCAGGGTTCGGAAAAACCATGCCGGGCACCGTAGATAATGTTTCTTCAAAGGAGTATAAAGGCAAAATCGTTAAGATTACCACAAAGTCCGGAAAAGTTATCAGGGGGACGCCTAATCATATCGGATTCTCAAAGGTAAATGCCCAGCAGGGCGTCTATTACGTATATTTGATGTATAAAAAGGGCTATGGATACCGGATTGGACAAACACAGGGCGTTCGCAGCAGAAAGGGTGAAATAGTAAACGGCCTTTTCGTGAGGTTGAATCAGGAGCATGGCGACAAAATGTGGATTTTGGAGGCTACCAGAAGCAAAGAACGGGCGGCTTATGTAGAGCAGCTTCTGGCATTTAAGTATGGTATTCCTACGACAGTTTTCCATTGCTGCGGAAGAAGCATTACATTATCTCAAAATTCAATAGACGCGATTTTCAGACAGTTGGATACGGAAGCTTCAGCTGAAAGACTACTCGGCGATTTAAACATGTATCCGGAATATCCGCACCATATTTGCAATGCGGTTATTAGAGGTCAGACTGCAAGGCAAATAGTTAATGTGACTGCATTCGGTGGTAGGAAAACCGGTTTAGTTTCGGGTTGGCACAGTCATAGAATTTGCCTTAATACGTCAGGTAACGAACTCAGGCTCACCGCAAGTAATGCGGAGTTTCCTGTACGCAGTGGGAATAGAAACACCTGGAGGATAGAAACTGAAAGGTCCGAGTATGATGAAGCGGATTTTTACGCTAATAAAATAAGCAGCCTGGATGAAAACATAGAGATACTTAAAAAAGCCAGGCTTACCGAGGGCGAAAGCTATTCGTACATGCCGTTATCTCACATGAAACCGTCTATGAGCATTCCCGTATATCATGATGGCGTTATCGTGGAAGACGTTATTGAAACAGTGGAATTTGAAGAATATAAAGGCAAAGTATATGATATATCGATACCGCACTTAAGGCAGTTTATTTGTAACGGTGTGGTGGTTCATAATTCCATTTACGGTTGGAGGGGTGCAAACATCAGAAACATACTGGATTTCGAGAAGGAATTCAGGGATGCGAGGGTAATCAAGCTCGAGCAGAACTACCGCTCGACCAAAACGATACTCGATGCGGCCAACAACGTCATAAAGAACAATACGGGCAGGAAGAGCAAGACGCTTTGGACCGACAACTCGCAGGGCGACGGGATCATCTACTTTGAAGCGAATAACGAGCATGAGGAAGCATCCTTTATCGCCGGCGAGATCGGAAGGCTCATTAAGAACGAAGGCAGAAAAAACAAGGACTTTGCGCTGTTGTATCGTATAAACGCGCAATCGCGTGTGCTTGAGGAATCCTTCATGAAATCGGGCATACCGTACAGGATTTTCGGCGGCCTGAAGTTCTATGACCGCAAGGAAATCAAGGATATAATCGCATACCTGAGGCTTATTGCGAATCCTTCGGATGACGTTGCGCTGAAGAGGATAATAAATGTTCCGAAGAGGGGCATAGGAAACACCACAGTCGAGACCGCCGAAAATATAGCGCTCAGCAGGAGCTGCAGCATTTACAGCATTATTTCATCGGCGTCCGAAGTTCCCGAGCTGAAAAGGTCTGCGCCCAAGCTGGTGGAATTTGCGGATATGATCGTGGGCTTCAGGGTCATGGCTGAGGGCTCAAGCGTTCAGGAGCTGATAGACGCCGTTATCAACAAGTCCGGGATACTGTCCGAGCTGAAGGCGGAGGATACCGAAGAGGCGAAGACCCGCGTTGAAAACGTACAGGAACTTATTTCGGGAGCGATCGAGTTTGAGGCGCAAAGTGAAGAAAAAGGCCTGGAAGCTTATCTTGCCAATATTTCTCTCGTATCGGACATCGACGATCTCGAGGGAGAGAAAGACCATGTAGTCCTGATGACGCTGCATAGCGCAAAAGGACTCGAATTCCCTGTAGTATTCATCCCCGGCTTCGAGGAGGGCGTTTTCCCTGGAATGCGTTCGATGGACAGCGAGGAGGAGCTTGAAGAAGAGCGCAGGCTGTGCTATGTCGGCATAACGCGTGCCAGGGAGCGGCTTTATCTGACAAGCACCTACAGCAGGACTCTTTTCGGCAATACGACATATAACCGGTCTTCAAGGTTTATGAAGGAAATTCCGGAGGAACTGATCGAAGTGAAGGGGAGACGTGAGAAGACTGCTGATTCCTTCCTGAACTGGCGCGGCAGGAGCGGCGGTTTTGAGGCTGACGACGGTTCCGGCGACGGCTCTGCGCTCGGCGGCACAAATGGAAACAGATCGTACGGTAACGGCGCCGCCGGACAAACATTTGGAGGCAGAAGCGCTACGTTTGGAGGCAGTGCTTTCGGGGGCGCGATGCAGGCGGGCGGCTTCGGCGCCGACAGGAGTAAGGGCTTCGGCGCGGCTCAACCGCCGGTCTTGCGGACGTATGCAGCGGCTGCGGGCGGTACCTCCGGTTCGGGGGCTTCATCGGGCTCGCCGGCAGTCGATTTCAAGGTCGGCGACAATGTAGTGCATAAAAAATTCGGCGTCGGTAAAATTACAGCGGTAATTCTGGATAAAGGCGACTATGTATTGGAGATTAACTTCAAGAATAACGGAATGAAGCGACTGATGGCGGCGTTTGCAAACCTTGTGAAGCTATAGAAAGCCGGTTTGTGACATCAGCCGGCCAGTGGCCGGATGCATATCGAGCAGGATTATATGCGGTATATACTGCAGGCTTAATGTGAATAATAGGTCTGCAGCATATGCCGTTTTTTATTTCAGAAACTATTTTCCGGAGGTAATTATGGACATATATGATTACAACGAGGATAATCTATCGACGATCGCGCGGTCCTGCAGCTATCTCAGCTACAAGCAGCCCGGGAAACCGGGCAGAGGCTCCGGCGGTGTCTCCTGCAGCGCTTGCAGCCACTGGAACGGGCGAAGCTGCGCCAGAAATCAATTCGACAGTATTGTGTCCGAACTGCGTCTCGACTGATAGATTCATTTTAACTGTTCTCCATTTCGGATTACAGCAGCTTCAAAATCTCCAGCGGGTCCGTGATGAGCATGTTCGCACCGTTATTCATAAGCTCCCCGGCATCCCGGAAGCCCCAGAGCACGCCAATCGCATACATCCCTGCGGATACGGCGGTCTTCATGTCTGTTCCGGTATCGCCAAGATACAGGAATTCTTCAGGGCTGAGTCCAAGTATTTGTGCAATTTCCAGGGCCCCGGCCGGGTTCGGTTTTATGGGCACTCCTTCCCGTTCTCCGTATACAGGGTAGAAGTTCCAGTCGGGAAGCAGCTTTTTTACTATATCATTCGAAAACCTGTCCAGTTTATTTGATAATACGGCAAGCTTTATGCCTTTCATGGTCAATGCATCCAACAAAGCAGGAATCCCGGGATATGGCCGGGTCTTATCGGCCCACCTTTTGGCATATTCATCGCGCATTTCCATCAGCGCCAGGCCAATTGAAGCGCTGTCGCGTTTATCTTCAGGCAGTGCTCTTTCCACAAGATTGCGCATGCCGTTTCCTACGAAATACTTGTAAGCTCCGAGGTCATGCATGGGATAACCGTGCCTTTCCAGCACGCTGTTCATGGAATCTCCGAGATCATCTATGGTATCTAGTAATGTCCCGTCAAGATCGAATATTACCGCTTTATACTTCATCGTTTGCCTGCTCCTTTGCCATCGTTATTAATAAATCTTTTACTGCGACTATACCCTATTATACTAAAATGGCGAATTACTCTCGAGCGTATTTTTGTAATTGCACATCCATGCGATATTAAATCCGCTGCGGTATGCGACCTTTTGTGACGCGATGTTTGAAGAAGCTGTGCCGTAATACGGTATGATCCCGCGCTCCATTATCATCAACGCCAAATTGCTTACCAGGTATGCAGCGAGGCCGGCATTCCTGTAATTCGGCAAAACGTCGATGCCGATCTGCCACATGATTGCACTGTCTATGGATGCAGCGGCTATTCCGGCTATTTCATTATTTTTCATCGCATATAAAGCAAGATAATCCGGATGGGCACTCTTTTCATTATACTGCAATGCATTTATGAAGCCGCTATACTTGTACAACCCGTATATTTCGCCGCCTTCCGCGACGCTGGTTGTAAATCCGGAGGGACAAGGCAGACGCCTGATGTAACTGCACTCCGGCACGTAGTAAAGAGAATGCCCGAATAAGAAGGGAGCAAAAAACAGGTCATCTCTGAATTTGTTCTCCAGGATCGGTTTTACTCTCTTAAGGACGTCTGTATCGGCTGAAACTACCATACCTTTTCCCATGGTGGCTATCTCGATGTACGGCGATTGCCTTTCAAGCATTCTGCGCCCTTCGTTCAGCCCGGACTCATAAAAAAATACTCCGTTTGATAGAAAATCCTCGGCTTTGCAGTTATAATCCAAAGCCAATTGGTTGCGCACAATCTCCAATATTCTTGAGTTGCTGAATTCCACTGCGGCTCCTCCCTTCAATGCTCCGCGAGTTGAAAAATGTAACAGGCGGGTAGTACCATTTTAGCATAGATATTTGAAAAAGCCATTGACAAAACTATTGACTGTAAATTATAATTAGTGCAATTCACTTATTTATCAATTTATCGCATTAAAGTGATAAATCAGTGAAACGCAGAACTCTTCAAAATTTGTTACAATATACATAAATATTTTGTTTAATGATAATCAAGTGAGGTGCACTCAATTGTCCAAGTGGAAAATCTACACGCCGGATGGAGTTCAGGATATATTGTTTGAGGATTGCAGTCAGAAGCGCAGCCTGGAGCAGAAGCTCAGGGCGCTGTTCAGGAGCTGCGGTTTCAACGAGGTCGAAACGCCCTCCATCGAGTTTTACGATGTGTTTGCCTCCGATGAGGGCGCAATGCCCCAGGAGGACATGTTCAAGTTTTTCGACCAGCAGGGCAGGATACTTGTACTGAGGCCTGACATAACAGTGCCCGTGGCAAGGATCACCGCGACAAAATACAGGGAAGCTGCCTATCCTGTCCGGATATCATATATCGGGAACGTATTCAGGTATAACGATTATGGCGGCGGCAAGCAGAACGAGTTCACACAGGCAGGCGTCGAAGCGCTTGGAGTCAGCACGCCCGAATCCGACGCGGAAGTTATCGCAGTGGCGATTCAGGCGCTTAAGGCGTCCGGACTTGAGAACTTCCAGGTAGATATAGGCCAGGTCGAATTTTTCAACGGTTTGATGGAGGAGACTGGGCTTTCCGAGAAGGATACCGCCCAGGTCAGCACGCTCATAGACCGCAAGGATTATGTCGGGCTGGATGAATTCCTTAACCGCAGCGAAATACGGGAGGATTTGAAAAAGCTGATTTCAGGACTGCCGGGCTTTTTCGGTTCGGTCGATGTGATAGAGAAGGCTGAAGCCTTTGAACTGAATAAAAGATCGCGCGATGCTCTGGAAAATATACGTCAGGTGCTCAACATACTGGAGGATTACGGCCTGGGTCAATATGTTTCCGTTGATCTGGGTATGCTGAGAGGCCTTTCCTACGATACTGGAATCATTTTCAGGGGTTTCACCTATGGAGTCGGTTTTCCCGTATTGACGGGCGGCAGATATGACAAACTGGTCGGCGAATTCGGCAAGGAATGCCCTGCCACCGGTTTTTCGCTGGGCGTCAACATGATACTCATGGCGCTCCAAAGGCAAAAAATAGACATGGAGAGACCGGGTACGGACAGTCTCGTCTGCTACTCCGAACACGGCAGGAAAACGGCGATCGAGCTTTGCGCAGAGCTCAGGAACCAGGGACTTGTAGTAGAACTGGACATCGCGGGCAGCACTGCCGGGGAAGCAAAAAAGTACGCCGCGTCCAGAAATATCGGAGGCGTGCTCAGGATCGTCGACGAGGATACGGTGGAAATACATTATGTCCAGTCGGGAGAAGTTTGCATGGTCAAGATCAGCGAATTGTTGAAGAGGTGAAAAGATTGAGATATCTTACGATAGCGTTGTCAAAGGGACGGCTGACGGATCTGTCCGTCGGACTGCTTGAAAAGCTTGGGATAGACTGCTCCGAGTACCGGAACGAGTCGCGCAAGCTGATATTTACGGACGAGAAAAGCAGGATTAAATTCTTTCTTGTGAAACCGGCCGACGTTCCTACATATGTGGAATACGGCGCCGCCGATATAGGCATCGTAGGCAAGGATACGCTGCTCGAGGAGGGACGGCACCTTTACGAGGTACTGAACCTGGGTTTTGCAGCGTGCCGTATGGTCGTCGCGGGGCCCGCCGAACTGGCGGGAAAGCTCGACAGCCTTAATAACAAAAGGGTCGCTACAAAATACCCGCGTATAGCTCGCGAATACTTCGAGCACAAACGCAGGGAATCGATCGAGATCATCAAGCTCAACGGTTCTGTCGAACTGGCCCCGCTCGTTGGGCTTTCGGAAGTGATCGTGGACCTTGTGGAAAGCGGAAGGACGCTCAAGGAAAACGGGCTGGTCGTACTGGATACGATCGCCGAAATCAGCGCCAGGATGGTTGTCAACCGTGTCAGTATGAAGATGGAGAGCGAGAGGATCAACGCTATCATAGATGGGCTGAAGACGCAGCTGCAGGGATCGGACATCCGATAGAAAGTCAGAGCTATCTATGGACGTCCAAATTAAGGAGGTAATTATGATAAAAATTATCGATATGCGGCAGGGGAAGGACTCCGGGTTGTTCGACAAGCTGGTGGCACGCGACAGGGTTGGCCGTCAGGATGTTATCGGAGCCGTGGAGGCTATACTGACGAATGTGAGGGAAAACGGAGACAAGGCCGTACTTGAATATACGAAAAAATTCGATAAGGCAGAGCTCGATTCATCGTCAATGAAGGTATCGGACGAGGAAATAAGGGCTGCATACGATGCGGTCGATCCGAAGCTCATCGATGTAATAAGGAAGTCCAAGGCCAACATAGAGGCATTTCATGAGAAGCAGAGGGAGAATTCATGGTTTACCGCGGGGGAGGACGGTATACTGCTGGGACAGCTGTACAGGCCTCTTGAGGTGGTCGGCATATATGTGCCGGGCGGGACTGCCGTGTTGACCTCTACCGTTCTAATGACGACTCTGCCTGCAAAGGTTGCCGGCGTAGGGAAAATAATAATGGCAACGCCTCCCGGCAGCGACGGAAGGATAGACCCGGCAGTGCTGGCAGCCGCTAAGGAAGCGGGAGTGGATGAAATATACAAAATGGGCGGAGCGCAGGCGGTCGCAGCCATGGTGTTCGGAACGGAGACGGTGCCGAAGGTGGATAAGATCTTCGGACCCGGCAACATTTATGTATCGACGGCAAAAAGGCTTGTCTACGGCTACTGCGACATCGATATGTTTGCGGGCCCCAGTGAGATCACGGTTGTCGCGGATGACTCGGCAAATCCCGTGTATGTGGCGGCGGATCTGCTCTCGCAGGCAGAGCATGACGTGCTTTCGGCTTCGATTCTGATAACGCCTTCTGAAAAATTGGCCGGCGCCGTGGTAAAAGAAATTGAAAAACAGTACGCACGGCTTTCTAGGAAGGGAATTCTGGACAGGTCGCTTGCGGATTACAGCGCTGCCATAATCGTCAATGATCTGGACGAGGCAATGAACGTAGTCAACCGCATTGCGCCCGAACACCTGGAACTTTGCATTGAGGAGCCTTTCAGCAAGCTGTCCTACGTAAAAAACGCGGGTGCGGTATTCCTCGGGCACTGGTCGCCGGAGCCGCTGGGGGATTACTTCGCAGGACCCAACCACGTGCTGCCGACGGGAGGGACCGCCAGGTTCTTCTCTCCGCTAAACGTAGCCGATTATATGAAGAAGTCCAGCGTGATCTCTTATACGAGGCAGGCGCTGGAAAAGGCAAGCGATTATGTTATACGGTTTGCGGAATACGAAAAGCTCGATGGCCATGCAAACGCCATAAAGGTTCGTTTTGACAAGCAGGACGGCAAAAAGGAATAGTAACGACAGATCAGGGAGAGTAGCATATGAACAAATACTGGAGCAGGCTGGCGTCCGGAGTCGAACCTTATGTACCGGGTGAGCAGCCGAGAGACAGGAAATATATAAAGCTGAATACGAATGAAAGCCCATACGGGCCGTCGCCGAGGGTGCTTGAGGCATTGAAGGAAGCGGCGGACGACAGCCTCAGGCTTTATCCGGATCCTTCCTGCGATATGCTTGCAAGCGCAGCTGCCGAAAGCTACGGGCTCAAAAAGGACCAGATATTTTTGGGCAACGGCTCGGATGAAGTACTGGCATTCGCGTTTATGGCCTTTTTTGATCCCGGAAGGACAATTGTGTTCCCCAACATTACCTATTCCTTCTATCCCGTTTATGCGTCCCTTTTCAAACTCGACTATGTAACTACACCGCTTGACAGCGAATTTAACATACCCTCGGAAAAACTCATGCAAAGCAGCGGCGGGATTATAATTGCGAATCCCAACGCCCCCACGGGGAAGGCGCTTCCGCTAACGAAGATCCGCGAAGTTCTCGAGGGAAATCCCGATGTAGTCGTGATAGTGGACGAAGCTTATATAGACTACGGAGGCGAGACGACTGTAGGCCTTATAAAGGATTATCCCAACCTGCTTGCGATACAGACGTTTTCCAAATCACGTGCGCTGGCGGGTATGCGGATCGGCTTTGCCTTCGGCGACAGCGAGCTAATTAAGGCTCTGGAAAGCATAAAAAATTCCTTCAACTCTTACACTCTCGACAGACTGGCGATCATTGCGGGGACTGCCGCCTTGAAGGACCCGGCATATTATGACATGACCACCGAAAAGGTCGTTGCGGCGAGGGAGAGGTTCACGCGGGAACTCCGCAGAAGGGGTTTCACCGTGGCCGATTCGGCCGCCAACTTTGTGTTTGCGAGCCACTGCAGCATGCGCGGCGCAGATATTTTCGCAGCGCTGCGCGAAAGAGGAATACTGGTCCGCCATTTCAAAAAGCCGGTCATAGACAATTATCTGCGTATCAGCATTGGAACGGACGAGGAAATGGATTCGGTAATCAGGGCTCTGGACGATATAATCATGGGCAATTGAGCCGCAAGGCGGGTGTTTGAGGATGATCAAAACGATTTTTCAGTTCGATCAAATTGGTATGGAATTCTAATGACTTGTTTTGTTATAATGATTTTGCAGTAGCAAATCGGATATGGACATGAAACGACTTGTTGCAGTGCAATCATAATTACGAAGGAAATGTATGTTATAAGTTCGGAGGTGGAAAATGGCCAGAATAGCTGAAATAAGCAGGAATACCGCGGAAACGGCCATACGGTTGAAACTCGGTATCGACGGAAACGGGATTTCCACGGTCGAAACCGGGGTCGGCTTCCTGGATCATATGCTGACGCTGTTTTCGAAGCACGGTCTGTTCGATCTTGAGGTCAATGCTAACGGCGACCTGAGGGTCGATGCCCACCATACTGTCGAAGACGTCGGTATAGTTCTCGGACAGGCGCTGAAACAGGCGCTTGGTGACAAGAAATCCATAAGGAGGTACGGGACGTCGACGGTGCCTATGGATGAGGCTCTGGCGTCCGTGTCGCTCGATTTGGGCGGACGGCCGTATCTTGTGTGCAACGTCCGTTTTACAAACGAGCGTGTAGGCGATATGGATACCGAACTTGTCGAAGAATTTTTCCGCGCGGTGTCTGTTAACGCGGGCATGAACCTACATATCAACGTTCAGTACGGAAATAATAACCACCATATGGCGGAGGCGATATTCAAGGCTTTCGGCAGGGCGCTCGACGAAGCTTCGCGCACCGACGAGAGGATAACCGGCGTAATGTCGACCAAAGGCATGCTGTAGTCTTATGGGCCATGCCGGCGGGGCAGGTTTGCAGACACCGGTCGTTTAGGCCGGTGTTGAATATAAATTTGAGTCATAAGAGAAAGGTATTTGAATTATGCTTATCAACGATACTAATTTTATCGACAAGCCCTTGTTTGTAAAGGGAAAAGTGAGAAATGTCTACGACCTGGGCGACAAACTTCTGATAGTCGTTACCGACAGGATCTCGGCATTTGACGTGGTTTTTTCCAATCTGATACCCAATAAGGGCAAAGTCCTCAACAGTATTTCGGAATTCTGGTTCAACTATACCTCGGGTATCGTGGGCAACCACATGATCACCACCGACGTGAGCAAATATCCGGACGGGCTGTCGAAGTACAAGGAGGAGCTGCAGGGCAGGTCCATGCTCGTCCGCAAGATCAAAATGACCAATGCGGAATGCATAGTGCGAGGCTATCTCGAAGGTTCGGGCCTGAAGGAATATAACGCATCGGGAAGCATCTGCGGGATTAAACTGCCGGCAGGGTTAAAACAGTGCGACAAGCTGCCCGAGCCTATTTTCACACCGTCGACGAAGGAATCGGAAGGACACGATATAAACGTCACCTTCGAAGGCCTGGCGGACAGGATCGGAAGGGAGCTTGCCACACATCTGAAGGACGCAAGCATAGCGCTGTACCAGGCTGCAAGCCGCCATGCGGAGAGCAAGGGTATAATCCTTGCCGATACGAAGTTCGAATTCGGCATAATGGACGGTAAGCTTGTGCTGGCTGATGAAGCCGTCACACCCGACTCTTCGAGGTTCTGGGATATGTCGGAATATCAGCCCGGTAGGCCGCAGAAGAGCTTCGACAAGCAGTTCGTAAGGGAATACCTCGAAGAGATCGGCTGGAACAAGCAGCCGCCGGCGCCTGAACTGCCGGAAAGCGTTATCAGGAATACGGAAGCAAAATATGTTGAGGCATATGAGAGAATTACGGGCAAAAGGCTGGTATAAAACTTGATTGCTATAATCGATTATGAAGTAGGAAATCTGGGCAGCGTAAAAAATGCGCTGCGATATATCGGACAGGAAGCCGTTATCACATCGGACCCGGCGGAGATCAGGCGTGCCGACGCCGTGGTATTTCCGGGAGTCGGGGCATTTTCCAACGCGATGGCGTGCCTTGCAGGCAGCGGTTTGACGCAGGTTGTAAAGGAAGCGGTGCGGCAGGATAAAATGTTCCTCGGAATATGCCTCGGCATGCAGATGCTGTTCGACTACAGCGAGGAAGGCGGAGAAAAAGTGGAAGGCCTCGGCCTGTTCAGCGGTTCCGTCAGATTGCTGCCTCGGGATAAGGGGCTGAAGGTGCCGCATATGGGGTGGAATTCGCTGCAGGTGAACGATAGCCCTTTGTTTGCCGGCTTGCCTGAAAATCCCTATGTCTATTTTGTCCATTCATATTATCTCGATGCAAAGGACAAATCGATCGTAACGGCAACCTGTGAGTACGGCGTCAGCTTCGACGCCGCAATAGGAAAAGGAAGGGTGTTCGCAACCCAGTTCCATCCGGAAAAGAGCGGCGAAACCGGGCTTGCGATACTTAAGAACTGGGCGTCCATGATTTAAACGAAACAGAGATACGGTTCTTTTGTTTCATAGAAATACGACAATACTCGATACATATTTGAAGTAACATTTATTGACGAGGAGTGATTGGATGATTATATACCCGGCTATAGACATAAAGGATGGAAGATGCGTCAGGCTGGTGCAGGGCAAATTCAACGATGTTACGATCTATTCCGACCATCCGGTCGATATGGCGGTGAAATTCGAGCAGATGGGAGCGCAGTACCTCCACGTGGTCGACCTTGACGGCGCGAGGCTTGGACAGCCCCAGAACATAGCGGTCGTCAGCGAGATGGCTGTCAGGCTGGGCATACCGATACAGCTGGGCGGAGGAATCCGTACGATCGAAACGATGGAAATAATCCTGTGCAAAGGTATAGAAAGGATAATTTTAGGCACGTCCGCGGTTAACGACCAGGAGCTCGTTAAAAAGGCGGTGCAGAGCTTCGGCAACAACCTTGCAGTCGCAATAGACGCAAAGGATGGCCTCGTAGCAATAGAGGGCTGGGCAAAAACAAGTTCTTTCACGGCAGTCGGCTTTGCTAAAAAGATGGAGGATCTCGGCGCCAAAGTGATCATATATACCGACATTTCAAGGGACGGTATGCTTAGGGGACCGAACCTGAAGGCCATGGAGGAAATGGTCAAGGCGGTAAAGATAGATGTCATCGCGTCGGGCGGTGTCACTAATATTCAGGATATCAATAACCTCAAAGAGATCGGCGTTTCAGGAGCAATAGTGGGAAAAGCGCTTTACACGGGCGACGTCGATCTGAAGGAAGCCATAGAGATCGCAAAATAGCGAATTATGAGGTGGAAAAATGTACACGAAACGTATCATCCCCTGCCTGGATGTTCACGGGGGAAGGGTCGTTAAAGGCATAAATTTTGTAAATATCAGGGATGCGGGCGATCCTGTCGAGAACGCAGCCTTTTACGACAAGGCAGGCGCGGACGAACTTACTTTCCTTGATATCACGGCGTCCTCGGATGCCAGAAGCATAATGATAGATGTTGTAAGGCGTGTGGCGGAGCAGGTGTTCATACCGTTCACGGTAGGCGGGGGTATCAGGACGGCCGAGGATTTCAGGGAAATTCTCAAAGCCGGAGCCGACAAGGTCGCTGTGAACTCAGCTGCTCTAAAAAGGCCGGAACTGATTTCCGAGGCTGCTTACCGTTTCGGGAGCCAGTGCGTGGTATCCGCAATAGATGCGAAGAGACGCGCGGACAAAAGCGGCTGGGATGTTTACCTGAACGGGGGCCGTGTCAATACCGGCAGGGATGCGCTCGAATGGGCCATTGAAGCCGAGAAGCTGGGAGCGGGCGAGATACTGCTGACCAGTATGGACTGCGACGGTACCAAAGACGGTTATGACCTGGAACTTACGCGCACCATATCGGAAAATGTCAAAATACCCGTCATTGCCTCGGGGGGAGCAGGTACGATGGAGCATTTCAGAGAGGCTCTGACGGAGGGAAGGGCGGACGCAGTTCTTGCCGCTTCGCTCTTCCATTTCAGAGAGATGGAGATAATGGACGTTAAACACTATTTAAAGGAAAAAGGAATCGAAGTGAGGAGCTGAGATGGCTAACATTCTTGAACTTGTGAAATATAACGCGGATGGATTGGTACCGGCTGTCACACAGGATATCAGGACAGATGAGGTGCTGATGCTGGCATGGATGAATGAAGAATCGCTCAGAAAAACGATCGAAACCGGAAAGGTCCACTATTACAGCAGGAGCCGTCAGAAGCTCTGGCTGAAGGGAGAGACCTCGGGTCATTTCCAGACTGTCCGCTCGATAAGCGTGGATTGCGACGGAGATACGCTTCTTATAAAGGTAGACCAGACTGGGGCTGCATGTCACACAGGGCGCCGTTCCTGCTTCTTCACACGCCTTGATGCGGATAAACTCAAGGAGGGCGCCTTAATCGGAGCCGAATCGGGGGAAGCAGCCGAGACTGCAAAAACCGCGGAAATGGCGGGAGCTGCAGAAAATGCCAATGATGTGATTTCGGACGCAGTGATAGAGGAAGCGGTAGGCAGCGCATTGGATTTAGGTGCGGCGCCGGCGGATAACGGCATAAAGTCCAAAACTTCGGCGAACGAGGACCGTGCAGATGGAGACACTGTTGGAAACACGATGGCAGCCGGTCCTGAAGTGCTCGAAGAAGTATTCGGCGTAATACTCGACAGAAAGCTGCACCCCAAGGAAGGTTCATATACGAACTACCTGTTCGCCAAGGGTACTGACAAGATATTGAAGAAGATAAGTGAAGAAGCCGGGGAGGTCATAATAGCCTCAAAGAACGGCAATAACGAGGAAATAAGCGCGGAAGCAGCCGATCTGCTGTATCATTTGATGGTGCTCCTGGCTGACAGGGGAATGACATGGAACGATATTTACAGAGAATTGAACAATCGCAAGTGAATCCAAAAAACAGCGATATAAGCAATAAACTTTAGATAATCAGTTCTATTCAACCGAAAACAGCATAATTTAGCAAAAACGCATATTTGATTACAAAATGGATAATATATTATATTATTAATGTGATTAGCACTCAATGTTATTGAGTGCTAATAAATTGCAAAAACATTGTAGGAGGTACTCTTTATGAAAATAAAACCGTTGGGTGAAAGAGTCGTTATCAAAATGTTGGAAACAGAAGAGACAACCAAGAGCGGCATCGTTCTTCCGGGAAGCGCAAAGGAAAAGCCCCAGGTAGCTGAAATAGTCGCAGTCGGACCGGGTGGATTCGACGACAAGGGAAGAGAGATAAAAATGGAAGTAAAGGTCGGCGACAAGGTGCTTATCAGCAAGTACGCCGGTACCGAAGTCAAAATGGACGGCACGGAATACACGATCCTGAAGCAGAGCGATATCCTGGCGGTAGTGGATTAATTTCGCATCGGCTTTAGTTAA
The DNA here is from genome assembly GCA_023439545.1 of Bacillota bacterium. Classification (GTDB taxonomy): domain Bacteria; phylum Bacillota; class Clostridia; order Acetivibrionales; family DTU013; genus JAEYOM01. The sequence continues at coordinate 47,847 of JAEXNT010000024.1, forward strand.
ATTTGAATGCTAATAAGGAGGCATAAAACATATGTCAAAGGAAATCAAATATGGTGAAGAAGCCAGGCGCGCTCTTGAAAGCGGCGTAAACCAGCTGGCCGATACAGTAAAGATCACTCTCGGACCCAAGGGCAGAAACGTTGTCCTGGACAAGAAATTCGGAGCTCCCCTGATCACTAACGATGGTGTTACAATAGCAAAGGAAATCGAACTCGAAGACAAATTTGAAAATATGGGAGCGCAGCTCGTCAAGGAAGTAGCCACGAAGACCAACGACGTGGCAGGCGACGGTACCACGACGGCAACTCTGCTTGCGCAGGCGATTATCAGGGAAGGCCTCAAGAACGTTGCAGCAGGCGCTAACCCGATGATACTTAAAAAGGGCCTTGCCAAGGCAGTCGATGTGGCGGTAGACGCCATCAAGGAAAACAGCAGGAAGATCAACGGAAAAGAAGACATTTCGAGAGTCGCTTCTATTTCCGCCAACGACGAAGTCATCGGCTCCCTCATTGCAGACGCAATGGAGAAGGTAACGAACGACGGCGTCATCACTGTTGAAGAATCGAAAACGATGGGCACCAACCTCGAAGTAGTCGAAGGTATGCAGTTCGACAGAGGCTATGTCTCCTCATACATGGTTACCGATACCGAGAAGATGGAAGCGGTTCTCGACGATCCCTATATTCTTATAACCGACAAGAAGCTCAGCAACATACAGGATCTCCTGCCCCTCCTCGAACAGATCGTTCAGGCCGGCAAGAAGCTGCTCATAATCTCTGAGGATGTCGAAGGCGAAGCTCTTACGACCCTTATAGTCAACAAACTCCGCGGAACCTTCAACTGTGTTGCCGTCAAAGCTCCGGGCTTCGGCGACAGAAGGAAGGAAATGCTCCGTGATATAGCTACCCTGACGGGTGGCCAGGTAATTTCCGACGAACTCGGCTTCGATCTGAAGGAAACCAAGATTAGCCAGCTCGGCAACGCAAGACAGGTCAAGGTACAGAAGGAAAACACCATCATCGTTGACGGCGCAGGCGACAAAAATGAGATCAAGAAGAGGATCGCTTCGATCAAAGCTCAGATCGAGGAGACTACTTCCGATTTCGACAGGGAGAAGCTCCAGGAAAGGCTTGCCAAGCTGGCGGGCGGCGTAGCTGTCATCCAGGTCGGCGCGGCTACCGAAACTGAAATGAAGGAAAAGAAACTCCGTATAGAAGACGCTCTCGCAGCTACCAAGGCAGCTGTCGAGGAAGGCATCGTTGCAGGCGGCGGCACGGCATACCTTAACGCGCTGCCGAAGGTTTCGACTCTGCTCAAGGATATCCACGGCGACGAAAAGACCGGCGTTCAGATCATTCTGAAGGCACTTGAAGAGCCCATCAGACAGATCGCTGCAAATGCAGGACTCGAAGGCTCCGTAATAGTCGACAAGGTCAAGAACGAGAAAGCAGGCATGGGCTTTGATGCGTTGAAGGAAGTATACGTAGATATGATCGCCGCAGGTATCGTTGATCCTGCAAAGGTCACCAGGTCTGCTCTGCAGAACGCAGCTTCCGTTGCCGCTATGGTACTCACCACTGAAAGCGTAGTTGCCGACAAGCCCGAGAAGGAACCCCCGATGCCCGCAGGCGCTCCCGGCGGAATGGGCGGAATGTACTAAACCGAAACCTAAATAGTAAAAAAAGGCTCGCATATTGCGGGCCTTTTTCATTGTTTTACGGCGCCTCATCATGACCGCCGAGATCCCCGGATGCTTCTCAGCATATATGCCGCTGCCCTGTCAAGCCCTTTGAATGCGATCAACAGGCCCTGCACCGTCATCACGACGAAAACTGGCAGCATGAATATCAGGTACCTTGATCTCGTTTCCCAGAAAAGAAGAAAGGCCATAAGTCCCAGACACATCAGCGCCATAAGCCTGAACGCGCCTCCCTTACCTTTCAGAAGAGCCGAAATACACCCGGTCAGTATCATGGACAGCAGGATAGTCTGTACAAATTGGGAATAGATTCTGAAAAGTGTGTTCATTTTACCGTTGCTTACCAGAACGATCTTATGCAGGGTCGTTTGCTTAAGCGGACGCCTCGCCAGCTTTGTCGGTACGAAATATGCTCCGTCCGTCCATGTCCATTCGGCTTTTTTCAGCAGGAATTTGGCGTAGCCGGTCATGCCGAACCGGTTGAGCCGTGCTCTGATTACGGCAATATTGGCTTCCTTCATCGACGGTGTGTACATAAACAGTCTTGTGAATTTCAGGTCTTCAGCGCTGAACCCGCCATAGCCGTATGAAGTACCGCCTTCCGAATAGCTCTTGTTCATCCCCATCATGAGCCAATGGGTATATGGAAATTTGTTATAAACAGCCGTTCTGTTGGTGAATCCCATATAGTCCAGGTAGAGAGTATTGGAATAAAAAATTATCGCGAAAACAGCGACAGAAGCGGCTAAAGGCGCCACATGCGACAATTTCTTAAGTGAATGCTTTTTAGAGGGGAAAGTTTTGAAACTATAGTCTTTTCCAGCGAAAATGTAATCGACTGCAAACGCAACCAATCCTATAGCCGCTATCTGCTTGATAAGGAAACCCAAAGAGGAAAGCGCTCCTAAAATCAAACAATACAGTACCGGCTTTTCTTTTCCGGCAGGTATGTACGTCCATACATAAACCGTCCATATAACGAACGGCATCGACAGTGTATCGGTATAAACGATCGGTACATTTAGATAAAACGGCGTAACAGCGAGGCATAAAAACGCCGCCAGTACGGACGCCCTATGGCCATACAGCCTGTATGCCAGCAGACACGCGCCTGTTATCGAAGCCGTGACTGAAAGCATGTTCAAAAGATAAGGAGCTGCTGAATATCCGGAAAAAAGCGTTTTGAATGCGCCGACATAGACTGCGGCATACAGGTTGTACGGGTATTCCTGAAAGTACTTCCAGTAACCTATCGTATGCCCGGAGGATATATCTCCGGCGGCCTTCATTATGACTCCGAAATCCCAGGAAGGGTTAACTGCCAGATTCTTCAGGCAAAGTGCCTGAAGTGCGACATTTGATGCCAGCAGGGCGGATATTGCCATTATTGCAGGTCTCCGCCCCATTTTTCTGATCAAGGCTTTGTCAATTACCCATATTATCAGAAAGCCTGAGAAAAATACCAGGAACGCAGCAAGCCCTTTCAACGGGAGTGTTTTACTTTTAAGTACGGGAAAAAACATGCGCGCGGTAATATACCCGAAAAAGAGCGAAGCCGCAATAAAGACGGAGTAGTTGTACAGTTTTTGAATAAATCCCGATTCCTTGTCAGCTTTATCTATACCTTATGTCACCGCCACAATTTACTCAATTATATTATGGTTAGTTGCTAATAAAAAATTATGGCAAATGTTGATATTTTTCGTCCTCCCTTATGCTTGCAGCGGTATTACAATTTGACCGAAGGCAGACTGAGCCTGCGGCTTTTTACAAAGCCGGAAATACTGTCGATAGCGCATCCGATAATACATATAACGATGAATACGGAGAAGAAAGTATGCGACGACGCAGTAAACCCGGCGACGGGCTGATTGACCACATCTGCAAAACGGGCCAGAAAATCGTTATTTATGATATTGCCGTTACTTAACATTACAAACACCAATATGCTCGAGGCAATATTGTTTACCGTATTGGCGATGGCAAGCGGCAGGTTCCAGCGCATGACGACGAACTTGTAAATGCACATGACAAACTGAAGGAGGGCCAGCACGACAATGAAGAATATGAAGGGCCGAAGCCTCTCTATGTCAAAAAGCGGCGTAACAAGCATCATGCCGGATTCCGTCCTTCCGTACCATGCAAAGGTCTGAGGCTGGAAAACCAGCAGCGCTGTAAAAGCGACAGAGAAAATCAAACCTACTACAGTTTCTCCGCGGCCTATTCTGCCTTTATCGCTCAAAGTAACCTCAGGCAGATCGTCGACGGACCACCCCTTCTTTCCAAAAGGGAGCTGCCCTTCTCTGAGGCCCACCCTTTCAAGAACCACAAAAACCACGGTTACCCACAAAAATGCCTGGAGTGCACCATTAAACGCCGCGCCTATGATTCCGGAAATAAAATTTGCTATAAAGTCAACCGGCGCCTTTGCTATATCGACTGCCGGATTTGCTGTGTTTCCAATGACCCAGATGAATGAAAATACGATCACTGCGATCCCTATTACCAATTTAAGTATTGAAATGTAGCTGTCATACAGGCTGGGACCGATCAGGTACCTTTTCGTCTGGCGGTATTCGTCGGCAAGCCTGACGGGGTTGCCCAACTGCTCCAGTACCTTCCGGACATCTTCTTCTGCGGGGTTATCAGGCAGCATATCTTCAATATTTGCCCTCAGCTCCTTTTTTACATCTTCACGGGTCTCTTCCGGCAAATGTTCTGCCACGGCGTTCAAATAACGTTCGATCAAATTTTTATCACTCATTTTCATCGCCCTCCATTATCAATACTTCAAGCTGCTTTGAAAGGGCGCTCCATTCACCCTTTAAACGCTGATAAACCATTTTACCTTCATTGCTCAAGGCATAAAACTTCCGAGGCCGGCTTTCGCTGGTATCCCACTGGCTGGACAAAAGCTTCTGTTTCTCAAGCCTGCGTAAAAGAGGGTACAAAGTACCTGCATCGATAGCCGCATTTTTTTCCTCCAGCTTCTGTACGAGAGAATAACCGTATTCGGGACGGTTTAGCTGGCTAAGCACGGAAAGTATGAGAGTCCCTCTCCTCAGTTCCACTATAAGACTATTTATAAGTTCATCCATTGATTCCATTTAACCACCTCAATGCAATTATACTGTATGACATACATTATTGTCAATATATCAACAGTAAAAATTTAATAATAATATGATTTGGTTCATATCTGTCTCAAACAAGTCAAACCTATGAATAAGCAAGCAATAATTGACAAATGGTGTGTCGTATCATATAATTGTAATAGCCATTTTAGCTAAAATGGCTGATATCGAATAGGAGGCGAGCAGCCGTGATAATTAATGCTACCGAATTGAAGAATAATCTCGGCAAATACCTGAGAGCATCCGCAAGGGAAGAGATCGTTATCACCAGCAACGGCCGGAAAGTGGCCCGGCTTGTTGCCTTTGAAGATGCTGATAGAATGGCTTTTTACGAAAGCTACCTGAAAGAAAAGGCTGAAGCTTATGCAAGGATGCCAAAAAGAGTTTCCTATGAAGAATTCCTTGAGATTGCGGAAAACAGCGACGACCGGTTTGAATATATCGATGGCGAGTTATATATGATGGCTTCGCCGAATGCCGTTCATCAGCAGGTGCTCGGCGAGCTTCATGTTATATTTTACAACTGGTTTATGGGGAAGGATTGCAGGCCCATGTTGGCGCCCTTTGACATAACGCTGAAGAGGACCGAGGATAATAAAAATGTCGTTCAGCCTGATCTGATGGTTATCTGCGACCTGGAGCAAAAATTGAACGAAAAGAAAAAGTATGACGGAGTTCCTGCGCTCCTGGTGGAGATACTGTCCGAGAGCACGCGCGGCAGGGATTCGGTTAAGAAGCTGGATCTGTACATGTCCACGGGAGTCCGGGAATACTGGATTGTCAATCCATTCGTTAAAGAGGTTACGGTACATCTTTTTGAAAATAATGACCTTGCAAAAAGCGCAGTGTACAAAAAAAATGAAACTGTCACCTCGTTTATCTTCGACGGATTGAATGTGAGCTTGAAAAGTATATTTGTGTCAAGGATTTGACTAATGCTCCGGCGTAATATACCATATATTTGTTGCATCACCTATTCTTTGTTGTCAGGAGCAGCATATGTCCTTTGTTTCGTGTTTTGAATGCAAACATGCCATCCTGATGGAGGGCGCCCTGGGTGAAAGGCTCAAGCGGGAATTTGGCTTTGCGCCCGATGAAACGATAGCGCTTGCGGATATCATATACCGCAGGGGCGGCAAGGAGGCCCTGCATGAATTATGGAGCCAATATATCGAAACGGCACGAGCGTTTGGCCTGCCCTTTATTGCAACGACTCCGACCAGGCGGGCAAACAGGGAATGTGTTCTTAAAGCAGGTTATGATGAAGCCATAATTTCCGACAATGTAGAATTTCTAAGACAGCTGCGCGATACCTCGGGCATTGAGATGTATGCCGGTGGCCTTATGGGCTGCAGAGGCGACGCATATAAAGCCACAGACATACTGCAAAAGGAAGAGGCGTTCGAATTCCATTCCTGGCAGGCTGAGCTGTTCAGGCGTTCGGGAGTCGATTTTCTGTTTGCAGGAATAATGCCGGCGCTGCCGGAAATCCTCGGAATGGCAAAAGCGATGGAAAGAACGGAACTACCCTATATTATAAGCTTCATGGTACGCGACAACGGCAGACTGATCGACGGGACAACCATTAACGACGCGATCCTTCGGACGGACGCGTATGTAGAACGAAGGCCTGTTTGCTACATGACTAACTGCGTACATCCAACGGTGCTTTATAAGGCGTTATCTTGTGAATTCAACCGGACCAGCCTGGTAAAGCAAAGATTCCGCGGCATCCAGGCCAACACCTCTCCTCTGCCGCCGGAGGAACTTGACAATTCCGTAGCTTTGAAATGCTCTGATTGCGGCGAACTGGCGAAGTCTATACAAAGCCTGTCGGACTTGATTTCCCTGAAAATCGTAGGTGGCTGCTGCGGCACTGATAACACGCACATCGGAAGTATAGCCGAATATATATGCGTTTAAAGCTAACGGGGGTGATCTGATGAAGCTTACGGCGCTAATAGAGAATAAGGCCGGCGAAGGCCTGGTAGGGGAGCATGGGCTCGCCATACATATCGAATATAAAGGAAAACAGTATCTCCTCGATACGGGAGCATCCGATCTTTTTATAGATAACGCCTGTAAAATGGGTATAAACCTCGCGGATATCGATACAGCCTTTTTATCGCACGGTCATTATGACCATTCAGGCGGTTTTGAAGGTTTCTTTGCACGTAATGTCAAAGCCAGAGTATATCTTCAAAATGCAGCTGCAGACTCATGTTACATAAAGATTGGGCCGTTCAGGCATTATGTCGGTATTCCGAAAGGCCTGCTGGATAATTACGACGACAGGTTTGTTTTCGTCGAAGGCGATCGACAGATAGACGAAGGCGTCCGGTTAATTTCACATAAAACGGCCGGACTTGCTGCAATAGGCAAAAAAGCCCATATGTACAGAAAAACGCGCAAAGGCTTTGCGGCCGATGACTTCGAGCATGAACAGAGCCTTGTGTTTGAAGCGGGAAGCGGCCTTGTAATCCTTAACAGCTGCAGCCACGGCGGTATCTACAATATCGTCGAGGAGACGAGGCAAGCCTTCGGAGGAAAGGAAGTTGCGGCTGTTTTCGGCGGATTTCATCTGATGGGGCTTAAGGGAACAAGTTCAATGAGCGGAAAACCCGAAGATATCAGAAGATTGGCAAAGCGGCTCACTGCACTGGGTGTCAGACATATATATACGGGGCATTGTACCGGTGACCCCGCCTTTGATATACTCAAGGGGGAATTGGGCGAAAGGCTGCATTATTTTCATACCGGCGCAACAGCAGAATTATAGAGAGTGAGTGATGAAACAATGAACGTACCGGCTGCGGAATTATCTGAAATGATCAATGAAATAAGGCGGTGTGAGAGAGCATATAAAGGATGCTTTTCAAAGCCTTTCGAAAGTGACCGCGTCATCAGATACCGGAATACCGTTATGAGTGATATGTATGATCACAACTGTTCACACATAAAGGGTACGCTGAAGCTTGACGAGCTGCTTCAGATTATTGCTGGGGAAATCAGGCTTTGCATCGAAGAAAATCTGGTATTTTGCAAAATAACCATGGATGAAATGCAATATGAAAAGGGTTTGAAGGAGTTCGACAACAAGCTTCAGATCGAGCATTACGGCCAGTATGTATTTACGGCGGCGAAACCGCCCGAGTGGCCTCTGAAAGCAGTGTGTGAAATACGCAAAATTGTGGATCCGGCTATGGTGGAGGATCTTGTGTACTTGGACAAGAGTCAGTACAGCGGAGACTGCGGTGAAGACTTTTGCATCCGCAGGGCGAGATACCGCGGGCAGGTATACCTGTCGAACGCCTCGATCGAATCCTATATCTGCTATTATGGAGGAGAGCCGGCGGGAAACTGCGATTTGTTTTTATTTGAAGGCACGGCTAAAATAGAAGATTTTACCGTTCTGCCCAAATACCAGCGGCAAGGCCTCGGCACTGCCATTTTGAAACACCTGATATGCGCCGCTTTTGCAAAGGGAGCCCGGATAATATATCTGACTACCGACGAAGACGATACACCCAAGGAAATGTATACGAAACTTGGTTTCGAAAAGGTCTCCGACTCGTATGCACTGTTGAGGAAGCTGTAAGCTCCTGGCGCATAGAATTTCAGACCGCTGAATAAGGACTCGGGGTGATTTTGCCATAAATGATTTTATGATCGGGCAATTTGGTTCGTTTGATCCCGGCAAATTTAAAAAGGACTACCGTGAAGGGATGTACGGCGTGGAAGCCTGCCTTATGAAATCGACGGATGATATTTCAATGTTGTTGTCGGAAATCAAAAGGAAAGGCCTGGAGCTGGGGATACATTTCCCGCTGCGGGCAGGGGTTTATGCATCCCGTGATCCTTTGTTCCTTGACGCGGACCCCGACGTTCGGATAAGGGCTTTCTGCGACATGGAATCCGAACTTGAATTTATCAGATCGATGGGGATCAAGCCCCGTTATGTCCTGTTCCACTATCCGAAGCCTGTTATAATCACAGAAACGTTCGATTTGGGCAGATGGAGGTTTTACCACCGTTCCGAATATATTTATGAAAGCGAATACTCATATGAGGATTTGGAAAGTTATAGCAGGCCGCTTTTCGATTGGCTCAGCGACAAGGCCGGTAAAGCGAGCCCGTCACATTAAGGGCTGATACAGGGGCAGCGGGGTTATTGCCCCGCTTGGTTGCAACAAAAAAAGCATTAAAAAAGGGGAAAGGAAGGTAGTAGCGTATGTATTTGAATCACGAGGAAACAATTAAAAATATTTCGGAAAAACTGAAAAAGAGGGACGACGTCCTTGCCCTGCTGGTTGCCGGCTCCGTAGCCCACGGCTTTGAATCTGAAACTTCGGACGTGGATATAATGATTCTGATATCGGATGAGAAATACGAAGCAAGGCTGAAGACGGGTGAAATGACTTACTACGAAACTGAAAGCTGCACATACAAGGATGGTTATGTCGACGGTAAATATATCTGTATGGATTTCATGAAAAAAGTGGCCGAATACGGAAGCGAACCGGCAAGATTTGCGTTCGAAGGCTCAATGCCGGTTTTCTCCAGGATCGACGGGGTGCAGGAGCTGATAGGACGGATCACGCGATACCCTGTGGAAAAGAAAACGGAAAATATCAAGCGTTTCCGCGCACAGCTCGAAGCCTGGAAATGGTATTGCTATGAGGCTCTGAAGCGCAGCAATGTATATCTGCTCGATCTCGCGGCCGCAAATCTCGTACTTTTCGGCGGAAGAATGCTGCTTGCACACAACGAGACCTTGTATCCCTACCACAAATGGTTTCTGAAGGTACTTGAAAGAACGAAAAACAAACCGGATAACATTATGCAGCTGATTGAAAATATCTACGCTTCAAAAGATACAGTAAATGTAGAAGCTTTCTATAAAAGCGTTACGAACTTCGTGCCGTTCGAAGCCGAGGGTTTCAACTGGCCGAACCAGTTCGCAATCGATACAGAGCTGACATGGATGAACGGAAAGACGCCGGTCTCGGATATTTAAGGAGGCGGATGGTATGCTGGAAAACGGCCTTGAGGTCTGCAGCTGCAAAAAGAAAAATTGCATTCGCCACGGAAAGTGCGCCGAGTGCCTGGAGCATCATAAGAACAACAAGCGGTATCCCCCTTATTGCAAACGCAATAAGGATAAAGCCGATAAAAAAGCACCTCTCCGTTAGTTTTCAATGCATTTTATCATACAATGAAGAAAATACAGCGTATAATGGTAGAATTTGCATTACGTTTAGCTTAGCTATTTTATCTTATTGGGGGAATGTGTTTTGAAAATTGTAAAAAGAATTGCGATAGTTGTTACTGTGCTGGTCATCATATTTACAGCATTTTTCGGGTATTACGGGATCAGGTCGATTAATGAGACCAGAGTGATGAAGCCCATCGATACCAGGGAGATTATCGATGGCATATATACGTTGAAGGACAATTCTCAGAACATGTACATTATAGAGGGAACTGACGGCTACATAGCAGTAGATGCGGCAATGAATGCTTCGATTATAAAGCGTGAACTCGGCAAGCTTCAGATCCATGCTGATCAGGTCAAGGCTATTCTTCTTACTCACACCGATTTGGATCATACAGGGGCCATAGGACTTTTCGAAAATGCCAGGGTCTATATCTCGGATGCGGAAGAGCAGATGATCGACGGTACAACGGTAAGGAATATGTTCATATTCAAAAACAAGCTGGATTATGAATACAACCTTCTGAAGGATGGGCAGGAGATCGATGCGGCCGGGTTGAAAATAAGGTGCGTTCTGACTCCCGGACATACTCCGGGTTCGATGTCCTATATAATCAATGACAAGTACTTATTCACCGGAGATACCTTCAGGCTGAAAGACGGAAAAGCATCGGTATTCAACGAATTTTTCAACATGGATTCCGGAGAGGAAATGAAATCCATCGAAAAGCTGTCAGGCCTTACGGGCATAGAGTATGTGTTTACCGCCCATTACGGCTGTTCCGATGATTTTGCAACGGCATTTAAAGACTTTGGTAAATAGATTTTGCAATTATGCAATTTTGTACATTTGCTGAATATATGGCACAATGTCAGTAAACACGGGCTTTTGAAGCACACTCCAAATGCAATAAGAGGTTTTGAAAGAATAGAATGTCGGATTATGCAGACAATAATTTAAGGCCAATCAAATTAACATATGATTCAGGAGGGAGAAATAGCCTATGAACAGGACTATTGCCGTTGAAAGTAATCTGACGCCGGTCGCGCAATATCTTTCCGAAAAGGGATACAAGGTGGACGAAATCGATCTTGGCAAAGAATACACCAAAAACATCGATAAATATGACGCTGTTGTAATAACAGGAATGAACAAGAATTTCCTCGGAGTTCAGGATATAGTATCAAAAATACCGGTAATTGAAGCAAAGGGTTTGACTGCCGAACAGGTGTACAGCCAGCTTGCGAGCAGTCTGAAGCATTAATCGGAGATACAGCGATCAATTAAGATGCGGCAGCTGTCGAATCAAGCCGATGCAGTTATAGACGTAAAAACAGTAGTTTTTAAAGACAGCTTTCCATGGTGTGGAATTATCCATGGGGGCTGTTTTGCATTAAACCAATATTTTAAGGAAACCGTATACCACAAATGAGATCAGGAAGCCTATAGTTATATCGGTAGGATAATGGAAACCCAGGCATGCTCTTGAGACACCCACCAGCAATGCCAGACAGAGCAACGCCACCCCCAGCCCCGGGAAAAAAGCCGAGAGGGAGAAGGCTATGGAAAGCGCCGAGCTCGAGTGTCCTGAAGGGAAGGAGTATACGCACTTGGGGGGCTTTTTGGCGATCACCCAGTTCAGGGTCTTATAAGGGCGAGGTCTGTTGACCACCCTCTTGAGCGTTTGGATCAATATTTGCCCCAATATGAGATTTGACGCCAGAAAGAAGCCGGCTTTTCTATCATACGCAATGAAGAACAGTGAAATACAAACCGAAAACAAAAAGGATCCCAGTTGTGTTACCGCCCTCATAAATACCTTCAGGGTTTTGCTGTGCAGTCTTCTGTTAAGAAAATAGAAGCAGGCCAGATCTTTTTGTCCGATATAAGTGATCAATGATGACATATGTTTCCACCCCGGAGTGTTATGATTCTTTCTTGTTATAATGTAGCACACTTATGCAATGGGAGTATAGATAATAATTTAATTTACTGTTAACCTTGATAGAAATTTTGCGTATATAGTTATGTCGACATCAATCTGTTGATATTTTGTAAATATCCGACATGGTAATGGAGTGATTTACATAAGGAGCTAAAGAAATGTCCGACTTTTTTTATTATGCAATCGCCGGATGCATAGGGCTTGCAGGTATAGCCGCATATATATTCCGCAAAAGGAAACGGGCGGTTGAAAACTTGAAACGAAGGATCAGGAGCCAGTGGGGGGAATATCCGGAGGATAGATACAAGACAGGGGAATTGAAAGCGATCGCCGGCTACTATGATAATATCAAGGATAGCGGTAAAGCTTTCCACATTGACGATATAACGTGGAACGACCTGGATATGGACGATATCTTCAAGCGGATCAATAATACGCAGTCATCCGCCGGGGAGGAGTATCTCTATTATCTGCTGAGAAGCCCTGTATTTGCGGGGGCGGCTCTTTCCGAGAGGGACAGGCTTGTGGAATACTTCAGAAAAAATCCTGCCGAACGCGAAAAGCTGCAGATGATACTGGCGGGTCTCGGGAAGAAACGATATGCGGGAGTGTACGATTTTTTCCTGGGTAAATCCGCAGGCTTGCCCAAAACCGGACATTACGGGCTGCTTGTCGCGGCTTTGCTGCTGTTGCCGTTTGCCATGTTTATCAATGTTGCCGTTGGCTTCATTCTAGTCACAGGTATATTCCTTGCGAATATCCTGATCTATTACCGTGTCAAAAGCGCGCGCGAGCCTTTGCTGGATCGCATCACCTATATAATAGAGCTTATAAGGTGTGGCCGGACGATATCGAAAGCCGGTATCGGCGAGATCGGAGAATATTCCGAAAAACTGCGGGATGCGTCGGGACATTTCAGGTCATTGGCGATAAATTCGTTCTATCAGCTTTTTTTCAACACCAACGATGTGTTTCTCGAGCCTCTGAAAGCTATTTTTCTTCTGGATTTGATCGCATTTAACAGGCTGGTCAGGGTATTGGACGAGCATAAGGAAGAAATACGGAATTTGTATGAAATAATCGGCTTTTTGGACAGTATCACGGCTATAGCTTCGTTCAGAGCTTCCCTCGATTATTATGCGGCGCCGGCTCTGTACGAAAGCAGCGGTACAAGGCCTGCATCGCTGCAATTCACCGATGCTTTTCACCCGCTTATAGAAAATCCCACGGTGAATTCCCTGGACATCAAAAAACCCGTACTCATAACGGGTTCGAATGCTTCGGGCAAGTCCACCTTTTTGAAAATGGCGGCGATAAACGCGATATTTGCCCAGACTATACATACATGCCTGGCACGGAAGTATGAGTCCAGCTATTTTACGATTTTTACATCCATGGCTCTGAAGGATGATGTGGCAAGCGGCAGGAGCTATTATATGACGGAGATCAATTCTCTAAAAAGGATAATCGACAATATAAACGGCCCGTATCCTTTGCTTTGTATGATAGACGAAGTACTAAGGGGTACGAATACCGTTGAGAGGATAGCTGCGTCGTCCATGATACTGGGCGATCTCGGTGAAAGCAACTGCATCATTGTAGCCGCGACTCATGATATTGAGCTGACAGCTATATTGAAGGACCAATATGATAATTATCACTTCCACGAGAGGTTCGAAGGGAACAATATTTTCTTCGAATACAGGATCCACCCGGGGAAGTCGACCACACGCAATGCGATTAAGCTGCTGAGGATAATGGGCTATCCGGATCAGATAGTCAACAGTGCCGAAAATATGGCGGAGAGCTTTTTGCGTGAAGGCAGCTGGAACTACTCTCACGTTGGCAGTGAATAGCAGAAGGCCGGAGAATACGATGAAAAACATACCTAATTGCATTACGGCAACCAGGATCGTTTTGTCCCTGGCACTGCTTTTTATCATGCCGTTGAGCCCGGTATTCATAGCCGTTTATATCCTTTGCGGCATAACAGATATTACCGACGGGCCCATCGCCAGGAAGACAGGCGCTGTGAGTCAGCTGGGGGCGCGGTTCGACTCGGCTGCGGACCTCGTTATGATATGTGTTTCGCTAAAAGTATTTATCCCGCTCGTAAAGCCGCCTTCAGAGGTGATAGTCTGGGTCGCCGTTATTTTCGCCGTTCGCTCTGCCTCGATGATAAAAGCTTACGTAAGATATAAAACCTTCGCGGTGCTTCACACCTTCGTAAACAAACTTACAGGATTAATGCTGTTCCTGTTCCCGGTATCGCTCACTTTAACGCATTCGTCCATACCGATGTATATCATGTGCGCCGTGGCAAGCATTTCGGCTGTCGAGGAGCTTATTATTCATTCAACGTCATGGGAACTCGATATCGACAGGAAAAGCCTTTTTACTAAATAGTGAAGCTTCCCTTCAAGGAGCAGAGGCTGAACTTGATTACAGTAATAAAATACAGCTATAATAAAATAAGCTATATAAAATATTATTGTTGAGAAAGGTCCTGTGAAATGAAAGGCAAGAGCAATTGCGACTGTTGTATCAATTATATTTACGATGATGAATATGAGTGCTATACATGCCAAATGAACCTTGATGAAGACGAAATGATGCGGTTCTTATCCAAATCTATCGACGATTGTCCATATTTCCGCCTTAACGATGAATACAAGATTGTGAGAAAACAGATATAAGAACAGATATATAGTATTAATAAGGGGAACAGCTTTGAAGAGAAAATATGTTATAGCTATCGCTATTTGTGCAGGTCTATTTGTCATGTCAGCCGTAGCGGCTTTTTATAATGGTTTGGTGGTCAGAAGGTATACGGTGGAATCGGATAAGCTTGGCCCGGATGATTCTATAAGAGCGGTCCTGATTACCGACCTGCACAGCTGTATATACGGGAAAAACCAGAAAGACCTCCTGTCATTGATAAGTCGGCAAAAACCGGACATCGTCCTGCTTGCCGGGGATATCGCCGATGTTGAGGCGCCGCTTACAGGTGCGAAATTATTTATAGAGGGCGTTACAAAGATAGCGCCTGTATATTACGTTTCAGGGAACCATGAAGTATGCTCCTCCAGCTTGGGATTTATCAAGAGGATCATTCGGAGCTACGGCGTGACAGTGTTGGAAAGCAGCTATGTGAAGGTAAAGGCAGGTAATATCCCTGTAATAATAGCGGGGGTGGATGATCCCGACATTGAATTGTTTGAACAGGGTGTTGACTGGGAAAGCTCGATGCATCAAGGGTTTTCACACCTCGGCGAAGAACAGGGCTACAGGATACTGCTGGCGCATCGCCCTGAACTGATAGATATATACGGACAATACGATTTCGATCTTGTCGTCTCAGGCCATGCGCATGGCGGACAGGTAAGGATACCGTTCATACTGAACGGCCTTTATGCTCCTGACGAGGGTTGGTTCCCGAAGCATGCGGGAGGGGTCTACAAATACGGTGACCTGACCCATATAGTTAGCCGCGGAATCGCAAACACTATTATCCTGCCAAGGATTTTCGATCCACCGGAGGTTGTCGTTATTGATATTAAGGGAAATTGACCTCACATTTGTTTCCCAAACCCTCCACTAATACTCCAGGGTTATACTTATGTAGTATAATCGTTCTACAATCGATCTGCATGCCTGTGGCAAGGCGGATCCAAGCATGGAGGAAAGTATGGAAAGTTATATTGAGATCAATGGCGCGCGGGAAAATAATCTTAAAAACCTGTCTTTAAAGATACCCAAGAACAAGCTTGTAGTTTTGACCGGTATTTCCGGCTCGGGAAAATCGACTCTGGCATTCGATACGCTTCAGAAGGAGTGTCAGAGGCAGTACATGGCGTCGCTTGGAATGGCAATCGATTTTCTGGGCAAGCCGAAGGTCGATTCCATCAAGGGCCTTTCACCCTCTATCAGCGTAGATCAGTATGTGGCCAACAGAAACCCGCGGTCTACCGTCGGGACAGTCACTGATGTATTCACTTACCTGAGGCTGCTTTATGCAAAGCTCGGTGAAAGACCCTGCCCCAATTGCGGTGCGATTATAAGGCCTGCTTTTGAGGACCGGGAAGAGGAGGCGGACCTGTGGGATGACGAAGGGGATTTCCAACTGGATACCGCTGCATCGCCGGAGGATGAAGCGGAAAGCAGGAGGATCACATGCCCGGATTGCGGGGCTGGACTTGAGGAACTGATCATGGCCGACTTTTCCTTCAATAAACCGAATGGAGCCTGCCCATCCTGTACAGGACTCGGAGTGGTAAGCAGACCCAATGTAGCAGCGATCATCGACGAAAGCAGGAGTATTGCTGAAGGAGCGGTCCTAAGCTGGGAGAATTCATTGATCACCTTTTATATGAATGCTTTTATAGCCGCTTCAAAGTATTACGGCTTCGATTTCGATCCCGACATGCCGGTAGGAAAATACGGCGCGATTCAAAGGGATTATCTTTTGTATGGCGTCAACAGCGAGCAATTTAAAAAGCATTTTCCGGACAGGCAGCCGCCGAGCAATGCATACGGCGGCAGATTCGAGGGAGTCATAACGGCTATGCTCCGTAAATATGCGGATCATGAAATAGACGACGCAGCCAGGGAGAAGCTCGAAAAATATTTTATCAGGCACACCTGCCCCGATTGCAGCGGCGAAAGGCTGAAAAAGGAAAGCAGGGCCGTCATGGTGGCCGGAGTTACGATAACCGAGCTCTCAAGAAAGTCGTTGGAGGAACTGGGTAAGTGGGTTAGAGCACTTCCCGGGCATACTTCGGAAGCAGGCTTGAATGTGCTGCGGCCTGTCCTGGAGGACCTTACAGCCATAATCAGGCGCCTTTTGGACGTCGGGCTGGGTTACCTTTCAATGGAGAGACCGGCGACATCACTGTCGGGAGGCGAAGCGCAGAGGTTGAGACTGGCCTCGCTGCTGGGATCCGGGCTCACAGGCGTCCTGTATGTCCTCGATGAGCCTACGGTGGGACTGCATCCTCGTGACACGGACAGGCTCATAAACGTTCTGAAACAGCTTCGTGATATGGGGAATACGGTATTGGTTATCGAGCATGATACGGAAATGATGCGTGCGGCAGACCATATTATAGATATAGGTCCCGGGGCCGGCAGATACGGGGGGACTCTAATCACCAGCGGCACGCCAGCCGAAGTCGCCGCCTGCGCTCATTCCGTTACGGGACAGTTCCTTTCCGGAGCGGAGCGGATGCCAGCCCCGGAGGTCTTGAGAAAGCCTTCCGGTATGAAGCTTAGAGTTGAAGGCGCCAGGGAACACAATCTCAAAAATATCACGGCGGAGATACCGTTGGGGCTCCTGGTAGCGATCACCGGGGTTTCGGGCTCCGGCAAGTCCACCTTGCTTTTTGACATAATCGACAAGGCCGCGGCCCGGAAGTATAACGGATCGGCTGAAATGCCGGGTAAGTTCGACAGGATAACGGGCTTTGAATATATAGACAAGGTAATTACGATCGACCAGACTCCCATCGGGAGGATACCGAGGTCTAACGCGGCCACCTATACCGATGTATTTACGGCTATACGCAATTTATATGCGGAATTGCCCGCGGCGAAAAAGCATAAGCTTTCGTCCAGACACTTTTCCTTCAATGTACCGGGTGGAAGATGCGAAAAATGCCAGGGAGCCGGCACGATGTCGATAAAGATGCATTTCATGCCCGAGATACAGGTGGTCTGTCCTGGCTGTCACGGGAGAAGGTTCAAGCGCGAGGTCATAGATGTAAAATATGAGGGGCAGAGCATATCGGACGTACTGAACATGTCCATACAGGAGACGGCCGAACTGTTCAAAAGCGTAGGATCCGTGGCCGAAAAGCTTGACCTTCTAAACGAGGTCGGGCTGGGATACCTCAAGCTCGGGCAATCTGCGACCACGCTGTCGGGCGGTGAGGCACAACGTATAAAGCTTGCAAGGGAACTATCCAGAAAAGGCAAGGGACATACGCTGTATTTATTGGATGAACCTACGGTCGGCCTGCACCCATATGACGTAAAAAAACTGATCACGGTGCTGCAAAGACTTGTAGAGGCAGGAAATTCGGTAGTTGTCATAGAACACAATATCGACGTCATCAGGACTTCCGACTGGGTAGTGGATTTCGGCCCGGAGGGCGGAAATGACGGCGGTGAGATAATAGCTGCGGGTACTCCGGAACAGGTCGCGGCATCGGGACGTTCCTATACCGGGGCCTATCTGCGCAGGCAGTGAAACGCAGGCAATGAAACGCAGGGAGGGTTCTTTTGTTTCGTTTGTGAGCGGGGCGAGTTCTTCGGGCGGGATAAGGCTTCTTCCCCCGTGTCCCGCGGAAATAGCAAGCTGACGTGCATAGTCTCCCATGTTCTTTCAGAGAGGTGTTATGATCGTATGAAATATCTTAAAACATCCGAAATAGCAAAATCAGTCGGGATACACCCCAACACAGTGCGCCTGTACGAGAAATGGGGACTCCTGCCGACTGCAGCCAGAAGCCCCGCGGGCTACAGACAGTTTACCGGGGCACACCTGGTCCAGGTAAAACTGATACGTCTGGCAATGAAATGTACTCTTTTCGGAAGGGAAGTCAAAAAAACGGCTTACGGAATAATCAGCTCTTCCGCGGAGGCACACTACATTGAAGCGCTCGGTCTTGCCGAAGACCTTGTGGAAATGATCGATACGGAGTTGAAGCAGGCCGAGGCAGCCGAGAAATTCCTCGAGCAATGGGCTGAAGAAAGCAAGGCTGCGGCAGCTTTACCCGGAGCAGATGCGAAAAGCTCCGGCGCCGCTTCGGAGGGCGACATCTCCTCCAAATCCGACGTTCCTGCAAATACCGCCGTTTCCGCCAAAACCGCCGCGCGGTTGCTCGACATAAAGACCGACATGCTGCGTGACTGGGAAAGAAACGGGTTGATACATATCCCGCGGAATCCTGAAAACGGATACCGTCTGTACGGTCCGTACGAGATAAACAGGCTGAGGGTCATTAGAGCGCTCAGACGTTCAAATTACAGCAACATGTCCATATTACGAGCGATGAATAAGCTGGAATCCGGATCGGCGGAAGGTTTGAGGGAGGCGCTGGATTCTCCGGAACTCGACGAGGACAGGGGATACCTTTGCTTCACGGATATGCTGCTTACAACCTTGAATACTGCTAAAGCCGCAACCGCGGAAATTATCGAAATATTGAAAGAACAAATATGAATTTATAAACCCTCCATTTTCACACCATACCTGCCCTCCCGTGTTATGCTCTTCTGACCGGAGATCCAATAATAAAGGAGGGTTTGTTTTGGATTGTTCAATAATTGTCGAATCAGTCAGAAAGGTATATCGTACCACAGTACGCGATACGGGCCTGCTGCCCGCGGTCAAGAGCCTGCTGAAGCCATCTATCACCGAGGTTATGGCTGTGGATGATATCTGTTTTTCGCTGAAACAGGGCGAAATGGTCGGCTTTATCGGTCCTAATGGAGCCGGTAAAACAACGACCCTGAAAATGCTTTCAGGACTCCTGCATCCAACTTCGGGCGATATTCGTGCAGCCGGGTTCAAACCGTGGGAAAGAAAGCCTTCATATCTCAGGCAGATAGGCTTCCTGATGGGCAACAAGAGCCAGCTCACCTGGGACAATACTATCGGGGACTCATTCTTCATCCTCAAGGAAATATACGGGGTAAATGACAGCGAATACAGGCAGCGGCTGGCTGAACTGACCGAACTGTTGGAACTGGGGAGTCTTCTCAACAAGCTTTCTCGTACGCTTTCACTCGGCGAACGGGCAAGGTGCGAGCTGGCGTCGGTCCTGATCCACAATCCAGGGATACTCTATCTCGACGAGCCGACATTGGGGCTTGACGTGTCAATGCAGCTTAAGCTGCGGGATTTCATACGCGAATACAACAGAAAATATGGCACGACGGTGATTATAACCAGTCACTATATGTCGGACATTGTATCGCTGTGCCCAAGGGTAATGCTGATAAACAAGGGCAAATTGGCATACGACGGCGCGCTTTCCGGACTGGCTGAAAAGGTTGCGCCATTCAGGCTGATAAAACTAAGGCTGCCGGCTTCGCTCGAAGGCGCCCAGGATGCGCTGATAACCGGGCAGACGGAATTACAAGCGGAACTGATCGAAAGCGTAGATTGTGAAAGGACGTACAGGGTCAGAAAGGAAAATATTCTTCCTTTTACGGCGTACCTGCTGGAAAGTTCCATAACCGATCTTACCATTGAGGATCCACCGATGGAAGCTGTCATAGACCAGGTCTACCGCAACGGTATTTCGGAAGCGGTTCCGGGCGGAACGACACCGGGCGGAACGATACCGGATGGAACGGGAACGGCAAGGCCTGAAGGGAGGGATTCATGATGACCGGATTTAAGGAGGCGGTGGCGGAAGGAGCCGGTTTGAACCTGCGCGGAGGTATGGCGCTTATCGGAAAGTCCCTGTTCAGTTTCATAGCTTCGAGAGGTTTTTTTTGGACGCTTGCCGTCAGCTGGATGATGCCTCCCCTCATTCTGCTGTTCGTATGGACGGCGGCTGCGGGAAACGGCACTGTCGGCGGCCTTGGAAAACCGGTTTTTGTTTCATATTATCTTTGCCTAATAATAGTGAATCAGCTTACTTACCCTACGAGCCACTGGGTAATAGGAGACAACATACGGCTGGGAACATTGTCGACATGGCTTTTGAGGCCGCTGCCGATAATATATGAGGCCGTTGCTTCAGACATTGCTTTGAAAATAGTATGTATGCCCCTGATTCTGGTTTCAGTTGCAGGTCTTGCCGTTTTTACAGGTTCCGGGACCGGCGTTAGTCCCACCGGCATAGCCTTATTTATTCCTGCGCTGCTCATGTCCTGTGTTTTACGTTTTTTAACGGCATATACGCTTTCCCTCTTTGCCATGTGGACACAGAAAATAGATTCACTGCTTTCGGTCAACGACATATTAGTTTTTCTGCTTGCCGGGCAGGCTGCGCCTACTATCCTGCTCCCGGGTATATTGAGAGTAGTGTCGGTTTACCTGCCGTTCAGGTATATGCTGGGATTCCCCGTAGAAATCGTGACAGGCATGCTGTCATACCGGCAGGTTTTGACCGGGCTCCTGGTACAGGCCTTCTGGCTGCTCGCCGCAATTGGGGTTCAAAGTGTTGTCTACCGGCGCGGCATCAGGCGTTTCAACGCAATAGGAGGGTGATATGATGAGATATATTCGTTTGTTGGGCGCTTTTATCAAGGCTTCGTTCCAGAGTGAAACCTCATACAGGTTCAATTTCACGGCAAATCTGCTCAAAACGGTGCTGAACATCGTCGGCAGCATAGGAGGACTGGCTGTTGTGTTTTATAACAGCGGGGCAATAAACGGTTGGGGATATGCTGAACTGGCTGCGTTGCTGGGTGTATATCTGCTCGTACAGGGCTTGAAGGACCTTGTCATAGGGCCCGGGCTGGAATCCCTCAGCGGGCTTTCAGGTGAACTGTGGACCGGACAATTCGATTATACGCTCTTGAAACCTGTTCCTACGCAGTTTTACATCAGTTTCAGGAAGTGGTCCCTCTGGTCTCTCGTTGACATAGCTTTTGCCGCAGGTATCATTATTGTCTCAGCGTCGGGAGTTATCCCGCCCGAAACGGGCATTGCACCAATGAATGGGGCATATTTGGGATGGACCGGAGACATTTTTATATTCATTGCGGCGCTGCTGGTATCGCTGCTGCTTGTCTATTCAGTGCTTCTTATACTGGCTTCGGCGGCATTCTGGTATCTTGGCACACCTTTGATGTGGATATTCGACAGCCTGATACAGACAGGCCGTTATCCTGTGGGAATATATCCGGGATTCCTCAGGATCGTTCTGACCTGGGTGATCCCTGTAGGCTTTATAATCACCGTGCCTGCACAGGCTCTGTCGGGCGGCCTTGATATTTTGACGCTGTCCGGCGGCACTGGGCTTGCCGTTTTAATGTTTTTACTTGCGGCTGTTTTCTTCAGGTCCAGTCTGAAAAAATATTCGAGCGCCTCAAGCTGATTAATCCTGCTGTAAAGTTTTATGGTATAATATTCTTGTACCGGGCATTATCTGCAAAACCTCGAAAGAGTTTACAAATCTGTCTTTGTGGGCATCATATAAAATGATAATTCGCCTTATTACTGGAAAATAGATCGAAAACTGTTGCAGGGTGAATGATGGGTACTTTAATCGAGAGGCTGGCAGCTGAAGAAATACTGCCTGCAAAAACCGTTCTGGATCTAAGGGAGTATATTTCCAAAAAACACCCGTCGCTTTCGCTGGTCAGGAAAGCGGCTGTTTTTGCCGACGCCGTAAACAGGATACTCAATGACAGTATGCCCGGATTGTCCGAAGACAGTTTGAACAAATTCAAGGTCATACTTTTCAGGGCTGCGGCGGGGAAAACGGTATTCTGTATAAACGGTTCCGATATCTTCAAGTCGTCTCTCAGACTAAGGCTGACGGACGATCCTTTTATGGGGGCAATGGGAGACTGGCTTGAAAAAACTCTTGAAATGCCTGTCGACAGGGATAAAGTCAGCAGTCTTGTTACAATCGCATATGCAATGATGGACGAGTCTCCGGATATGGAGCTGGACCGGCTGATCAGGCTCGCTGAGGAAAGTGCCGGCGAAATCAGGCTTACAGAGAAAAAGGCCAGCGAAATCGACCTCGCTGAGGAAAGTGCCGGCGAAATCAGGCTTACAGAGAAAAAGGCCGGCGAAATGGACCTTGCGGAGGAAAGTACCGATGAAGCAGGGTTTGCAAATGAAGCAATCGGTGGAGTCGTGCTGGGCGGCGGTAAAATAGCCGCCGTTGAGCAAAAGGGACCCGAAAGCACAGTGATCCCGTTTGTTCCGGCGGATTCGGATAAAGAGTCTCTGGCAGTCAGGACTCTTTTTGCGAAGTATATACCGGCTAAAAGTAAAGCGATTAAGGCCATTGCCGCTGTGGGTCTTATAGCGGTATCCGTTGCGCTGTCTTACTTCTCCGCATTATATATCAACGCCACTGAAAATACGGGCCTTTCAAACGACGGCATTGCCGTGATCGAACAGGAAGAACTCCCCGGCGGCGCTGTCGTACCGGCGGATCCCAGGGATGAAGGAAGCGGTGAATTAAAGATGACTGCAACCGCATATGACCTGTCTTTTGAAAGCTGCGGAAAAGATCGCAGCCACCCCGCTTATGGCGTTACATCCTCCGGGACAAAAGCCACCGCCGGCAGGACGATAGCGGTCGATCCCGAGGTAATACCGCTTGGGAGCAGGGTTAAAATAACATTTCCTGAAAAATACAGCTATCTGGACGGTATTTATATCGCCGAAGATACAGGAAGGCTGATAAAAGGCAACAGGGTGGACGTGTTTTTCGGAGAGGACGAAACCGGCAGCAAAACCGTCAACAGGCTTGCCATGGATTTCGGCGTCCAGGATGTCGAAGTTGAAGTATTGGAGTAAGTCGTCCTGATTCATCATTTCGTCATTTCTCTATTTATCTATTGACTCTGCACATGCGTCATGGTTTACACTTTGTGTATGGAACTCCTCAAATAATTAGCAAGGAGCAGTTTAATATGGAGATGCACCTTAAAATCGGAGAAATCGCAAAAATGTTTGATATTTCCATAAGGGCGCTGAGGCTCTATGATAAAATGGGCCTCCTCACACCCGGGTATACCGACGGAAGTAATGGCTACAGATACTACACTGCGGATCAGATACAGCAGTTGAATACGATCCTTGTACTAAAGTCTGTCGGTATCAGACTGATAGATATCAAACACCTTGTCGATCATGGTATGCAGGCTGGAAAGCTGGTTGAAATACTCGAGAGGAAAAAGGATTATTGGGAAAGCCAGATAGAAATAGCCAGATTCAATATCGAGAATATCGACAAATTGAGGATAGCTGCCTCGCATTCATTGGAAAATGACGTGAAAGAAGACGGAAGTATACAGCAGACAGATGCGTATAAAATGTCCCGCCTGGTCTGTCTGGAAAACCTGAAACTGGAGACCGTTCTTTCCGAGGCGCTGTGGCTGTAATATGGAATTTAAAAGTATTTTACATGACGCAATCGAATATGCAGCGGTCGGTGAGGCTTCAAGGGCGCCTCAGTATTTTCCTGACTTGAATCTTGATCAGATAATCTCAGCTATTCTTGCGGGTAAAGAGGAGTACCGGCTGGAGCCTTTTTTCTTCCGTCCCATGAGAGCTGTCTCTGCCATAAATTACAGGCTGGATGTGATGAGGGACCTCGAGAATGAAGATATATATAATGCCATAACGGCATTTGCCGCCGGTATGAAACGGATCAGAGAGTATACGGGCTTCAGCCGGACGTTGCATAACAGCCTCCAAAAGAAGAAATGGCTCCTCGACGCCGCAGGCCTTTATTGCGAAACGGTGGTGAATCTACAGGCTTCGTTGGCTGCGCTGCAATTTGGCTCCGCCGGACTTGGATCGTTCTGTGAATGGTTGACAGGGTATATTGAAGCTGACGGGTTCAAAACGCTATATACCGATACCGACAGCCTTTCCAGGGAATTCGCAGGCATCAGGTACAGTGTGGAAATCGAAGGAGACAGGGTCATAGTAGGCGAGGACCGGCAGTATGAAGATTATTGCGATTTGATGAACGGATCCTTCGGACGCATGTATGACGCAGTTTTGGATTATAGTATCAGGTTTTTCTCAGATGTTGAAATGTGTTCCCTGGAAAGTAGGATAATCGATATCGTAAGCAGTATTTATTCTTCAACCTTCAAAAAGCTTGAAGAATATCACGCCGTGCACATGGATTTTATCGATAGGACATTGGAGAGATTTGACCGCGAAATACAATTCTACATTTCCGTCCGGGATTATTTCAGAAAGCTCGGGAAGGCGGGTTTTTATTTTACATATCCATCGGTATCACTGAGAAAAGAAATCAGACTTTCAGGCGGATATGATCTGGCTCTGGCACAGAAATGCAAGGATTCGGGCGGAGTAATCGTACCGAATGATTTTACGGCAACCGGCAATGAGCGCATATTCGTGCTGACCGGACCGAATCAAGGCGGTAAAACCACTTTTGCCAGAGCTCTCGGTCAGATCGCATTCTTTGCATCGTTGGGATGTCCGGTACCATGCACTTCCGCGGATGTCTGCATATTTGACAATATTTTTACACATTTCTCGGCGGAGGAGAATCCTGTGGGCAATGTCGGAAGGCTTAAGGAAGAGCTTTTGCGGCTTAAATTTATTCTGGAGAATATGACGACCAACAGTCTCGTCATAATAAATGAGCTTTTTGCATCGACTACCTCCAACGACGCTTATAATATGGGCAAAAGGATACTGAACCGTTTCGCGGATCTCGACTGTTTCTGCCTTTATGTTACGCATATCTATGAGCTTTCCGGGATCAACTCCAAAACCGTAAGTCTTGTTGCGACCGTCGACAAGGACGGGAAGGCGGCGAGAACCTATAGAATAGTAAGAAAGCAGGCCGACGGCCGCGCTTATGCAAATTCGATCGCCCAAAAATATGATCTGACATATGAATCCATAAAGGAGCGAATAGGACATGA
Organism: Bacillota bacterium; assembly: GCA_023439545.1. GTDB lineage: Bacteria > Bacillota > Clostridia > Acetivibrionales > DTU013 > JAEYOM01. Next base: position 73,455 of record JAEXNT010000024.1, read on the forward strand.
AACCGTATCTTCTTTTTGAGCGCTACGAAGAGGACCCGTACCGTAAAATTCCAAATGAAAAAGATTTGGAGGAAGACCTAAACCTCACTGCAGTTTTCAGGGCAATGGCCAAAAACGACGACTCTGTATTCCGTACGGTAAGACGCGTTATTTTAGGCAGTCTTTCGGATGTCGATACCATAGGATACCGCCAGGATGTGTTGAAGGATTGTCTGAATAATCAAGCTGTGACAGGCAGGCTTCATGATATTGCCGAAAATACCATGGAAGAAGCGGCTTTTTACAAGCAGTCCACTCAGCCAAGCTTCTCCAGGGCGGTCACCGTGTCCTACAAGCTTCGGAATGCTGCCGGACTGGCAGCAGTCCTTGTTACCGGTCTGGAAACTCTCGGCAGCGCAACTCGCAATAGTGCAAAAAAATTCAACTCGAAAGGCCTGACTACTTTTTGCCGCCAACAGGAAACACTTTTTACCGGTGATTTTTTCACTAAAGTAAAGAAACACATCAGCGATCTCGGTTTTGTTTCCGAAGGCGGCAAAATAATCATAGGGTCTTCCATAGGAAAGGGATTGAAGGGGACGGGCCATATCCTCAGATGTATATCAAACCGTGAAGATCGTAAATGTTCGAGAGATGAAAGCAAATCACGCCAGTCCGGCACGATTCCGCTCAACAATGTCAGCATCGCGAATAATGCAAAGGAAGTTGAGGAGGCCGCGCTTGTCCACATATTAAGATTTTTAAACCGGTTTAATGAGAGCGTCCTGAACTTTTTTGAGGCACTGCATTTCGAAGCGGGTTTCTATATCGGATGCATAAACCTGTACAATACCGTTAAGGGACTCGATGCAGCCGTTACTTTCCCAATTCCGGATGATGCCGAAAAAAGGAACCTGAGCTTTGAAGGCTTGTACGACCTTAGTCTTCTGCTCGGCGAACGGAAGCATCCTGTCAGCAACGACCTGAACGCATGCGATACCTGCCTTTATATCATTACGGGGGCAAACCAGGGCGGTAAATCGACATACCTGAGAAGCGCAGGCATAGCGCAGCTCCTCATGCAATGCGGCATGTTCGTCCCCGCTTCATATTTCAGGGCAAATATCAGCGAAGGCATCTTCACGTATTTTACGAGGGAAGAGGATGAAAGTATGAATAGCGGAAAACTGGAGGAAGAGCTGAAGCGGCTTGACGAAATTGTCGGTATTGCCTGCCGCAATTCACTCGTAATTATGAACGAGCCCTTTGCTACAACCACGGAAAGAGACGGCTCAAAAATCGCGCAGGATGTCGTAACAGCCTTTTATGAATTGAATGTAAAAACTTTTGTGGTAACTCATTTATTCGAGTTTGCACACCTTATGTTCGGGCTGAAGCTTCAAAAAGCCGTATTCCTCAGAGCCGAAAGAAGCGAAGAAGGTTGCCGCACATATTATATCAAAGAGGGAGAACCGCTGATTACAAGTTATGGCGACGACCTGTTCAATTCGGTGATAGGGGTATCACGGTAGACGTACAAAAGGGTTGCGAGCTTTCTTCCCGGCCTGGTTACGACCTTGCCGTCATAGTACATTCCGCTGGAGGCTCCGCCATCGAGGTTGATCGCATTCATGCACCCGAGCTTAAGCATTATTTCCTTCAGTTCACTTATTTTGACGTTTTTTACGCTCACCAGCAACATCAGCCCGTCCTTTTTGACGCCTATGGCCGTCCGGTTTGCGGAGACAGTCGTAAACCTGCTGTCCGTGAATCCCGGAGGCAGCTTTGCCGTCGATGTCTTTCCGTTTATCACAAGATCGGGGGCGCCGGAAATCATCCATTGCATTTCATCGAGCTTGAAGGAATCGTCCCTGCTTTTAAAAAGGTAATATTCGGTTTCTATATTCCTGCCCATAGATAGACCGTTATCGCCCTTCCAGCTTGAAACGACGTCCGAACCGAAAAAGGTGACATAACCGTCCTTCGGGATGCTTACAGTCTGAGGGGGGGGTCAGCTTTACGAAGCTTTGAAGCACCTTGTTCCGGACGGTCGCAACAAAACCCGGCGCTTTTATTTCTATGGAATCCCCTCTGTTGGGCGTATACATGATAGTGTTGCTTTTCGAGGGATTGCGGGTATTGATCTCGTAGGCCGTCCAGACGTTGTAATAAGCCAGCCCGCCGATATGCATGTCGTTCGTTCTTTTACCGTCGGCAAACATCCTTGTGAAAATCCCCGGGGTACCGAACACGAGAGCCTTGTTTTTGGTTATGCCGAGTGAGGTGATGCCGCTCTGCCCGAATACCAGCTTCCCATCTATCATTACGTGTCCCACGGGATCCTTGACAGGTCCGTAGGAGGAGATGAAATTGGCGTTGATAGCTGCTATTGCGCCTTTTGCCCTGGCTATCTTTTCAAAATCCTCGGTCGTGTTGAGCCTTGAATCCGGGAGGACTACCTCGAAACGTATACTGGGATCCTTTGGATTGACTCTTATTGTGGTAACTGCTTTTGTCCCTGTCGATATCTTTATGGATTGCCGCACCAGTTCGACAGGTTTGACCGTGGCTGCAGGAGCTGGAGTTGCACCGGACGAATACAATCCTGAAATCATTAAAAGTAAAAGGAAGATCGCCGCCGGTAACCTTAATGCTTTTTTTATCATATTTACACCGTCCTGAAGCGTCGCTCCGAAGTTTTATCCCTGAATAACGCGGGTGGATTATACTACAATATATATATCGGTCAATTGGTTTCGCCATGTTATTGTTTATCCCGTGCAGTTATGGTAAAATCTATTTTACAGTGCTTTCACTTTGTTGGTTTTTTGGAGGATTTTTTAATGGACACTTTTTTGGAGAAATTAGTTACTAAAAGAAGAACATTCAGTGATAACCTTATGACCTTCGGCCTGCTGATGGCCGGTCTCATATTGATCCTGATATCTCTATCGATCCCGCTGCTGAACCAGCTGGGGGTGAGCCTCCTGCTTGCCGTCGGTTTGGCTTATCTGACATACAGGTTCATTTCGGCGCGTAACATTGAGTACGAATACATAGTTACAAACGGAGATCTCGATATCGACAAGATAATTTCGAAAAGGAAGAGAAAAAGGATATTCAGCGCCAGCTGCAAGGAATTCGAGATCCTTGCGAAGGTTTCGAGCAACAGCTTCAGCCAGTCGGTCCAAAGCATCAAAAACCGGATTGACGCAACAAGTTCGATCAATTCGCCTGACGCTTATTTTGCGACTTTGTCTTACAAGGGTGAAAAGACTCTGGTGATTTTTGAGCCTGATGAGAGGATGCTGAATAACTTCAAGGTATTCATACCGAGAAAGATATTTACGGCATGATCGGGTATCATTGAGGTAAAGCATATGCAATTTGCGGTCGAAACACTGCTCCGGCTGGTACTCGCGGGAGTCCTGGGCGGACTGATAGGTTACGAAAGGGAACATACCAACAGACCGGCAGGCTTCAGGACGCACATACTCGTTTGTGTGGGAGCGGCGCTGGTAATGGTTACGTCCGAATTCATTTTCGAAATGTACAGCGGGAAGGTCAATCTTGATCCAGCGAGGCTCGGCGCACAGGTCATCAGCGGTATCGGCTTTCTCGGAGCAGGCACTATAATCCGCGATGGCTTCAATGTCCGCGGACTTACCACGGCTGCAAGCCTGTGGGCCGTATCCTGCGTCGGTATAGCGGCCGGCATAGGCTTTTACGGCGGCGCAATAATAGCTACGATCCTTATCTTTCTGACGCTGATCACCTTAAAAAAAGCGGAAAAGCATTTTGCCAGCAGGAACCGTTACAGGACCTTTGTAGTCGAAGCCGGTAACGCTCCGGGCCAGGTGGGCCAGGTTACGGGCCTGTTCGAAAAATACAGGATCGAGATCAAGAATATCCAACTGTATAAAAGCAGGGAAAATGAAACGATGATAAAGATCCTTGTCAAAATGCCGGGAAGCACGGTGGACATGCAGCTGCTCAGCGATATTCAGTCACTTAACGGCGTAGGCAAGGTTTACGAGGAGTAAAACAAGCTCGCCCCACGTCGATTTTCATTACCGGGTTTTGACAATTGAGCCGGCCGGTTTTATCGTGAGAATGATGCTCCAAGCCAAAGAGCCTGTAAGTTCAAGCCTTAGTACAAAATCAAACGTGACTCGCCTATGGGTCCACGCCGCTCGGACAGGACGTGATTTTGTCTGGTACTCGCTTGAATTAACAGGCTCTATTGTCTTTACGCAAATGTTCTCCCTATAAAACCATCCGGCTCAATACGAAAGTACGCTGTATCTGATTTTCATTACCGAGTTTTTCAAAGAGCATATAGATTCAGCAATGAAATCAACATGTGATGTACTGCCAACAATATAATCATACTGATTACATAATGCAATTTAACAAAAGCGGCATGGTCTATTCCATGCCGCTTTTGAATAAAAATAGGACATAAACCTGATGCAGGGATACGTTTGCATAATTCCGACATAAAGGGGTGTCTTATTTGAACAGACAAGACGCAATAAGGAAAAATCCCGATAAAACACATGAAATACATAACGGGCTAAGTGACAAGGAAGCCAGGAAAAAGCTGCTTGAACACGGCCCCAATCTTCTGGCTGAAAAGAAGAAAATATCGCCGGTCAAGCTTTTATTGGGCCAATTTACAGACGTAATGGTCATAATACTTATTGCGTCGACCGTTATTTCCGCTTTTATGGGAGACATAACGGAAGCGATAACCATAATAGCGATAGTTATATTGAATGCAGTGCTTGGTTTCGTTCAGGAATTCAAAACCGAAAAGACGATGGAGGCGCTCAAAAGCCTTGCGGCTCCCGTGGCCAAGGTGCTGCGCAGCGGCAGGCAGGCTAGCATACCCGCGGAGCAGGTTGTTCCGGGAGATCTTGTGCTGCTTGAAACAGGCGACCGGGTTCCCGCCGACGCAGTCATACTTGAAGGTGTAAACCTTCAGACCGATGAATCGCTCCTTACAGGAGAATCCCTGCCGGTCGAGAAATATCCGATAGTCCACGACGCGCCGAAAGACTGCTGGGAGAGAAAAAACAGAGTCTTCATGGGCACCAGTATCACCGGAGGAAGAGCCAGGGTATCAGTCACAGCAACCGGCATGAATACCGAAATGGGCGGTATCGCCGACCTGATACAGAACATAGAGGAGGACGACACTCCCCTGCAGAAGAAGCTGGCGAGGCTCGGGAAAATAATAGCCGCAGGCTGCCTCATAATATGTGCCATTGTTGCCGTATCGGGTATACTTAGGGGCGAGGAGGTATTTTCGATGCTGCTCTCCGGCATAAGCCTCGCTGTCGCGGCCGTACCGGAAGGACTTCCCGCTATTGTCACGATATCGCTTGCGCTTGGAGTGCAGCGCATGCTGAGACGGAACGCTCTAATAAGAAAACTGCCGGCTGTTGAAACGTTGGGTTGCGCCGGGGTCGTCTGTTCAGACAAAACCGGGACTCTAACACAGAATAAAATGACAGTCAGAAAAATCGTTACAGCCGAGAGGCAATATCAGATAAAGGAAAGCAGAGACGACAGGAAAGCTTTCTATTCGGGCGGTGTGAATGCGGATCCTCAGGGTGATCAGATACTGAGATTTGCTCTGGAAATAGCCGGGGTGTGCAATAACGCCGAGCTGAAGAGATCATCCGGAGGAGAATCGAAATGGGAATTCGAAGGCGATCCGACCGAGGGCGCACTGCTTGTGGCATCCGCAAAAGCCGGGCTCACGCCGGAGAAACTCGGGTCGGCCTATAGCCGAACGGACGAATTGCCTTTCGATTCCGACAGAAAATGCATGTCAGTCGTGTGCGGCAATAAAAGAGGCGAAACCTTCGTATTTACCAAAGGCGCTCCCGACATCCTGCTTAAGAGCTGCAAGAAGGTGTATCAGTCAAAAGGCGAGATGATCCTGACTCCCGAAATGAGGTCCAAGATAAGCAGGGTTAACGACGGCATGGCAGGGGAAGCGCTCAGGGTCATCGCCGTTGCATATAAGAAGCTTGAACCGGGAGGATACCGCAAGGAAACGCTGGAATCGGATCTTGTATTCACAGGCCTTATAGGCATGCTCGACCCTCCGAGGCAGGAGGCTGCCGAAGCCGTACTGAAGTGCAGGCTTGCGGGTATCAAGCCCGTCATGATCACAGGAGACCATAAGCTTACTGCAGTTGCGATAGCAAAGGAACTCGACATTTTCCAGGAAGGCGAAAAGGTGCTGACCGGCGCCGAATTGGACAAAATGGATGACAGAAGCCTAGAGAAGGTCGCGGGGGACGTAAGCGTATATGCAAGGGTTTCACCCAAGCACAAGCTGATGATCGTCAGAGCCCTTAAAAAACTCGGGAACATCGTAGCCATGACCGGTGACGGCGTTAACGATGCTCCTGCCATCAAGGAAGCGGACATAGGCGTTTCAATGGGCCAGACGGGGACCGACGTCACCAAGGAAGCTTCCGCCATGGTACTGCTCGATGACAATTTCGCCACGATCATCGCGGCTATAGAGGAAGGCAGGGTAATTTACAACAACATCCGTAAATTCATCCGGTACATGCTGGCATGTAATATCGGCGAGGTGCTCAACATGTTCATAGGCATGCTGGCAGGTCTGCCGGTACCTTTGCTCCCCATACAGATACTCTGGGTCAACCTGGTGACTGATGGGCTGCCGGCGGTAGCTCTTGGCTTCGATCCGCCCGAGAAGGACGTAATGAAGAGGCCGCCGAGGGGACCGGACGAAAGCATTTTCTCGCATGGACTTGCCGCAATAATCCTGACCAGGGGCGTTCTGATTGGCTTGACGACACTGGCAGTCTATGTCACGATGCTTCATTTCACCGCGGATGTCGGAGCGGCAAGGACGGGCGCCTTCGTCACACTTATGCTGATACAGCTCATACATGTGTTCGAGTGCAAGTCTGAAACAAAAAGCATATTCCAGATCCCGCTGCTGAACAACCTGTACCTTGTATTTGCCGTGCTGATATCGCTGGCTATGATCCTCGGGGTCGTTTATATTCCGTCCCTTCAGGGCATTTTCAAGACAGTGCCGCTCAAATTGGACGACTGGTTAATCGTAGGAGGCCTGTCCTTCCTGGTACCCGTCGTCGCAAGCTTCTTCCCTGTGCGGCGCAGGCAGCCTTAATATTTATCTTGAAATGAAATTTAAAAAACTATATAATAAGTGAAGCTAAAAAAGTCTCAGTTCTGAGGCTTTTTTAGCTGTAATGGATTGTGGCCTGGGCAAGACAATTTGCGGGTGCAAATTGCTTTGGATTTTACAGATTGTTCACAATTTATTAAAAAGTATCTTTCATAATGTTGTTAGCATTGTATGTCAAACCGACATGAATGGCAGGAGGGAAAGAGATGATAGAAATACAGAATTTGACCAAGCGATATGGTCAGATAAAAGCTGTAAACAATCTGAATTTTACTGTGGAAAAAGGTGAGATTCTGGGTTTTCTCGGCCCCAACGGCGCAGGAAAATCCACTACCATGAATATCATAACAGGTTATCTGCCGTCCAGCGAAGGCACGGTAAAGGTCTGTGGCTACGATATCCTGGAATCACCGAAGGAAGTAAAAAAACGTATAGGTTACCTCCCCGAACAGCCGCCTGTATATATGGACATGACGGTCAAGGATTACCTTGATTTCGCCGCTGACCTGAAAACGGTGGACAGAAAGGTCAAGAGAAGCCAGATCAGCGACATTATGGAACTGGTAAAGATCGGAGACCACAGGAACAGGCTTATCAAAAACCTGTCCAAGGGTTACAAGCAGAGGGTAGGTTTGGCACAGGCACTTGTCGGAAGTCCGGAAGTCCTTATTTTGGACGAGCCGACCGTCGGCCTTGACCCGAAACAGATCATCGAGATCCGCAGGCTTATCAAAGCGTTGGGAAAGGAACACACCATTATACTGAGTTCCCACATCCTTCCTGAGGTAAGCGCAGTTTGCGAACGGGTCGTCATAATAAACAAGGGCGAGATTGCCGCTATCGATACACCGGAGAATCTTTCCAAGGGATTCGGTGCGGCGTCGAAGCTTCTCGTAACGGTTGCGGGCCCCAAGAACTCCGTGGAAAATGCTATAAGAGAGATCTATGGAGTCAAATATGTTGAAACAGCTGTTGAAAAGGACAGGGAATCACTCAGTTATATCGTCGAGTCCGATAAGGATATCGACATCAGGAAACCGTTGTTCTTTGCAATGGCTAAGCTTGGCTATCCGATACTTGAATTGAAGAGCCTCAATTTGAGCCTTGAGGATATATTCCTGCAGATAGTCACCCAGGAAAAGGAGGTCGAGTAATTCATGTCGGCAATATTCTGGAAAGAAGTCAAATCATATTTTTACTCACCGATGGCTTATATACTCATCGGCCTGTTTACGCTGCTAACATCGATATTTTTTCTTCCGAACCTGATGTACGGACAGGGCTCCTTCACCAACAGTCTTTCAACAATGGGCTTTATCCTGCTGGTAATCGTACCGATCCTTACTATGAGGATCCTTGCGGAAGACAGGAAAAACGGAACTGAAGTTTTGCTGATCACATCTCCTGCAAGCATCACTTCGATGGTAATCGGGAAATACCTGGCAGTCTGCTTCGTATTTCTTATAATGACTGTAATATCGTTCATTTACCCGGTTGTTCTGTTTGCTTTCGGCGGGACCTTTACAGTCGATCTGGTAGGAGGATATATAGGCTTCATACTCCTGGGCATGACCTTCATCTCAATAGGCGTGTTTGCCTCCTCTCTTTCCGAGAACCAGGTGGTCTCGGTAATCGTCAGCTACGTAGCGCTTCTGATAATGTACCTTGCCGGATCGCTGAGCTCGGTAGTGGGAGGATTTGCTGCTAAAATACTCAACTGGTTCTCCCTCATGAGCAGGTATGAGGATTTCAGCAGAGGAATACTCAGCCTCAGCCCTGTTGTGTACTACCTCAGTTTTATCGCTGTATTTTTGTTCCTCACCACTAGAGTAATAGAAAAAAGACGCTGGAGTCAGGGGTGATATAGATGGAAAATAAGAATGGAGTTAAAAACATTTTCAAAGGCAAGAATTTCAAATATGGATCCAATGCCATCATTCTGATAGTAGCCGTCATAGCTATCGCCATACTGGCGAACATCCTGGTCGGCATGACAGACATCAAGCTTGACCTCACGGCCAACAAGCTGTTTTCCCTGACGGACATTACTAAAAATGAACTGGCAGATCTAAAACAGGATGTTGAGATAATCGGCTTGTTCGATGATCAGAAACTGACTCCGGACAGTGAATACAAACAGGTAACGGATCTTTTGAGCCTGTATGCCAAGAATCCGCATATCAAAGTTTCGTATGTAGATCCCGACAAGAACCCGACGATAATAAAAGAGCTGGATCCCGACAATACCATGGCTCTTCAAAGCACGGATATCATTGTCAGGAGCAAGATAAACGGTATCGACAAGAAGAAGAAACTGCAGTATTACGACCTCTTTGAGGTACAGTACGACCAGAACACATACCAGCCGTATACGACCGGTTCCAATGCGGAACAGGGCTTTACCGGCGCTATAAAGTATGTGACTTCAAAAGAGACGCCGGTCGTGTATTTCACAACAGGCCATAGCGAGCTCGACCTGAGTACGAATTTTTCGAACCTGAAGACCTATTTGGAAAACAACAATTTCCAGGTTAAGATGCTTGACCTTCTTACGTCGCCGAAAATACCCGATGACGCGGCAATGCTTATACAAGCGGCGCCCAAGAACGATATCACCCTCAATGAGAGCGATCTTCTGGAGAGTTATATAGTCAAAGGCGGCAAGGTGATCTTCATGTTCGATTACCTCGCAAACGATCCCACTTTTGACAATTTCAACAAACTGCTGAGCAAGTACAACGTGTCGGTGGATTATGACAGAGTAATCGAAACCGATCAGAGCAGGCATTTGCCGAACGATCAGAACTCTTTGGTAATGGACGTCAAGTCGAACGATATTATTCCGCAGCAGATACAGACAGTTCTTAACAATTCCAGGAGTATAACTATCCTGAAGAATGCCAAGGAATATATCAAGACTACTTCCTTGATGTCTACTTCCGACACTGCGGTCGGGCAGATGGTAAATCCGTCCCGCGGAAAGGATCTGCAGGGACCTTTGGATATTGCAGTGGCAGTTGACAACCAGGGCGGAGAAAAGCCTTCCAAGCTTCTTGTAATAGGTAACGCATCGTTTATGACAGATGCGACGGCGCAGGACAGTTTGTTAGGCAATTACTATATGAACAGCGCCGCATTCTTCGTACAGTCAATGAACTGGATGATTGGACAGAAGGACGAAATAATCGTGCCGACCAAGAACTATGAAACCAATGCGATCAATATCACTCAGCTCCAGTCCAGCGTTATGGGCGGCGTGCTCGTAATAGTCCTGCCGCTGCTGATATTGGGCGTAGGACTGATGGTATACCTGAGGAGGCGTCATTTATGAAATTGTACAGGAATGCAATTATTCTTGTTGTAATAGTTGCGCTTCTTGTCGGTGCATACTTCGTGGTAAATAAATACAAGCCGGCCGACCAGCCGAAGACCGAAACCGAGACGATCAAGCTGACGAACTATGTTTCTACCGATATAGCGTCTGTGACCCTTGATAATCCCGACGGCACGTTCGTGATCGAACCGAGCGGTTCGGATTGGGTATTGGTATCTCCTAAGGATATCAGGTACGATACGAGCATCCTCAGCAGTATCGTTATCAACGCTTCGTCCGTTGTTGCTGACAAGGTAATTGAGGAGAATCCGAAGGATCTGGCCATTTATGGGCTCGACAAGCCAAAGAAGGTTACTGTCGCCGATAAGAGCGGAAAATCTGCGATACTTGAGATCGGAAGCCTGACGCCTACCGGGAGTTCATATTATGTAAAAACAGCCGACAAGAACACGGTTTATACAGTGAGCACCTATACCGGGGATTATCTGGTAACGGGCAAGAACGGCCTGAGACTTAAAACTCCGTATACCCTCACGTCGGATATGATCACTTCGCTGGCTATGGACAGAGCCGGCGGCAACATTTTCACTGCGACAAGGGATGCCAACAAAGTCGACTGGTCGATGAACAGCCCGATCAAAGGCAGTGCGAATGGTACGGCTTTGGCCCCGATGCTCGATGCGATTTCGCAGACGGCAATCGTAAATTTCGTCGATGAGAAGCCTGCGGATCTCGCCCAGTATGGCCTTGACAAACCGGCTTATGTATTCGATTTCAACACCACGACAGCCGGTGCGTTCAAACTCGAACTCGGCGACGAGAAGGTTAAGGGTTCTGAAATGTACGCCAAGCTGTCCGGAAACGACGAAGTATTCACGATCGATCCATCGAAGTACACCTTCCTTGACAAACCGCTCAAGGAAATAGTGAATGTATTCGCATATATCGTGAACATCGACGAAGTGAAGGCAATAGACCTGACGATGGACGGCAAGACAACCCATATGACCGTTGATACCTATAAGGATGCGAACGGAAAGACGGATTCCGACAAGGATAAGTTCACTGTCAACGGCGTGGACGCGACCGGCAAGGACAAGGATGATAAACAGCCGTTCAGGACCTTCTACCAGGCATTGATAGGCATTACGCTGGACGATATCGACCTGAATGCCAAACCGTCAGGACCGGCCGACGTCACGATCGACTACACACTCAAGAATGGAAATATGAAGGTGGAATACGTCTCCAAGGACGCCAACTACTATTACGTTCTCAGGAACGGCCAGTACGCAGGCATCCTGGTCAAGAAGAACAAAGTCGACTATGGCGTGATAGGAATGAAGGATTCCTACAAGACGATGATGGACTTCCTGGCAAATCAGGGCAAATAAGTATATACAATTAAGCTGCCGCTTTTGCTTGGAGCAAGTTCTCACATAAAACCAACCGATTCGGTTATTTGACAGACGGCTCCGACATAGAATGATACAAATCTATGTTGGAGCTGTTTTTCATGACCGTAGAGTTCAAAAACATCGTCAAAGTGGCGTGTATCTATGCTACAAGCATTATCGGCGCGGGGTTCGCTTCAGGACAGGAAATAATGCAGTTTTTTTCCACTTACAGATCGGGCGGTTTTTATGGCATACTGCTTGCGGGCTTTCTGTTTGCAATAGTCGGCGGTTTTGTACTTGATAGGATCTGCACTGAGCGTATAAGGAATTTCGAGGAATTCCTGTTCCCGGTATTCGGGTGGTGGGCCGGCTGGATTATCGAAGCTGCCGTAACGATTTTCATGCTCTGCATGTTCTGCATCATGCTGGCGGGGTCGGGGCACGTGATTACCGACAGGCTCGGTATACCCTTCAATTATTCGACACTGATAATGGGAGCCGTCTGCATGGTTTTCATCCTGACAAAAATAAAGGGGATCGTGACGCTCAGTACGGTCACTACGCCTATTCTTGTCATCGGGATAATACTGGCGGGAACATATATAATCATCTTCAACTCGGCCGAAACGGCAGGCATAACAGGCTATCTTAAACATATTACCGGCAACTGGTTCGTATCGTCCCTGCTTTATGTAAGCTATAACTGCATACCTGCGATAGTCATAATGTGCAGCCTGCTGCCATATCTCAAAACGCGCAGGACAGGTATCGCCGGGGGGATACTGGGAGGCCTGATGCTGTGTGTTACGGCATTTGTCATCAACATCTCGATATTTCTGTTTTATCCTGAAGCTTTGTCTGCGGAGCTTCCCATACTGTCGATACTGAAAAGCTCCAGCGAATCTGCGGGAAGCCTGTACGCCGTCATACTATGGCTGGCTATGTTCGTTTCGGCCGTGACCTCCGGATTTTGCTTTACGGAACGTGTCGCTTCATTGGTAAGATTCGACCGCAGGATAGTTACTCTGCTGTTATGCGCGGCCGCGGTACCTCTGTCCACGCTTGGCTTCTCCAGGCTCATATCCGCCGTTTACCCTGTTTTCGGATATCTGGGCCTCTTCATGATCATTGTCGTCCTGCTGCAGGGCGTAGTAAAACTGCGCAAGGGCACGGCAAGACAGTATGGCAGGAAATAGATTTATATGGTATAATAGCCTTACGCTGTAAGGCTATTATACGCCTCCGGCGGAATTCACGGCCAATTATGCAAAAGACGAAATTGAGGTGGGTGTATTGAAGCTTCAGCCGCAACAGGAGAATACGCAGCCGGGCGGCCGCGTGGCAGGACTGGTATCCGCGCTGCTGCTGTGCCTTTGCATCCTGACGATAGCCTTCCTGACCTACCAGAAGAGCTTGGACCCTGCCGCAGGCCTGAAGGATATCCTTCAAAAAATCAGTTTTTCCAATATTGGCAGTATACAGGAAGCAAACAAGGAATATTCCTTCGAATATGACAAGAACGAGAACGCGTCGTTCGCGGTATACAACGATTACATAGTAAAATGCAGCAGCGGCGGCATTTGGTTTATGGACAAAACGGGGGAAGTCGTACGCACTGAGAATATAGCATTCAATAATCCGGTCATAAAAAAGAACGGGTCGTTTCTTGTGGTCGCCGATCTCGGATCTACCGAAATATGCGTGCTCGACGATAAGGGGATACGTTACCGGGAAAAGCTCGACGAACCCGCGCTGAACGCGGATATAAGCGGCGACGGTTATGCGACTGCCGTAACGTCGGCCAAAAGGGACAACAATATCATAAGAGTCATCGAACCGCACGGGCTTGAGCTCTTCCAAATAGTTATAGCAAATGACTTTACAGTATCGGCAGGTATTTCGCCTTCCGGGGACAGCCTCGCGGTCTCGGGGATAGGTACCGGCGCCGCGGGCGTCTATTCGCACTATAAATTCTATGATATGAAAGGCAAGGCTCTTTCAGAGCTGTCCTTCGACGCGTCCGGGGAGCTTCTCCCCATTTTCTGGTTCTTTGATAAAAATAAAATCTTTGCGGCAGGCGACAGGTCGGTCGCAGCCTTTGACACTTCGGGCAAGGTGCTGTGGGAAAAACAGTTCGGCAGCGTGGCAGGAGCCGGCTTATCCAACAGCCGTCGTCTGGCTGTAGCTGCTGCTGAAGGCGATAAAGGCTATGTACTCGAGATATTCAATGCTGACGGGAAGAAATATGCGTCGGGAAGCCTCGAGGGTAAGCCGTCGGGGCTCAGCGCCTATAAGGGGATCATATCCGTTAATACGGCTGATACAGTTTATTTCTATGATGAAAAATGCCGGAATATTGCAGGATACCATGCGGGGGCGCCCATTTCCCAGGTTTACTTTTTCAGTAGACAGCAGGCGGCTGTCATAACGGATCATGAGGTAGCCGTCGTAAACTTTGGCTGATGAAATGTTAAAATAACAAGCCGGTATGAGCCGGCGGGCGGGAGGAAGTATGAACTGGAGCGATTATTTAGTGATTGGCCTGATTGCGGCATTTGCGATCTACGGAATGTATAAGGGCTTTATTCTGTCAATTTACAAGCTGGTCGCATTTTTTGCGTGCATTTACGTCTCAATCAAATTCTCACCTGTAGTAACAGCTTTATTGAAAAATACGCCTGTATACAGCTCTATAAAAAATGCGGTCGTTAAAAATCTACCGCTATTGAGCCATCAGGCAGTCTCTGCTCCTGACGCGGCAGCCACCGGTACCGCCGGAGCCGAAGCTATGCTGGGCACGCTTCCCCTGCCGGGCTTTCTTAAGCAATCGATGCTCGGGGGTCTTCCTTCGCCATCCGAGCTCATCAATACAGACAGCATTGTTAATGCAATAGGAGAAGAGCTGACGATGACGATAATTTCCGTTCTCAGCCTGATACTGCTTTATATCGTTCTCAGGATAGTTGCGGGGTTTATCGGCCTGCTTCTTAAAGGGATTTCCGCACTGCCGCTCTTCAAGCAGGTTAATAAGCTGGGAGGCTTCATACTTGGCGGAGCTCAGGGTGTGCTTGCCGTATACATACTGTGCGCCATACTGGTGCTTTTCAATGCGAACCCCAAGTTCGCCGGTATTTTCAACAGCCTCGGGACTTCCATGTTTGCCGGAGGATTTTATGACAACAATTTCATCATAAACTGGCTTTTCCCGCCTGTGGCGGCCTGACAGTGAAACATAGGACGGTTCTTTTGTTTCAGTTAATGAATATTATGCTTGGCTGTTCAAAAATGAACGCTTTTGACCTTTTATGTACTTATTTATAGACAATTCGCGCCAAATAGGTGTAGAATAGCTTTAAACTATAGCCGGGAGATGTTTTACCCGGCTATTCGGTTAGTTAACGGAAGATTTATAATCTCGACGGGATATTGTTTTTTAAGAAAGGCGGGTCTATATAGTGAAGAGCGATATTGTAAAAAAAGGCGTTGAAAAGGCTCCCCACAGGGCGTTGTTCAAAGCGATGGGCTATACCGACGAGGAGATCGGAAGGCCGCTCATCGGAGTGGTCAATTCAAGAAACGATATAGTACCGGGACATATACACCTGAATAATATAGCGGAAGCAGTGAAAGCCGGGATCAGGCTGGCAGGCGGGACACCGGTCGAGTTCGGCTGTATCGGCGTATGCGACGGGATAGCGATGGGCCATGAAGGGATGAAGTATTCTCTTGCTTCAAGGGAGCTTATTGCGGATTCTTGCGAATCCATGGGACGCGCCCACGGCTTCGACGGCATGGTTTTCATCCCGAACTGCGACAAGATAGTGCCAGGGATGCTTATGGCTGCGGCAAGGCTCAATGTGCCTTCCGTAGTGATCAGCGGCGGTCCCATGCTCTCGGTAAAGTACAAGGGTAAACAGCTCGACCTCAACAGCATGTTTGAAGCTGTAGGCGCCTGCAAGGCCGGACTGATGTCCGAGGAAGAGGTTGCGGAATATGAGGATCGCGCCTGTCCAGGCTGCGGTTCCTGCGCCGGCATGTTTACGGCAAATTCGATGAATTGCCTGACGGAAGTCATAGGAATGGGACTGACAGGGAACGGTACGATCCCCGCCGTATACGCGGAAAGGATCCGCCTTGCCAAGACGGCCGGCATGAAGGTAATGGAGCTTGTCGAAAAGTGTATCAGACCATCGGATATAATGACTGATAAAGCTTTCGAAAATGCGCTTGTCGTAGATATGGCGCTCGGCTGTTCGACCAATTCGGTTTTACACCTGCCTGCAATAGCTAACGAGCTTGGGATTGTAATAAATCTGGATATAATCAACGATTTCAGCAGCAGGGCGCCCAATCTTTGCAGGCTTGCGCCGGCAGGAGAGCATCATGTGCAGGACCTTTACGCTGCGGGGGGAGTACAGGCGGTAATGAAGGAACTCTCCAGGAAAGACCTCCTGCATCTCGACCTGATGACAGTGACAGGGAAAACAGTGGGCGAGAATATCAACAAGGCTGAGATCGTAGATAAAGAAGTTATAAGGAGCGTAGAGGAGCCTTACAGCACGACGGGCGGCATTGCCATACTAAGAGGCAATATTGCCGTTGACGGCGCTGTTGTGAAGCGTTCTGCCGTTGCCAGGGAAATGCTCGTGCACAAAGGACCCGCGAGAGTCTACGATTCCGAAGATGATGCGATAGCTGCCATTTACGGGGGTCGGATCAAAAAAGGTGACGTTGTTATAATAAGGTATGAAGGACCCAAGGGAGGACCGGGAATGCGCGAGATGCTGGGGCCGACGTCGGCAATAGCGGGAATGGGCCTTGACAAGGACGTGGCGCTGATTACTGACGGCAGATTCTCCGGCGCATCGAAGGGTGCGTCTATAGGCCACGTATCGCCGGAGGCCATGGAAGGCGGTATGATCGCGGCAGTTCACGAAGGGGACATCATAGATATCGACATACCGGAAGGCAGGCTGAACGTCGAGGTGCCGGATGAGGAACTGAAGCGCAGGATGGCTTCATGGAAAGCGCCTCAGCCCAGGATCACGACAGGATACCTCGGAAGGTACGCACGGCTTGTTACGTCGGCCAGCACGGGCGCTGTACTGAAATAAGGTTCTTGTGTATTTTGGAGGTTGGTTATATGAGACTGAACGGTTCGGATATATTGATCGAATGCCTGAAAGAGCAGGGCGTCGATACCGTGTTTGGATTTCCCGGCGGTGCGGTGCTCAATATATATGATGCTCTTTATAAAGCCAGAAATGAGATAAGGCACATTCTGACCTCACATGAGCAGGGCGCGTCCCACGCAGCCGACGGATATGCGCGCGCAACCGGAAAAACCGGCGTCTGTATCGCTACGTCCGGACCCGGCGCTACGAACCTTGTAACAGGGATAGCGACCGCCTACATGGATTCCGTTCCAATGGTGGCTATAACAGGTCAGGTTTCAACAGCGCTCCTGGGAAAGGATTCCTTCCAGGAAGTTGACATAACAGGCATAACCATGCCTGTTACAAAGCACAACTATATCGTAAAGGATGTAAACAAACTGGCCGGCATTGTCAGGGAGGCCTTCAGAATAGCGGCAAGCGGCCGGCCCGGGCCGGTTCTGGTAGACATATGCAAGGACGTGACGGCTGCATACGCGGAATATGAACCCGTCAAGCCTGATGCGATCGAATACCCTCCTGTCGGTGCAACTACGAGGGAGCTGGATCGGGCTGCAGAAGTGATAAATGCTTCCCAAAAGCCGATAATACTCTCGGGCGGGGGTGTGTCGATCGCAGGCGCGGCCCCGGAACTGGCTAGGTTTGCAGAAAAGGCCGGCATCCCGGTCACTACGACCTTGATGGGGCTCGGTTCCTTTCCCGGCGCCCACAGGCTTTTTACCGGACTTGTCGGAATGCACGGCACAAGGACGTCCAATATGGCTGTTTCCGAAGCGGATCTGTTCATCGCCGTCGGAGCCAGGTTCAGCGACAGGGTCATAAGCAATGTTAAGAGCTTTGCTCCCAACGCCAAAATAATGCATATCGATATCGACCCTGCAGAGATCGGGAAAAATATAACCGTACACTATCCTCTCGTCGGCAATATCAGGGAAATACTATCTGCTCTGACAGACCGCATGGAGCCGCATGAAAAAATGGATTGGAATAGAAAGATCGGTGAATGGAAGCGGCAATATCCCTTGAAATATGATGGGGAAGGCGCCCTTAAGCCGCATTATATAATTGAAAGGCTGTATGAGCTGACCGCCGGGGACGCGCTAATAACAACGGAAGTCGGACAGAATCAGCTCTGGGCGGCGCAATTCTATAAATATACCGCGCCAAGGCAGTTCATATCGTCAGGCGGCCTCGGCACCATGGGTTATGGACTTGGCGCGTGTATCGGAGCTCAATTGGGGAGACCGGAAAAGAAGGTCATCAACATAGCCGGTGACGGCAGTTTCCGTATGAACTGCACGGAGCTTGCCACAGCTGTCGAGTATAAGCTTCCTGTGATCATCGCCATACTGAACAACCACGTGCTCGGAATGGTAAGACAGTGGCAGCAGATGTTTTACGACGGCCGTTTCTCCGCTACTACCATAGACCGGGGAACCGATTTCGTGGCGCTCGCGGAGGCTTTCGGCGCCATAGGCATCAACGTTGCCAGGCCGGAAGAGGTCGACGCAGCTTTCAAGAAGGCTCTGGCCTCAAAAGACAAACCTGTTTTAATCAATTTCGAGATCGGCATGGACGACAAGGTGTTTCCCATAGTACCACCCGGCGCGCCGATAGACGAATTGATCGATGCCTGACCCGATCGTATCTGAATCGCTCCGCTTTTTTGTCCTTGACAAATATATGTTTGTATGTTAAATTAGTTATTGCTCCGTCTCGGAGGCCTTTTTTTTGTGCTGTAAATTTACGGGATACTGAAAAAGGGCGCTTTAATAAATACTAAGTGTACCCTGAATTACAACACAGGGGCTGGAGGTGTTATAAATGAGAGTCAAAATCGTAATGGCATGCCAGGATTGCAAGCAGAGAAATTACAACACCATGAAGAATAAGAAGAATGATCCCGACAGGATCGAAATGAAAAAATACTGCAAGTTCTGCCATAAGCACACTTTACACAAGGAAACGAAATAAATCTGCGGAGGTGCACAAAAATGACTGAGAACGCACGCACATCCAAGTTAGCCGCTTTTGGCAAAAGGATATCCAGATTTGCAAAAGATATCAGGACAGAATTGAAGAAGGTTATCTGGCCTACAAGAGCTCAGCTGATAAATAATACTGTTTCAGTACTGGGTATTTGCCTTGTTATCGGGATCATTATCTGGGCTTCGGATACAGTCCTTGGCAAAGTGATCGAATGGACTCTGAACAGATAATGAAGGAGGACATCTGATGATTGTCAATGATATGCCCGAAGAAGCCAAATGGTATGTCGTACATACCTATTCCGGCTATGAGAACAAGGTTAAGGCCAATCTGGAAAAGATTGTTGAAAACAGGAGCATGCAGGAACACATTCTCGATATCGTTGTTCCAATGGAAGAACAGATCGAGATAAAGGATGGCAAGAAAAAGGCCACTCTCAGAAAAGTGTTCCCGGGTTATGTTCTGGTCAAAATGATGATGACGGACGAATCCTGGTATGTCGTAAGAAATACCAGAGGTGTGACCGGCTTTGTCGGACCGGGATCGAAACCTGTGCCGCTCACTGATGAAGAAGTAAGGATCATGGGCGTGGAAGAATTCGCGCCGGTACTCGATTATGAAGTGAATGACAACGTCAGGGTAATAAACGGACCTCTTGAAAACTTCATAGGCATTGTCGAAGAGATCAATATCGAGAAGAAGAAAGTACGTGTCGCGGTATCCATGTTCGGCAGGGAAACGCCCGTAGAATTGGAATTGACACAGATCCAGAAATTATGATCGGATAGTTGGCAGGCCATTAGGCCTCTTGCTATAAAGAGCAAAAATTTAGGAACGCGTTAGAAAACAACAATTTGAAGTTTATAACGAATTCCGCAATAAAGAATTGGGAGGTGGATTTAAAGCCATGGCAAAGAAGATTACTGGTTATGTAAAGTTACAGATTCCTGCGGGGAAGGCAACTCCGGCTCCACCGGTTGGACCAGCTTTAGGACAGCATGGTGTTAACATCATGGGATTTTGCAAGGAGTTCAATGAGAGAACTGCAAAGGATGCAGGATTGATAATTCCTGTCGTCATCACTATTTATGCTGACAGATCGTTCTCATTCATTACGAAGACTCCTCCGGCGGCAGTGCTTCTGAAGAAGGCATGCAAGATCGAAAGCGGTTCCGGTAAACCGAATAAGGAAAAGGTTGCAACGATCAAATTGGCGGAAGTAAGAAAGATCGCCGAAATGAAGATGCCCGACCTGAACGCGGCAAGCATCGAATCAGCTACAAGCATGATCGCAGGTACAGCCAGAAGCATGGGTATCGTAGTAGAAGAATAACAGGACCTGAAAAGTGGGAGGGAACCTGGGTTTCCGAAAATTTTACCACGAAGGAGAGGATAGTAATGAAGAGAGGAAAGAAATATAACGAGAGTGCCAAACTCGTCGACAGAGCTGCACTGTATGATCCCAACCAGGCTATGGATCTTGTAAAGAAAACGGCCAAAGCCAAATTCGATGAAACAGTCGAAGCTCATATAAAGCTCGGCGTCGACTCAAGGCACGCAGACCAGCAGGTCAGAGGCGCGGTCGTTCTTCCGCACGGTACCGGCAAGGTTGTAAGAGTGCTCGTATTCGCCAAGGGCGACAAAGCCAAGGAAGCTGAGCAGGGCGGCGCAGATTTTGTAGGCGCTGAAGATATGGTAGCAAAGATTCAGAATGAAAACTGGTTCGATTTCGATGTAGTCGTTGCAACCCCTGATATGATGGGTGTTGTAGGTAGACTCGGTAAGGTGCTCGGCCCCAAGGGCCTCATGCCGAACCCGAAAGCAGGAACTGTTACAATGGATGTGGCTAGGGCCATTTCCGAGATCAAAGCAGGTAAGATCGAGTACAGGCTTGATAAAACAAATATCATCCACTGCCCGATCGGAAAAGCTTCCTTCGATCTCGAAAAACTGACGGACAACTTCCATACTCTTATGGACGCTATCCTGAAGGCAAAGCCGGTAGCAGCAAAAGGCCAGTACCTGAAGAGCGTAGTCGTAACCTCGACCATGGGCCCCGGCATCAAGGTCAACCCCGGTAAGGTTACCGAGTAATAACGATGCGTTACAAATAATACTTTACAAACCGGAAATAATACTGTATTATGATTTAGGTCAATGAAACGGTTTGAACGTAATTGAATATGTCACATGCCGCAGACAGCAGGTGCAAAAGCTTAACTGGCGAAAGCCGGCCTGCCGAGGTAAAGCGTTTATTATATAGGTGCTTAACCCTTGTGTGTCTGCTGTGTGTAGATATACAAGGGTTTTTTATCTCCAATACATTCAAAACGAATGTTTAGCGCCGAAAGGCGCGAATTTCCTCTAAAACATTCAAAACGAATGTTTAGCGCCGCAGGGCGCGTATTACCCTTAAAACATTCAAAGGAGGTGTAAGATTTGCCTAAGGAAAATACCTTAAATCAGAAGCGTGAAGTTATCAATAGTATCAGCAGCAAGATGAAGGCAGCAAAGGGTATGGTTTTTGCTGATTACAGAGGCTTGACAGTTGAGCAGGATACCGAGCTTAGAAGTGCTTTGAGGAAGGCTGGCGTTGAATACAAGGTTGTAAAGAATACTCTGACCCGATTCGCAGCCAATGAAAATGGACTCGAAGGTCTGGATACCTACCTGAACGGTCCTACAGCAATGGCTTCAAGCGTGGATCCGGTAGCGTCTGCAAAGGTTTTGAGCGAATTCGCCAAGAAGTATGATAAGCTCGAGATAAAAGTCGGCGTTGTCGAAGGAAAGGTCATCGATGCAAGCGGCGTAAAGGCTCTGGCCGAACTGCCGCCGAGAGAAGTGCTCATCGCAAGAGTGCTTGGTGGTTTCAACGCACCGATATCCGGTTTGGTCAATGTCCTGAATGGAAATATCAGAGGTCTGGCAGTCGCATTGAATGCGATAGCGGAACAGAAAGCAACTGCTTAATGTATCAATGAAAGATATCAATTACAAATTATTAAATTAAAAATTATGGAGGTTTTTTAAAATGGCTAGCGATAAAGTTACAAAGATGATTGAAGACGTAAAGGCATTGACAGTTCTCGAACTGTCCGAACTCGTAAAGGCTCTTGAGGAAGAATTCGGCGTATCCGCAGCAGCTCCCGTAGCAGTAGCAGCAGCTCCTGCAGCAGGTGCGGCAGCAGCTCCGGCAGCTGAAGAAAAGACCGAATTCAACGTAATCCTGAAGGAAGTCGGCGCTGACAAGATCAAGGTTATCAAGGTTGTCAGGGAAATCACCGGCCTCGGACTGAAGGAAGCAAAGGATCTCGTTGACGGAGCTCCTAAGACTGTCAAGGAAAACGTTCCGAAGGAAGAAGCTACTTCCATCGAAGCAAAGTTCAAAGAAGTCGGCGCAACTATCGAAATCAAATAATCCATTTCAAAACCGAATCAACGAAACTAAATGCCTCTGGGTCAACCGGGGGCATTTTTTGTATTTTTAGGAATAATGCAAATAAGTGAGACTGAAAAATTTGTTGAATTATGGTATACTAAAAATATCAATAATAGTCTGTAGTACTATTCATAAATCATAACGGAAATCTTATGAAATCTTGAAAATCTGAACAAAAATTGCTGAAGGGAATGGAAAAAATGAAAAAAATGATCAGCCTCACTCTGGCGTTTTCTTTCTTATTGGTTATACTGCCATGTATGCCGGTAGCTGCCGGAACGGAACCGCCGGGATCGGGAGATGAAAAGTTTGCTTCATACGATGAACTCGTTGAGTTTACCGAGCCATTTACAGGAGAGTTGACGATTGGGAATACGGTAAAGTCAATAAAGATAGCGTATTCCGATAGTGTCACGGACGAAATGATAGCCAATACCACAGGCGCATGTGTTGTTGTCGAGGGAGGCAGGACAGAGGCGCTTGAACTTACACTTGAGAATTTTAGAATAAAAGCGCCTGACGGAAAAGCAGGAATAGATTTCGGCAGCACGGGAGCTTTTGATCATAAGTTATATATCAAAGGAAATTGCAGAGCCGAGGGAAGCGGAGGAAAAGCAGGCATCCATGTGCCCGCCGGAGTTGTCGTTACTATAGATAAGGAGTCAGGAGTGACCGAAGATGCGGGAGCCGACCTGACAGTATCCGGAGGCAGCTTTGCGGCAGGGATCGGAGGAAATAACGGAGAATCCGGAGGTATTATCAATATAAGCGGCGGTACGGTAACAGCATCCGGTGGTGTCTATGCGGCAGGAATCGGCGGAGGTTGGACAGGCGCCGGCGGTACGATAAATATAAGCGGCGGTACGGTAAGTACAAATGGCTCGTATGGAGGAGCCGGCATCGGGGGAGGGCGTGAAAGCTACGCAAATCTTCCGGGAGAAGGTGACGGCGGTACAATAGATATAAGCGGCGGTACTGTAACGGCAACAACCGGTGGGCCCGGAGCGGCGATCGGAGGAGGCTGGGGCGGTTCGGCCGGAATTATAAACATCAGCGGTGGAACAGTTAACGCAACCGGTTTTGGTGCGTCCGCTATCGGGAATGGAAGCGAAGGAACAGGCGGTACGATAAATATCAGCGGAGGCACGGTTACTGCAGTCCGGGGAAACGGAGCAGCCGGAATCGGCGGCGGCGGTTCGGGAACAGTCGGCAGTATAAACATAACAGGAGGCGTCGTTACCGTGCCGGCTGATGGTGACTGGGCCGGAGCGGGCATAGGCGGAGGAAGTGCTGAATCAGGCGGCACGATCAACATCGGCGGAGGTAACATAAATGTTGTCGGAGGTACATATGCGGCCGGTATCGGTGGAGGAAGCGGGGGAGCAAGCGGTAATATAAGCATAAGCGGAGGCACGGTTTCTGCGACCGCAGGAGTTCAGGGAGCAGGTATCGGCGGCGGTGTCGGCGGACAGGGCGAAAATATAAGCATAAGCGATGGGGTTGTAACGGCTTACAGCGCTTTTGGAGGAGCAGGGATAGGCGGAGGAAATCTTGACACTGAACAGACCGTCGGCAACGATGGCGGAAATATAACGATAAGCGGCGGAACCGTAACCGCTACCTGTAAATCTGATGGAGCCGGCATAGGCGGAGGCCTGAAAGGAAATGGCGGCAATATTGTCATAAATGGAGGAAACGTCACTGCGACCAGCGGCGACGGAAGCTGGGATAATTCGGATGGAGCAGGTATTGGCGGTGGAAATGGTGGAAACGGCGGAACCATAACCATTAACGCAGGCACTGTAAGTGCAAAAGGCGCCATGTTTGGAGCAGGTATCGGCGGCGGAGCCGATGGAGCAGGCGGTATAATAACTATTAATAATGGAACGGTCAATGCGCTTGGCGGTTCCGGTGGGGCAGGCATCGGTGGCGGATCCAATGGAGCGGGCGTAACGATCGGAATCGGCGGAGGAACCATAGAAGCGACCGGCGGTAGTAATGCGGCTGGCATAGGCGGCGGTTCTCACGGCGCCGGTGCAAACGTGACAATTTCGAATACACCGGTTGTTATCGCAACAGGCGATGCAGACGAGTCCGATGAAAATGCCGCACAGCACGTAGGACATGGAACAGGATTGGGTGAGAAATTAGACCCCGGCACGCTCAAAAACAGCGACGGCGTCAGCATGTCTTATTTAAGGGTTAGTACGACGAATACATCCGGTTCGGCGCTTCAAGGGATCAAGGTTTCCATAAAAGGCAGCGATACCGAAGGTTATACGGATAGCAACGGATCGTACCGGGCATTTGTTACCTATACGGATGCTTCTTGCGAAATTGCGCTCAGCCAACCCGGCTTTGTCCCGGTAAAATGTAAAGGTATCTACTCGACCAGTAATGATATCAGGGCTTTAATGATTGTGGACAATACTCCGCCTACATTGCGGTTCAACGCGCTGAATAGAATGGAAGGTGATGTAAGCTGCAATGATTTTGGAGTATATGGAACTCTGTATTTCGTACCGAAAGGAAAGACGGATTATACCAGCAAGGCTGCACTGGATATTGTTACGGGCGGAAGCATAAAGCTGGAACTGGAACAGCCTTCCACAAAAGCGAGGATAAATGTCTCCGGCCTGAAATCGGGTCTCTGGCAGATTTATATAGCGGACAGTGCGGAAAACGTATCGGAGCCGATAAATATTAAAGTTCCGTTTGAATTGCCGAAACCTGTATACGACCCTGCGCCTTATAAGACGGAAGGTGCTGAAATAAGCATCCCGGTCTCAGAGTTATCGGGGGCGGCAGGAAAGTATTTTGAAGTCTGTAATGATATGGCTGTCCTATCCTTACCTTCCAATATGCTGACGGCAGAGATAGCCGGCAATGCAAAATCCGCTGTTATTTCCATAGAAAAGGCTGATGTTAGCAAGCTTTCATCCGAAGTTAAGAAATCAATCGGCAGCAGACCGGTTTTGGAATTTTCATTGAAACTCGATGGCAAGGTTGTTTATTGGAACAATCCCGATGCGCCTGTAACGGTATCCATACCATATGAACCAACCCCGGAGGAGTTGAAAGATCCGGAGCATATAGTTGTATGGTATATCGACGGTGAAGGGAAAGTCATATCCGTACCGAACGGCAGATATGATCCGGATACCGGGGAAGTAACTTTTTCTGTTACACATTTCAGCTGCTTCGCGGTATCTTATGTACAGAAGACCTTCTCGGACACAGGCAAATACAAATGGGCAAAGAGTCAGATAGAAATACTGGCTTCCAAGGGAATCGCAGATGGTACCGGAAAAGATACTTTTTCACCGGGTACCGACATAACAAGGGCTGATTTCCTTGTGATGCTGGTAAGAGCTTTAGGTCTTTCAACGAGTTTCGATACCAATTTTGTTGATATAGAGCCCGGTATGGATTATTATAAAGAAGTTGGAATCGCAAAGAAGCTTGGCCTCTCCGATGGGGACGGGAACAACAGGTTCAATCCCAACAGTCGGATAACCAGGCAGGATATGATGGCACTGACAGCCCGTGCACTTAAAATGTTGAAAATGGTACAGGCTGCCGAACCCTCGGTTTTGGACGTGTTTTCGGACAGAACGGAGATTTCGGGTTATGCGGCCGAGAGTATGGCAATTATGGTTAAAGAAGGATTTATCGAGGGTTCGGGAGACAGGATAAACCCCCGCAGTGCTGTAACAAGAGCGGAAGCGGCAGTATTTCTTTACAGGATATATAACAAAAAGTATAAGTGATTCCTTTTCCCGATTGCACTAATAATAAAAGACTCTGACCTTATCGCTTGGTCGGAGTCTTTTGTCAAGGTGGTTAGCAAAGTTCACAAAATCTGCTAATTGCACGTTAAAAATCCGTTGACAAGTTGGCAACGGTGTGTTAAAATTATAAACTGCGTTATAATCAGAAGTTGGACTTTTTTATTCAGACAATAGATCGAATTCGTTCGACAAAATGATTATAGCACAGGGGAATAAAGAAGACAAGAATTGTTAATAATTAATTAATGAGGTAATTTTACGGTCGGCAATTTTATGCAAATTGCACAAGGTAGAATTACTTCGTGATGAGTTAGCCCCCAAAGCTTTTAATAATACTACTAAAAGCTTTAATATACATCGGTGAGTCAGCTATGCCGACTGACCGGTGATCCGGTTTGATTGCATGAATGCAAGCCTTTCATGTACAGGGCTTTTGCCCCGAAAAGAGATGTTCGATTTACTACAAGTCATAATTTATGAGGTGATTTTTAATGGTACATCCCGTACAACTGGGCCGGAATACAAGGATGAGCTATTCCAGAATAGATGAAGTTCTGGAAATGCCCAATCTCATCGAGGTGCAGAAGAATTCCTACAAATGGTTCCTTGAGGAAGGGCTGCGCGAAGTATTCAGGGACGTTTCGCCCATTCAGGATTATACGGGCAATCTGATACTGGAATTTCCCGACTACAAGCTCGAGGACGACAACCCCAAGTACAGCGTTGAGGAATGCAAGGAAAGGGATACTACATATTCGGCTCCTCTCAAGGTAAAGGTGCGTCTTATCAATAAGGAAACGGGCGAGGTCAAGGAGCAGGAAATATTCATGGGCGATTTTCCTCTGATGACCGATAACGGAACGTTTATTATCAACGGTGCGGAGAGGGTAATAGTCAGCCAGCTCGTCAGATCCCCCGGCATGTATTATGCAAAGAAGGTGGACAGGACAGGAAAACAGCTTTTTTCTGCTACTGTAATACCGAATAGGGGCGCATGGCTCGAATACGAAACCGATTCGAACGACGTTATGTGGGTCAGAATAGATAGAACCAGGAAGCTTCCGATCACCGTATTGCTTCGCGCGCTCGGTTATGGAACGGATATTCAGATCACCGAGCTGCTCGGAGAAGATGAGAGAATTCTTGCCACTATTCAAAAAGATAATGCAAAGACCAAGGACGAAGGTCTTATCGAAATATACAAGAGGCTGAGACCGGGAGAACCGCCGACGGTGGAAAGTGCAACCACGCTTATAAACGGTCTGTTCTTCGATCCCAAGAGGTATGACCTTGCCAAATTCGGGCGTTTCAAATTCAACAAGAAGCTTTCTATCGGCTCGAGGATATCGGGTTACAGAGCGGCTGAAAAGGTCGTTCATCCCGAGACCGGCGAGATATTTGCGAATGAGGACGAATTGATCGACAGGGAAAAAGCCAAGGCGATCCAGAACGCAGGTATCAATACGGTATATCTCAATATTGAAGGAAAAAAGATAGGCGTTATCGGAAACGGTACTGTAGATCTCGATGCGTTTGTCGAATTCGACATACACGATACCGGTATAACGGAGAAGGTCCGTTTTGAGACGCTTAAAAAGCTGATGGAGGAAAACACCGCCGAAGCCGATCTCCACAAGGCAATCATGGAAAACGTCGATGAACTGGTGCCCAAGTATATAACCGTAGAGGATATCATATCGTCGATTAATTACCTTATACACTTAAGCTACGGTGTTGGCTCCGACGATGATATCGACCATCTGGGCAACAGGAGGCTGCGCTGCGTTGGCGAACTCCTGCAGAACCAGTTCAGGATAGGTCTTGCAAGGATGGAGAGAGTGGTCAGGGAAAGAATGACCATTCAGGACATAGATATAGTAACGCCGCAGGCACTCATCAATATAAGGCCTGTAGCTGCCGCGATCAAGGAATTCTTCGGAAGCAGCCAGCTGTCGCAGTTCATGGACCAGACCAACCCTCTGGCAGAGCTGACACACAAGAGAAGGCTGAGTGCCCTCGGCCCCGGCGGTTTGAGCAGGGAGAGAGCGGGATTCGAAGTCCGAGACGTTCATCATTCGCATTATGGCCGTATGTGCCCGATAGAGACGCCTGAAGGTCCTAACATCGGTTTGATAGGTTCTCTCAGCACCTATGCGCGTATAAACGAGTACGGTTTTATCGAAGCTCCGTACAGAAAGATTAACAAGGCCGCCGGAAAAGTAACGGAACAGATAGATTACCTCACTGCGGACGAGGAAGATAAATATATCGTGGCGCAGGCAAACGAGCCGATAGCCGAGGACGGCAGTTTCAAGGACAAGAAGGTGCTTTCAAGGTTCAGAGACGATATCCTGCAGGTAGAAAGCAACCGTGTGGATTACATGGACGTTTCGCCCAAACAGCTCGTTTCGGTAGCGACCGCCATGATACCGTTCCTTGAAAACGACGACGCAAACCGCGCCCTCATGGGTTCGAACATGCAACGCCAGGCTGTGCCGCTTATCAAGCCCCAGTCGCCTATAGTCGGTACGGGTATCGAGTATAAGGCTGCGAAGGACTCCGGAACCGTCGTGCTTGCCAAAAATGCAGGTACTATCGAAAAGGTTTCGGCAAGCGATATAGTCATCCGCACCAAGGACGGCAAGAAGGATACTTACAGATTACTGAAATATATTCGTTCCAACCAGGGTACCTGTACGAACCAAAGACCGATCGTCAGGAAGGGCGAAGTTGTGGACAAGGGAGACGTCATCGCAGACGGCCCGTCCACGGAACTTGGCGAGATCGCACTTGGCAGGAACATACTCATAGGCTTTATGACCTGGGAAGGTTACAACTACGAAGACGCTATACTCATAAGCGAAAAGCTCGTAATGGAGGACGTCTTCACGTCGATACACATAGAAGAGTATGAAGCGGAATCCAGGGACACCAAGCTCGGACCTGAAGAGATCACGCGCGATATACCGAACGTCAGCGAAGAGTCCCTCAAGGACCTCGACGACAGGGGTATCATCAGAATAGGCGCGGAAGTCAGGGCAGGCGACATACTTGTCGGCAAGGTCACTCCGAAAGGAGAAACCGAGCTTACAGCCGAGGAAAGACTCCTGAGAGCCATCTTCGGTGAAAAGGCGAGAGAGGTCAGGGATACTTCGCTGAGAGTACCGCACGGCGAATCAGGTATTATAGTCGACGTCAAGGTATTCACGAGGGAGAACGGAGACGAGCTGCCGCCGGGAGTCAATCAGCTGGTAAGGTGCTATATAGCTCAGAAGAGAAAGATATCTGTCGGAGATAAGATGGCAGGAAGACACGGTAACAAGGGCGTTATCTCAAGGATACTCCCTGCTGAAGACATGCCCTTCCTCCCCGACGGCACTCCTCTGGAGATAGTCCTCAATCCTCTGGGTGTTCCTTCGCGTATGAATATCGGGCAGGTGCTCGAAGTTCATCTTGGCTACGCTGCCAAGGCGCTGGGCTGGAAGATTGCCACGCCTGTATTCGACGGCGCAACCGAAGATGACATAGTTGAAACGCTTAAGAAAGCCGGTCTGGGAGAAGACGGCAAGACCATACTGTATGACGGCAGAACTGGGACGCCGTTTGAAAACCGCGTTACCGTCGGATACATGTATATGCTCAAGCTGGCTCACCTGGTCGACGACAAGATCCATGCGCGTTCGACCGGACCGTACTCGCTGGTTACACAGCAGCCTCTCGGAGGCAAGGCGCAGTTCGGCGGCCAGAGGTTCGGAGAAATGGAAGTTTGGGCGCTGGAAGCATACGGCGCTGCATATACGCTGCAGGAGATACTCACAGTCAAATCAGACGACGTTGTGGGAAGGGTCAAGACATACGAGTCCATAGTAAAGGGCGAGAATGTGCCTGAACCGGGCATCCCCGAATCGTTCAAGGTTTTGATCAAGGAATTGCAA
Source organism: Bacillota bacterium (assembly GCA_023439545.1). Lineage (GTDB taxonomy): Bacteria > Bacillota > Clostridia > Acetivibrionales > DTU013 > JAEYOM01. Next base: position 103,697 of record JAEXNT010000024.1, read on the forward strand.
AGCCTTGCGCTTGACGTCAAGGTATACTCCGAGGAGAGAGAAGAGATCGCCATCAAGGAATCGACGGAAGACGATCTTGAAGATCTCAACGTCAATATCGAAGGCCGCGAGGATGAGACCCCGCTGGGCGATTATGAGGACATCGGAGAAGATCTGGGCGAAGAGGATCTGGATATTGACGACTTCGATATAGGCGAGATCGCGAATCCCGGAGACAATCTGGACGATTCGCTGGGAGAAGAGCTCTTCTCAGACGAGGAAGAATTCAATGATAACCTGGACGATGAAGATTTTTGAACAACGTCGCCAGTCCTCCGCTGATGTTGTTCAAACGCCATACGAAGGCGAGGCGCGCAGGCATATCCTGCGCAAGCATATGACGGATTTATTCCGGCATATGCGTTAGGCTTAATTAGAAGGGAGATGGGACCATGTTTGAAATGAACAATTTTGATGCAATTAAGATTGGTTTGGCTTCCCCTGAGAAAATCAGAGAATGGTCAAGGGGTGAGGTAAAGAAACCCGAAACTATAAATTACAGGACATTAAAACCAGAAAGGGACGGCCTTTTCTGCGAAAGGATCTTCGGACCCCAGAAGGACTGGGAGTGCCATTGCGGTAAGTACAAGAGGATCCGTTACAAGGGCATCGTCTGCGACAGGTGCGGCGTCGAAGTAACACGTTCCAAGGTCAGAAGGGAACGAATGGGCCACATCGAGCTGGCGGCTCCGGTCTCCCATATTTGGTATTTCAAAGGGATCCCGAGCAGGATGGGTCTTATACTGGACATGTCCCCGAGGGCTCTGGAGAAGATATTGTATTTTGCTTCCTATGTTGTCATCGATCCCGGCCAGACTCCGCTTTCCAAGAAGCAGATACTGACCGAAAAGGAATACAGGGACAGCGTAGACAAATTCGGATATAAGTTCAAGGCCGCCATGGGAGCTGAAGCTGTCAAGGAGCTTCTGATGGAATTGGATCTCGAAAAGCTTTCGAAGGAACTCAGAGCTGATCTTGAGGACGCTTCGGGACAGAAGAGGATCCGAACGATCAAACGCCTTGAAGTTGTCGAGGCTTTCCGCCTTTCAGGCAACAGACCCGACTGGATGATACTGGACGTAGTACCGGTCATTCCTCCTGAACTTCGTCCTATGGTACAGCTGGACGGCGGAAGGTTCGCAACGTCGGATCTCAACGACCTTTACAGGCGTGTCATAAACAGGAACAACCGACTGAAAAGGCTGCTCGATCTCGGAGCGCCTGACATCATAGTCAGAAATGAAAAGAGGATGCTGCAGGAAGCTGTAGACGCCCTGATAGACAACGGCAGAAGGGGAAGACCAGTGACGGGCCCCGGTAACAGGCCGCTCAAATCGCTTTCAGACATGCTGAAGGGTAAACAGGGACGTTTCCGTCAGAATCTGCTCGGTAAACGTGTCGACTACTCAGGACGTTCGGTTATCGTTGTCGGACCTGAATTGAAATTATTCCAGTGCGGTCTGCCAAAGGAAATGGCTATTGAACTGTTCAAGCCTTTTGTAATGAAAAAGCTCGTCAATGACGGACTCGCACACAATATAAAGAGCGCAAAGAGGATGGTCGAAAGGCTGAGGCCGGAAGTTTGGGATGTGCTCGAGGAAGTCATAAAGGAACATCCAGTACTCCTAAACCGTGCTCCTACGCTTCACAGGCTCGGTATTCAAGCGTTTGAACCTGTCCTGGTAGAGGGCAGGGCACTGAAGCTGCATCCTCTGGTTTGCACCGCATACAACGCGGACTTCGACGGAGACCAGATGGCCGTACACGTACCTCTGTCCGCGGAAGCGCAGGCCGAAGCAAGGTTCCTGATGCTTTCCGCCAACAACCTGCTGGCTCCGAAGGATGGCAAGCCGATCACCGTTCCGACGCAGGATATGGTTCTCGGAAGCTACTATCTGACCATCGAACGCGAGGGTGAACCCGGCGAAGGCAAGGTATTCGGCAACGTGGACGAAGCCATGATGGCATATGATTCCGGTTACCTCGGGCTGCATGCAAAGATTCACGTCAAGCAGACCAAGGTCATAGATGGAAAGCCTGTTTCCAAGATAATTGAAACAACGCTCGGAAGGCTTATTTTCAACGAAGGTATCCCGCAGGATCTGGGCTTCGTCGACAGGAGCAATCCGGATAATCTGTTCGAGCTTGAGATCACCAAGATCGTAACCAAGAAAGAACTCGGAAAGATCATCGACAAGTGCATAAAGGTTCATGGAACCACCGAGACCGCGGTAGTGCTCGATAACATCAAGTCAAAGGGCTACAAGTATTCGACAAGGGGAGCCATAACCGTAAGCGTATCGGACATGGTTATCCCGAATGTCAAAAAGAAATATATCGATGATACTGAAGAGAAGATTGACAATATATCAAAGATGTACAAGAGAGGACTGATTTCGGAGGAGGAAAGATACAACTCCGTAATCCAGGCCTGGACAGAAACAGGTGAAAACCTGACCCAGGCTTTGCTGGAGACTCTGGATCAGTTCAACCCGATATTCATGATGTCACAGTCGGGAGCTCGAGGCAGCATAAGCCAGATCAAGCAGCTGTCGGGTATGAGAGGACTTATGGCCGATACCTCTGGCCGGACTCTTGAAATACCTGTCAAGGCAAATTTCCGTGAGGGCCTGAACGTATTGGAATACTTCATTTCTTCACACGGAGCCAGAAAAGGTCTTGCCGACACCGCTCTCAGAACTGCAGACTCAGGTTATCTGACTCGCCGTCTTGTAGACGTCAGCCAGGATGTCATAGTAAGGGAGATCGACTGCGGTACAAGGAAAGGTATCGAGGTAAGCGATATAAAGGACGGCAGCGAGGTCATAGAAGGTCTTGCTGAAAGATTGGTAGGAAGGTATACGGCTGAAGCCATCGTCCATCCTGAGACCGGAGAAGTGCTGATCGAAGGCGACAAGAAGATAACCGACGCAGACGCTGATAGAGCCGTCAAAGCAGGCCTGAAGAAGGTCAAGATCAGATCCATGCTGACCTGCCATTCGGAATACGGAGTGTGCGCGAAGTGCTACGGTGCAAACCTTGCGACCAATGAAGATGTAAATGTCGGCGAGGCAGTAGGTATCATAGCTGCCCAGTCCATAGGCGAACCCGGTACACAGCTTACGATGAGAACCTTCCATACGGGCGGTGTTGCGGGTGATGATATCACGCAAGGTCTCCCCCGTGTAGAGGAACTTTTCGAAGCAAGGAAGCCGAAAGGACTTGCCGTCATTTCTGAAGTCGCAGGTACCGTAAAGATAAGCGATACGAAGAAGAAGAGGGAAGTCATAGTCACCACAGAGGACGGCGAGGCCCGCAATTATATGATACCATACGGTTCCAGGATAAAGGTATCGGACGGCGACGTAGTCGAAGCCGGCGACGAGATCACGGAAGGTTCCGTCAATCCTCACGATATATTGAAGATCAAAGGAATAAAAGGCGTTCAGTCATACCTGCTGCAGGAAGTACAGAGGGTTTACAGGCTGCAGGGCGTTGATATCAACGACAAACATATAGAAGTAATCATCAGGCAGATGCTGAGGAAGGTCAAGATCGAAGACGCCGGCGACACCAATATGCTGCCGGGCGGACTCGTTGACATGTTCGACTTCGAGGAAGAAAATGCGAGAGTCACGGCGGAAGGTCTGAGGCCGGCAACGGGAAAACGTACGCTGCTCGGTATCACCAAGGCATCGCTGGCAACCGAATCGTTCCTGTCGGCGGCGTCCTTCCAGGAAACCACGAGAGTACTGACCGAAGCCGCTATAAAGGGCAAGGTCGATCCGCTGGTTGGTCTCAAGGAAAATGTAATTATAGGAAAACTGATACCTGCCGGAACAGGAATGAGCAGGTACAAAGATATCAGCATCAGTACCGTCAGTGAATAAGGTATAAACACGCTGTCTGCAATGTCACCCTGAAAATGCAGGGAGCATTGCAGACAGTTGTATTTTGTTCGGCTTGACAAATGTCGGACTGCGATGATAAAATATTTCAGTGCGTAAAGAGGGGAAAGGTGCGTTTTTGTGCTAGAGGACTTGAAAAAATACAATAAGGCCGTCGGCATAAAACAGACTATGAAGGCTGTTGAGAACAGCTCGGCGAAAATTGTTTTTATTGCCAGAGATGCTGACGAGAAGGTCATCGGGCCTCTTAAAGCGCTTTGTCTTGAAAAAGCAGTCCAACTCGAATACACAGATACGATGAAACAGCTTGGAAAAGCTGTAGGCATAGAGGTCGGGGCGTCCGCCGTATGCCTTCTCAAATAAACAATGGTAAGGGGACGCATCTTCAATACCATAACAAGAAATGTCCCCAAAAAAGCTGGTTATCAAAATAAAATAAATATTATACCGAAGGGAGGTGTATGAATGCCAACATTTAACCAGATGGTCAGAAAGGGAAGGGAGACGGTTGAGTACAAATCAACTGCACCGGCACTTCAGAGAGGTTTCAACACTCTTAAAAAGAAACCTGTTGAAATCAATGCTCCGCAAAAGAGGGGCGTTTGCACCGTAGTCAGAACGACAACGCCGAAGAAGCCTAACTCAGCTTTGAGAAAGGTTGCAAGGGTACGTTTGACGAACGGTATCGAAGTCACGGCTTATATTCCAGGAATAGGCCACAATCTTCAGGAACACAGCGTTGTACTTATCAGAGGCGGCAGGGTAAAGGATCTCCCTGGTGTCAGGTACCACATTATAAGGGGTACGCTCGATACAGCAGGTGTTGCAAAGAGGATGCAGAGCCGGTCCAAGTACGGGGCAAAGAGGCCGAAAGCAGGCGCCGTCAAGAAGTAAGCGTCTACAAATGACCGCATCAGTAGTGCTGAGTATATTGTAAAATAATTATGACAATATTTATATATTACATGTACGGATGCACTGACGAGAACCTTAAAGGTTCCGAGTACCTCGGGAAACACCCGGAAGGGATTGTTCCCACATTATTAATCAAAGGAGGGAAGTAAAGTGCCAAGAAAGGGACATACTCCGAAAAGAGACGTTCTGCCGGATCCTATTTATAATGACAAGATCGTGACAAAGCTCGTGAACAACATCATGCTCGACGGCAAGAAAGGTGTTGCGCAAAGGATTTGCTACGATGCATTCGATATTATAAAGGAAAAGACAGGCAAGGATCCTCTTGAGGTTTTTGAGCAGGCTATGAATAACATCATGCCAGTGCTCGAAGTCAAGGCAAGAAGGGTCGGCGGTGCAACCTACCAGGTTCCTATGGAAGTCAGGCCTGAAAGAAGGCAGGCTTTGGGTCTCAGGTGGTTGACAACGTATTCGCGCGCCAGAGGCGAAAAGACTATGAAAGAAAGACTGGCCGGAGAGATCATGGATGCCATAAACAATGCCGGCGGCGCCTTCAAGAAAAAGGAAGACACGCACAAAATGGCAGAGGCAAACAGGGCATTCGCGCATTATCGCTGGTAATATGGAAAATCAAGCAGTATAACAAACAATTTGAACTAATCGAGAAGAAAGGAGGCAATTATGCCCAGGCAATTTAGTTTGGAAAACACCAGAAATATAGGCATTATGGCACATATTGACGCTGGTAAGACGACTACGACGGAACGTATCCTCTTTTATACCGGTAAACTGCATAAAATGGGAGAAGTCCACGAAGGCGCCGCAACGATGGACTGGATGGAACAGGAGCAGGAGAGGGGTATAACTATTACCTCGGCCGCTACTACCGCACAGTGGAAGGGTAACAGAATCAATATTATAGATACGCCGGGGCACGTTGACTTTACAGTAGAGGTTGAAAGATCCCTCAGAGTTCTCGATGGTTCAGTGACACTTTTTTGTGCAAAGGGTGGGGTAGAACCCCAGTCTGAAACCGTTTGGAGGCAGGCTGACAAATATAACGTCCCCCGTATTGCATACGTTAATAAAATGGATATTATGGGTGCTGACTTTTTCAACTGCATCCAGATGATGAAGGACAGGCTGAAAGCAAATGCTGTCCCAATTCAGTTACCTATCGGCAAGGAAGACAATTTCCAGGGAATTATCGACCTGGTCACGAAGAAGGCTGTATTCTACCTCGACGATTTGGGAAAGGTGCAGGATGAAGAGCCTATACCGGAAGATATGGTCGATATTGTTGATAAATATCGTAACATTTTAATCGAAGCTGTTGCTGAACAAGATGAGAACTTGATGAATAAATACCTTGAGGGGGAAGAACTCACTGCGGAAGAGATACGTGCAGGTATCAGGAAGGCAACCATTGCCGTTGACATGATACCGGTCGCTTGTGGTTCATCCTACAAAAACAAAGGCGTACAGCAGCTCCTCGACGCTGTCGTGGATTATATGCCTTCACCGCTCGACGTACCGCCGATCAAAGGCGTTTCGGAAGACGGGGAGACGGAAGAGGAGAGGCCGGCTGATGATGAAGGCCCGTTTTCTGCTCTTGCATTCAAAATAATGGCAGATCCGTTCGTAGGAAAGCTGTGCTTTTTCAGGGTTTACTCAGGTAAGCTCAATTCAGGGTCATATGTAATGAACTCGACGAAGGACAAGAAGGAAAGGATCGGAAGGATCCTGCAGATGCATGCAAATCACAGGGAGGACATTGACGCTGTTTACTCCGGTGATATAGCTGCGGCTGTGGGTCTCAAGGATACGACGACAGGCGACACGCTCTGTTCCGATGATGCTCCGATCATACTCGAGTCCATGGAATTTCCCGAGCCTGTCATACATGTTGCAGTTGAGCCCAAGACCAAGGCGGGACAGGATAAGATGGTCACTGCTTTGGCAAAGCTTTCAGAAGAAGATCCGACTTTCAAGGTTCATACGGACCAGGAGACGGGACAAACGATCATCTCGGGCATGGGAGAGCTTCACCTTGAGATCATCGTTGACAGAATGATGAGGGAGTTCAAGGTGGAAGCCAACGTAGGACAGCCTCAGGTTGCCTACAAGGAAACTATCCGCAAGGCGGTCAAGGCTGAAGGCAAGTTTGTCAGGCAGTCAGGCGGCCGCGGCCAGTACGGTCACTGCGTGATCGAACTTGAACCCCAGGAACCCGGAACCGGATACACCTTTATCAACAAGATCGTCGGCGGAGCTATTCCGAAGGAATATATCGCGCCGATAGACGAGGGTATACAGGACGCCATGCAAAACGGCGTGCTGGGAGGTTATCAGGTGCTTGACATTAAAGTCACCCTGGTTGACGGATCATACCACGAAGTCGACTCATCCGAAATGGCGTTCAAGATCGCCGGTTCAATGGGCTTCAAGGAAGGCTGTCGCAAGGCGGATCCGGTACTGCTCGAACCTATAATGAGGGTCGACGTGGTTGTGCCTGAAGTCTACATGGGCGATGTAATGGGCGATCTGAATTCCCGCAGGGGAAGGATAGAGGGCATGGAAAACAGGGCGGGAGCGCAGGTCATTACAGCGAACGTGCCGCTCGCGAACATGTTCGGCTACGCTACGGAGCTTCGCTCCAGAACCCAGGGAAGAGGCGTATTCACAATGCAATTCAGTCACTATGAAGAGGTTCCTAAAAATATTCAGGAAGCTGTTCTAAAGTGACTAGAGATAATGCAAAAAAGAACGGGTTGAAAGTTTTTTGCACTTATCTTACAGCAAGTTAATACGCTGCAAAATAATTAGTCCTCATTGAAATCTTTTGCAGCGTATAAAATAAACAAATTATTCAGTACTAACTGAACAAGGGAGGAGATTTAAAAATGGGTAAGGCCAAATTTGAAAGAACAAAACCCCACGTTAACATTGGAACTATCGGTCACGTTGACCACGGCAAGACTTCACTGACAGCAGCTATAACCAAGGTACTTGGCTTCCAGGGTAAAGCAAACTATACTGCATATGACCAGATCGACAAGGCTCCGGAAGAAAAAGCTAGAGGAATCACGATCTCGACCGCTCACGTTGAATATGAAACAGACAAGAGACATTACGCTCACGTTGACTGCCCCGGTCATGCCGACTATGTCAAGAACATGATCACCGGTGCTGCTCAGATGGACGGCGCTATCCTCGTTGTTTCCGCTGCAGACGGTCCGATGCCCCAGACCAGGGAGCACATACTCCTTGCCGGCCGTGTTGGTGTTCAGCATATAATCGTATTCCTGAACAAGTGCGACATGGTTGATGATGAAGAACTCATCGAGCTCGTTGAAATGGAACTCAGAGAACTCCTCAGCTCCTATGAATTCGACGGCGACAATATTCCGATAATCAGAGGCTCGGCTCTGGTAGCTCTCGAAAGCACCTCCACCGATCCGAACGCTCCGGAATATCAGCCGATCATGAAATTGATGGAAGCTGTCGACAGCTATATCCCGACTCCGGAAAGACCGACCGACAAGCCGTTCCTTATGCCTGTCGAAGACGTTTTCTCCATCACAGGCCGCGGCACAGTTGCTACCGGCAGGGTTGAAAGAGGAACAGTCAAGGTTGGCGAAGAAATTGAAATCGTTGGTTTGATGGATGCTCCGAGGAAGACCGTCGTTACCGGTGTTGAAATGTTCAGGAAGCTTCTTGACCAGGCTGTTGCCGGTGATAACATCGGTTGTCTGCTCAGAGGTATCCAGAGAAATGAAGTTGAAAGAGGCCAGGTTCTTTCCAAACCCGGATCCATCAAGCCTCACACTCATTTCAAAGGACAGGTTTACGTTCTGACCAAGGAAGAGGGCGGAAGACATACTCCTTTCTTCAATGGCTACAGACCGCAGTTCTATTTCAGAACCACCGACGTTACCGGTGTTGCCGAACTTCCTGAAGGCGTTGAAATGTGCATGCCTGGCGACCATATCGAAATGACGATCAAGCTCATCACTCCGATCGCTATGGACGTGGGACTGAAGTTCGCTATCCGTGAAGGCGGCAGAACTGTTGGTTCTGGAACTGTTACGGCTATAATCGAATAATTAAAAACTCCAAAGGACCGCTTTATAAAAATAAGGCGGTTCTTTTTATGCCTTACACAAGGAGCCGCCCTGATCAAGGCCAGTTCTTTTTTTGTACGCGGCAGGCGGGGCAAGCAGTAACAGCAGCGGTTTTCGTCACACAGGCTGTAAAGCATTGTCTCGCCGGAATGTGGGCGGAGATCATTCGCCGTCCATGGCTCATGATGCAGCGCCTGCGGCTTCCATGCCGCAGGTTGTGGCTCCTGATGCCACATTCCGTCTTCGACTCGCTTACAGCCTGTAGCTGCTCATCAACATGCTGCGTGATTGCTGCTTGCCCCGCCTGCATAAAAAACACTACTGCTTTGTTTTACAAGAGAGTGTGGCGGGTAATAATAGAGTTGTACATGATTAGAAGTTATCGGAGGAGATGCGACTATGATAGAGATAAAGAAGAATATTTTCTGGTGCGGGATAAAGGACTGGGAGGTTCGGCATTTTCACGGGCACGAGCTCTCTACGCACAGAGGTTCGAGCTATAATTCGTATCTTATAAAGGACGAAAAAACCGTACTGATCGATACTGTATGGGAGCCTTACAGGGAGGAATTCGTAAACGCGCTCGACAAGGAGATCGGACTTGGCAGCATAGACGCGATTGTAATAAATCACTCAGAGCCGGATCACGGCGGCAGTCTGGGTCATTTGCTGGACCGCCTGCCGAATAAGTCGATACCGATATATTGTACAAAGAACGGCGCTGACATAATAAGCAGATATTTCCCTCGGGAGGGGTTGAACCTCAAGATCGTAAAAACTGGAGATACCTTCTGTACAGGCGAATACGAGCTTGTTTTCGTTGAAATGCAGATGATCCATTGGCCCGACAGCATGCTTACATATGTGAAGGGCGCTGCGACTGTGCTGTCAAACGACGCGTTCGGACAGCATTACGCAGGGATATCGCTGTTCAATGACGAGGTGGATGGATGCGAGCTTTTTGAAGAGGCGTTAAAATATTACGCAAATATATTGACTCCCTTCAGCGCCCTTATAAAGAAGAAAATAGAGCAGATAAGGTCTTTGGGGCTGCAGATAGAAATGATAGCTCCGAGCCATGGTATTATCTGGCGCAGGAACCCGATGCAGATAGTGGACAAATATTATGAGTGGTCGCAGGATTACAATGAAGGTCATGTTGTGATTATCTACGATACGATGTACAATGCTACGAAATCAATGGCGGAAGCTATCGGCGGCGGACTCAGGAGACAGGGCGCGCAGTACAAGCTGTTCAACGTCTCCGCTACTGACCAGAGCGATCTCCTGACTGAGATATTCAAGGCCAAAGGCGTGATCATCGGAAGCTGTACGGTGAATAATACGGTCCTTCGCGTCACTGCCGGCCTGCTTGACGAGATAAAGGGACACAAGTTCAAAGGCAAGCTTAGCGCCGGTTTCGGCAGCTACGGATGGAGCGGAGAGTCCCCGAAGGCAATAAGCGCCTCATTGGAAAGCTCAGGCTTTAAAATTGCCGCGGAACCTTTGGGCATAAGATATCGTCCGTCGGAATCCGACCTTGCGAAGTGCGCAGCTTTCGGCGAGGGCTTCGCGGAACAAATGAAGCAGATTTAAAATGATTACACTTCAAAAATCATATATATAATCCCTCCGGATTGAATAAAAAAGTCTACTTGCCTTTACCGGGCCGGGGTGGTAGTATTTACCTAAGTAACAGGTATGTACGAAGGAGTTTTAATCTATGACGGCCTTCAAAAAGCTGGAAAAAAGATTAAAAGAACTATCACCCTCGGCTTTGCGTGAGATTATCGCAATTGTCGTCATTTTAACCCTGTCTGTTACCTTGAACATACCGCAGTTTACCAGTGATTTGAAAACAGCGGCGCTGCAGAAGGAGATACTCAAGGGCGACGGGTATTTCCAGTATGCCGAACCGGAAGACCAGGACATGGACAAGGCCGTACTGGATGAAGGCGCAAGGTCGCTGTCAAAAACTTCTGCTAAGAGCTTGATAGTTCTGCGTAATGGCAAAATCGTTTATGAAAAATATTATGACGCCAAAAGCGCCAATAATGTCTATTCTGTTACAAAAAGCTTCATGTCGGCCTTGGTTGGCATTGCCATAAGCAAGGGCTATATCGGAAGCGAGGATGACACTGTCGAGAAATATCTTCCCGAGTACTTTAAAAATATATCTGATCCGCGTTGGAAACAGATAACAATAAAGCATCTTCTCACCATGACCCCGGGCTTCCTCGAGGATCTGGACCAATGGACCTCCACCGGAGACTGGGTACAGGCTACCTTTGCGCTTCCGCTCGAATATGATCCGGGAAGCAGGTTCCAATATGCAAATTCGGCAAGCCATCTTCTTTCAGTCATACTCACCAGGGCGACGGGCATGAGTACAAGGGATTTTGCCGACAAATATCTGTTCGGACCGCTCGGTATCAAATGCCTTTCCTGGACCTCAGATCCTTCCGGTTTTTATACAGGTTACGCAAACCTTTACCTCACGCCCTATGACCTTGCAAAATTCGGCTGGCTTTACTATAACCAGGGTAAATGGGGGAAGACTCAGGTTGTTCCGAAGGAATGGGTCATCAAGTCTACTGAAGTCCAATATGATTTCAATAAAGAAAAAGCTTCGGGGTACGAAAACGGTTACGGCTACAAATGGTGGATTAATTCAGCCTCCGGATGTCATTCCTACAATGCCTTGGGGTATGGAGGGCAGAGTGTTACAGTTTTTCCGGACTCCGGCATCGTTGTCGTGATCACCTCCAATCCTGGCGGGTCTTACATAAATGACGAGCAAAGGATACAATTCCTTAAAGATTGCATAATAGGGGCAATAAAGAAATAGGGGGTAGGCCAAATGGAACTTACTGAAGTGAGGAAGCTGGCGGATGCTGTCAGGATCAATATCTCCAAGGTACTGGTGGGACGGGAGAATACGATCGATCTTGTACTCATATCGTTGTTTTGCGGGGGACATGTCCTGCTGGAGGATGTGCCCGGAGTGGGCAAAACAATGCTGGCAAAATGCCTTGCCAGATCGCTCGATTGCGATTTCAAGAGGATACAGTTCACACCCGACCTTCTGCCGTCCGATCTGACAGGTATTAATTATTATGACCAGAAACAGGGAGAGTTCATTTTCAGGCCTGGACCATTATTCACAAATATCGTTCTCGCTGACGAGATAAACAGGGCTACCCCGAGGACTCAGTCGAGCCTGCTGGAATGCATGGAAGAGGGACAAGTCACCGTCGAAGGGGAAACCAGAAAGCTTGGCAGGCCATTCTTTGTGATAGCGACACAAAACCCCGTCGAAACGCGGGGTACGTTCCCGCTTCCTGAAGCCCAGCTCGACAGGTTTTTCATGCGGCTTAAAATGGGTTATCCCTCGTCAGGTGAAGGCAAGGAAATTCTGCAGCGCTTCAGGAATGCCGATCCGGCCGCTTCGCTCGAAACGATAGCAACGGGCGGAGCGATCGCAGAGGCCCAGTCTTCGGTAACCTCAGTCAAAGTCTCGGAAGCGGTCGAACAATATATCGTCGATATTATCGAATCGACAAGGCATGAGGAAAAAATACTGCTTGGCGTAAGCCCCAGGGGCAGCATTGCGCTCATGAGGGCATCACAGGTCCTTGCGGTATTGGAAAACCGCGATTATGTGCTGCCGGACGATGTAAAACAGGTGTGCGTACCGGTGCTTTCGCACCGCTTGATCATGAAAGGCCATGCTATTTCCGACAGCACGGGCAATGCCGAGAATATGATCCGTGAATTATTGAAAAAGGCGCCTGTACCTACGGAAGAGATATGAGGTGTCGCTATGGATGTCATTGCTCTGGTGATAATACTGCTTATGGCGCTTTGGCTTCAAATGCTTGTTTTCAGCGGCCGCGTATTCAAACATCTCGATTACAGGTGCGAATTCAGCGTCAAAGAGGCTCATGAGGGCGACAGCATTTATCTCATCGAAACGGTGTATAACGGTAAACTGCTGCCCGTACCGTGGCTAAAAGTGGATATCCACTCATCGCGCTGGCTGGATTTCGCAGGCGCCTGCTCCGTAATAGCGCAGGACAGCAGGCGCGTCACCAGCAGCTTCATACTGAAAAGCTATCAGAAGACAACGAGGAGATGGAAGCTCAAATGCCTCAAAAGAGGCGTGTTCAATACCGAGAATGTCACTCTTGTAAGCGGCGACCTCCTCAATTTCAGCGTCGTTTCCATACCCGTTCCCGTTAATGCCGGCCTTATGGTCTATCCTGAGATAATAGACCTGGATGAGCTGTTCGTGCCGGTAAGCCTTCTGCAAAGCGACAGGACAGTAAACAGGTGGATAATAGACGATCCGTTCATCGTATCCGGTGCGCGCGACTATGCCCCCGGCGATCCGCTCAATCGCGTACATTGGCCCCTAACGGCAAGGACCGGCAAGCTCATGGTCAAAAAGAACGAGTATACTTCCCAGCGTAGTCTTACGGTCTTGCTGAATATGCAATCTCAGCTTTACGAATATACCGATACGATAAATAAAAGGATGGCAGAGCTTGGTATCAAGGTGGCTGCAACACTGTTCGACAGGGCGCTGCGCGACGGAACGCCCGTGAGGTTCGGAACCAACGGCTGTATTGCTCCCGACGCCAGGCAGCCGATCTTTACCGATGAAGCAGCCGATAAGGATCACATATCGGAGTTGTTCAAGATACTGGCAAGGCTTTTGATGAAGAATGTCAAGGACTTTGAAGGGCTGCTCGACGATATGCCTGTATCGCTTGAGAATACCGAGGTTGTCATTGTCACAGCTTACCTCAGCAAAAGGATATGCGAACAGGCGGATATACTCTCGGACGCAGGTAATACGGTAAGTATCGTCCTGCTCGACACTGTGTTCGAGGACAGAGTCACGCCTCAGAACGCAGATATCTATGCGCTGGCGGACAGGGGACTGCTGAGCGGTGCGGAAGGGGCAGGTGAAGAATGAAGCTTGTCAGGCGCTCCGTAATATTGAGAATAATGGCGGCGGTCGGGGTTAATCTCTATGTCTGCTCCGGCTTTTTGACGCTTAGAGCCTTGCTTTTTGGAACACATGGAGGTAGCATACCGCTTTTGCTCTATATTGCAACTGGGGTTTCGGGTTTTGCGGCGGGCAGGCTGCTGCTGGGCGGAACACCGTCGTTCCTGTCGGCGATATCAGGTTCCCGCGCCGTTAAATTCATCTCTTTCATGCTGAATGTAAGAAACAGGGAGGGGTTTATCGCAGCTTTTTCGGCCTGGATAATAATTTTACTGCCGCTTGCCGCAGCAATGCTCATATATGGCGGTTCAGGCGCGTCAAGGGCACTGTTCGAACTTCTGCCGGTCATGTCGGCATATATTATCGCGCTCAAGCAGTCAAGGCTTGGAGCTTCGCAGATAATGAGCAATGCTTCGGTTTACTCAGGGTTTTTCATACTCGTGGTTTCACTGGAACTGGCCAACATTTCGGCCGTATTCTTCAGCGACGTCAGGTATCTCAAGCCCTGGCTGTTCGGAGTCTCCTATTTCTTCATATTTTCCTTTCTGGTTGTAAGAAATCAGGAGGATATCGACTTCAACATTTTTGATAAAAAACACATAGAAAAGTCCATACTGCCAAAAAATCTGAGAAGCTTCAATACTGTTGCCGTCAGCGTTGTATTTGTGTTAATACTGCTGATGTTCAACCTGAAAACCGTGGTTATGGCAATAATGCGTCTGATCGGGCAGCTCTCCCTGCTGATCATGAAACTCATTATCTGGCTTGCGGAGACCCTCCTTCCCCTGAATGAAAGCGAGCAGGGGAGCAGTCCCTCCAGCGGAGGGTTATTCGATTTCGGGATCCAGCCGATATCACCTGTAGGGAATTTTATTTTCAACATCATTCGGAGCTTTTTCCTGTATTACATAATATACAGGGCGATACTTGCAGTAATACGGATCATTCCCAAATTATCGCGAAGGCTCGCGGCACTGTTGAAAAAGCTGTTATCGCTGGAAAGAGGAGATAAGGCCGATACAAATTCCGATTATACGGACGAAACTGAAACAGTGCTCCCCGAAAGAAGTCGAAACAGCCCGGCTGCGGTTAGAAAAATTGCCGGTCGCGGAAGAAAGGATCTACGCCGGATAAAAGACCCGGTATTGAAAATCAGATATATGTTCTCTGTCATTCTTAAAACGCTGCCTGCGGCGGGAGTTCAGCCGGACAGGAGCGATACGCCTGCCGAACTGGCAAGGAAGGCACAGACGTTGCAAAATATAAGCGAAGGGCTGTCACCCTTTGCGGTGATCTATAGCCAGGTACGTTACGGTGAAACGGTACCCGACCATGAGACGCTCGACAATGCCGAACTGAACTTCAACAAGGCTTTGGATGCCATGGAACACAAACGTTGACGGATAAATGAGGGGATGAACGGAAATGAGCGGAAAGAGTCACAATAAGAGGAATAACAAGGGCGAAAACAGGAAGCCGTCCGGAAGGATCACGAAGAGATACGCAGGCAGCAGGTCCATTAAAACGGGACTGCCTCCGGGGACTCTCGTTCATGTAGGAAGCCGCAAGACCGAGAATGTTACGATAACCGTATTGGAATATGATGAAAAGGGAATACAGCAAATCAAAGTGGACGATCCGGGCGATCTAGCCTATTACCGCGACAGCTCCAAAACCTCATGGGTAAATATCGACGGGCTTCATGATACGAAACTGCTGGACGCCATAGGCTCTGTTTTTGGCCTGCATCCTCTGGTGCTAGAAGATATGCTTAACACCGAGGAAAGGCCCAAAATAGAGGATTATGGCGATTATACCTTTATTGCGGTAAAGCAGCTGTTTATCGATGAAAATACCGGAGAACTCGATACCGATCACCAGAATATCATACTTGGCAAAGGCTTTGTAATTTCCGCTGGAGAAAGCAGGACGCGTATATTCGATCCGATCAGGGAAAGGCTTGAAAACGGCGTCAGGCTGAGGAAGATGGGTGCCGATTATCTTGCGTATACGCTGCTCGATGCAATCGTGGACAACTATTTCGATGTCCTTGAACGGCAGGGCGAGATGATCGAGAAAGTCGAGGAAATACTCGTATCAAGCCCTGTCCGCAATACGTTGAACAAGATACTTGACGCCAAGAACGACATGTTATACATACACAAAAACATATGGCCTCTGAGGGAGGTGGCAAATCTCCTTGAACGCGGTGAATCCACGCTCGTTGGACATGAAACGCGGGTATATCTGCGCGACCTGTACGACCATGTGATGCAGGCCCTTGACACGACAGAGATATACCGCGATATATTGTCGGGCTTGCTGGACGTATATCTTTCAAGCGTAAGTAACAGGATGAATGAGATTATGAAGGTTCTCACCATAATTTCCACTATCTTTATACCTCTTACATTCCTTGCTGGTATCTATGGCATGAACTTCAGCTATATACCCGAGCTTGGGTGGCGTTGGGGTTATTTTGCGCTTCTTGGAGTAATGGCCGTTTTGGCGCTGTTGATGCTACTTTTCTTTAAAAGGAAGAAATGGCTGTAACGGCACATCTCCTAAAGGAAGAAATGGCCATAACGCCACATCTTCCAATGGAAGAAATGGCTGTGATGCCATATAAAACAATTGAAATAGAGCATTGTACAGGATATAATTAAGACCATTGTATAGAAGGCAATATAGAGAGAAAGCAGAGAGACAAAGATTAGTAAGGGGATGGTCGGATGTCGGAATCAAAAAAGATAATCAAAAAACAAACTTTGCCGCTTTTGCCGCTTAGAGGCCTTACAGTGTTTCCTTATATGATACTTACCTTCGATGTGGGAAGGGAAAAGTCCATAAAAGCGCTTGATGAGGCGATGATAAACAATCAGATGATCTTTCTCGTAGCCCAAAAGGATGCAAAGACAGATTCACCGGATGAAGAAGATATATATAACGTAGGTACGATTTCAAAGGTTAAACAGCTGCTCAGGCTGCCGGGCGACACCATAAGGGTGCTCGTGGAAGGCATCAGCCGGGCTGAGGTGAAGAATTACGTACAAACGGAGCCATATTTTATTGCTGAAGTAGCAGAGAAAACTGTTGCCGATGACAAAAACAGCAAGGCTGAATTTGAAGCGCTCAAGAGGAAGGTATTGAGCACCTTTGACGATTATGCCAAACTAAATGGGAAGATCTCCCCGGATACTGTTTTGTCCATGAACGGTATAGAGGACCTGGGACAGCTCTCGGACGTAGCGGCTTCAAACATGCTGCTCAAGGTTGATCAGAAACAGGATATCCTCAGTGAGTTCGATCCTGTAAAAAGGATGGAAAAAATTCTGGAATTGCTGATGAATGAAATAGAGATCCTTGAAGCAGAGAAGAATATCAGTCTCCGCGTGCGTAAACAGATCGACAAATCACAGCGCGAATATTACCTGAGGGAACAGATAAAGGCGATTCAAACCGAGCTCGGAGACAAGGAAGGCGTTGCGGGCGAGGTAGATGAGTATAAGGCAAAGCTTGAAAAAGCGGATTTGCCGGAGGAAGTCGAAAAGAAGGTTCTCAAGGAGCTCGACCGTATGCTGAAAATGGCTTCCGGTTCAGCAGAGGGCTCGGTTATCAGGACATATCTGGACTGGATATTCGATCTTCCGTGGAATAATAAGACCGAGGAAGTCATTGACCTGAAAAAGGCCGAAGACATACTGGAGGAAGACCATTACGGCTTGACGAAGGTCAAGGAGAGGATAATAGAATACCTTGCCGTACTGAAGCTGACCAAAAATCTCAAGGGCCCTATACTTTGCCTCGTAGGACCTCCCGGAGTCGGCAAGACTTCGATAGCCAGGTCTATTGCCAGAGCTCTCAACAGGAACTATGTACGCATGTCTCTCGGAGGCGTAAGGGATGAAGCTGAGATAAGAGGGCACAGACGCACCTATGTCGGCGCTATGCCTGGCAGGATAATCACGGCGCTGAAGCAGGCCGGTTCGGCAAACCCGCTGATACTGCTTGACGAAATTGACAAGATGAGCAGCGATTTCAGGGGAGACCCGGCATCGGCAATGCTTGAAGTATTGGACTCGGAGCAGAATTTCGCGTTCAGGGATCATTATCTGGAGCTGCCTGTTGACCTGTCGGATGTGCTCTTCCTTACGACTGCCAATAACCTCGATACCGTACCGAGACCGCTTCTTGACAGGATGGAAGTAATAAGCATTTCGGGCTACACCGAAGAGGAAAAGGTCAATATCGCCGAGAAATACCTGCTCGGGAAGCAGATGAAGGCGCACGGCCTGCTGAAGAAGCACCTCAAGGTAAGCGAAGATACGTTGAGAAGCGTTATAAATTACTACACCCGGGAAGCAGGCGTAAGAAACCTCGAGAGGGAGATCGCGACGGTTTGCAGAAAAGCCGCGAGGACGCTCGTGTCGAGTGGGAAGAAGTCTGTAAGCGTGACGCCTTCCAATATAGAAAAGTATCTGGGTACGAAGAGATTTCATTATGACAAGGCCAATGAAAAAGACGAGGTCGGCCTTGCAACGGGTCTTGCCTGGACTCCTGTCGGCGGCGATACGCTGGCGATAGAAGTAAACCTTATGAACGGCAGCGGAAAGTTTGAACTTACGGGACAGCTCGGAGACGTCATGAAGGAATCGGCCAAAGCTGCGATAAGCTTTATACGTTCAAGGACGGAACTGCTTAACATTGAAAAGGATTTTCACAATAAGTACGATATACACATCCATGTGCCTGAAGGCGCAATACCGAAGGACGGCCCGTCAGCAGGGATAACACTTGCAACGGCCATGGTATCGGCTCTGACAGGTCTTGCGGTAAGACGCAACGTCGCTATGACGGGTGAAATAACGCTGAGAGGCAGGGTCCTTCCGATAGGCGGCCTGAAGGAAAAGGTGCTTGCCGCGCACAGAGCCGGGATCGATACGATAATCGTACCGTCTGAGAACCGCAAAGATATCGAAGATATCCCTGAAAACATCAGAAACATGCTGAGGTTTGTGTTCGCTTCGGATATGGATACAGTCCTAAAGACGGCACTCGTATCGTCAAAAACACAGATCGTCGCTGCGGGAACGGATGAACAGAAGGAAACGGTGCTGCTCAGCGATGAAGGCGCCGCATTGCCGAAACAGGATCAGACGCACCAGATGTAAATAAGTAAAACATAGGGGCGGGGAATTATGCGATTTAATATCGAATTATGCCATATAT
>JAEXNT010000032.1 GCA_023439545.1 Bacillota bacterium
CAGGCCAAAAAGCTGCTTTCGATGCCTTCCATGAATATAGCGGAGGTCAGTTCGAAAGTCGGCTACTCCGACCCCAAATACTTCAGCAAGCTGTTCAAAAAGATAACAGGTAAAACGATCTTCGAGTTTAAAAAGGAAGTGCGAGGCCCGAATTACAACCAGCTCGAAGATACGCAGGACCTGATGTATGATGAAAACGAAAAGTAGCGGCAAACCGAAGAATGGCAGGAAGGATGGTATTCGATGGACCAGGTAAAACTCGATCCCAGGAGTTTACTTGATAAGGAAGGTCATTTGAGTCAATGGAAAGCTATTAGGGCAAGTGCCCTGAAGATCAAGGAATGGGACTATTATCTCGTCTATAACTATGATTTCGGAATATCGCTGACTATTGCGGACAACTCCTATATGGGTCTGATAAACGCCACATTTTTGGATTTTCGCGCCGGAACCGAGCATATCGTCAGTCCCATGCTTTTTATGCCTCTCGGGAGGATGGCCTTGCCCTCCAGTTCAGGCTGTAAAGGGAAATGAGGAACAATGACCGCTTTATACTATTGCCATATGAGTAATACCCGAAAGGCAAAGCAGACGTATATTATGTTCGGATTAATCAGTGGAGAGATAAAAATGGAACCGGCCGAGTAGCTCGGCTATGGTACTGCCCCGATCAAAACTGTTTTATGAGGTAACATCATGGAATTATGGGATATCTATAACAGGGATCGAATTAATACAGGGAAAACAATAGAACGAGGCAATCCATTCGCAGAGGAAGAATATCATATGGTTGTTCACGTATGCATATTCAATTGTAGAGATGAAATGATGATCCAACAACGTCAGTCTTTCAAAGAAGGTTGGCCTGGTATGTGGGATATAACGGTCGGCGGCAGTGCCATTACGGGAGAATCCAGTCAGGCAGCAGCCGAACGGGAGCTCTTCGAGGAAATCGGGTATAAAATCGACTTAAGTAATATGCGTCCCCACCTTACTGTTAATTTCACGGAAGGTTTTTATGATTACTATTTGGTAGAGAATGAGGTCGATATTGTTGCATTAGAATTACAATTTGAAGAGGTTCAGAAAGTAAAATGGGCATCAAAAGATGAAATCCTTGAAATGATAGATAGTGGTGAGTTTATCCCTTATCATAAAAGTCTTATTGAGTTATTTTTCGATATTCGAAAAATGTTCGGCGCAGTGCGAGAACCGGAATAACCAAGGCATTCACATTCACTGAAAAAAGGCACAGCGGGCAGAGACAAGGCATCGTGCGAAGGAAAAGCTACAGGCTGTCTCCATCTATGGCTGATGCCGCCGGGAAGTCCCGGCTGTACTGTGAAGATGCCGTTGTACTACCTCCGTCGCCCATATGTGCTACATCCACACACCTGGAGGGACTGCCGAACTGGCGGTAGAACTGCCTTCTTTTTCGGCCAACGCTGCGTTTACCGGGACCGCTTCCTCCTCGGCAGCCGCTGAAAGTGATAAGGATAAAATCTGTGTCACTAATAAACACATCGCTATAAGCACAGATATAGCTTTTTTACTTGTTACTCTGTTTTTCAAGTACTTTCTCCTCCTTTTTTCTTCATTTTTCAAACGGATTACAGTTAAGTGGCAAGCGGCAATAAAATAGATCTCAAAATAGACCACCCCCATTTCTGATTGGTACTCATTTTTAAGTGTCCGGATTACATAAAGAATAGTAATCCGCAGACCACTAATGAAATCCATATTTATTTACACACTTGATTATCGCCATTATTTTCAGAGACGCTCATTAGCTTTACAATAGACGTTCAGTTTACATAAAGCCGTTTTGAGGTCATATAATTTCTTCTCATCAATAGAAGAAGGCTAAAACAAAGCATCAAGGGCCACAGATTAACAAAAACTTACAATTTATATAGATGTCCATCTCTTCCAGACATATAAGCTTTCGGGAACGTGACTTTCAGTACTAGTACAACTTCTCGGTAATAGCTTCAGTAGTCTTGGCTTTATTAGCCGAAGAGGCCTTGAGATTCTTCCTGAAAAACTCGGTATATAAAATATCTATCACATATAACTGAGCAATTTTCGTTGCCATCGCACCTCCTTGAAGCGGGCCCTCCCTGTATCCGGATAAAAGCATCACATCGGCATATTTTGTAATTGGTGAAGCAGCGTGGTGTGTAATGCATATTGTTTTGGCATTGCATTGTTTTGCTATTTTCAAGGCCTCCACCGTATCCTTGGAACTGCCTGAATGCGAAATAGCTACAGCGGTATCTTCTTTATTCAAAAGAGACGCTGCCATTGCCTGCATATGTCCATCAGCAAATGCATCCACATATAAACCTACCCTCATAAATTTATTTTTTGCATCCAGTGCAGTAATCCCTGAAGAGCCTGAACCGAAAAAAATCACCCGTTGACTGCTCTCTATGAATTTTACAGCCATATTCACCTGTTCTTCTTTAATTAAAGCCGCCGTTTCCTGTAACGCAGATATGTTAATTTTTATCAGTTTTTGCATTATAGTCTCTATGTCTTCATGAGGACCAATTTCTTCGTTGAAATTGGTTAATATTTCTTCGGAGCTCCTGGACAATTCCTGGGCAACAGCCATTTTGAAGCTATGATAACCCTTAAACCCAAGCTTTCTGCAAAAACGGATTACAGTTGTATCTCCAACCCCCGCTTTTTCTGCATAGTCTATGATTGAGCTATAGAGCAAATCTTCAGGATTTTTTAAAAAGGCATCCAGTACCTTTTTTTCAGATTTTGTAAAGGACTGACTTAAGCTATTAATTGTCGGGAACAAACTGCCTGGTTCAATTTTACTGTTGTACATACTATTCCTCCATAAATTCGATATAGAACTTTAATTATTTGCAATGCCTAATTGGTATTTTGAAGCACAATGTAAGCCGCTCCAATAATTCCGGCATTATTTGAGAGCATAGCCGGTACTATCTCAAGCCCGTCTGCAAAGGATTGCATAATCATTTTCCTTACCTCTCGTCTTATACGTCCTACTAGATATTCACCTTCCCTTGATATTCCGCCCCCTATGATTATTAACTCCGGATTCAAGCTGTGAATAATAGTTGAGAGCCCCCAGGCTATATGATAAATCCAATCGTTAATAACCTCGCGCGCTAGTAT
Organism: Bacillota bacterium; assembly: GCA_023439545.1. Lineage (GTDB taxonomy): Bacteria > Bacillota > Clostridia > Acetivibrionales > DTU013 > JAEYOM01. Next base: position 3,157 of record JAEXNT010000032.1, read on the forward strand.
ATCTCCCTTACGCTCCACCTGAAATATTGTTTCACCGTTTAATTTGGATACTCCATGAAGCATGGATGTCGCATCTTGTTCAAGAGCGCTTTTTATTTTTCGGACTAACGCTCCTGTAGACGCATATTGCTCATAGCAGCCCGAAAGCCCGCAAGTACATGCAAGTCCGTAGCGGTACAGGCGAATGTGTCCGAATTCGCCTGCCGCTCCATTTATTCCACGGTAAACATTCCCATCTTTTATTATCGCCCCTCCTATACCGGTACCAAGTGTGATCATTGCTATGTCTCCCCTGTTTTTACCGGATCCTAGCCAGGCTTCCCCCAGAGCTGCCGCATTAACGTCGTTCTCAACCCATACGGGAAGGCCGAATTGTTCTTCCAAAATGCTTTTCAGATGAACCCCTGTCCAATTAGATAGATTTTCAGTAGCTTGTCTGACAAAGCTAAGTCCCTTATCAACCTGCCCTGCCGTACTTATCCCTATGCCCGCAGGCTTTGGAGAGATTTCGAGCATATTAGATATGATACCCTCTAGCTTATTAATCAGATGTATTTTACCTTTATGGGCATCTGTAGCAATACAACCATTATATTCAATTTTTCCGTTTTCATCAATAATCCCATATTTAATTTCTGTACCGCCAATATCTGCTGCCAGGACATACCTCGTAATAATCCCACCTTATTTGATTATCAATAGTTCCTCAGGATATCGCAAATCTGGATAAACGCTTCTTTGACCCTGAAAAGTTCCGCTTCCTTATTACGTCTACGCCAAACCTTAGTGAAGTCATACAGCCAGTATTCAAGCATCTCTGCCAATTCCCGCGGATTGTAGGCAAGTCCCTTTATATCTTCATTATAATCATACTTTTTTATAACAAGTGACAGAGCCTGCATAAGTGCTACACCCCTGGCCGACAGATAAAATTCCTCCAAATCAAGGTTATATTTTTCAGGTACGCTATTTGCCAGCTTGAGAATTTCGCCTGCAATTTCATTTGCCTTATGCACGGAGCCAGTAAGGGTTGCCTCGTCACATTTGGCAAACTCGCTCCTGCATCCTCCATTGAAAAGAATGTTATACACTTTCTCATCTCTCCAGAAAGCAATGGTGTTCCAGATAATTTTGTCCTGTCTACAAAGCTGCCTTAACAATCCTACCAAACTACCACTCTTATCGCCAAACTCCAGCAGGGAAATTTTTCCGTCAATCTCGTCATAGCTGCTGCAATCGTCGGGATTCCAGGAAAGATCCGCCCCGTATATCATCCCCGGTATACTGCCTGCAAGTAAGTTTATGTGTCCTGAATCCCCCCAGTCCGTATTAAGGACTCCTGCGGCATTATGCTTCTTCCCTTGCTTCACCATTTCCTCTATGTTCAAAAAGCTTAAATCATACTGGTTTACAAGCCTGCTGAAACCGGAGACACTGGGACATACGTACTGTTTGAAGCCGTGGTGTGCAAACAGGCTTATATTTTCCTCCTTAAGCTTGTCATAGTAATACCAGTTAAGGAAGATAATATCTTTGGGTATTTGAGAGATACAGCCAGGATGCTGCAGTACAATGTCGCCCCAAAGCATAACCTTTTTGCCATATGATTTTACATGGCTAATTACCTGGTTTATAAAATCGACATACAGCTGCTCTATGCCGATTTTGTCCGCCAGGGACTTGCTTTTCCCTTTACCAAGATCAAAGGCTTCATCACAGCATATGTTGAACTTGTCGGAGGAGAAAAGCGGTATAAATTCGTCCAGCATGCCTTTGACAAATGTGATACTCTTCGGGTTGGAAGCATCCAGAATATGGTATCTCATTCTGTTATACCAGGTAAACGGTCTCCCGACACTTCTGTCCATTTCACTTAATTCCTCGAAGGAATTGGAATCCAATACATCATACATGTGAGAAAAGGTCGCTATACTGGGCACCAGTTCAATGTGCCTGCTCCTGCAATACATATCAAGTTCCATTATCTCTTCAGCAGTGATGGGGTCGGACTTAATCCATACCTCGCTTTGCTTCCTAAAAGCAAAAGTATATTCTATGTATAACTGTAGTTGATTGATTTTATAAAATGAAAGCCTGTCTGCAATTTCCTTCAAAGTATCCAATGTAGGCATTTTGCCTCTTGTGATATCATAAAAATATCCACGGTCGTCAAAATAGGGACTGTCGTCTATTTTCAGGCAGGGCAGCTGGGAGCCGTATAATCTGATAACCTGTCTCAAGGTCTGCACTCCGTAAAACAACCCGCTGGCCTCACCACCGACAATTTCCAAACATTCCGGAGTTATATGAAGACTGTATGCTTCCTTACCGTATTCCTGATTTCTTACAAGATGGATGCAGTTATTTCCCATGCTCTTAAATGTTTTTACAATACTTACATGCAACCCTAAGCAGGTCTCAATTTCCTTTTGCAGCAGCTTTGCCGATTCAAAGTCCTCGGAACTGCAGCCTGCATCAAGAGTAATAATATCCTTGTGCGATAATTTGAACGACCCTTCTTCTATTTGCATTTCTCTTGGTTTCGGTAATATATTCATATTCTCACTCCCATCCATTATAATAGCCTTTATCAGGCACCCGTTTTTTTATTGGACGCCCTCCTGTAAGAGCATCAGCAGTCCATACATAATGGGGGCTGCACACCATCCTGTATAAACGGAGTACATGCCTCCTTCATCAATAAGATTATTCTGGTTGGCTCTGCCATCCCACTCACTAGTCTCGATATTGTACGAACCTCTCCATGCACCGTCCCATAAGGGAGATTCATTCCTGCACTGGATATCAGTAAGGAAATCACCCAGTTTCCCGGCACCTTCAAGATACTTCCGCTGCCCGGTTGCCCTCCACGCTTCAATGAATGCCATCAGGGCAAAGCCCTGTGTATAAACAAGATCGCACAAATTCCTGTTGTTTTGAAGGGAAGCTGCAAGGCAGCTCTCATTACAGTTAGTAATTCCGCCCCTTTCGTGCTGCAGTGACAAAATAAAATTTCCAGCTCTGTTCACAACGTCAAGGAACTTCTCATCACCGGTGATACGGTATGCTATACTGAATGTATAGATGGCAATGGATGTCTCGGATGAAACCGGTCTCCAGTCTTCAGCCTTGATTAACTCGTAAGAAGTTTTAAACCGCCCGTCCTCAACCTGATATTGGCTTACAAACTTTAAAGCCCCCTCTGCCGCATCATAATACCTTCTGTTTCCGGTAGCTTCATATGCCATAAATAAGCCGGCGCCCAGCCATAATATAAAACACGGCCCTTTGGGATAGGGTGCGGTTTTTGAATCCTTCCTCATAAAGGTCCCATCCGCCTGCTGAATATTTATCCAGTAATTTGCCAGTTTAACTGCACTGTCCAGATAGCATTCCCTTTTTGTCAAACCGAACAATTGCAACAATGCGATCAAATCTTTCCCATTATCATTTTGGTATATTGTATTTCCGACTGCGGATTCTTCAATATATCCATCAATCAGATAAAATGGAAGCGAGCCGTACCACACTGATAAAGGGTCATTATCCTGCGACCTGAAAATCCAGTTTGTTATATTGTCAAACAGCCGGTCATAAGCATCATTTCCGGTAATCTCTTTATACACTTTCAAGGCCCTTGCAAATTCTGCATTGCAATCAGGCCTGACCCAATTTGTCCGTATGTTTTTATCAATACGGATTCTTTCGTATATGCCATTGTAGCCATAATCAAAAGTGAGCATCTGGCGTTCGACCCATCCGATGCATTTTTCTACCGCTTCCAAATATTTATCTTCCATTTCTAATTCCTCCAAATAATTTCTGAAAGTCCGAAAAACTCATTATATGCATTTACCATAGCAATGTAATTGCACAACGGCACACTGTCGGTAATCGCATTACTTGCGCAAAATATATGTCCCCCATCCCCCATACCATCTTCAAGGCATTTTATCGTATATTTCCTGATTTGCTCCGGAGTGTTGAAGCTCAATATCTCTCCGCAGTCCATATTACCGAGAAAAGTAATACTTGCGCCATACTCTTTTTTAAGCTTTGCCAGGTCCATGCCTGCACGCATATCTATTTCAAGATATCCGTCTACATTACATCCGATCAGAAAATCCTCGATTACAGGCCATAGATTACCGTCACTTGTATTAATCGCCCATCCTCCAGCCTCATGAATCATTTTGGAAAGTATACGTATTTCAGGCATGATAAACTTTCTGTAACTCTCTGGAGATATCAGCAGCCGGTTTCCTGCAAAGTCACCACCTACACCGATCATTTTAATCCCAAGGCTCAAGTACTTCCCAACATATGCGGCAGCTTCCTTCGTCGCCAGTTTGAAATGCCATTCAGCTGTTTCCGGCTCAATCAGCATCGTCTCCATCAAGTCGACATTAGTCCATATGCCATGCCAATACGCCGGTGCCAGAACAGGCAAATCCACTCCCCTTCTTTTCATTTCTTCCTGCAAATATATATAAACTTCAAAATTACTATCTTTAATTAATTCAGATAAAGCTTCTTCCCTTTCATAGTTCTTTTTTTTAATTCTTTCTTCAGGGTCATCAGGCATATAAGCGCTGTTTTCTTTCTTTTCGCCTGCAATTTGTTTCATGTTTCCTTTAACCGCAGACGGAAGCGGATTAGGCACGACATACAGCATGTCATGCCCAAGGGCAGCTACTATATCCAGCCTGTCTCTGACATATTTCCTCAGGGCGTTTTCCCATCCCACATCAGCAGCATATTCCAGCCAAGCTGCTTCGTCACATGAATAGTCATAATATTTGCTGCCAATAATCCTGTCTGCAACAGATGAGAAAAGAACATATTCAAACCTCGGTGTACGGTCAGGTTGTTTATGGTTCAAGGCAAGTTCAATTCTTTCACGTGAATACATTTAAACACTCCTTATCCTTATTTTTTGGTGTTAAGCTCACAAAACGTAATCATTTTATAGATCCCACCATAATACCTTTTACGAAATACTTCTGAAGGAATGGGTAAACACATATGATTGGTATAACAACAACAATCATCGTAGCCATCCTTATGGTCTCAGGCGTATATGTCTGTATTGCTCTTTCCGCAGCCTGCTGCGAAACCCCAGACCTAAAGTAAGCCGACAGATTTGACCTGTTTATCAGGTCAACCAGGATATAGGCAACGGTACGTAAACTCTTCTTATGTGTATAAAACGCCGTAGTAAACCAGTCGTTCCAATGTCCTACTCCCAAGTAAAGCGCAACAGTAGCAAATATTGGCGTAGACAGCGGCATAATAATACGTGCAAATATTGTTAGATCATTTGCACCATCAATTTTGGCTGATTCCTTTAATGCTTCAGGTATACTTTGAAAGAAATTGACGAAAAGTATTGCATACCATGCGCCTAAAAGTCCTGGTATTATATAAACCATATATGTATTCGTCAGGTGCATATTCGTCAATAATAAATAATACGGTATCAAGCCGCCTGAAAAATACATTGATATGATAATGATCGCAAAGTAAAACTTTCTGAATTTAAGTTTGTTATAAGAGAGCCCGTAAGCAAAAAGGCTCGTAAATAACAGCGCCAATACAGTCCCTATTACAGTTCTGGATATAGATACGGCAAATGCTCCAAGTAATTGGTCGTTTGAAAATACCATTTTATAATTATCAAGTGAAAACTTTCGCGGCCATAAAAATATTCCGCCGTTAGCCGCGTCGAGTCCATCATTAAAGGAGATGACCAGCGCGTAGATAAAGGGATAAAGTGTAACTACGAATACTAATAACAATATTGCATAAACAACAATATCAATAATTATGTCTTCCGAGCTGAATTTTTTCATGTCAACTGTCCCCACCTTTTTAAAATAAGCTTGATCCGGATACTTTCTTTGAAAAATAATTACTGGTATATACCAAAGCAAGAGAAATAACTGATTGTATCAAACCCATTGCCGAAGCAAAGGAATACCTCCCTTTGGCTATTCCTATACTTAACGTATATGTTTGAATTATGTTGGAAGTGTCGTAATTGGCAGTATTCCCAAGCAGATATGACTGTTCGAAATTGGAACCGCCCAGTCCACCGCCTAATAAGCTTCCCAATGCAAGGATCAGTACAACAACGATTGTATCTTTTATGCAGGGAAGCGTTATATGCCATATTCTCTGCAGCCTTCCGGCCCCATCTACAACAGCAGCCTGATATATTTCCTGATCTACGCCTACAATAGCTGCCAGAAAAATAATTGTCCACCAGCCCATTTCCTTCCACATGTCACTGATCACTGCAATTCCCCAGTAATATTTTTCTTCAGCCAAAAAGGATATGGGCATATTAATAATCCCCAAATTTTCCATCGCCTGATTCACTAACCCGGTTTGTTGGTTTAAGAGTGCGAAAATCAATCCCGAAGCTACTACCCAGGATATAAAGTGAGGAAGATAGCTTACCGTTTGTACTGCGCTTTTTAACTTCTTGTTCCTTACTTCATTTAATATTACGGCAAAAATAATAGGAGCGGGAAATGTAAATATAATTTTAAGGACACTAATGACCAAAGTATTTCTTACAATAGGCCAGAAATACGCATCATTGAAAAAATCGACAAAATGCTTGAAACCAACCCACTCACTTGTAAAATAACCCATAAATCCGGTTCTCAGGTCATAATCCTTGAATGCGATTATTATACCAATCATGGGGATGTAAGCAAAAATGAACAGATAAACTATCCCCATCAACGTAAAGGCTTGCAAATACTTTTGTTGCTTTAGCTCTTTCCACAGATTTTTTCTTGATGAAACTATATTGAAATTTTGTGTTTTCAACGAATCGCCTCCGCCTTAAATTAACTTTCTATTGGAATAACCTAAGATAAATTATAAGTTACTGCTGCATAATTCCCCGGTTCAAGGTTAATGAAATTTATACTTCCATCAACCTTGAACCGGGTGGTTTTACTGAAATGCTTACCTTTTATTCCTGGTATTTGGTGATGACTTTTGCATAATTGTTATTCATGTATTTTTCGACATCATCCAGTCCCATCTTCTTGAGCTGCTCTATCGTTTTGTTGTATTCAGCTACGGCTGTATCTTCGCTGTTGCTAATAATAATGGCTGTATCCTGAGCTTTAAGGTATTCTTGGATTTTTGCATATGAATCAAATTCAGGACTACCTAACTTAGGATTGACAAATGCCAGGGCAGGCTGTCTATCAACATATGGTTTGATTTTTTGTGTCAGATTGAAATTATCGTTATAACCGTCGGGTTTAATTCTTCCGACATATTCCATGCCGTTTATTTTCGCTGTTGTCAACCATCCCCATTGTACAATACCGGTTTCAGTGTACGTACGTTTAGTAAAATCATCGGGACGTATCGGCAGTCCTCTGGAATCAAGAGTATAGTGTGTTCCTTCTATACCCCAGCTGGTTAGCTTATCTCCCTCAGGTGAACGTAAATATTCAAGGAAGTTGACAGCTCTTGCTGGATTGGAGCAGTTCGTGGATACATAGCACCTTGCCCACCCAAGGCTGGAGTCGATAACCTTGTATTTTGTCTCCCCATTATATTTTAACGGTTCCTGTAAAGACATAAATTCGTAATTCTCTCCCGATTGATCAAATTTCAGATTTGCATCGTCGGATACTTTGCAGTTAAAACCTACGGCAAAAACGTTGCCGCTATTAACTACCTGATTGAATTGGTCCATATTATAAGTAAAGGTTTCTTTCGGTAATAGCCCTTCCCTGAATAACCTATTCACATACTTATAGTATTCCAGATATACCGGATCCGTAATGCCAATTTTAACAGTCCCACTACCATCTACATAGGCTTTGTCCTTAACCTGCAGGCCCATGAATACGGTAAATGGAGATTGCCAATCAACATATTGAACCATTGGAGTCATTTTAGGATATTTTTCTTTGACCATTTTTAATACATTGTAGAAATCATCAAATGATTCCAGTTTAGGATTTCCCAATGCCTCCATGATATCCTTCCTTACGTGAAGCCATGAATTTCCGACAGACGGGAGAACATTCTGGTCCTTCCAATCTTCATCATTTGCATAAGTATTTGTAAGAGCATAGATATGTCCGTCATCTTCAGTATTGTTACTTACTTCATCAGGTGCAAGCAATTGCAGAAATTCCGGACAATACTGTTTCGCTAAATCATCCAATGATAAGCTGAAATCGGATGAATTCAATTTGCTAAACATCGGTGCACTTTCGGTATAAATAAGATCCGGCATTTGATTTGATGCGATTAAAACATCAAGCTGAGAAGCATCGGTGGCTTTGGTCACGTCCAAAGTAATACCCGTATTTTTAGTGATAACAGGCGATATATCGTCTTTTCCCCAAGTATCAACAGCATACCAGCTCATATCGATAAATGCGCTAAGTGTTACAGGTGATGTGTCTTTCTTCCATGATAGATCTGCTGTATCCCATGTAATAGGTTCACCGGAATTTTGTGCAACTGCGGTTTGTCCCTGGGTCGTCTGTGCAGCCGTTGTTGCCTGGGTGGTGGAATCCTTGTCATTTGCTTGACCACAGCCCGCAAATACGAAAACGAAAACGAGCATTGATAGCAAAATACATGTTGTTGTCTTTTTCACAATACTTCCTCCTTTAATTTTTTGTTATGCTTATTTCAGCAGACATCTTCCTTAACAACGAAGATTCTAAATTAAACTATCTGATATGTCTGCAGCCATACTCGGATAATCCAATACAATCTCCCTTATCCATTAAGTGAAAGGCCGAATTCCTTCAAGGTTTATTTGGATTGCGGCTTGACCTAATGGGCTATTCAGCTATAATGCCTGCCAAACTTTGATTTTAAGAATTACTGAGGCTTTATGATATATCCATTTTGCTTATTTCATTATTAATAGCCTCAATGTAATGGCGCGTAATTTCATGAGGCCTTGTGATTGCGCCTCCTACAACTATTGCATATGCCCCCATTCTCAAAGCCCTGGCAATATGCTCAGCAGACCTTATCCTCCCTTCTGCAATAACAGGTGCTTTTGTTTTAGCTGAGAGCTGCCTTATTAAATCAAAATCAGGCTCTTCTGACTTTAAGCTGTAGGATGTGTATCCTGATAAAGTTGTGGAGATAATATCAAATCCAAGTTCATCAGCTTTGATTCCTTCTTCATACGTAGATATATCGGCCATTACCGGAATATTTGGATATTTTCGTTTAATATCCATGAAAAATATCTCCGTAGTGATATTGTCTGGTTTTAGCCTTTTAGTCGCATCAATGGATATTATATCGGCACCCGCGTCAACTACCCTATCCACTTCAAACATCGTTGGTGTAATGTACGGTTCATACCCCTTATATACTATTTTAATGAGGCCTATGACAGGAATAGCAACCTCTTTCTTAATCTCCTTGATGTCATCATATCCATTTGCCCTGATTGCCGACGCTCCACCCATTTCAGCCGATCTGGCTATTTTGCTCATAATTATCGGGCTGCACAGTGGCTCGCCGTCCAAAGCCTGGCACGATACTATCAAGGTGTTTTTCAATGAGTTAATTATTTTCACTTTAACCCCTCTTCTTTTTTAGAGTGTCATTTTTTAGTTTATAATATAGTATTCTTCAAATTATGAAAAAATCCTTTTTTTAATTTATAAAAATAAATATTTTTTTTATTAGTGCTTATCTTTTTTATTCATTTAAATATGAATATAATAAAAAATGGTAAGATTGTAAGGTATAACTGCTATTACGCCATTCCAGCAGATAAAGTTATAATCAAATTAGTGGTTTTGTCTGGAATCACAGGTTAAGTATTGTTAATTTCCAATTTCCTAGATACAAGCGGCGAGCTTGTTGAGATAAAGGAATATAAATATGAAATTATTGATTCCAAACGTAATTCAACAACATTAATTTATGGATGCTGGGTTAGCATTTATCACTAGAGCAAGGGAGAAGCATGGTGGTTTAATAAGGATCTGGCAAAATTGACCGACCTTGATTGGAAAGATCAGATATACGCCTTAAATAAAGCAAAAATAAATAGCATTATAGTAGAAAATGTTTTCTACTGCAGCGAATATGCCGATAGGCACAATATTACAACTGGTAATTATAGAGGGCTGGCTTTTTATCCCTCACAAATATAAGGAAAGATTTCCTCTAAGCTCCGAGGATCCACTGGAAGTAATTCTTTCTGCCGCTGACAAATGCGGCATGCAGGCCGGGCAAATGTACATGCATTCATCCGTTTCGCGAGCAGTAAGACGGGGCGCGCAGAGACAAGGCATCGTGCGCAGGAAAAGTTACAGGCTGTAAAGTGTTGCTAAGCTCGAATACGGTGTAAGGAACCACAACCTGCGGCACGGACGCCGCAGGCGCTGTATCATGCGCCAAGGACGGCGAATGATCAGCAAAGGCAAATGTGACGCATCAACTAAAAGATCAATCGATGCGTCACACTTACCATGCGTGAGAGTGGGCATTACTTTAACAACCTGTCCTTGAGGGCGCGGATGCCGGCTCTCTGCCCGCTGCGCCTACGCTACACGAATAGTTTGATGTTCTATCATTCTCATAAAAAAACGGGAAAGGTCCGGAATTGGATCCTTTCCCGCCTTCATATCACTATTGCTTACTTCAGCAGCGACCCTCCAGTCATTTCTGCCGGTTTCTCAAGCCCGAGAAGCTCCAGCATCGTCGGAGCCAGATCAGCCAGGCGGCCTTCCTTGAGCTGTTTTTCTCCCAAGCCTATACCGATCAGCGGCACGACGTTCGTCGTATGTGCGGTGAACGGCCCGCCTGTCTCATAATCGAGCATCTGCTCGGCATTGCCATGGTCTGCGGTAATCAGCGCAACGCCGTTCTGCGCCTGTATCGCCTTTATAATTTTGCCGAGGCATACATCGATAGCTTCAACGGCCGCCTTCGCAGCGTCGAATATGCCCGTGTGCCCTACCATATCACAGTTTGCAAAATTCAGCACGATAACGTCGTACTGCTTTGAATCGATCCTCTTCAGTACTTCCTCCGTCACCTCATACGCGCTCATTTCCGGCTTGAGGTCGTAAGTTGCGACCTTGGGCGAAGGGATCAGCGCGCGGTCCTCTCCCTCGTACATTGCCTCCACACCGCCGTTGAAGAAGAACGTGACGTGCGCATATTTCTCAGTTTCTGCAATTCTGAGCTGCTTCAACCCGTTTTTGCTTATATACTCGCCGAAGGTATTGCTCAGGCCTTCAGGCTTGAAGGCCACTTTTACGTTCGGGATGGTCTTGTCATACTGCGTCATGCAGACGTAGTACAGAGGGAAAAAGCCGTTCGGTCTTTCGAAGCCTGTAAAATCAGGATCCACAAAGGTCCTTGTGATCTCTCTTGCACGGTCGGGTCTGAAATTAAAGAATATGACAGAGTCGTTCTTGGCAATAGCAGCCAGCGGCTTGCCCTCCTTTACGATAACTGTCGGTTTGACGAATTCATCGAATTCCTGCCTGGCATAGGATTCCGCCACTGCCTGGCCGGCTGATGCAGCTGCAAGACCCTGTCCGAGTGTCATGGCGTCATAGGCGAGTTTGACCCTCTCCCAGCGGTTATCCCTGTCCATCGCATAATAACGTCCCATGACGCTTGCGATCCTGCCCGTTCCGATTTCGGCAAGCTTTGCCTCGAGTTCTTCTACATAGCCTTTGGCGCTGTCCGGCGGGACGTCCCTGCCGTCGAAGAAGCAATGTATATAGACTTCATTCAATCCATACTGCTTCGCCATTTCGACAAGCGCATAGAGATGAGTGTTATGGCTGTGAACGCCGCCGTCAGACAGCAGTCCGAACAGATGGAGCTTGGAATTGTTGTTCTTGCAGTTTTCCATAGCCCCAATGAACTCCTGTTTCTCAAAAAAGTCCCGGTCCTCTATGGACTTTGTGATTCTGGTAAGTTCCTGATACACTATCCTGCCTGCGCCTATATTGGTGTGCCCTACTTCCGAATTGCCCATCTGGCCCTTGGGGAGGCCTACGTCCATACCGCTTGTATGAATGATGGTATTCGGGTAGTTTTTCATAAAGCTGTCCAGATTCGGCTTGTTTGCCGCCATGATCGCATTCCCCTCTGAACGCGGATTGACCCCGAAGCCGTCCAGTATGATCAATGAAACCAGTTTATTTTTCATGGTATTAGCTCCTTTTGACAATGTTCCTTTGCATATATTTACCCGGCTGTGCCGGACTTGTAACCTACCAAAAAAGGCTGCCTGTTGAGACAGCCCTTTTTTACTGGCAATGTTTTAGTTAACCAATCACGCGTCGTACTTGACGATCTTCTCGAAATCGTCCAGCTTCAGGCTTGCGCCGCCTACCAGACCGCCGTCGATATCCGACATGTTGAAAAGCTCGGCCGCGTTGGCTGCGTTAACGCTGCCGCCGTACTGTATACGTACTGCGTCGGAAACTTCTTCTCCGTAAAGCGCCTTGACAGCTTCCCTGATGATGCCGCAAACTTCATTTGCCTGCTCATTGGTTGCAGTCTTTCCAGTTCCAATCGCCCAGATCGGCTCGTATGCGATGACCGTTTCCTTGACCTGGTCGGCGCTGAGTCCAAGCAGAGCTATCTTTACCTGGTACCTGATCAGGTCGGCTGTAACGCCCTGTTCCCTCTGTGTAAGCGATTCGCCCACGCAAACGATCGGTTTGAGTCCGTATTTGAATGCCGTATGGACCTTCTTGTTTACAGTCTCGTCGGTTTCAGCGAAATACTGTCTTCTCTCGGAATGGCCTATGATGACATAATCCACGCCAAGCTCCTTCAGCATCAGGCCTGAAACTTCGCCCGTAAATGCTCCTTTTTCCTCCCAGTGCATGTTCTGTGCGGCAACCTTTATATTGGAGCCTTCAGCTGCCTTGATGACGCCGGGGAGGCATACGAACGGAACGCCTACGACGACTTCGGCATCAGCGCCGGCCACTCTGGGCTTAAGAGCTGTAACGAACTCAATTGCTTCGGAAGCGGTTTTATTCATCTTCCAGTTGCCGGCCGCTATTTTTTTCCTTGGGTTTTCATCAAGCAGGCAAGCTATTCCGGGAAGGACTTTCCCTTCGAGGAACTCCAGTGATGCTCCGCCACCGGTTGATATATGAGTTATCTTATCTGCATAACCAAGCTGTTCTACTGCCGCAGCGGAGTCGCCGCCGCCTACGATGGATACTGCGCCGGATTCAGCAACAGCTCTTGCTATCTCCTTGGTACCGTTTGCGAAATTCGGGAATTCGAACACGCCCATCGGTCCGTTCCAGACTATCGTCTTGGCTTTCTTTATTTCCTTTGAGAACTTCTCTATGGTCAGCGAGCCTATGTCCATGCCCGACCAGCCATCCGGCATGTCGTCCGACGGAACATACTTGTGCTCTGTGTCGTTCTTGAATTCCTTGCCTACAATGCTGCCGATCGGGAGCATCATAGCAACGCCTTTCTTTTCAGCCTTTGCCATCAATTCCTTGGCCAGGTCGATCTTGTCGTCTTCACAAATTGAGTTGCCGATCTTGTAGCCCTTGGCCTTAAGGAACGTATAAGCCATGCCGCCGCCGATGATGAGCGTATCTACCTTGTCTATCAGGTTTTCTATGACCTGAATCTTGTCAGACACCTTGGCGCCGCCGAGAATTGCAACGAAGGGCCTTGCAGGATGCGAGAGAGCCTTGCCCATTATCTCGACTTCCTTCTTAATCAGGTAACCGCAGACTGCAGGCAGGTAATCCGCAAGGCCTGCCGTGGAAGCATGAGCCCTGTGAGCCGTTCCGAATGCGTCGTTCACGTAGATTTCAGCCAGAGATGCGAGTTCCTTGGCAAATGCGGGATCATTCTTCTCCTCTTCCTTATGGAAACGAACATTCTCGAGCATGAGTACTTCGCCGTTTTTGAGAGCTGCAGCCTTTTCCTTGGCGTCGGGACCTATAACGTCCTTCGCCATGATGACCGGCTTGCCAAGCAGCTCGCTGAGCCTTGCTGCGGTCGGCTTCATGCTGAATTTATCCTCGGGACCGTTCTTCGGCCTGCCAAGATGGGAAACGAGTATTGTCTTTGCTCCGTTATCAACGAGGTATTTAATGGTAGGAAGCGCACCAACTATTCTTTTATCGTCGGTGATCTTCAGGTTTTCATCCAGAGGTACATTGAAATCAACGCGGACAATGACTTTCTTGCCCTTGACGTCGATGTCTTCGATGGACTTCTTGTTGTATAGTGCCATGACACTCATCCTTTCAAGAATATTTAAAATCAAAAGGCTCACCCTTCAACCACTCACTTAAGGTAAGGGTAAGAGTGAGCCTTAAATTCGATCGAAACCGGTCAGAACTTATTTGGCGTCAACTTTAGCCATGTAGGAGATGAGGTCAACTACCTTGTTTGAATAACCCCATTCATTGTCATACCATGCAACGAGCTTGACAAAGTTGCTGTTGAGAGCGATACCTGCTTTAGCATCGAATATAGAGGTATGCGGGTCATGGATAAAGTCTGAGGAAACAACTTCGTCCTCGGTATATGCGAGGATGCCCTTGAGATCCCCATCAGCAGCCTTCTTGACAGCAGCCTTGATCTCATCATAGGTTGCAGCTTTTTCAAGACGGCAGGTAAGGTCAACAACGGATACGTCCGGAGTCGGAACCCTGAGGGACATACCGGTGAGTTTGCCATTGAGTGAAGGGATAACCTTGCCGACAGCTTTAGCAGCGCCGGTAGATGAGGGAATGATGTTCTGTGCTGCAGCGCGTCCGCCTCTCCAGTCCTTCTTGGAGGGACCGTCAACGGTCTTCTGGGTTGCTGTGTAGGAATGAACCGTAGTCATAAGGCCTTCGATGATACCGAAGTTGTCATGAATGACCTTTGCGAGAGGTGCGAGACAGTTGGTCGTGCAGGATGCATTTGAAACGACCTTCATATCCTTGTTGTAGGTGTCGTTGTTAACGCCCATTACAAACATCGGAGCGTCCTTTGAAGGAGCGCTGATGATGACTTTCTTTGCGCCGCCGGCGAAGTGAGCGGATGCCTTTTCGGTTTCAGTGAATACACCTGTCGATTCAACTATGTATTCTGCACCGCAGTCTTTCCACGGAATCTCTTCCGGCTTCATAGCTGCATATACAGCTATCTTCTGTCCATTGACAACGAGCATGCCGTTCTCGGTCGAGATCGTGCCCTTGAACTGTCCATGAACCGTGTCATATTTCAGCATGTAGGTCATGTAATCAAGATCGATGAAAGGGTCGTTTATTCCCTTTACTTCAATGTTAGGATTTTCGATTGCCGCCCTGAAAACAAGACGTCCTATTCTGCCAAAACCATTAATACCCACTTTTACTGCCATTTCTTATTACCTCCTATATCAATTATGTTTATTGACTTTAAAATCAAAATAATTTTATATTATTTGAACTGGATTTTCAATACAATTAGGTAAAATTAATTAATTTTTTAACAAAGTCATTCTACTCGATAATATATTTACCTCTATTGCAGAAACTATGCAATGGAGGTCGAACCGTCCCTGCGTTCCACCTCACTCTGTAAGGATAGTATATTTGTCGACCAGCCTGAGCGGATGGTACGAAAGCTTGGCCTTGCGCATCCCTTCGATACCGAGGTCCTGTTCCCTGTTGATAAATGTCGAACCGCTCCATTCCCGCTCGGCAAACTGCTGGTTTATGATCGTGTAAAGACCGTCGACGGAGTTTCTGGCTTTTTCTATATGGATCACTGCGGTATCCTCGCTGAGCATCTCACCCACCGTAAAGGCTTCGAAACTGCCATCCATCTTAATCAAAGCGCCTTTGCACCCGAGCGTTCTAAAGTTTCTCAACAGCTCCAGGTTTGCCTGCCGCTCACAGTAATCGCCGATCTGGCAGCTGCAGTTCCTGTCCAAACACCACTGCTCCATTATCCTGCTGCACTCGTCGATAAGGGAGCAGTCCAACGGAACATATTCGTAAGTATGCTGTTTCTTGAACTTATTTATGTGATTGCGCTTTCCGTCATATTTTTTGCCCTTTAGCCCGACCAGGTCCGCCGTACTGTAAACATAGTCGCAGTTATCCCTGTCATAGACTATCGAATCCTCTGAGGGAACTATGCCTTTGAAAAAGCCGAGTTCTTCCTTCGTGACTTTTTTAAAACTGAGCTTCCAGCCCCTTTCTTCAAAGTATTCCTTAAGGGTTGCGAAAGCCAGGGCAAAGTTATCTTCCCTGATATTTCCGATTGGCATCATTGCAAAAGGTTCACTCTTGCAGGGAACGGAGATGACACAAAGTAGGTCCGCTATGATAGCGTATCTGAATTTGTAGAAATATCTCCAAGCAAAAAAGTTCGTAAAGGTTAATTCCGATGACAGCGGGTGATGCTGCCTGATGTATTGGTCAAACTGCGTCTTGCTGTCAAGTGTTATTTCAGAAAAATCCATTGAAACAAATCTCCCCTGTAAACCATAATAATTCAGCCTTGCAAGGTCTGTTACCCCTCACAAGGCCTTATACTGTCAATTTAATGTTTTATACCGTATCGGATTAAAACGGGGGCTGGTCGCAAGCCATGCTTGCTGCTCGCCCATGCGTCCGGGCTGGTCGCAAGCCATGCTTGCTACTCGCCCATGCGTCCGGGCTGGTCGCAAGCCATGCTTGCTGCTCGCCCATGCATCCGGGCTGGTCGCTTACATCTATCGCCCCGTTATAACACTTTATTCAATATACCACTGTTTAGTTCTTTGTAAACCATTAATCCTTAAATTGGAAACTAAAATTTTTCTAGTCACCGAAGCTGACTCCCAGATCCTTCGATATTCTCACGAGCTCGCCTTCGGGATCTACCGTCTTGAGCTTTCCGACAGCGTCCTCAAGGGAGACTGCCGTAATCTCGTTCCCGTTCAATGCGACCATGCAGCCGAATTTGCCTTCGTTTACAAGCTCCACCGCCTTGACGCCGTATCTTGTCGAAAGCAGCCTGTCATATGGGTTCGGTCTCCCGCCTCTCTGCAGATGTCCGAGTACCGTTACCCTCGTTTCGATGCCTGTCATCCTCTCGATATCCGACGCGACCTTATTTCCTACCCCACCCAGCCTGATCGGGTCCGGACTGCTCTCGTCCACCTTGCTTACTATAAGGCCGCCGTTCTTCTCCTTGGCTCCCTCCGCTACGACAACGATGCTGAAATGCTTTCCTTCAGCCTGTCTTTCAAGAATTTTCTTCGTGACCCTGGACATATCGTATTCTATTTCAGGTATCAATATAACGTCCGCGCCTCCCGAAATTCCTGACGTCAGCGCGATCCATCCCGCATACCTGCCCATGACCTCGAGAATCATGACCCGGTGATGCGATTCCGCAGTCGAGTGAAGTTTGTCTATAGCCTCCGTAGCAGTATCGACTGCCGTCATAAAGCCGAAAGTCGTATCGGTCGCCGACAGGTCATTGTCTATTGTTTTCGGAACACCGACTACTTTAACGCCCATCCGTGCAAAATCACGCGCGCTCGTGAGAGTGCCGTCACCGCCTATGAGTATGAGGGCGTCTATACCGTGCGCCTTGATATTTTCTATTACTTTGCCGGACATATCTACGTAATTTATAGTTCCGCTGCTTTCGACCCTGAACTTGAACGGGTTGTCCCTGTTCGAGGTCCCGAGTATAGTGCCGCCTTTATCCAGGATGCCGGAAGCGTCGCCAGGCTTGAAACTGACGTAGTCGTCCAGCACCAGCCCTCTGTAGCCGTCCCTGAAACCTATCACTTCATATCCGTATTTGACCATGGATGTCTTGACGACCGCTCTTAGCACCGCGTTCAAGCCGGGGCAGTCCCCGCCGCCTGTCATGACTCCTATTTTTTTGATCATATAGTTCCTCCGATCACACGCTTTTACATACTTCGTACTGCCTGTAAAACGAACTCCGCCGCCTTGACCATATCGTCGATTCTGATCTGTTCGTTCACGCTGTGCACCTTGTCCATGCCTACGCTTACGTCTACGGCTTCGATCCCCTTCCCGTTGAATATGTTGGTATCGCTTCCGCCGCCTGTCTCTTCCTGCAGCAGTTCTATGCCCGCGGCTTTGGCAGCCTTGTCGAGTATGCCAAGGATTTTTGCATCCTTTGATATATTATACGAGGGATATTCGAGAACGGCTCGGAAATCGATACTGCCTCCGAAATCCGAAGCTGCCTTTTCGAAGCATTCCTTCATGTGATCTTTCTGGCTTTCAAGTTTTTGTTTGTCTCGACTCCTGGCTTCAGCCTTTATCTCCACCTTGTCGCAAACGATGTTTGTCTCACGTCCGCCGGTTATGACGCCAATATTTGCTGTTGTCTCGAAATCTATCCTGCCCAGCTTCATCGAGGAGATCGCTGCAGAAGTAATCTGTATGGCGCTGACGCCCTTTTCCGGCGCTATCCCTGCATGTGCAGCCAGACCTTTAACTGTCACATACATCCTGTACTGCGAAGGTGCTTTGACGGCAACTGTCCCGATAGGTCCGTCGCTGTCGAGCACAATGCCGTATTTTGCATGTATTCTGCTGTAATCCAGATGTTTTGCGCCAAAGAGACCGCCTTCCTCGGCTACGGTAAATACGGCCTGTATGTCGCCATGGTCGAGATTGTCTTCCCCGAGCACCCTCAAAACCTCCAGGATGCACTCGATGCCCGCGGCGTCATCTCCGCCCAGTACGGTAGTACCGTCCGAATGAATTATACCGTTTTCTTCGATTGCCTTTTTACCCTCGCCAGGTTCAACAGTATCCATGTGCGCTGTTATCATCAACGCCGGTATATCCCTGTTTCCCTTTAAAGTACAGATAAGGTTGCCCGTATTGCCGCCGATCTCTTGGCCTGCATTGTCCTCATATACTTCACAGCCCAATGCTTTCATTTTTTGCGTCAGCACGTCCGCCATCCGCCTTTCCTTCCTGGAGAGGCTGTCGATACTGACAAGACTCTTGAATTCACTGACCATTCTTTCACGATTTATCATACTGATCACTCCTTTGGATGTTTTAGAGGAAATTCGCGCCATTGGCGCTAAACATCCTCCATTCCCATTTTCCCTTTGAGTTCCATATCCTTAAAGCCCCGCTGCCTTAAAACCTCGTAAAGTACAACCGCAACCGAATTTGAAAGATTGAGCGAACGTATGCCGGGAAGCATCGGTATCCTTATGCAGGTCTCCCTGTTTGCCTCAAGCAGTTTCTCCGGCAGCCCGGCAGTCTCCCTGCCGAATACCAGAAAGCATCTTTCGGGGTAAACCACATCGGTATATGCATGTCCGGCTTTTGTAGATGCGAAGTAAAACTTGTGATCTCTGTAATTTTCCATCAACTCGTCTATTTTGCCGCAGCGGCTGACCAGTACCTTGTCCCAGTAATCAAGGCCCGCTCTTTTCAGGTACCTGTCCTCGACAGAGAATCCAAGTTCCCCCACAAGATGAAGCCCTGAGCCCGTTGCTGCGCAGGTACGCGCTATGTTGCCTGTATTCTGCGGTATTTCAGGTTCGATCAATGCTATATGTACTGACAATGACTTCACTCCGTAATATTCTAATGCATTTTTTACAAGTTCTAATATACCACAAATAGAAGAAATTAAATATGAAAAAAACCATGCTCCCTATATAAAAATCGATTCTTATGTAAAGAATAGACCTATAGAAATTTGTAAATATAAAGGAGCACAGAAAAAATGATCAATAGGAAGACAATAGCCGGAATAGCACTGGCAGGAGCCCTGGCGGCGACAGGGACAGGCGCGTCATACGCGATGCCCGGCGACGGGCAGCAGAATAAGCAGAACGCCGAAATTGAATTGAAAAAGCAGGAGGTTCACAAGCAATTTAAAAACGCGCTCGATAATCTGGTCAAGGGCGGAACCATCACCAAAGTTCAGGAAGATGCAGTTTTGAAGGCCATGGCAGCCAGGCGCAAGGAATTTGAAAAGGCAAGGCAGGAAAGGGAAAAATCTCCATATGAGAAATCCGATAACGGTACCCAAAAGCCTGCAAAGAGCAAAGACTTCAAACTGAGGCCCCAGGGCCACCCGCAAGGACATCATGGTTTCCTGCAGGACCTTGTCAAGGATGGTACGTTGACACAGGAGCAGGCCGATGCCGTAAGAAAGGCGTTCAGATCCGCCCGGGAAAGCGTAAGACAGAAGGAGTAGGTACAAAATATACTCAGGGATATGCGAGAGGGGACGGTTTGGGATACATGAACCGTCCCAGTCTCAGTTTCACGCCTGTTCCAGAGGGGCTTAATCAATCTCCATAACCGGTTTTCCCTCCGTTATACCAGAAAATTAGTTAGTACAAGAATTAAAAACAGTTTTCAGAATGTGCAAAAGAGAGTATAATGGAACAGATAAAATTTTTTTATGCTGATTAAGTTAGAGAATTATCAGATAATTATTTTAACGGAGGTCAAAATCAATGAAGAACATTCCTCAAGTAAAATTAGGCATAATATCGGTCAGCCGTAATTGTTTCCCGATATCGCTCTCCGAATCGAGACGACATGCTGTAGCTGAAGCATGCGCAAAGCTTGGGCTCGACATCTATGATTGCCCGGTGACCGTAGAAAACGAGATCGATGCTGTGAAATCGGTTGAAGACGTGGTCGGCAAAGGGGTCAATTCTCTAGTGGTTTTTCTGGGCAATTTCGGCCCTGAAACGCCGGAAACTTTAATCGCAAAGATGTTCAACGGACCGGTCATGTATGTAGCTGCAGCCGAGGACTCCGGCGATACGCTCATCAACGGCCGCGGAGATGCATACTGCGGAATGCTCAACTGCTCGTACAACCTGGGGCTCAGAAATATCAAGGCATTTATACCCGAATATCCTATAGGAGACCCCTCCGATCTTGCAAAGATGATTGGAGAATTCATACCTGTAGCCCGTACGCTTATAGGTGTTTCCAACCTGAAGATCATTACCTTCGGGCCTCGTCCTGAAGACTTTCTGGCCTGCAACGCACCGATAAAGCAGCTTTATAACCTTGGCGTCGAGATACAGGAAAATTCCGAGCTCGACTTGCTCGTAGCTTTCAACAAGCACAAGGACGACAAGAGGATCCCCGAGGTAGTGGCCGACATGGAACGCGAGCTTGGCGTCGGAAACAAGATGCCGGGCATACTCCCGCGTCTTGCCCAGTATGAGCTGACTCTTCTCGACATAATGGAAGAGGCAAAGGGCGCACGTAAATACGTTGTATTCGCGAACAAATGCTGGCCCGCATTCCAGACGGAATTCGGATTCGTTCCCTGCTATGTTAATTCACGTATGGTCGCAAGAGGTATCCCAGTATCCTGTGAAGTCGATATCTACGGAGCTCTTTCCGAATACATCGGCCTCTGCGCAACTGAAGCTCCCGTTACCCTGCTCGACATCAACAATTCAGTTCCGTCAGATATGTACAAAGCCGAGATCGCGGGCAAATTCGACTACAGACTTGGCGAGACCTTCATGGGCTTCCACTGCGGAAACACTCCGGTATGCTACCTGAGAAATCCGGAAATGAAATTCCAGCTTATCATGAAGAGGGCGCTCGAACCCAATACTGAACCCGATATAACACGCGGTACGCTCGAAGGCGATATCAAAGCCGGTCAGATCACATTCTACCGTCTGCAGGGAACAGCTGAAGGCGGGCTCAAGGCATATGTGGCACAGGGCGAGATCCTGCCCGTTGCTACCCGTTCATTCGGTGGTATCGGAATATTTGCAATTAAGGAAATGGAAAGATTCTACCGCCACGTACTGATCGCAGACCGCTACCCGCACCACGGAGCTGTTGCGTTCGGACATGTCGGGAAAATACTGTTCGATATCTTGACAATGCTCGATGTGCCGGTGATTTCGTACAACCAGCCGAAATCGCTGCCGTACCGCACAGAGAACCCGTTCTGCTGAGATAGCATTAATCTGGTACAGCATATAGGATTTATAAGCACTAAAGCTATTAAAGGCAGGTAATGTTCATACATTACCTGCCTTTGAAGTATTACCTGCCGAATCCCATTTTAGTATGGACTATAAACAGTAAGCATGGATTCTTTTCCATCTTCATAATAAGATAAGAAATTGACAGTACAATCATTTATTTTATAAGAAAGGCTGAATGCTTTATTTTCGGGCGTTTCTACCCATGCGTCTTCGATTTCGGCTTTACCCAATATCTTTTGTACTTGTTCGAAATTCATTTCAGCATGTGTACCACCTATTGATACCTTGGGTGAGCAATAAATGCTATACACTTTATCAGCTTCATCAAAAATAATTGTTATGCCATAATCCTCATAGAAATAGCCTTCTTCTGATCCTTCGACACCGGCACCGACAATTTTATAGTTATCACCAAGTTCCTTCAGAACCTTATCTTTCGTCTCTTTAATTAAATCCCAAAATTCTTCCTCACTTAAGTCGTCATTTCTTTCTATCGGTTTGCCGGTTATTGATTCTTCGTTGTAAGCAGTATCCGTGTTCGCAATATTTGAGTTATTTATAGTTGCTGTTATGTCTGTATTTGTCAAATCATCTGCTACATCAACAACAGAATTTGTCTGCTGATCGGTAACATAACCATAATCAGTCAGATTGGCTAATAAACTTTCTTCTGTAATCCCAGTTATCTGGTTCGTCTCCTGCCGCAAAACACTGGTCGTATTTGATTCCTCTAGCGACGTACCGGTTTGGTCAATCAGTACCTGCGAATTATTGTCTCCGCACCCAAATAAGGTTAAGACAAGGATCGTAATAAAAATAATTCTAACTGATTTAGCTGTATTATCTATAACCGTAGAAATCTTCGAGCACAATTTCAAACCTGCCGTTTGAAAATTCATAAATCTCATATTCCGCTCCCCCAAAGCCCTCATCCTTAATGACAACCTCTAGAATATTGTCGTTGTTTATATCAAGACACCCAATGACTGAGTAGTAGTACTCATCCATTATCATCATATCCTTATTGTTATCCGACGCCTCAAGAGTTGAATCCTCGATCTTATATCCAGTGGATTCATCCATAACTGTACTGTTATATTCTCCATTTTCTTCCTTCGAAAAGATCATGACGGAATAGTTGTTATTTACCTTATAAACCGCTTCTTCAATACAATCCTCTTCGTTGTATGAGGAACCGATTGTTATAAGTTCCTCTTTCCCATCTCCATCCAAATCGACATCAATAGCATCAGTAACATTTGGAGTAAAATTATCCAGTCCCTGTTTCTGCAAAACTGACGTTAATATTTCACGATGTTTCTTCTCATCATCGAATTCAGGTATTCTTTTTAATGCTTTATCATTATTGCTAAGTGCGACATAATCGTCATAAAAATCCTCAAAACCAGATATGCTATATGGTTCCCCTGTATCTATGCCTTTTAATATTCCAGATCCAAGGTATTTGTAGTTCGCATAAACGCTAAATTCCGTATTATCACTAATATCACTAAAAACAGACTGATATGTAACCCATTCATTTCCCTGATATGCGCCGATCAGCAAGTTACTTATGACTATAAGTATTGGGTTTACTGCACTTGACTCTTGTGTTGAGTTGCTCACTGGTTCTGATTCTAGCTGTAAATTACCTGTTGATTCATTCAGGTCCTTTGGATCACTCAACAAACCAGCAATGCCACCGGCATTATTCTGTAAATCGTTAGTTATATCAACAACGGTATCAGATGTCGTTTCAGTCACTGCTGCCAATTCTGTTTCGTCTTTATTAGTCTGTTGATCCGATACATTAATACTATTATTCAAATTATATCCATTCCCACATCCAGCAAGAGACATACTTATCAATACAGCCATAATAGAATACTTTACTCGTATATGCATATGTCTTCCCTTTCTGTAAATGTGATTGATTCCAGTATATTACAACTATTTCATAACATCAACTTTTCAAATAGTTATTTGAAACACGTTGTCGAAAATAAAAACAGAGTCCATTAGAACTCTGTTTTATGTAAACACTTTTCAGTTATATAACCTGTGGAATATCCGCCCTATTTAACCTCTTCCTCGTCGATCGCCTTTATGAGCTCCATAACCACGGACGCATCGAGCTTTCCCCTGTTCATGTCGCCCAGGATGATTTCCTTCACCTGGTCCATAGGCATCTTATCCCTGTACGGTCGGTCCGAAGTCAGCGCGTCATATATATCCGCAACTGCGATTATCCTTGAATCTATGGTAAGCTGGTCACCGGATAGTCCGTCCGGATAGCCGGTCCCGTCTATTTTCTCGTGGTGGTGGCGGATCGGATCCAAGCACATGGACAGGCTGTTCAGCGGTCTGCAGATTGTTTCGCCTATTACGGTATGCCTCTTTATAGCTTCGAATTCATCATCATCGAGCTTGCCCGGTTTATTCAAAATCAATTCGGGCACTCCTACCTTTCCGATATCGTGTATGAGTCCCGACATTTCAAGCAGTCTCAGTTTATCCTCAGGAAGTCCCAGGCGCTCTCCCAGCAGGCGGCTGATATTACCGACCCTGCGTGTGTGGCCATCCGTGTATTTGTCCTTTGCTTCTATTACATTTGCAAGTGTTATAACAAGATTCCTCACATTATCAGCTTCCTGCTGGTAGTCGGTCTTAAGCAGCCCGTAAAGCCGATCCGTCTCTTCCTTCGATTCCTTGAGCTCCTCGTACCGCTTCCTGAGGTCATCGGACAATTCCTTCTTTTCAATTCCGTTGGAAACTATTTTTATCAGTTCATTGTTATCCCATGGTTTTTCAAGGTAATAATAAAGCCCGACCTCGTTGATGCTCCTGATCGCGTTCTCTTTATCGGCGTATCCGGTCAGCAGTATGGTTATCGTATTAGGACTTATTGCTGCAGCTTTTTTCAGGAATTCTATCCCGTTCATCCCGGGCATCATAAAATCGGTAATTATCAGATCAACGTGCTTTGAGGCAAGAACATCGGAATCGAGGGCCTGCTGCGGATCATTAAAAGCTCTTACATCAAATTTGAGAACCATTTTGAGTAAGGTGGAAAGCGTAGTGGTTATCATTTGTTCATCATCTACAACAAAAATAGTTTTGGACAATGTTATCCCCCTCTGTTGTTTTCTCTGATGTATTTAAATTTTTGCTGTTATTGCTAATAAATCCCTATGGTAATTTTACCACAGCTTGTCACAAAAACAAGAATAAAGTCATAAAATCTAAAATACTGTAAATAAAGGCAAGAAAATGATATAATACCAGGCAGGAAATGACATTGGGGGTGAGGCATCTGGAGAACCCTGACTATACTAAAAATCGCAGGACTTTAAAAAAACGCATTAGAAGGGTCATATTCCTTTGCGTTCTTGTGACCATAACATTATTCTGCGCGTTGGTTCTCATCGCGGGAGTCAATTTTTTCAAGTACAACTCTTCTTTTTTGACAGATTACTTCAGCTCGTATATTGCACAAAGCATGAGCTCCGATTATTTTCTGGACCAAATGGGCATCAGCAGCCTGAGGGAGCTGGAGCCGGACTCCGAACGTTTCGGTGCGTGGCTCGAAGCTGTCAAAAACAGCAATGATTTCGGCAGAGTAATACTGATGCGGTCCGATTCCGGAAATATGCCTGCAAAGGCGATTATTCGAGCCCCTGACATTAAAACCGGCACAGCGGGCATTCCGAATCCCCCGGTCAGACCCGGAGACTTGCCAATTAACGCCCACGACATATTCAACGTAACCGTACTTGCCTATGACAAGGTCATTTACGAGGACAAATCACCGGACGGAAAAGGCACAATAGACTATCTTGACAATATTGCCCACAAAAACCTGGAGCAGACGGTATTCAGGCATCTGCTCGATTATTTCGGTTCCCGGTCCGGAGCCGCCATTGTCGATAAAGGCGGGACTGCAATAGCAACGGTCACCGTTAGAGTAAACAATGGATATCTGATGGCCGTGGGCTTGCTTTTCGTTGTCACGGTAATTCTGTCTGCTTTGCTTGCCATGATCACAGGCCTGTTGATATCAAGACTTCTTACGATCCCTGTGACCGTGCCTCTGAAACAGCTGAACGACAAAATAAGCGAAATTGCATCCGCCAGCGGAGAAAGCGCCATGACCTCGCATATAACGATAAAAAAGCCCTTGCGTGAAATTAGCATGCTGGCTGATTCAACTAATTCCATAATGGAAAAAATGAAAGATTACAACGAACTGCTTATGGCGCAGAATGAGGAACTCGAGGCCCAGAACGAAGAACTTGCCAATTCGAAAAGGAAAGTGGAAGAAGCGCAGAATATGCTTATCCAGACCGAAAACATGGCGTCTGTCGGACAGCTTACCGCTGCGATAACGCATGAAATAAACACGCCGCTCGGCGCCATCAGCAGCAACGCTCAACTCTGCAGCATGCTCATCACACAGGTTCTCGAACATGAGTCGTTAAGCGGAGACAGCGCGCTGACGGAACTGCTCAGGCAGCTGCAGGACTCGAACAACGTCAGTATAATGGCCTGTAACCGCGTAAACCAGATAATCCGCAGTCTGAAGAATTTTTCAAAGGTAGATGAAGCGGAATTTCAGGAATACGATATAAACGAAGGTATGAAAAGCGTACTCATACTTACTTCGAACCTTTGGAAGAGGAAGATAGTAATGCATGAGGAATACGGAGATATTCCGAAGGTCAAGTGTTTTCCCGGAATGCTAAACCAGGTCTTTATGAACCTTATAGTAAACTCTGTCCAGGCGATCACCGACAACGGCAACATATACATAAAAACATGGAACGACGAAGACAATGTCTACGCCAATGTTAAAGACGACGGTTGCGGTATCGGCGAGGACAACCTCAACAGGGTCTTCGATAACGGTTTCACCACAAAGGGAAAGAGTCTGGGAATGGGACTCGGGCTCGCCATAAGCAGGAGTATAATCGAAAAGCACAACGGGAACATAACCGTCCGGAGCAAACCCGGGGAAGGCGCCGAATTTACCGTAAGCATCCCATTGAGAAACTCCAGGACGCAGATTTGAAAAAAGCTCCAAAACCTAGATTAGAAAAGCCGAACAGGGATGTCCCCGTTCGGCTTTTTTAGCAATTCCACTCAAAAAATCCTTACCAGATCCTGTAGTTGCCGCTTAACGCAAGCATCGCAAACAGGTACAGGCAATTGTCATAATAACGCCTTACGCCTGTGCGGACAGGTGTGTTCCAAAATAGCTCGACACATTTTCTGGCGTTTTCACCTTCTCCGGCAAGGGATACCTGCGCGTTGGTCGCGATCAGTCCGACCGGGTGCAGCGCTTTTTCCTCCTGTGGGGTTCCGTCAATGTCATACATCCTGTAATCCGCATTCGCTCCCATCGAGGCGAAAAACGCCTGTATCCTGCCGGCTTCATTCTTCTTCCACTCATCATTCCCGAACCAGGACGAATCGAGCCCGATATTCGCCGCTACTCTGTAGGAGTCGCTGTAAAAGCGGAAATGTCCGTAATTCCAGCTTGCCTTGTGCGGCTTTCCGTCATAATCCGAATATTCGGGAGCCAGCCCGGTAACAGGATGGCATGCCGTTTTGAGATACTCCCTGCCGGCATTGGCGGCTTCATGCCAGAAAGCTTTATCCTTGGGGTCTCCCCATACCGAAAACAGTTCATAAAAGTGTGGAAGATGATATGAAGGGTCCGTCCATGGAGTCTCGGGCACAAACCTTATCAATTTGTTCGAGGGCTCCCACATGGGATCGCCTTCGCCTTCCTCTCCCTTGTGTACGCATTCGTGCAGTATTTTCAAGGCCTGCTTTCCGTAATCAAAGGGTTCGGGTCCGTCCCCCCAGCGGTGCGAGGCAAACAGCAGAGCCAAGGCGAAATATTCTTCGCCGTCGGGAGCCGGTCCCTGCGATCTCCTGGTACCGTCCGCATTGCACGACCATGCAAAATAGTACTTGTATTTCCCATCCTGGTGCTGCATATACCTGTGGGCCCAACTCCATATGCAGTCGAACTCATGCTTTTTGTCCAGTTGCACGCACATCATCATCCCGTATGACATTCCCTCTGTCCTGACGTCGTTGTTTCCGGTGTCAAGAAGGTACCCCATATCATCTCCCGCCGTGTAATATATCCTGGTATCTTCATCGCCGTAAAACAATTTCTGCCAGGTGTCCATCACCCTTTTTTCCACTTCTTCATCCGGATATCCGTATTCTTTGAAAACACTGCGGTACTTGCCGGAATAAAATGCTCCCTCCATTGTTCACGCTCCTTCGCGATAAAGTATATTACAACAAAGGAGCTCCTGGATATCCATGAGCTCCTTTACAATTACCGAATATCAACCTTCTGTGGAAATATCGAGATCTATTTTTTCAGTATCGTTGAATTCTAACGGTATACATACAGTCTTCATCTTACTGGTCGTGATCTGCATATTTTCTCCTACGAGCAGGGATGGCGGTGTGATATCTATGTTTATGCCCCTGTTGTAGAGTATCGTTGCCGCATTGCCCATTATCATATTTGCCAATTCGGATAATGCACTCTTGGACATTTCATCGAATTCGGTCACCGGCATGCCCATCATCATAATGGAAGCTATCTTCAGAGCGAAAGCCCTGTCTATTGAAAATACAGCCTGGCCGCGCATTTTACCGGTCAGACCAACCATAATCAGGATATCTTCACTTTTGTACGGGGAATTTTTCAGATAAACTTTGCCGAGTCTTGCATCAAGTTGTGTTATCTGTTTCAAAACGGTCTGACTTGCTTCGATGAATGGATTGATATATTCAATGTTCATTTGCGGAACCCCACCTTTATCTAATATGAATAAGCGACAATATATATCTACTTTCTACATTATCGGAAAAAATCCTTCTTTTCAAGAGTCTTTTTGCAACAATCCGCTATGTTCCAATATTATCTTGAACGCTTTAGTAGTAATCGGGGCTCCTTTTGCAGCCTCGTCCTGATAATCCATTTTGCCCGGATCGCCTATTCCAACGATAAAGGAACCAGGGCGGGACCTCAGTATGCTCAAGGTATCTCCGCATATTTTATCGCTATACGTATTGTCACCGAATTTATCTACCGCATGCTTTATGACATCACCGGTTTTGGTGACCGAATAGTCTATTTTAAGCCCATTACAATCCTTCCCGTTTGATGAAACAGCCACAATGCCCAATACATCCAGCTTGCGGCAGTCCAGCAGGTAATCCATCGCCCTTTCACCGGAGCCTTTCCCCTTGGCTCCCCTATCATCCACCATTACTACCACGGGATCATATTTTGCTTCCAATATTCTCTTTTCTATCTCTTGTCCCGATAAAATGGTAGGATTCCCGGCAGACGAAGAAATGCAGCGTCCTCCGACATTGGCCGTCGCTTTTTCGACCGCTTCCTTAGCTACCATGTCCCCGTCGGTTACCAGTATAACCTTTCGTTTATCCATACAAATCTCCGTCAGGTCTTTATTTTAGGTTTGAATACGACCGCAGCAAGATAAGCAAAGAAAATAACCGCCGCCACGCCGGCAGCAGTAGCCCTGATTCCGCCTGTCAGCGCTCCCAGCAGCCCGTATTTGTCGACGTCGATGAAGGCGCCTTTTGCAAGGCTGTATCCAAACCCTGTCAGCGGGATCGTAGCACCCGCCCCCCCGATGTCGACCAGCTTCTGGTACACTCCAAGTGCGGCAAGAACTACGCCGGCTGTGACAAAAACCACCAATATCCTGGCAGCCGTAAGCTTGGTCTTATCTATCAACACCTGTCCGATGGCACATATAATGCCGCCGACAATAAACGCACTCAAATATTGCATAACAGTTTGCCGCATCGCATCATCCTCCTGTGGAAGTTTTAAAGGAAATCCGCGCCTCACGGCGCTAAACTTCCTTTATGGAAGTTTTAAAGGAAATCCGCGCCTCACGGCGCTAAACTTCCTTTATGGAAGTTTTATTATGTTTTCAATGGCAACGGCATGCGCGACACATGGTATCGTCTCTCCCTGCTGCACGCTGGAAGGGCTCAATAACGCACCCGTCGGAACAAAAAGTATCCTTTTGAGCTTTCCTTTTTTGAGGCTGTCATACAAAAAGCCGGTAAACACCGTGGCTGAGCATGCACAGCCGCTTCCTCCGGAATGTACATCCTGAGTTTTGTCAAAAATCATAAGCCCGCAGTCATTGAGTATACTGCCGATGCGCACCCCGTTGGAAGACAGCAGGTCATCGGCGATTTCCCTGCCGACGGCTCCCAGATCTCCCGTTACGATCATATCGTAATAATCCTGCGACAGGCCCGTATCCTCAAAATGCGCATATATAGTGTCCGCGGCCGCCGGCGCCATTGCCGCGCCCATGTTGTTCTGGTCTTTTATACCCATATCCACTATTTTGCCGGTGGTTATCCTCGTGACATAAGGACCCGATCCCTCGGCAGATAAAAGTACACTGCCGGCGCCGGTAACCGTCCACTGGGCTGTAGGCGGACGTTGTGTCCCAAGTTCGAGAGGAAATCTGAATTGTTTCTCCGCCGAGCAGAAATGGCTTGACGTCAGGCAAACGATGTTTGAGGCATAACCGCCATCGATCAGCATGGACCCGAGGCCTATAGATTCACCCATTGTAGAGCATGCGCCATAGATGCCGTAAAACGGGACATTCGATTCACGCAGGCCGAAGCTGGATGCGATACACTGATTCAATAAATCTCCCGCGATGATATAGTCAAGCGAGCTTGCCGCGATAGAAGCCTTTGAGACTACTTTTGCAAGGGCCTCCCTCACAAATTTGCTCTCCGCTTTTTCCCAGGTTTTCTCGCCCCAGAACTCATCACTGACTGTCTGGTCGAAAAAACCGGCAAGCGGGCCTTTTCCTTCCTTTGGCCCGACGATCGAAGCAGTTGCCGCGATAACCGGAGGATCCCTGAATTGTATAGTCTGCTTGCCTGCTTTCTTCTCCAACATTGCCACTACTCCTCTAATTTATGCTGCAGTTAAAATCTGATAAGATAATGTATGATCCCGGCAAGTATCGAAGCGCTGATACCGTATACCAGTACAGGGCCCGCGATCAGGAACATTCTGGTCCCTATGCCCATGACGAAGCCCTCGCTTTTGTACTCCATGGCAGGCGATGCAATGGAGTTGGCAAACCCGGTTATCGGCACGATCGATCCCGCGCCCGCAAATTTGCCGAGGTCGTCATAAATATTCAGTGCGGTGAACAGCACGCCCAGAAAAACCATCACGACAGAAGTCAAAGAAGCCGTTATGTCCTTATCGAAGCCCATTGCCTTGAAGGAATTCATAAAAAACTGCCCGAGCATGCAAATAAGCCCACCGACAAGGAAAGCCCTGGATATGTTCAATAAAAGCTTGGAGTTGGGCGATTTTTTATCAACATATTTCTTGTATTCTTCTTTGGACATTACCTGCTGCAATCAGATCCCCTCCCCGCTCAAGTGTTGAACAGACTGCCGATCATGACGAACACGCCCCTGGAAGGGACCTTTTCGTTTGTTCGGCTTGTTACGAATAGTATTATCAGTATTGCCAGGACTATCAGAGTCAAAACTATAAGAAACAGCTTATACCTGTTCAGTACAGCCAGCATAGCAAACACCCCGTTTTCTCTTAATGTTATTAATTATTATTAGAACAGATAGAAATAAGTATTCAGAAAAATAATGTTAAATAAATTATTATGCTGGTTGCCGCTATTATGAGTTATGTTCAAAGAGCATATAGATTCAGCTTTGTTTGGCAAATCTAACTCGCTTCGCTCAAACAAAGATTTGCCCTTAAAAATGCTTCATCAATATGCTCTAATTCACAAAACTCATGTACTAGCGGCAACCAGCATAATAATTCCAGTAATAAGGATGAGGGGAGAAAGGCAAAGGAAAGGATGATTCAGGTATAATTGATACGGTTGCGAATATCTTCGAGGATCTTACGTTCGATCCTCGATACCTGCACCTGCGATATGCCAAGCATTTTCGCTATCTGGACCTGCGTTTGCTCCTTGAAATAACGAAGGATTATGATCTGTTTTTCGCGGGGCTTCAAAGTGTCCATAACCTGTTTCAGGGCTATTTTATCGATAATGTCCGTTTCATCGTCGTTCAGGTTATCATCGAGCCTGTCTATCAGCATCAGGGAGGAATGGTCTCCTTCCCCGACAGGGTTGTACAGGGATTCGGGAGTGTGACCGGCCTCCACGGCCATGACAAGTTCTTCGGTCGATACTTCCAGCCTCTGCGCCATCTCGCTGACGGTAGGTTCACGGCCGAGTTCCTTGCTCATGACCTCTTTTGCTATATGCGCCTTGTTCGATATCTCTTTTAGCGAACGGCTTACCTTGATAATTCCGTCGTCCCTTAAAAAACGCTTTATTTCTCCTATTATCATCGGTACGGCATAAGTCGAGAATTTTACGTCGAACGACGTGTCGAATTTGTTGATTGCCTTGATCAATCCGATGCAGCCGATCTGAAAAAGGTCGTCCGTTTCATGGCCCCTGTTCTGAAACCTCCTTACGATGCTCCAGACAAGGCCTATGTTGCTTTCGACAAGGATACTCTGCGCAGACTTGTCGCCTTCCTTGGCTTTCAGGATCAACTGTATTGTATCGATACCCTCATAAGGTTTTTCACTCATATTGTAGAACCTTTCTCCCAACGAGAAAACAGTAAGTTGTTGTAATTATAGTTATTTATTCCATATTTTTACATCCGCATGCAAAAAATACAGCAGCCCTCGCTGCTTAGCCGGATGTCTTTTATCAATGACCTTCGTCGAGTGAGCCGAAATGCTTGCAAAGGGTCACAGTAGTACCTTCTCCTGGCGTTGAACGTACCTTTACGCTGTCCATGAAGCTCTCCATTACCGTAAAGCCCATACCCGAACGCTCCATATCCGGTTTGGACGTGAACAGCGGCTGCATGGCCTCCTCGATATTCTCTATGCCCTTGCCGTCGTCAGTAATCTCAATTTCAACACTTTTATCGAACTGGCGGCAGATCATCCGAATAATGCCGTACTTGTTATCATAGCCGTGGATTATTGCATTGGTGACAGCCTCCGAAACAGCGGTCTTGACGTCCGCAAGCTCCTCCAGCGTCGGATCGAGCTGGGAGACAAACGCTGCCGCCACCACCCTTGCAAAAGCTTCATTGCTTGATTTACTCAAAAACTCCAGTTTCATTTCATTAACAGGCTGCATACAAATTTCTCTCCCTTTACACAAATCTCATGCCGGCAGCTTTCGGTCAGGAATCGACCCGACCGGGTTGTCAGACCGGCTGAATTAAGATAAGCCTCACGCGCTCATAAGCGCATTCATGGCATGATCCAGATTATCGCATATTGGCATGAGCTTCAGAATACCCGATATTTCGAGTATCCTGCAGATCTTCTGGTTTTTGCAAATAATTGCGGTACGGCCGCCGAGTTTCCTTATATTCGAATATCTGCCGACGATCACACCTATCCCCGAACTATCCATAAAGCTAAGACCCGAGAGGTCGAAAACCACATTTCTCGTCGTAGCCTTCAAAAGCTCGCCCTCGATTTTATTCCGGGCATATTCGGCATAATGATGATCGAGTTCACCCGAAAATGAGGCGATCAATGTAGAACCCCTGTTGGCAAATCTGATTTCCAAGTTTATCTCCTCCGTGTATTTCATTTGTAGTTATCCAGTGAATTACTATCAGAAACTAATTCTTCAATTAATTGGAATATCCTTCAATGAAATATGGGAACCTTTGTAGAAAAACTATTTTTTTTACGCCATTATCCGACAGGTCCGCGGTGCTTTTCAGCTATCTCATCCAACTTCCTCAGCCTGTGGTTGACGCCGGACTTGCCCAGCGTCGGGGAAAGCATCTGTCCGAGTTCGGTCAGACTCGCATCGCTGTATTCGAGCCTTAATGAAGCAATGTCGCGCAGGTTCGGAGGCAGTCTGTCGAAGCCTATATGTTCCGCAATATACCGGATGTTTTCGACCTGCCTGAGTGAAGCATTGACCGTCTTTTCAAGATTCGCAGTCTCGCAGTTGACGATACGGTTTACATTGTTGCGCATATCCTTCAGTATCCTTACGTTTTCAAGCTCCATCAGAGCGCTGTGGGCGCCAATTATATTCAGGAAATCCACTATGTTTTCGCCTTCCTTGAGGTATGTCACATAGCTGCCCTTTCTCTTAATAATCCTCGCATGAAGCTTGAAAAACGCCAGTACCCGGCTCAGTTCCTGCGCCTGTGCCCGCGTGCGTGAAGTAAGCTCAAGGTGGTATGTTTTCTCGGGATCGCTAATGGAACCGCCCGCCAAAAAAGCGCCGCGAAGGAAGGCCTTCCGGCAGCACTGCTTTTTCAGTGCGTTCTTCTCGGATAATACGATCACATGGGACTGACCTTCTTTTTCAGGAAGCACCGTTATACCGGCTCTTTCCAACAACCTGGCCGCTGACGCCGCAGGAGTCACGAAGATCATATATGAAACGTGCTTTTTGAGTTTCTTGCTTTTGCGTATGGTCACTTCGGGAGAAATGTCGCAAAGCTTTCGTATCAGGCTGTATATCCTTCTGGCAAACGCAGCGTTTTCCGTCGTTATACGTATATACCAGCCGCCTCCGGGCACAGCCGCAGCAGCCCCGTTCAGACAGACCGAGGCGGCCAGTTCGGAAAGCAGGCAGCATTCTCTGATATTCTCAAGCCTGCATAATTCATTTTTTACAGTTGATGAAAATGACAACGCAAAACCTCCCTGTTCAAAGTGTGCACTTAGTAAAACCATCTGTTTTTTGGCCGGCGCCAGTAACGTTTTCCACGTATGCCCTCAGCACCTCCGCCACACTCCACGCCTGCGCACAGCAGCCGCGGGGTATGAGCGGTTCGTTACCGTCGAATATCTCCGAAACGCTTCCAAGGCACGCATGCTTGAGGTGCTCCCTGTATGGCTCGAGAAATCCTGCCGCCATACCTTTGTAGACCTGTTCCTGTCCCAGCGTCCGTTTGAACGCAGTAATGAAATGCCCTATCGGCCATGCCCAGACGGTACCCTGATGATAAGCCGAATCCCTGTCATAAGGTCCGCCAGAGCATTGCCCTCTGTATTCTGAAGATCGGGAAGAAAGGCTTCTGAGTCCGTATGCCGTATAAAGCTCCTTCCAAACCCTCTCCACAACGCAGCGAGCTTTTTCACCATCAAGCACGGGATACGCCAGGCTCACGGCAAATATCTGGTTGGGACGCACTTTATCGTCTTTAAAATCCCCCTGCACAACGTCAAAAAGATACTTTCCCTCGTCATACCAAAAGGTCCCGACAAAGCTCTCCCTGACCTTTTCGGAAAGCCCGGAGACTTCCCTTCCGATCGAGGCATAGCGGCGGGCGGAGTCCGCGTATGAACAGCTTGCGTTATCAAGCCCGTCACCTGTACTCCCCTGTTCCCCGCATATATCGGATTTCTCTTTTCCGGCATTTTTCCGCTCACCGTAAGCTTCTGAAAGCCTGTAAGAAACTGCTTCGAGGATCCGCAGGGCATTGTACCAGAGAGCGTTTATTTCGACCGCTTTCCCATGGCGCGGCGTAAACACGGTGGATCCGGTTTTCGCATCCATCCATGTCAGCTGGGTACTCTCATCGCCCGCTATGACGAGGCCATCCTCATCCATATGGATGTTGTTTATGGTACCCTTTTTATAAGCTTCATATATACGGACCATCGGTTCATAAAGCCTGTCCCTGATCAGTTCGAGGTCTCCCGTATATCTAAGGTAATTCGCCGCAGCGTCGAAAAACCAAAGCGCCGCGTCGACCGTGTTATAACCCGGATCTCCGCCTTCGTCCGGAAACATGTTCGGCAAAAGACCGTATCTGACATGCCTGCCGAAGGCCGACAGTATTTGCGCCGCATCGTCATATCGCCCTGTAGTCAGTGTCAGGCCGGTAAGCGAGATCATCGCATCCCTTCCCCAGTCCGTGAACCAGGGGTAACCGGCCAAAATAGTCTTCGTCCCCGTGGACTGCCTGTAAACCAGAAACTGGTCGGCAGCCCTTACCAATGTGCGGGCGAAATCGTCCCGGCAGCCCGCCCTGTCTTCGAGAGCTTTGAGTCTGGCTTTCTCTGCCTCTATCAAGGCTTTCCCGTCATCGCCCCCGCTGTTATGGCAGCCCGCTGCACAGATAGCTCCTCCGGACTCATAGGACTTCCCGACAATCCTGCTCTTTTCCACAGAGCATATGAAAGTAAAACACGTGTCTCTGTATGCCTTCACAGACAGTTCGAAAATCCCCGGTATGTAATGGTCTTCGGTATCCCGAAGCCCTCTTTCATTCTCTACTGCATAGTACATATGTTCAAACCAGCAGTTTTCGAGCGGAGTATAGCTGCTGTCCCGGCATTGGAGCAGGATAACGGTATCCGTGTCGTAAGGCGTGACCCTCGTTTCGTCCTTCCCCGCCTCCTGCCTGAAGCGCATGTACTCCCTGTGCGAATCGCCGTGGTAATCCCTGAAATTGACCAGGGGCGACAGCCTTAAAACGACGTCTCCGGAACCGCTTATGACGCGGTAAACGACTGCCACCGTATTCTCACCGTATACCATCGTCACGGTCTTCTCTATCAACAGATCGCCCATGCGAAATGTAAATATGGGCAAAGGCTCGAAACTGAAGCTTTGCAGATTGTAAAAGCCTTTTTCGATATAATCCCCGGTCGAGAAAGAATGCAGGCTGTATTCCTCACCGGATACAATTACCTTCTCGTGCAGCTGCGAAAGTATCAGTTGTCTGCCGACAGGCGGGTGAAGCGACGCGACGAGCAGCCCGTGATACCTGCGGGAATTGCCGCCTGTTATCGTAGTGGATGAAAACCCGCCTATACCGTTCGCAAGCAGCCATTCCCTCTCAATTGCCCTGTCCCAGCTGCTCCATTCAGATTTTCCGAATCTCATGCGATACCTCGTCAGAATCCGGGATAAAGCTCAAATATTTCTATCGAGTCTGTCCCTGATGAAATAGTAATCGACCGCTCTTGAACGATCCTTCGCCAGCACGCTTTCGGCAACGAGTTCTATAACGGTCTTCGCAAGCTTTTTGGGGTCATGCCTGATCAGATTGTTCCTTATCGATACGATATCCCCTTCGATCAGCCTTATACCCGCCTCAGCGATTATTTCCCGGTCGATCCTGACCTGGTCGGCGCCGTCATTAAGGTATTTTTCCAGCAGTTCGGGCGGAACGGAGGAGTTATTTGCAATGCAGCAGTCGATTATCCCCTTTTGGGAATGGTCCTCCAAAATGGAGATATGGTCGTAAACAGTGTAATTTTCGGTCTCGGACGGCTGTGTCATAACATTGCAAACATAGACCTTCAGCGCCTTGCTTTTTTTGATCGCAGGGCAGACGCCCTTGACGAGAAGATTCGGTATAATGCTTGTATAAAGACTTCCAGGCCCGAGAACTATGATATCCGCCTCGGCTATCGCATCCAGCACATCCTTCAGCGGTTCTGCATCAGGGGGTTCAAGGAATACACGGCTTATTCTCCCCTTATGGAAGGCGTTGTGATCGCCTATTTTGGATTCGCCGCATATGGTGCAGCCGTCGTCGAGTTCGGCGCACAGTGTCACATCTTCCAGCGTCACGGGCAATACCTGCCCTGTAACCGCCAGAACGTCGCTCACCTTTTTTACCGCTTCTTCGAAATTCGAAGATATACCGTCCATTGCCGCAAGGAACAGATTGCCGAAGCTCTGTCCCTTCAGGTTTCCATCCTGAAAACGGTATTGCAGCAGCTGTTCGAGGATGGGCTCCGTATCCGCCAATGCGAGTATGCAGTTACGTATATCTCCGGGCGGAAGCATTCCGAGTTCCTGCCTCAAAACGCCGGAGCCGCCTCCGTCATCCGCCACCGTAACTACCGCGGTGATATTCGAGCTATAAGCCTTAAGGCCTCTTAGCATGGTAGAAAGCCCCGTTCCGCCGCCCATGGCAACGATTTTAGGGCCTTTTATCAATATCCTTTTATCATAAACGAGATTGGTAAGCTTATCCGAATTTAGAGATAAACGACCTCTGAATCTCATCTGCCAGCACTCCTGCCATCTTTTTCGATATCTCTGTGCTCGACCACCGTACGATGCTGTTTTTCCGTCAGATTTCTGTTCAACTCATCGGCAATGGCCACGGAGCGGTGTCTTCCACCTGTACAGCCTATGCCTATCACAAGCTGGGATTTTCCCTCTTTTACGTAATTCGGGATAAGGAAATCCAGCATGGAATTCAGTTTATCGAGGAATTCCGTAGTCTCAGGCATTTTAAGGACATACTCCTTCACATTCTCGTGCTTGCCCGTATGCTTCCTCATGGATTCGATGTAATAGGGGTTCGGTATGAAACGCACGTCAAATACGAGGTCGCATTCTATCGGAATGCCGTATTTGAAGCCAAAGGAGATTATATTTATAATAAGGCCCTTGAAGGAGCTTTCCTGACCTAAAATACCGGTTATCGCTTCCTTCAGCTGCTTTGGCGACAGGTTCGAGGTATCGATGACGAAATCCGCGCGATCCTTGATTTTCTGGAGCACGCGCCTCTCTTCGGCGATACCCCTTGCAAGCCTGCCCTCCTGCGCCAGCGGATGAGCTCGCCTCGATTCCTTGTATCGCTTTACTACGACCTTGTCCGAGGCTTCGAGGAAAAATATCTGATAGGTGTGGCCATCGCCCGTCAACGCCTCAAGGGAGGGCAGCAGGTCGTTTAGAAGCTCACCGCCGCGTATATCTATGACGACAGCGATCTTATCAAGCTTTTTATAGCTTTGTGAACAAATTTCAGCTATCTTCGGAATCAGCAGCGGGGGCAGATTATCTATACAGAAAAAGCCGGCGTCCTCGAGGTGCTTCGCGACGAGACTCTTTCCCGCTCCCGATATACCTGTTATCACAATGAATTTCATCTTATGCCTTCTTCCTCACCTACGATTTTGACTTCCGTTTGCAATTGTACTCCAAACTTTTCGTTTACCCTGTCCTGTACGTATTTTATAAGCGTTGTTACATCCCTTGCCGCAGCGTTTCCCGCATTTACTATAAAGCCGCAGTGCAGCGCTGAAACCTCGGCGCCTCCTATGCGGTATCCCCTGAGGCCGCAGTCCTGCACGAGCTTCCCGGCAAAATAGCCTTCGGGCCTTTTGAAAATACTTCCCGCGCTTGGCATATCAAGCGGCTGTTTCTCTCTGCGCTTTTTGCCGAACTCATCCATTTTCGCCTTTATTTCATCGATGTGTCCTTCACGGAGAATCAGACGTGTCTTCAAAACTATGCCGCCGTCCGTCTGTATGAAGCTGGACCGCTTTCCGAAGAGGTGCTGCGAACTGTCAAGCATCCGAATCTGTCCGTCGTGACTCATATACTCGGACGATCCGACAACCATTGACATATCCCCGTCATAGGCTCCCGCGTTCATTGCCACGGCCCCTCCCAGGGTTCCCGGGATGCCTTCGGCAAATTCAAGGCCCGTGAGTCCGTGTTCCAATGCGATTCTTGCAAGCCGTGAGATCAGGATGCCCGGTTCTGTCGTTATTTCACAGCCGTTAACTTCGCACGCGTCGAAATTATCCCTGAACTGTATCACAACGCCCCTGATACCGCCGTCTCGCACGATCAGGTTTGTGCCGTTTCCCATTATCATGACCGGTATGCCGTTCTCTGCACATGCCTTCAGTATGCCCGAAAGACCTTCTGCCGAAGCCGGTCTGACAAAAACATCGGCAGGTCCTCCAATTCTGAAGGACGTATGCTCGGCCATCGATTCATCCATTGTTATGACGCCGCTGCCGGTAACTTTTCCAAGCAGCTTCGCTATTTCAGACTTGTTCAAATCCATGCTCCCTCCGGGTCCGTCCATTCTGTAAAATCCATCCGGCATGGCGGTCCCAAATTGCTCTACTCTATTCTACTGTGGCAACAGACAGCTTAGAAGGTTTTCTCTCTTTCAGGAATGCTTCAACCTTATCCAGGGAAGTGCAAAGCACAAGCTCCTCAGGCATACCTGTTTCGTCCAGTATCCTCTGAATATTGTCGAAACGCCCTATATCGAAGCAGATATGAGAATCCGTTCCGCAGGTTATCCTTACGCCCTGTTTCATACACTGTTCAACAAAGCCTTTACAATTGGTTTCGGAACCTTTTCTTATCCTGAAGGAATTGTTGTTTATCTCTATCAGCTTGCCATATTCGGCCGCCGCCCTGACAACCCTTTCAATATCCACCTGGAAAACAGGGTTCCCCGGGTGCGCAACGGCATCCACACAGGGATTTTTCAGGACCTTTATCATTCCCTCCGTATTTTCCTCCATGGTCCCCGGATTCAGTACACTGTCGTGATAGCTGGCAATAACGAACTCCATCCTTGAAAGCAAGCCCTCAGGGATGTCAAGCTTCCCTGAATAATCCAGGATGTTGGTCTCTGCTCCTCTTATCACTCTCACACCGTAAATACGTTCAGGGATAGCCTTGAGATTCCAGAAGTGCAGAAGTGACGCCGCCCCCGGCATAGCCGGTCCGTGGTCCGTCATCGCGATGGCTTCCATGCAGTTGATGCCCGCTTCGCGCGCATTTTCTATTATTGTGCTGTAAGCGTGACCGCTTGCAAGCGTATGTGTATGGGTATCCACTACCAGGTTCAAATATATTCCCCCGTTCGCATCTTTTGTTATTTTACTCGAATTTGGCAAATCTTTCGCTAATAACCTTAGCCGCGTTGTAGCCCATCTTCTTCTGCCTGTGGTTCATTGCGGCAACTTCGACAATGATTGCCAGGTTCCTGCCGGGCCGTACAGGGATAACCAGCGATGGCACCGTAATGCCAAGGATATCGGTGAACTGGTCTTCCAGTCCCAGCCTGTCGTATACCTTCTGTTTGTCCCAAAGCTCGAGCTTTATCACAAGGTTTATGTTTTCCTGTATTTTGACTGCGCCCATTCCGTACAGGTTCTTGACATCCAGAATGCCGATGCCCCTGATTTCAATGAAATGCCGGATATTTTCAGGCGCTGAACCCAGCAGGGTGCTGTCGGAGACCCTTCTGATCTCCACGATATCATCGGCGATCAGCCTGTGTCCTCTTTTTACAAGTTCGAGCGCGGTTTCGCTTTTACCCACGCCGCTCTCTCCCAATATGAGCACGCCCTCACCGTAAACTTCCACGAGCACTCCATGCTCCGAGATCCTTGGCGCGAGCATGACGTTCAGGTATCGGATCAAGCCGCTCATGAAGCGGGAGGTTATGTCATCGGTACGAAGTAGCGGTATGGCGTACTTTTTCGACACCTCGAACATTTCGGGAAACGGCTCGAGATTTCTTGCGATCACAAGGCATGGAAAGCCCGTCCTGAAAAATTCATCGAGCCTCCGAAGCCTTTCCTGTGATGAGAGGCTTTCAAGATATGTCGTCTCCACCTTGCCTACGATCTGCACCCTGTCCGTACCGAAGTACTGCAAGTAGCCGGTAAGCTGAAGCCCCGGCCTGTTGACGTCCGAAGTGGTTATCTCGATATCGATGGCGCCCTGTTCCATGCACAGAGGCTCGAGCTGGAACTCTTTTATCATCTGGCTCAGTTTCACTGTAAACATCATATACCTCCCATTATTCCCAAACTAAATTATATACTAAAGGGGTTCTTTTTGAAACAGGGGGACGGTTCTTTTATTCCATTTTAGCGACCAAAAATGTAATAAAAGAACCGGCCCCCTGTTTCAAGGAACCGTCCCCCTGCCTCAAAAACTTTTAACTTCAATGCTCCCGCTCGTATGCAGCCATGCCATCCTCCGACATTTTGCGCTTCTGCTCTATCGCCTGCTCGAGCATCATGTCCTTTACCTTCATCAGCCTCGTCAGATTCCCGCGTTCGTTTTCATCGAGCTTCATGACGATGTACTTTATCGTTTCCTCAAGATTGGGTATCAGAACGTATTCCAACGCATTGACCCTGCGGCGCGTCCTTTCGATCTCATCTGCCATCAGCTGCGCCGATTTTTCAAGCTGGGCCAGCATGAGCAGGTCCGGGGCCATGCCGGAAAGCGTGGCGATAGCGCCGTCAAGTTCGCCGACGGTATCCGCGAAGCCATATGGATATATATCATCCGTACCGCCGCTCACTTCGGTAAATTCGAGCACCGGGACGTCAACGCTCATTATGTTCCGCGTCGATGCCTTTAACCCGACCCTGCGTTTAGGAAACATAAGCGCTTCTTCAAGGACCTCCTGGTTCATCTCCGCCCGGGCCATAACGAAACGAGAGTGCACAAGCCTGAGCTTCTCCTCGACTTCCTCGCGCAGTCTTTTATTCTCGCGGACGATATCCAGAAATTTTTTCATGAGTTCGTCCCTTTTGTCCTTCAGCAGCTTATGACCTCTTCTGGCTGTCTTCAGCCTTTTTTTGAGCCCCGTCAGGACCATGCGGGTCGGATTCACATTCATTCGGGCCATAGTTATTTCGCCTCCGGCGCGGTATGTCCGGGCAGATACTTGTCTATGAATTCCTGCCTTATACGCTTGAGTTCGCCTGCGGGCAGGATGGACAAAAGCTTCCAGCCCAGGTCGAGCGTTTCCGTTATGGATCTTTCCTTGTAAAAGCCCTGATTGACATATTCGGCTTCAAAAGCGTCGGCAAATCTGGCATAAAGCTTGTCGACATCCGACAGTGCGGCGTCTCCGAGGATGACTGCCAGCTCCTTCGCCTCCTTGCCGCGCGCATATGCCGCGAAAAGCTGGTTCATCGTATTGGCGTGGTCTTCACGTGTCTTGCCGTTACCTATTCCCTTATCCTTTAAACGCGACAGAGAGGGCAGTACGTCGATAGGCGGAGTAATACCCTTCTTGTGCAGTTCGCGGCTCAATATAATCTGTCCCTCCGTTATGTAACCTGTAAGGTCGGGAATGGGATGCGTCTTGTCGTCTTCGGGCATCGTCAGTATCGGTATCAGCGTAATGCTGCCTTCATGATCCTTCTTTCTCCCCGCACGCTCATAGAGTGTTGCAAGGTCCGTATAAAGATAGCCCGGGTAGCCTCTGCGTCCCGGCACTTCCTTCCTTGCCGCCGAAACCTCGCGCAGCGCTTCGGCATAGTTGGTTATATCAGTCAATATGACAAGTAC
The DNA here is from genome assembly GCA_023439545.1 of Bacillota bacterium. Classification (GTDB taxonomy): domain Bacteria; phylum Bacillota; class Clostridia; order Acetivibrionales; family DTU013; genus JAEYOM01. The sequence continues at coordinate 46,354 of JAEXNT010000032.1, forward strand.
GTGCATTCCCTTGTCAAAGGCGAGATACTCCGCGGCGGAGAGCGCCATCCTGGGAGTCGATATGCGTTCGACCGCAGGATCGTTGGCAAGGTTCATGAACAACACGGATCTGTCTATAGCCCCGGTCCTCTTGAAATCGCTTATGAAAAAGTCAGCTTCCTCGAAAGTGATGCCAATGGCCCCGAAAACGACGGCAAATCTGCTGTCCGTCCCCAGAACCTTGGCCTGCCTCGCTATCTGAGCTGCAAGCTGGGCGTGCGGCAAACCTGAACCTGAAAATATCGGGAGTTTCTGCCCGCGAACGAGAGTATTAAGTCCGTCTATTGCAGATATGCCTGTTTGTATGAACTCCGAAGGATAATTGCGCGCGGACGGGTTCATCGGCAATCCGTTGATGTCGAGCCTTTTATCAGGGATGATCGCGGGTCCGTCGTCAATAGGCTTTCCGAGCCCATCGAAAACCCTTCCGAGCATATCCATCGAGACGGGCAGCTCCATGCCCCTTCCGAAGAAACGTACCTTGCTGGTAGACAGGTTGATGCCCACCGCGCTTTCAAACAGCTGTACCATTGCATTCGCGCCATCTATCTCGAGCACCTTGCAACGACGCACCTCTCCGTTTGACAGCTCTATTTCTCCCAGTTCGTTATATGTTACGCCTTCAACGTTCTGGACCAGCATCAAAGGGCCGGCAACTTCGGTTATGGAGCGATACTCCTTAAGCATGCTTATTTACCCTCCTTTGGATGTTTTAATGGAAATCCGCGCCTTTGGCGCTAAACATCCTTCTTCGCAACCAGTGCATCGATCTGTTCTGTCAGTTCCTTTTCTATAGCGGCGTATTCGGCGCCAATATCTTCCTGGCGGACATACTTGGCACGGCCGATCCTTTCCCTGACAGGCAGCCCGAACAATTCCCTGAGGTCGGTGTTCTTTTCCACCGCGGTCAGCGCCTTGCGGTAATAGGAAAGTATGAGCTTCAGCATTCCGAACTGTTTTTCGAGCGATGCGTAAGTATCGGTCTCATGGAATGCGTCCTGATGCAGATAATCCTCGCGTATGGACCTCGCAGCCTCCAGCGTGACCCTGTCCTTGTGCGACAGGGCATCGACGCCTACCAGCCTTACGATTTCGTCCAGTTCCGCTTCCTCCTGCAAAATCCTCATCATTTCCGTGCGGCAGCTGTTGAAATCCCTTGAAATATGCGAACTGTACCAGTCCGACATCCTGTCGGCATACAGAGAGTAACTCGTAAGCCAGTTTATAGCCGGGAAATGCCTGCGGTATGCAAGGTTCGAGTCGAGTCCCCAGAAGACCTTGACTATTCTGAGCGTCGCCTGCGAGACAGGCTCGGATATATCGCCTCCGGGCGGAGATACGGCTCCTATTGCCGAAAGTGCGCCCTGGCGTTCCCCCGAACCGAGTGTGATCACTCGTCCTGCCCTTTCATAAAACTGTGCTAGCCTGGACGAAAGATAAGCCGGATAACCTTCCTCGCCCGGCATTTCCTCGAGACGCCCCGACATTTCACGAAGCGCTTCCGCCCAACGTGAAGTCGAATCCGCCAGAAGAGCAACCGAATAGCCCATGTCGCGGAAATACTCGGCTATCGTGATACCTGTGTAGATCGAAGCTTCGCGCGCTGCGACGGGCATATCGGAAGTATTTGCGATCAGTACGGTACGCTTCATCAGTGACTCGCCCGTCTTTGGATCCTTCAGTTCGGGGAATTCCATCAGAACGTCCGTCATTTCATTGCCGCGTTCACCGCAGCCGATATATACCACAAGGTCCGCGTCGGCCCATTTTGCGAGCTGATGCTGCACCACCGTTTTTCCGCTTCCGAACGGTCCGGGAACCGTAGCTACCCCGCCCTTTGCTATGGGGAACAGCGTATCGATGACTCTCTGGCCTGTAATAAGCGGTTCGTCGGGCGGCAGTTTCACCTTGTAGGGACGTTCCCTGCGCACCGGCCACTTCTGCAGCATAGTCAGATTTTTTGCTCCGGAGGCCATACTTATTACCGCTACAGTTTCTTCGACGGTAAAATCTCCTTCCATGATACTTTCCAGCTTGCCTTCGATACCGTAAGGGACCATGATTCTATGTTCAAATATAGAATTCTCCTGTACGGTACCTATGATATCACCCGCAACAACACTGTCGCCTGTTGCGGCGGAAGGCTTGAAATGCCATTTTTTCTGCCTGTCCAAAGACGGTATGCGAATTCCGCGCGTGATATTGCTTCCGACTTTTTCGCGCATTGCCTCCAGAGGCCTTTGTATCCCATCATATATATTCTCGAGAAGCCCTGGGCCAAGTTCCACGCTTAGCGGTTCACCGGTCGATTCGACCGTACTTCCCGGCCCTAGTCCCGAGGTCTCTTCATAAACCTGGATTGACGCCCTGTCCCCATGAATTTCAAGTATTTCTCCTATCAACTGGTGTTCGCTGACGCGCACGACGTCAAACATATTGGCGTCCCGCATTCCTTCGGCTATTACCAAAGGGCCCGACACCTTGCTGATCGTTCCATGGCTCAAACAAAATCCCCCGCTTTCTTACTCGTCCTGGAAAAGGATATCCGCTCCGACAGCCTTCTCGACACATTTTTTTATTCCCTGCATACCGATCCCAAGGCTCCCCTGTACGCCCGGTATCGGGATTACGGCCGGGAAACGGCTTTCCCGGTATTTTTCAATTTCAGATCCGATCGCCGCCGCAGTCTGTTCCGTTATGTAAATAACCGCGAACTGCTCCCCGGCAAGCTTTGTCAATACTTCCGCAGCCTGCTCCCTCCCCTGTATTGGAAAGACTGAGAAGCCGAGCGCTTTAAAGCCCAGCACCGCATCCTTTTCACCGATCACACCGATTTTATACATATCCTGCACGCAGCCTTTCACGTATCGTTTCCGCAGGAAGCCCGTTGATCCTGCCGGTCATAATTATCCGGACATTCCTTATTTCCGTCTCTTTGGCGTACAGCCAGGCTATTACAGGCTCAATGCCCATCGTAACCAGCTTCGCGCCGCGTATATGGTCAAGGAGGTAATTATTCAGGCACTTTTCAAGCCCGGCGCTGAAATTCATCTTACCTGACAATTCCCAGCCTTTTCTGACCGCATCACCATATCTTGTGCTGTGTATCTGCCCTACGAATACATCGAGCGGTTTGCCACTGTTCGCGTAGTATACCTCTTCGGTAATAGTACCGTCGGAAAGCAGCAGCTTTTTGATAAAGTCCCATTCCCTGCCCAGAGACCTGGCTCGGACAAACATCCTGATATTGGCCGCATCGATAGTTATTTCAGCTATTTCACGCAAAAAACGGCTGTCCATCTGCCCTATATCTGAAGCGAATTGATGATAGGAGGCTTTATCAAGCAGCAGGTCAATTACCTGAGGATCCTGCAGCCTTGCAAAGGCGTCTCGCGTCTCGGCTACAGCCTCGCGCATCACCGGAGTGAATTCGCTGTAGTCGCGTTCCCTTATCATGCGCCAAACCGCTTCTTTGGCAAATGTACCGGCGTCAGCCAGAATGGGTGGAACATCCTGCCCCGACAATTCGGCCTTCAGCAGGACTTTTACGTTGAAAAAGTCGTACTTTCTTTGAAACGCCTTTATGATATCAGGCTGCGGCGCTATTTCGAGCAGGAGCAGGTACGTCTTTTTAAGTTCGTCATCCAGAAGCTTTTCAAAAGCAAAAATATCCGCCGGACATTCGCCTCCGAAGCCGTATTCCGATTCGGCCAGCACTTTTAAAGCATCCTCGGGCGAAGACGCATCGAGCATCCTGTCGAAATGCCCGCTGCGGAGCAATTTCGTCTCTTTTGCCCGGATACGGGCTGAAGCGTATGCGTAATCACCTTCGATTATCCTTAACATCATTATCCCTCATTATTTTTGGTTTAGCTTTTGAACCGGCAAATTCCATTTCAGCTCGTGCCTGTGCTTTCGTGTCAACCGCCGAATTGCTTTCCAAGTAATCCGTCGAATTGCTTTCCCATATCAGCCGTCGAACAATATCCTGACGACCTCGCCCTCAAGCTCTGTCCTTAGCATTCCGAACACTATTTCGAACGTACTGTTGATCTCCATGTCTCCGCTTTTCAATATGAATCCGCCCGCCGTATTTATAGCCTGTCCGGAAAGAGTAAGCTGCCCGCCCTTCCCGAGACCGGCCAGACGTCGGTTTATATTGTACAGGAAATTGCCGTCGATCCTTTTCAGATCCTTCTCTGAGAGCAGTATCTCTCCGCCCTCTTTACCCGCGGCGTCGACGATCATTTGTTCGAGGAGTTTCTGGTATTCGTTGTCGGGAAAACTGCAAAGCTTCTCCAAAGCCTTCCTGAACGCCTCGTCTATCAGGCTTTGCTTCGTCCGCAGGACCTCTTTCCCGCCTTCGAGTCCGGCCTGCGCAGCGAGACGCCTGTGCAGCTCGGCGCCGTCGGACATTGCTTTTTCCAACAGCTCGGCCTTCTTTTTCCCTGCAGCGGCCGAGAATTGTTCTACAATTTCCCCTGCTTCGGTCTTGGCCTGTTCCTCGGCTTTGGCAGCCGTTGCGGCGGCGTCCTCAATTATTTTTGATTTTATCTTGTCTATTCCAGTCATCGGAACGCTCCTTTACCCTCACAGTTCCGCATCAGCCCAGCATCAAAATCGATACGACAAGGCTCAGAATGGCGAACATTTCGACCATCAGCGCCAGTGTTATCGCCTGGCCCACAGCTTTAGGCTGTTTTGAAACCATCTGTATGCCTGCGGCAGCGACTTTACCTTGATAGATTCCTGAAATCAAGCCTACAATACCGACAGGAAGCCCGACTGTCAGGAAATGAAAACCATCCTGTACCGACATTGTGGGGCTGATCTTGCCTATTATCATAAATGCTATAACGAATGCATAGATCGTCTGCGTGCTTGGAAGGGCTTCGAGAACTACAACCGAGCCGAATTTTTTCTGATCCTCCGCCAAAATTCCTGCGCCTGCCTGCCCCGCTATGCCAACACCTTTTGAAGAGCCGATGCCTGCCAGGAAGAAAGCTGCAGCCGCGCCTAAAAAAGCAAAAATCTGTCCGTTGATAATCATTTTACCCAACCTCCAATATTTATTATCTTGCGACCGGATCCGGTTTGATCACTATATACTGCGTATCTGCCTTAAAGGGTTCGAAACTCTGCCCGCCCCCCTCGAAAAACTTTCCGAAAAACTCCAGAAACTGGAGCCTGCATGAATGTACATAGGCTCCAAGCGTATTTATGGAAAAGTTCACCGTGTGTCCCACCAATAAAATCAAAGTTACCGCGATAGGCTTGATAAAACCCGGGAAATCAAACATGAACGCCATCTGGTTTACAATGGAGGCTATTATGGAGGTCGCTATGCCGAGCGCCATTAGTCTCGAATATGACAACACATCACTCAGGAAGCTGATGAGGTCATACAACTTGGCAACTCCTCCGAACAGTTTGCCGAAGATATTCTTACTGGCTCTGCCCTGAGTAAGTATCAGCAAGGCGGCCCCGACAATCAGCAGATATTTGCCCGTATTGACAAGAGGCGCAGCCCATACCGGATCCACCTCCGGTACATAGGGCAGCAGAAACATTGCGAACCCGGTGAATGTTATATACCATATGCCTACATCCAACACCGCGTCAAGATATTGCTTCCTTTTGATCATGTTGGCCGCTTTCAGACCGAGGGCGGCATATATATGTACTATGCCGAACAAAAGCGACCAGCTGAGCATCAGTTCAGGCTTTGCCACCGAATCGAACCAGATTGCATATTTCGTCAGAAAGCTGATGCCGAACCAGCCTCCGAACATGGCTCCCCAGAATATAGTAGATATGCCGCAGAAGAACATAAGCTTCATCATTTTGCGCATACTGCTTTCGAGCTTGAACCTGAGAAGTATGAAGCCGGTTAAAAGAGCCATTACCAAACCATAGCCGCCATCGGAAAGCATCAGGCCGAAAAACAGTATGAAAAACGGCGCCATAACGGCGTTGGGATCCAGTTCCCGGCTGCTTGGAAAGCTGTACATCGTCGTCACCTGTTCGACAGACTCAGCAAAACCGCTATTTTCCAGCAATACCGGAAATTCTTCGTCCTCGGCCGGCTCCCTTATTTCTATATGAACTGTATATTTGTTTTCGAGCCACTCCTTTGCGCCCTTTGCAAGCCTCTCGGGGATCCAGCCCCTTATCATGAATACCCTGCGGGTCCTGAGCATCCTTGCTGCAGCCGTCAGCCTGCTCCGCTCCATTCCCAGAGCGTCGAACAGCTCTTCCAACGAATTCTTCGATGGCTCCTGGCTTTTTATGCACCCGATCGCTTCGGCTCTTTCCTCCGATAGCTCTTTAAGCTGCTTTCCCAGTCTTTCGAAGTTTTCGGCAACGGCGCCCTCCAGGCCTGCAAAACCTGCTCTGTTGAAACCGCGCTGCTTGAGGAAGGATATGCATTCCTGCTCCGCAGCCTTATGATAAAAAACGTTTATGTAATACTGGTCGTTATCGCTGTGGACCCTGTCCGCCACTGCAAGCTGAACCTTGTCGGAAAGTTCTCCAAGGAAGCCATTCCAATCCGTCGATGCCGGAACCGTTCCCATTATAAAAACCGTATTATCCGTTCCTGCAGTTTGCAGTGGAACCACGGACGATTTCCAGGGCTGCAATGAGTTGTACAGGTTGTTTGCACCGTTTTCTTCGGATTTGATCTTTATGAGCCTTTCTTCGCATTCCCTGAGCTTATTCACCGATCCCCATATCAGTTCCTCGCTCTCAAGGTGTTTTTTAAATTCTGATTCGGTTATTTCCCTACGGCTCTGGAAGAAACCCCTTTTCTGGGGGCAATATTTTTCAAGGCATGAAAGTGCAGATCGAACTTCGTTCAATTTGCTGTCGATAGCGGATAATTCATCCCGAACGTTGGGGTTATGTGCAGCCGGACAGTCGTCATCCGTGTCTACTGTGCTGACGTCGACGGCTCCGATATCCATAAGGCTGCTGATTAGGGCCTTGTACTGGTTTGCTACCCCCAGTACCGTGATTTCATTCATTTTAACGATCACTGTCAATAATCCTTCCAATTATGAAATCTACTGCTTCAGGCAGTCTTTTACCCGAGTTTTCCCTGATCGAATCACATTGGTTCCTGATTTGCGATCTCATCCGTTCGATATCGAGAAAAGCTTCTTTTTCCGATGCTTTAACGATCTCCCGGGCTTCCCGTTCGGCTTCTTCCGTGGCATTATCCAATAAAGCCGCAGCTTCCGTCCTGGCGGCGGCGACGATCTCTTTTGCCCTCTGCTGAGCCTGAGCTTCCATCTGTTCAGCCTTTTCCTCAGCCTCGGCAATATCCTTCAGAATGGCAATCGACATATAACCGACCTCCAATATTTGTTATTAATCATTATATCACCTATATGCACTCAGCAACAATATAAGTTAACGTTATTTAAAAATCGCCGGCGCATCGGGCGCCTTCGATTTTTGAACAAAGCTTCACTGTGTTCCATAACAAAAAAGACAAACTGCATTTAAAGTATGTCTTCTTTGAGTAAATTATATTTATTTGGAGCGGGTGATGGGAATCGGACCCACGCAATCAGCTTGGAAGGCTGATGTTCTACCATTGAACTACACCCGCATTTACGAAAAACCGGATATCCGGGATCGGATACCAATTAAGGAGGCTGCATTTTCTGATACTTATAACAGTTCGGTTATTGCTGGTCTCTGGCTTTGGTCTCCGGCTTTGGTCTCCGGCTTACGGATTGGAGCGGGATACGAGATTCGGACTCGCGACTTTCACCTTGGCAAGGTGACACTCTACCACTGAGTTAATCCCGCACATTTTAACCGTAGGCTTACCCGAATTCACCGGGCAAAAGCTATTATACAAAACACCGCGCCGGGTTGTCAAGGGGATTTTATGACAAAAGGGCGGTGGTACGAAAGATACTACATTCGTCAATACGCCGGACAACACTATGGGTATAAATGAAAAATGTTTTGACCTGAAGCGGTATGCTGTCGGATTTAATGCTCCCAAAATCGACGCTCAGGCGTTAAGGCGTTTAGACCCTTCGGCTTTCAATGCGCAAACCGCATAATTTAATAAGTTTCCATAAACTCCGGTTCCTTGTGTTTGGGCAGACAGAAAGCACCTTATATATTTCGCAAATCGAAAGCGTCTGTAAAGCAAATAAATTGTGCAAAATTTTAAGTTTTGTGTCACTTAGTCTACATAATTCCGAAGTATGTATATTTATAGTGCAAAAATCTCTAAATAACAACGACAACTCAGAATTTTCGTGTTGTTATTTGCACATTAATTCAAAAAATGAACAGTCGCGCAAAGCTTTATCCGTGCTTCTTTTATCTATTTACAATACCAATATTGCCCTATACAGTCAAACAATCATAAAAGCAAATGGCTGCCAATGCATACGCGGCAAATGCGGCCTGAGGTAAGAGAAACCCTCCAGAGACGGCAGCTTTAACCGTATACGGCATGCAGGACGCATACAGGACGCATGCCGGGCGCACTCTGCAGGATACACTGCAAAAAAGGACGCAGTTGCATATTTCGCAGCTGCGCCTATCATACCTGTCTATTGTCTATTGTCTACCACTTACTCTTCACTTCTTGCTCAAATATTCATCGATCGCCTTGGCTGCTTTCTTTCCGGCTCCCATCGCCAGTATGACCGTCGCAGCGCCCGTTACGGCGTCGCCGCCAGCGTAGACGCCTTCCTTGCTGGTAGCGCCGGTCTCTTCTTCAACGATGATGCCTCCCCACTTCTGGGTCTCAAGGCCCGGAGTAGTCGATTTGATCAGCGGATTGGGAGATTGGCCTATTGCCACGATAACCGTCTCCACATCCAGTACGTGTTCGGAACCCTGTTTTGCTACAGGCCTCCTCCTGCCGGATGCATCGGGCTCGCCGAGTTCCATTTCAACGCATTCCATACCCTTGACCCAGCCGTCGTCAGTCCCAAGGACTCTGGTAGGGTTGGTCAGCAGTTTGAAGATTATGCCCTCTTCCTTCGCATGATGCACTTCTTCCTGCCTTGCAGGCATTTCAGCCTCGGAACGCCTGTAAACGATATACACGTTTTCCGCTCCAAGCCTCTTTGCGCACCTTGCGGCATCCATGGCAACGTTTCCGCCGCCGACTACTGCGACACTCTTCGTAACCCTTACCGGCGTGTCGGTATCGGGGAAGCGGTAAGCCTTCATGAGATTGACCCTGGTCAGGAACTCGTTCGCGGAGTAAACCCCGTTCAGATTCTCGCCGGGAACGCCCATGAAGCTGGGCAATCCCGCGCCGCTTCCTATGAAAATGGCTTCATAGCCCTCTTTTTGGAGTTCATCGAGCGACAATACCTTGCCTATTACCATATTGGTCATTATATTCACGCCGAGCTGGCGCACAGTCTCAATCTCGCTCTGGACGAGCGCCTTGGGAAGCCTGAATTCAGGTATTCCATACATCAGGACTCCTCCGGGTACGTGGAAGGCTTCAAATATCGTAACTTCGTAGCCCAGCTTGGCCAGGTCGCCCGCGCAGGTAAGGCCGGCAGGTCCGGAACCGACTACGGCCACCTTTTTCCCATTGCGCTTTCCGCTTTCAACCTTGCTTTCCTTGTTGGCCATGAACCAATCGGCGGCAAACCTTTCAAGCCTTCCTATACCGACGGGCTCTCCCTTTTTGCCCCTGACGCAAAGCTGCTCGCACTGCGATTCCTGCGGGCATACGCGTCCGCAGACGGCAGGCAGGCTGTTGGTTTCCTTTATTTTTGCGTAGGCGCCTTCAAAATCGCCTTCGCTGATGAGCTTGATGAATTCGGGTATCTGCACGTTTACAGGGCAGCCGCTTACGCAAGGCTTGTTCTTGCACTGGAGGCACCTCTGTGATTCCCTGCAGGCCATCTCTTCGTTATAACCCAGCGCAACTTCCTTGAAATTGCCGCTTCTTACCGAAGGCTCCTGTTCGGGCATCTTTACCTTCTGTAATGACATATCAGCCATTTGACGCACCCCCCAATCTGCAGACATGGTTCTCGAGAGACTGCTTTTCATGGCTCTTGTACATTGCCTGCCTTCTCATGGCTTCATCGAAATCCACTTCATGGCCGTCGAAATCGGGTCCGTCGACACAGGCGAACTTGGTCTTTCCTCCGACTGTAACACGGCAGCCCCCGCACATTCCGGTACCGTCAACCATAACGGGATTCATGCTGACAAGTGTCTTGATGCCGTAAGGCTTTGTCAGCATGGAAACCATCTTCATCATGATCAGAGGACCGATAGCGATTACCATATCGTATTGGTTGCCCTCTTCTATAAGCTTTTTGAGCATATCTGTAACAAAGCCCTTGTTCCCGTTCGAACCGTCGTCAGTCATGACAAAAAGTCTGGAGCAGGAAGCTTTGAGCTCTTTTTCCAGTAATATGAGGCTTTCATTCCTGAAACCTGTGATAACGTCGACCTCTGCTCCGAGACTGTGCAGTTTCTTTGCCTGTGGGTACGCAATGGCCGTACCGAGGCCTCCTCCGATAACTGCGGCCTTTTTTACGCCTTCCAGGTGGCTTGCCACACCGAGCGGGCCTGCAAAATCCAATACGCTGTCGCCCTTTTCGAGAGTCCCGAGCAACTGGGTAGTTTTACCCACTTCCTGGAAAATAATTGTAACAGTTCCCTTCTGTCGGTCATAATCAGCTATGGTAAGCGGTATCCTTTCGCCGTCTTCATTTATCCTGATCATGACAAACTGTCCGGGCTCGGCTTTTCTTGCTATATAAGGAGCTTCCACCTCAAGCAGCTTGACTGTCGGATTCAGTACTTCCTTTCTGACGATTTTAAACATATATAACCCCCATATCCATTACACAATTCAATTGATATTGTAAACCACCGGGGACAAAACTGCAATACCGGCGGTATGAGCCAATAAATTGGTCCTTGCATAAATCAATTGCTTATGCGGCATGGCGGTTCAAAAAGTACAAATACCTGCCCGACAGCCCCGCATTTTCGTTGAGCATCCTGCTGCCGTTTTGGCGACAGCTTAACCCGGGATCGGCAGCTTCGCCCGTAAGCAGCTTCACTTGGAACAAAGCCACGCCTGGAATCATCAACTTCACTCGTGATCGGCAGCTTCGCTCGGGATCGGCAGTCTCGCCCGGGATTGATGCCTCGCCCCGACAATTTTATCAGCCTTCTGCGTTTACGTCGGCATTATTCCGCACCACTGCTTTTTTACCGTCTATCCCACCGAAACATTTCTCGAGATGACCGGATTCCAGGTCAGGCTTCAGAGCTATCGTCAAAATGCACGTAACAATAAGAGATACCGGCAGTGCAATGAATATCGGGTCCACCATTGACAACTGGGACAGCGCCGTGTCCTTCAGAAGCGACGTCTTCCCGATAAGCAGCTTGCAAAGCTGCAAGCTTGCCGACTCTTTATCGTGTATGAAGAATATCCAGAAGAAGCTTGATACAAAACCACAAATCATCCCCCATTTTGCAGCTGCCCTCGGCATCCTGCGGATATACAGGGCTCCAATATACGACGGAAGGAAGGATGCCGCACAAAGGCCGAAGAACAGAGATGTTCCGGTCGCGATTATTGCCATGCTGACATCGAGGTAAGTCGTAAGCCAAGCTATACCCGTACTGAGCAGAACGCCTAACAGCATTCCTCCCCTTGAAAGCATCATGCTGCTGCCCTTGCCGCCCAGGCTTTTTTCATAGACGTCCCTTCCGATCGCGGAACCCATTGTATGGAATTGCGAGCTGAGAGTGGACATGGCGGCAGCCAGAAGCGTGATCAGGAAAACAGGCCCGAACCAACCTGGTACGAAAGCCTTGATGAATTCAGGAATGATCTTGTCGTTGGCTCCGGCTGCGATCAACGCTACCTTGCCGGTATTGCCGAAGAAATACACATTGGACAGCGCACCGACTACAAATGCGACGCCTGTCATCATAAGTATGAATACTCCGCCGGAAACGACCGCTCTGTTAAGCTCTTTGTTGCTTTTAACAGTCATAAATCGAACCGCCAGCTGCGGCTGTGCAAGAACACCGATCCCAACGCCCATGACTACGGTCGATACAAGATTCCACCAGATCGGCGTCCCGAAACGCGGCATCGAAGTCCAACCGGCAAAACCGCCCTTGGCAAGCGCAGCAGCCTGTTCCTTCACAGCAGGATCGTTGTAAAGGTTTGTGAGCTGCTGGTGTGCGTTAACTATACCCCCGAGCTTGCTGTACGTGAATACGACGAGGAATGTCATGCCAACAAACATCAGGAAGCCCTGGAAGGCGTCAGTATACATGACTCCCTTTAGTCCACCCATAAAGACATAGACGGCAACTACCGCAACAAATGCGAGCAGCGATACCTGGTAGGATATGCCAAAGAATGATTGAATGAAGTCTGCTCCGCCCTTGATAACGGATGCGGCGTAGATCGGCATGAACAGGAATATTATTGCCCCGGCGAAGCCCTGTATGAATTTGGATTTGTATCTGAGTCCGAGCAGCTCGGGGAATGTGTGTGCATCGAGATTGTGACCTATTTTCCGGGTTCTTTTGCCGAACACTACGAAAGCTATAAATATACCAACGAATATATTGAGGAAGGTGAGCCACAGAAGTCCCATGCCGAGCTGTCCGGCAGCGCCGCCGAACCCTACGATGGCTGAAGTGCTGATAAATGTCGCACCGTATGAAAGCGCCATTATGAGTGGGTGTGTACTTCTTCCGGCAACCAGATAATCTGCTGATGTTTTTGTCCTTTTGTAACCGAGATAACCGAGAAATGCCGTTATGGCAAGATAGATAAGAATAATGACAGTAACGTAGAACATATTAAACCTCCTTAAAAATTAAGTGACATAATTTCCCGTTTTCACTCTAATCTTAAGGAGCATGCTATTTCCAAGATATTCGACCGTCTCTCATATCTTAAACTGCAGGACCCTTGATATGATTATTATGACCTGTTCAACCCTCCGACTCTTTATTCCAGTTCGCCAAACCGTATACTACGCATAAAATAGAACTGAGGACGCTGAAAACGTAGGCGCCGATGATCAATGGATCAGATAATCCAAGCATTTCTCCACCTCCCTTGAAGCCTGAACAGCACGGCTTGACGAATCTACGCAGATACAACGCCCCGCGCATCTGAAAACCCGTATAGCCGATAATGATACCCGGCAGAATAGAATTGTAGAAATAATTGTAACAGGCTTTTGTGTTTATATCAATACATTATATGCTTGATAGTTCCTAAATAAAGAGTTGATCATATGTTGAATATGATGGCGTTTTAATTGTACTTGACAGTAATTTGATTGATGCTATAATTTACTTAGATGTTTTTACCATATCGGAAGAATTCTGGAGGATATATGAAAATTGTAGATCTGCTTAAAACAAAGAAACCCGTGATAGCATTTGAAATATTCCCGCCAAAACCGGACGTACCCGTCGAAACCATATATGACCACCTGGAACAGTTCACGGCGCTTGGCCCTGATTATATCAGCGTTACCTACGGCGCCGGCGGCAGTCAGAAAGGCCGCACGCTTGAGATAGCCTCAAGGATAAAGAATATGTATCATACCGAAAGTATGGCGCATTTCACTTGTGTCGGCCACTCAGTCGAGGAAATCGATAAAATGCTTGGCGCAATGCACGAATCCGGGCTCGAGAACGTACTGGCGCTAAGAGGCGACCCGCCGGTCGGGCAGCCGGATTTCGACTTCAGCAAAAATGCTTATTGCAACGCTTCGGAGCTGGTAGCGCACATCAGGAGGGTCAATAATTTCTGCATCGCGGCGGCTGCATATTCGGAAGGCCACGTCGACTGCAGAAGGCTCAGTGAGGATCTGGCGCATCTCAAGGGAAAGGTGGACGCAGGGGTCGATTTTCTAATAACCCAGCTATTCTTCGACAACCGTATCTTTTTCGATTTTATAGAAAGAGCGCGTGCGGCAGGCATCGATTGTCCCGTTACAGCAGGCGTCATGCCGATATTCAAGGCAGACCAGATCAAGTCGATTACAGCCAAAAGCGGCTGTTCCATACCCGCAAAGCTGGTCCTTATGATGGACAAATACCAGAACGATCCCGAAGACATGCGCAAGGCCGGCATAGAATACGCATCGAAACAAATAAGGAATCTTATCGAGGAAGGCGTAGACGGCATTCATCTATACACCATGAACCGGCCGAAGTCGACAGCCGAGATAATGGAAAACATAAGGTAGTGAACCGTCCCTGCGTTTCACTATATTCTCTGGCGCAGCCTGCTGTGCTCGTTGAGCGCATTGTCGAGGGCTGTCGCCTCGTTTATGACATTTTCGATCTCCTCGGTCTCAGGATCCGAAAGCTCGCTTGAAAGTATCCTGTGCTTGAAGCCTACGATCGTGCTCTCGATCTGGTCGAGCCTGACATTGATCATCTCCAGCTCCTCACGGTCTTCCTGCAGAGACTTCAGCAGCTTTTCATCCATTTCGACCGTTTTTGTCAGTTCCAGCACGGCCTGATAGTTTTTGAGGGCGCCCAGCTTCCTGTTGTTGAAATTTATCCTTGTATGAAGCTCGTTAAGGTTCTGCTGAGAAAGCTCGCGCATACTGTCGGCATAATTGCTGGTAAGGCTTAGATAAGCAATAACAAGCTTCAGTGCCTGTTCGATTATTTTCTGCTTGATGGGGTCATCCTCGTAATGCTTGAAATAGTTCATCAGCTCTTCTTTTTCCTTGAGTACTCTTACCGCCTTCATCCTGAGATTCTTACCCAGGCGTCCCGCGATCTTTCTGTAATGGCTGTTGCATTCCCAGCTCAATTTGTCGATACCATCCAGCTTTTCGGACAATTGGACTTCGCTTCTGAACTTGCTGCTTCTGGCCGTACTCAATATACCCGCGATGTAAGCGACAACGCCCGCAGCGCCGAACAACCCGGCAAGCCAGCCAAGCCCGTATGTGGAAGCAACAGCTAATGCGAGTATCAAGCCTACCGCAAGCATGAATATATTTTTGAATTTAAATGCCGCTCTCAGGTACATATCGTTATCACCCTGTCTTATTATATATTCGAAGTATGCAAATATCAACATTCCTATTATTTCTACGTAACAGCGCCCGTATTTGTCTGCGCCGCTTTCCCGCTCAGGCCGATCAGCTGCCCGAACGTCATATTTTCACCATCCCGTGCCATTGCGTCAATGATTTCGTTTTCGGTAAAAACCTTAAGTATTCGCATATCGTCATCGAGTACATATATGATATGAAACATGTCAAAATCCATATTTCCAATAATATCGGACAACAGCTTATTCTTTGCAACCACCAGATCTCTCGCAGGATAAATACCTTTTTTAAGAAACCTCGCGCGTCTGTAAAGTATCTGCCTAATATTCATAAAAGCACTCTCCATTCCGCCGTTCCTGAGCAGCAGCATCATGTACGCTCCGGCTATGATCAAACTGATATTCAGAGTACCAGTATATGCCTGATAGAGCCCATAAAG
This sequence comes from Bacillota bacterium, assembly GCA_023439545.1. Taxonomy (GTDB): domain Bacteria; phylum Bacillota; class Clostridia; order Acetivibrionales; family DTU013; genus JAEYOM01. The sequence goes on from JAEXNT010000032.1 coordinate 61,915, forward strand.
CACCACCGCCGACGAAGTGATCCACGCGGTGATCCGGACTATCCTTCCTGCCGCCAGCAGTCCGATACTGCCTGAAAGCAGCGAATGCAATATCCTTCCTCCATCCAGCGGAAAGACAGGCAATAGGTTGAATAGCGTAAGCAGCAGGTTTGTCGCCGAAACCAGTCCCATTATCTCACTTAGCCCGGGAAAGAGAATGCCGGCTGCGAGCCCTGCCGCAAAAAGCAGCAAATTGACTGCCGGACCGGCGGAATAAATCAATACAAGCGCTTGCCGCGAGCAGTTAACATCGGGTATTTCGGCGGAGAATCCGACGGGCGATATACTGATTGAAGAAGGTATTACCCCCCTGGCCCTGGCCACGGCAATATGGCTCATTTCATGCAGCGTTATGGAAAAAAAGGCCGCGCTGTATTCTTTCCAGCAGCCGGTCATAATCAATACCGGGGGCAATATAATGAACAGTATGCTTATCCTGATTTCCAGCTTTCCGTGCCTGAACCTCAATCGGCGTCCACACTGATGTACTCAAGCGGATTTACGGGCTTGCCATCCTTCCACACCTCGAAATGCAGATGCTTTCCCACAGATATGGCCGAATTCCCGATCCGGGCTACTACATCCCCTTTGCTGAGCATAGTTCCTTTTTGAACAGTGAAACCTGAACAGCCGGCATACACCGTCTGCAACCCGCCTTTATGGGTTATCCTTATGAAAGCGCCGTATTCCGGAGATATTCCGGCTTCTGCGACCTCTCCATCCGCTGCGGCGACAACGCTGCCGCCCGGTTTCAACCCTATGTCTATGCCGTTGTGCTCAATTGTATCAGAATTGCCGCCGCTGATTTTACCAAATGGCGTATCGATGGACCCATATACCGGAGCGATCATCTCGGGCAGCTCGGTTGCCGCTTCTTCGCTGCTGGCTGCCAGTACCGAGGTCTCCGGACGCGCAAGAGCTTCTCCTATACCGCTCCCGGTATCGGAGTTGTTCGCTGAATTTTCAACAGAACCGTCAGAAATATTGCTTTTTGTACCCGCTGCATTTAAAGACGTATCGGCCGAATTCTTCGACGTATCCAGACCGGCGCCGGAGCTGTCCGCCGACGCATAATCGCCGTCGGTTGATGCCGTGGTTTCATGCGAATCGTTAGAAAATTCGATGGAGGTATCCGCCGAACCGGCATTCATGTCATCCTGCGCTGACGTCTCCGAGACAATTCCGGACGTGTTCAGGGCGGCATCCGTATCCCCTGAGACGGACTTTATGTCGGTTCCCCCAACGTTTCCCTCTCCACTCGTATCATCGGCAGTCCGACTTCCCTCAGTTGCCAGAAGCCCGTCATCTGCGGACTTTTTAGCCGAGCCAGGAACAATGCTGTTGCGGACGTCCGCCGCAAGATCTTCTACATAGGTGAATATGCTGTTCAATTCCACATTGCGGCTCAGAACATAATCCACCTGTTTGGATATAAAATCCATTGGGGCGATATGTATACCTTTTATGATAACTACCATCAGGAGCAGGATGATGCAGATCAGTGTCTGTAATGCGAAAAGCCTTTTGAGCCATCCCTTCGACTGGGGCGTCCTTCTTCGCTTCTGGACTGCAGCGGGCCGTCTGGGCGCATATCTCGGTCTTGCCATGTAACTGTCCATATAGACTCATCTCCTGTATAAAAGTGAAATACCCGTATAGATACACGAGAATCCTCTATATATATATTTCTCCAATTCCATTTTTATGTACACGAAACTGTAGGGAAAGACATAAAAAAAGCGGCTGTCCGGCCGCTTTTTTTACAAAAGTCTATTTTAAATGTTAAGGACTACTTCATTTCGCGCCAGTGCAGGTCGCCGCGCTCCAGTCCTTTTATCAGGATCTCGGCCGTAGCGATGTTCGTTGCAAACGGAATATTGTTGGTGTCGCAAAGCCGCAGCAGAGAATTGATATCGGGTTCGTATTCCCTCGGATTCACAGGATCCCTCAGGAATATGACAAGATCGATCTCGTTGAGCGATACCCTTGCCGTGATTTGCTGCGTACCGCCCAGAGGGCCGGGCGAAAACTTGTATACGTGCAACCCGGAGCCCTCGGTGATAAACGAGGCAGTGGTGCCCGTAGCATATAGCGAATGCTGCTGCAGTATCCCCTTGTACGCTATACACAGATCCACCATCAATTCTTTTTTGTTGTCATGTGCTATCAGCGCTATGTTCATATTCCCGTAATACCTTAATATTATTTGCCGCTGCTTTTGATATTCTTAATAGGAATATTCGCATAAAGCGCGGGTACTATACTCTCGCCGTCATCGCTCTTAGTCCTGGTAAGCTGTATGTCCAACGCGCTTTCGTCGACATCCATGTAATTTGTGATGACTTTTATGATCTCGCTTTTAAGCATCTCAAGAAACTGCGGAGAAACATTTGCGCGATCGTGGATCAGCACCAGTTTTAGCCGCTCCTTGGCAACATCCTTTGAGTTCTTCGGTTTACCGAATATTTTACTTAAGTCGAGCAGCATTCAGATCCCCTCCCTTTCAGTTTGCCTTGAGGCCGAATAACTTCTTCAGCTTGTCAACAAAGCCCTGATCCTCGTTGAAATTCATAAAGGGCACTTCCTCGCCCCTGATCCTTCTTACCACATTGCGGTATGCTTGTCCTGCAAGCGCTTTCTCATCTGTTATGGCAGGTTCGCCCCTGTTTGTGGAAACAACGATCTTCTCGTCATCCGGCACGACGCCTATCAGCCCGATTGCCAGAATATCGATTATATCATCTATCGACATCATGTCGCCGCGCTTTACCATATCTACGCGAAGCCTGTTAACAAGAAGCTTGGGATTCCTCAATTCATTTGCTTCGAGCAGGCCGATGATCCTGTCTGCGTCCCTGACTGCCGAAACCTCGGGAGTCGTTACGACGATCGCCCTGTCGGCGCCTGCTATCGCATTTTTGAAGCCCTGCTCGATACCGGCCGGGCAGTCTATCAATATGTAATCGAATTCTTCCTTCAATTCCTGGCACAGCTTCATCATCTGCTGCGGGTTGACCGCCGTCTTGTCCCTGGTCTGCGCAGCCGGCAGGAGGTACAGTCCTTCATAACGCTTGTCCTTGATGAGCGCCTGTTTGACACGGCAAAAGCCCTCAACCACGTCCACCAGATCATATACGATCCTGTTTTCAAGTCCCATGACAACGTCGAGATTGCGAAGGCCTATATCGGTATCTACAAGAACCACCTTGCAGCCTGCCAAAGCAAGTCCCGTGCCCAGGTTGGCAGTTGTAGTCGTCTTGCCGACGCCTCCCTTGCCAGATGTAATAACTATGACTTCACTCATCAGAATACCTCCTATGTGCCTTTAGACCGGCCATATGTAAAATGGGTCAAACTATTACGGTTTTATTTGTACTGGGGCAAAAAGCTCTCGATATATACCAGGTCATCGCGTACAAACGCCATTTCAGGGACAAGTCCCTTACTCGTCTCCTTCGTGTCCGGAGGACGCGTTATGACGTCGGCGATCCTCAGCTGAACAGGCTGCAGGCATAATGCCGCGATGATCGCGTCCTTGTTGCCGTCGGCCCCGGCATGCACCATCCCCCTGAGAGACCCCATTACGATGACATTGCCCGTCGCTATGATTTCCCCTCCGGGATTGACGTCGCCTATGACGACCAGGTTTCCTTCAAAACTCACCAGTTTTCCGGATCTGACGGTGCCCTTGTAGAATTTCGTGGCGCCTTCCTCGAGATCCTTGAAAAACACGCGCTTCAGCTTGGGCTTTTCAATGACCTTTTCAACCTCCTCGGCGGTTTGCTCCGGAGCCGAGGTATCCTCTTCAAGGCTTTTGATCTCCGCATTGGTTTTTTTCGAAATTAGCTCCGAGACCATTTTCTCCTGTTCCGCGTTCAGCTTCCTGCCGCGGTACTTGACAGACAGGCTTGCGCCTTTGAAAAATCTGCCCGAAGATTCCAGCTTCCTTGAAATATGCTCGTAAACAGTGTCGAAATCATCCTCTTCCCGCATGATCAAAATCAGGCCGTTTACAGTAGCTTTAAAGTTTATTATGTTTTCTTCCATGTATCGGACCCCCTGTACGAAAGACGGATTCACATAAAATATTATCACATTATTTGGTCAATCAGGCAAGAAAAAAATATGATACTAGCCTTTATTGACTTTTTTACATACGGTCAGTAATATGAATATATTATTATTATACATTGTGACAGGAGAAAACATTATGATTCACAATCCCATTCTTCCGGGCTTTAACCCCGACCCGGCCATAATTCGTGTGGGAGACGACTATTACATAGCGACTTCGTCATTTGAATGGTTTCCCGGTATTCCAATCTACCACTCCAGAGATCTTGCGCACTGGCAATTGGTCGATTATGCGCTGAAAACGAGGCGGCATATCGACATGACGTGCCTTGCGCCCTCCAAGGGCGTCTGGGCGCCATGCCTGACCTACTGCGAAGCGGAAAAACGCTTTTATATGCTCTATTCCAACGTATACAGCTCAGGCCGCCTTCAATTCGACGTTGACAACTTTCTGATCTGGTCCGACAGCATCCACGGTCCTTGGAGCGATCCGGTCTATATCAACTCAAGCGGGTTTGACGCTTCATTGTTCCATGATGACGACGGCAGAAAATGGGTCGTCAATCAGGAGAGGGATTCCAGGCCGGGACACGAAACCAAGCGACCGATCATCCTTCAGGAATATGATCCCGGACAGAAAAAGCTTGTCGGAAATCCGGTACGCTTGACATACGGCGGAACAGAGCGCGGATTTACCGAAGCGCCCCACATCTACAAGCGAAACGGCTGGTATTATCTGATGACCGCCGAGGGAGGCACCGGATACGGGCATAGCGTAGTACTGCTGCGCTCAAGAGATATCGCAGGCCCGTATGAAAGCTATCCTCACAACCCGGTCATTACATCCTGCACCAGTGAGTTCGCAATGCGTCCGGAAATCAATTATGCCATGACTGATTTGTACAACCCCGACGTAATACTGCAGAAAGCCGGACACGGGTCGCTAGTCGAAACACAGACCGGCCAGTGGTACATTGCACACCTTTGCGGACGTCCGGTAATGCCTCAGAAAAGATGCGTGCTCGGACGCGAAACAGCGATCCAGCAGGTGGAATGGACGAAAGACGGCTGGCTGCGCATGACCGACGGCGCCAATATAGCAAAGGATGACGTACCGTCGCCGGAGCTGCCGGATTATCCGTTCCCAAAGGAGGCGCCCCGCTGCGACTTTGACAGCCCCGAACTGGAGCTTCCTTTCTGCACACCGCGAAATGAGATCACCCCCGACTGGGCCGATCTGAAAGCGCGTCCGGGATACCTGCGTTTGAGAGGCCGCGAGTCTCTGACCAGCAATCACTGGCCCAGCCTGATTGCCAGACGGCTCACCGCATTCAATGCTACGGTGACGACCAAAATGGATTTTGCCGCAGACCGCTATCAGCACGCCGCGGGGCTTACCTGCTACTATGAGACCTCCAATTTCTACAGTATCTGCAAGACCTACAGTGAAGAGCTTGAAAGCAACGTAATTGCCATAAACGGTTATGTCAACAAACACTATATCGACGGCGATAATGCCTGCGCCGTAGTGGATAAAGACGCTCCGGTTTATCTGAGGGCGGAAATCTCTGGCGAACGGCTGCAGTTTTATTTCAGTACCGACGGGGAGCATTTCGAGAAGCTGGGACCTGTTCTCGATATGACCTGCCTTTCGGACGAGGCCAGCGAATTCGGTGAATTTACGGGAACCTTCGTTGGTATTTTCGCGCAGGATTCTCACACAAGAGAGAAATTTGCAGATTTCGACTTCTTCGAGTATCGAGAAGAATAAATGGCTTGCGCAGCATGAAATGGTTTACGCAGCGTAAAGGATAAGCTCTGGGATATCCCGGGGATAAGCCCGGGGATGCCCCAGAAGGTGATATAACATTCCATTCAGGTAAAAAGCATATCGAAAGCAGGTCGTTCCATATATGTTGAACTGTATGGAGACCTGCTTTTAAATTGTCCTTTTATAGCTTATACTTTCAAGGCGCCTGACATCAGGGTGTTTATATTCATCGATATCCTTGCGTTCGAGTTCGTTGTGAAGATGCCGCACTGTCAAAAAGACCTCTAGACACATCGCCCTAACTTCCGGATCTATTGCCGCAATTTACGTACGCTCCCTTAGGTGCGCTCCCTGAGCTGCCGCACCTTCTCGGCTATCTCGGGTTTCGCTTCCTCCATCAGTTCATCGTAGAAGCCCCCGTACTCGTATGTGATGTTATCGCCCCTCTCGATACCGCGCATGTAGCCTTCCATCAGATTAAAATCCTTCTCGTAGCAATGGAAGGAATTCGCTCTGTGCGTGTATGTGCCTATCTCGACGCCAAGCTCGTCCGCAACGCGCTTCATCAGCATGATGAACGCAAACATGTTCATAAACGTGGCTTCAGGCGCGTCGTTACTGCGCATCAGCACCTTCAGGTGCATCTTGTTATCGCGTATGAAGAATTGCAAGTGCTGCAGGCACGCGGGGCTCGTATTGCCGTGCTTCGTATCGGCGCGCCAGTCCCTGACGTCGACGACCGCCCGCCTGCTGTCGGGATTGCGTCTGAGTTCCTCGTATATGAATGGAAGCTGTTCCTGTATCCTGTTGTGGTATGTATAGTCCCAGCCGTGCCCTATCCTGAAATCCAGTATGCCGTCCAGCATCTCCTGCCTGTACTGCTCGAGGTCGGCATGCCCGCCGATGAACAGCCTGCTGATCATCGGTTCCGTGAATGGCTCCTCGACAAATATCGTCATGCTGCACTCTTTCTGCTTCTGGTTGTAATCCGGGCACTCACATATCTCTCCATGTCTGTACAACGCCTCTATAGAGCGGTGATACGCCTCCGCCAGGGTCTTTCCACGCACGAACAATTCTTCCATTGTCTCATCATCCTCTCAGAAAATTTACGACAATACTATCTTAACATAAATAGCGCGGGAGTTGGAAAAATAAATGAAGGGGTACGGGGGGCGAGGGGAGGAAAAAGGTGCCCTTTCAATTCTATTATTCACCGACAGTGTAATAATAGTAAAAATCATCAGCTATTTTTACAAAAAACCTATGTGTACGAGAATTCAGTTCACCTATATGATAGACTAGATTATACATAACGAATTTCTCGTCAAACATTTTTGACTTACTTAATGTAATATCTTCTCCTGATTCTTCCTGGGTTAGATCTTCAAAATTAAGTTCTTTTATAATAGCAATAATCTCTTTATTATTTTTACTTTCTTCATCTTTGTATTCAGCACCTTTATTGGTGTCTATGGTGCTTTTACCATCCTTGATAATTACGTAGAAATAACCATCTTCACTATTTAGCCAATTACATATTTCTAAGAGATTATCCTTTTGGTCATTAACAAAATCCGTATACTCTCTCAGAACAGTATCATACGCAGAGCTTTCATTTGTTCCACAGCTTTGAATTATTAGAGAATAATATATTAATAATACTAATAGAAAAAGTTTATTGATATTTCTCATAAAACACCTGCCATTTCGTGCGTTGCTCAGGTAACTAAATTGGTTGATGATATTATCAGGATATAAGAAAGGAGCTTTATAAAAGCTCCTATGTAATTTTCTATTATCAGGCGTTTGCCGCTCCACCTTTTATAACATGGATCTCGACCTGCTGTTTTTCAACCGTGGATTTCAAACCGTTGATGTCTTCCATCGTTTTGGCAACAACCTCTATTATACCATCAACCTTTTTATCCAATTGCTTTAGATTGCTCTTAATTGTTGATACTTCAAGTTCAATTTTATCCAGTTTCTCTTGACCGCTTTTAACCGTAAATACATCCAGTTCAATCTTATCCAGTTTCTCTAGAATCTTGTTCAATACTTCTTCCACATTCACACGCTCCCTTTACGATAAATATTTTATCAAACCGGAAAAGGAAATGCCATATGAATTATGTCTATATATTTATCTCATTTTAATTGGGCAATAAAAAGTTCGGGGGAGATACCTAATTGATCAAAGAGCTAGCTTTGTATATTGGTAAAAGAGATTGGGCTATGCCAGTATCACATAGCCTTTTGGTCTCATCTTGACTCTTCGCGGCTACTGATATAAGGAATTTAATATTGCTCTGTAAATGATAAAACAAAAGACAGTCATCATGTAGACAACCGCAAAAAACCTCCTTCCGATGCTATCAAAATGGCTCCAAAAGAGATAGTTTTTCAAATTGGCATAGTAAAATTAATCTGTAGCGATTTTCTCCAAGCGAAAAAATTGTCCTTTTACTAAAAGTGTTGCAATACCATTACTATCCGTGATTAAGTCAAAAGAATCATCGAAATCTTTAAGGCTAAGCGAAATACATATAAATGGAGGTGATATCCCATCCCATATATCAGACGGCTGCCTATATATTAAGAACAAGTCATCCCATGTCGAAACGCGATAACCTAATTCGGTCGGAGGCGAAAAAGCTGTTATATTTTTTGCATCTATATGAAGCTCTGTATTCAAGTACTTTTCTTTTATTCTCATAATTATTTTTTCATTTTCATTTTTTTCAACTTTCGTAGTTGCCTCGGCTCCATGATATTCAACACTTTCGCCAAGATATTCTGTTATTTTCCAATCACCATAAGCAACTGAAATCTCCTTAGATTCAGCTTTTTCCCCACCTCCAGAAACAGCAGAAACTTCATTGGATTCTGTATCTTTTGAAATAAGGCTATTACTTTCTTTCTTGGGTTGTAGACCACAAGAAAGAAATGTGATTAAAGAAAATAAAATCAAGGTAACAATAACAGCTTTACTTTTTTGGTTTCGTATAATCTCTTTGAACATCATAATCCCTCACAAAATCTCCAAATTTATAAATCTGACCTTACTCCGCAATCATAGACACGGAGAATCCCCCAATCTACGTTTTTCTTCAAATCTCTATTAGGCCGGTTCTTTGAGCTTAAATGGCAGAACATAACCATTTGTTGAATGTAGCCTATTCCTATTGTAAAATAATTCTATGTATTCGAAAACCGCCTTTTTGGCCTCATCACGGGTCTTGAACCTGTAATCGTTGAGCCATTCCATCTACAATTTACCCCAAAAGGATTCCATTGGTGCGTTATCATAACAGTTACCCTTTCTGCTCATACTGCAGATAAAACCGTACTTTTCCAAATGCTTCTGGTATTCCTTGCTGGCATACTGAACACCGCGGTCTGAATGTACCATCAATCCTGCACTTGCTCCCGTCCTTCCAATCGCCTGTTTCAGAGCTGCCGATACCAGTTCAGTCTTCATCCTGCTGTCCATTGCCCATCCAACAAGCTTTCTGCCATGTAAATCCATAACGCCGGCCAAATACAGCCATCCTTCATCCGCCCCGATATATGTAATGTCCGAAACCCATTTTTCATTTGGCCACTCAGCCGTAAAGTTTTGATTTAACAGGTTCTCAGCCACCGGTAGATTGTGATTTGAATTCGTTGTTGCTTTGTATTTCTTAACCGTCTTTGACCTGATACCGTTTGCTCGCATCAGCCGAGCCACACGTCACAGGCTGGCCTTCTGATCCTCCGGAAGATTTTTCGTTATCCTCGGCGCACCATAGACCTTCCTTGTACTCTCGTGTATTTTAATAATAGTGCTCAGAAGTTTCTTGTTCTCCTGGCTGCGCTTGCTTTCAGATCTATTGATATATGCGTAATATCCGCTCCTCGATACGTTTAAGGCCTCACACATCTTCGCAATCCGAAACCGGGAGCGGTGTTCATGGATAAAGCTGAACTTTTTTATTTCTGATTTTTCGCGAAGTAGGCCGCCGCTTTTTTTGGGATTTCATTCTCCTCTTTGAGATCCGCCAGTTGACGGCGTAATTTTCTGATTTCTTCATCTTCCGGCTTCATATTACCACTGCCGGGAAAAGCATTTTCTCCGTCCCGCCTGTAATTCCTGACCCAATCCCTGACCGATGTATAGTGTACTCCCAGTTCCTCAGCCATCTTGCTGATGGTTGTCTCCTTTCCCAGTATCCTCAGGACAACCTGCTCCTTGAATGCCTTATCATATTTTCCCTGCTGCATACTTCTTCCCTCCGTTTTTTATTATAGAGGGTTTCTCTATGTCCATCAAATCAGAGTAAGGTCACTACTCTGGTTTAATTCTACTAATGCTAATTTGAATGGCCCCTAAAAAGCCATCCATTCTTTATGTGAAAATTTGAACCTTTAATCGCTGCAGCCCTTGCTGCTTCGGCAAATTCGGCTGGCGTTTTATTTGTTAGTCCACTGTGAGGTTTGTACTCGTTATAGTCTTTTCTCCAGTTTTCTATCTTATATATCTCATCTTCCAGGACATAAACCAATTGACGTTCAAGCACTCGTCCCGCAAGCTGCTATTGAATGATTCAATATGGGCATTGCCGGTCGGTTTCCCTGGCCGGGAATACTCCAGTTGTACCTTGTTTATATACGCCCGAGCGTCCAGTGCCCGTGATATGAATTCCGGTTTGTTATCTACTTTGATTTTTCCCACAATCCTTTTTCTACTTTTATTTCATCCAAAACATTTGCTACAATTTCTCTCATTATCGCTTTATCCGCATATATTGTAAGACATTCGCGGCTATATGTTTCAATCAGCGTTAAAGCACTAAAGCGTTTGCCGTTGAACAGTTGATCTGAAACAAAATCTATTGTCCAGCATTCGTTAAGTGCAGCAGCTGTATTCCTTTCCAGAACCCTGGGTCCGCTTACCTTATTGCGCTTGCTTTTATTCCTTAGGTTAAGCTCTTCTTCCTTGTATAGCCGATAAACACGTTTATGATAAACATACCAGCCCTCTTGTCGCAAAAGTACATAGATGCGTCTATATCCATATCTCACGCGAACTGACACTATTTCCTTTATTCTCATCCTAAGGAAAGACTGCTCGTCCTTCTTTGACTTAACCGGTATGTTTTTCGGTCTATCTCTAAACTTTGCATGGGCGGTGCTCGCTCATCTCATATTTTGACTCGAGGTACCTCACCATCTCTCGCCGGTCGGCAGGCTTTAGAATTTTTTTGACAGTACGTCCTGCAGCATAACTTTGTCCAAGCTCAGATCCACTACCATCTGCTTAAGTTTCCTATTCTCCTCTTCAAGCTGCCTGAGACTCTTTACATCGCAGGGAAGCATCCCACCATATTTGCTTTTCCATCGGTAGAATGTCCGCTCTGCGATGTCGATCTTACGGCACACTTCAGCCACGGGGACGCCCAATTCAGCTTGTTTGAGCACAAATACAATCATCTCGTCGGTGAATCACGTTTTCTTCATTTCCCTGTCCACAGTCCATGCGCCATCAGATAATGCTTTTACCTCAAAAGAAGTACAATTAAAGTCATCAATATAGTATATAGGAACATTTCTTTCTTTTCGTTAATATATTTTGAAGCTGATTACCATCAAGGATGAACACTTCCGCAGTATCCCAACCGCAGGGTTACTTCCGGCTCACCCGCTTACCACTACAGGCGCAGGGGAACCGGCCCGGCAGTCAACATCATTCCAGTTCGTCAGCATGCATGCCCGAAGCAGCGGTTCCTGCGCCTGTCTGCTTGTAGAAGAGCCCTCCGAATCGACGGCCGGATCAGGAACACGGGCGGTACGGATGCAGCGGATACTCTTGTTAACCGGCGATGATGATCAATTTTCGCCCGGCGGACATAGTCAAAATTCATCCGGCGTTGACAAGATCTTCTCCCAAATATCTACTTGCTCATTTTTTCGAATTCAAAAGTTTTAAGTAACCCTTCATATGTGCTACCTATACTACCAAATTCATATTCTCCAGGTTTCAGTTTGAAATCATTCTTTTTCATATAACTGGATAATTGAAACCTGACACTTTCGCTAATTTCTAATAATGCAGCGCATTTACCCTGCGGTTTGTCAAAATCTGTATAGTCCACCACTTGACCTTCTTCAACTGTAAATTGTGTATATCCCTTGATAAAAGGTGTATTATCGATAGCTTTAAAAAAACTCGAAATAGTGCATACTGCATAAACTGATAGAGAAAAAACTATGATGATAATTAAAATTATTAAAGTCTTTAATACTTTTTTATTGATCATAAAGTACCTCGAAACATATTTGGGGGAGAAAAATATTATTTACTTCTAGATCCTATTGATGTACTTTGCCCACTATGCTCTATTACATAACCATTAGTAAAGGTTATATACTTACCGCCTATACGGTTCTTAATATCTTGAGCAGCATCACCTGGCGTATATCCATAGTAACTATCCAGTCTAGCAACAGCTGCATTAATTAATAGACCTGGATATTGTGGGTATACCTTTCCTAATAATTCAGATGCATTTTGAGGAACTTGCCAATCATGTTCATATACTTGAATATTGCATATGTGGAGTCCCGCACCATTTGTTAATGCATCTAATGCAAAAGAAGTACAATTAAAATCATCAATATCATATTGGGGAACATTTTCTCTTTTATCATTAATATACTCCTTTAAATCCTGAAATTGGCAAGAATTAAGTGTGAACACTTCTGCTGTATCCCACTTATGATTACTATCTTCTGTTATCCAACCTTCCACATCATAGGCTCCCAATAGCATTCCGGCACCCTTTTCCTTTGCTGCTAAACCAATATAAGTAACGTTACCATATCCGTCATCTATTCGCAAAAACGTATGTCCAGTATTTATTGCAGGTTTTCCATCTGTTCCAGTTTCTACATCACCACAATCCCTAGAATTGGGGTTAGGACTTTCTACACATAAAGCCACAGTAGCAAGTCCATTATAGTAACTATTTATATAATCATCTAAATTTGTAGCAGAAGTTGTTATTGATATAGTCTCTAGATAGATAAGCAAATCATTTGTATAATTACTGTTATCAGTAAGGTCATTCGTATCTTTATTATAGCCTGTCTTTGTAGGCAAATCAGCTCGTTGCTTATCATTCGGATAACCATTAGAAGATATCATCTGATCTATTGCCTTTGCTAATGCTTTACTTGCACTTGATGAACTGCTTGAACTACTTTCTGAGCTGCCGCTTGAGCTACTTCCGGAATTGCCAGAACTGTCTCCAGAATCAGTAGAACCCCGATTAGCCGCATTATCCCTAATTTCTTTTGCCCTTTTGTGGGCCGCATCCATCCCTGCTTGATCGCCTCTATCCTTTGCATCATTCCAGTCGTCTGTGGCCTCAATAATAGCTTGCTGATCCTCAGACGATAGATTTTCATCTCCCGCTTCCCAATGCCCTGTCGGGTCGGTGTACATGATCGGTTCGTTATGACAATATGTATAATGGTTCAATGATAGCGGATCATTCGGATTGCCGGTATAAGTGTCTTCTGATAAGAAACGGGCGACTTTCGAATCGTAATATCGGCTGTTGAGGTAGTACAGCCCAGTCTCACTATCATACTGATACCCGGCGTATGTGATGTTGTTACTTGTATTGCCGCTCTGTTCCAGTATATTTCCGAAGGCGTCGTAATAGTAGCTGGCGGCAACGGTTCCATTAGCAGCGATAAGCGCGGTCACATCGGCGTGGCCATTGTACATGTAATATAGCTTGTCAAGGTTCGAGGTTCTGGAAATGAGGTTGAGCCCGTAAACATTCTGGGCAGTCTGGTTGCCCGAATCATCGGTTTCGAGTATTACCTTGTCCGCTTCGTACAGGTAGTTCGTGATATTTCCGTTATCATTCTTTGCTACCCTGTACCCATCTCCATTGTATACATATTTTTCCGTTTTGTCATCTGTGACAGCTTCGATCAACTGGTTAAACGCATCGTATCTGTAAAGCACTACGGCGCTTCCGGTTGTCGTACCAGCCTTGTACAGGTTGAAGGTTCCCGTCGCTGTCGGATCGACAGGTTTGGCAGTTTCGGTGGACTTGCTTATCATATTGCCGTTGTTGTCATAGGCATAATTTACAGTAACAGTTGAGCCGCCGTCATTCGTGACCGTTTTTTCAAGCCGGTTCTGCTCATTGTAGCTGTAAGTCGTAATCGCGGCTGAAGTGCTGATCGAGACAGTCTCGGTCAGCCGATTTCCCGCGGCGTCAAAGGTATATCCGGATACTCTGCCGTTAGGTTCGGTCACACTTTCGAGCCTTTCAAGGCTGTCATAGGTATATGATGTCAACCCCTTAGAATCTGATTTCGTTACCTGGTTATGGGCGGCGTCATAAGTATAGGTATAGCTGTCTATGACCGTTCCGTCGGCCTTTTTGTTGATCAGAGTCTTTACAAGCCCGTCGTTATAGTAGGTGTACTCTTCTTTCGCTCCGCTGTTATATATAACTGACTTGCGGCTGCCGTCATTATTATATATGTAAGTAGTCTTGTCGCCGCCCGCAATTACGTTCGCGAGTCTCCCTGCTTTATCATAGACCTTCTTAACGACGTTTCCCTTCGGATCGGTAGTTGTTTCGGAGTAGCCCCCGTTGGGCTCTATTCCGTCATAGGTATAAGCTGTTTTCCCGAAAACAGGCACTGTCTTTGAAACTACCCTGTTCTGCTCGTCATACACGCGTGTAGTAGTTCCTGTGCCGTCGGTTACGGTGAGCTGGTTGCCGTTACGGTCATAGGTATAGCCGATGGCGAGCTTCCCGGTGTTTTGTGCAGTAAGCCTGCCGAATACATCGTAAGCATAGCTGGTCGTAACGCCGTTCCTGTCAGTCATGTTCTTCATGTTACCGTCAGTGTAATAGGTATAACTCTCGGTCTTAGCGTTTATGTAGGCACTGCCGGCTTTTCCGCCCTGGTCTATTTTCCTCTTCAGAAGATTGGCCGCATTGTATTCGAAGGTCGTGGTATTGCCGTTGCCGTCGGTCTGAGTCAGCATGTTGCCGTTAAGGTCATAGCTGTAGCTCGTCATTTCAGATTTGGCATTCTCTACAGAGACCAGACGATTGAATTCATCATAGTTGTACGTCGTGGTAATGTTCCTGCCGTCGTTTTTTGCAATGATATTTCCGACATCGTCATAGTATTGACTTGTAGTGTGCCCCTCGGGGTCTGCGGTGGCGATAAGCCGGTTGTTTCTATCGTAAAGGTATTTAGTCTCATTACCCAGCGCGTCGAAGGATTTGACCTGGATGTTGTTTTTGTTGTATTCGAGCTTTTGGATCACAGCATACGGATCACGTTTTTCTATAAGTCTGTTCAACGCGTCGTACACGTTGGTCGAGACATTTCCTCTCCAATCCGTTACGGTAGTTTGGTTGCCATCGGCGTCATAGCCGTAGGTAGTTACCTTGGTAACCCCATTCACCGTAGTAGACGCAGTTTTGAGTCTGCTTAATTCATCATAGGTGTTTTCGGAAGTATTGCCGTTTCCGTCTGTAGCGAATCGTGCATTTCCGTTTTTGTCATACCTGGTCGACGTCGTATTTTTCTCGGATTCGTCTGCATTCTGTTGCGTCTTGGATAAAAGTCTTCCCTGGTTATCACAGGAGAAGGTTTCGATCAAACCGGTACTGTCCGTCTGAATTGCCAGCCTGCCCAATTTGTCATACTGGTAGGTCAACGTATTGGAGGGTATTGTAGCATCGCCCGGCGTCGTGGTCTTGCGGACCTGATTCAGAGCATTGTACTCATATTTAGTAACGTTGCAGTTGGCGTCTGTTTGTGTTTTGAGTTGTCCTGTCAATTCACCTTTGCCCAAAAATAAAAGCCGCTATCCTCCACGAATAGCAGCTTCCTTGTGCGAATCCTTACTCCATCAAACTTTCAAAATATTCTACGGATTGAACAGCGCGCCTTCCGGTTTAAGCTGCGCGCTGCCCGAGTCGGCTTTCTTCAGGCCGAAGTATTCGTCGATGATGTCTCTCGCGATAGGCGCTACGTTCGAGCCCCAGGCTCCCTTTTCGATAACTATGGCGATGGCGATCTTCGGCTTGTCAGCCGGAGCGTAGCAAACGAACAGTGCGTTAGGCGAGCGTTCGATGCCTCTCGATGTCTGCGCGGTACCGGTCTTACCGGCTACCTGGAACGGCAGGCCAAGGAACGACTTGTACGCAGTACCGTCGACCGACTGTGTAACTGCCACCATACCCTGCTTGATCGCGTCTATGGTCGCCTGCTTGACAGGGACCTGCGTATAGGAAGGCTCGGTAACGTTTGCAATGGAGCCGTCGTAACGGACTACCTGTTTGATTATATATGGTTTGTATCTTTTTCCACCGTTCGCTATCGTTGCGATATAACCCGCCATCTGGAGCGGCGTAAAGGCGTTGTCGAACTGTCCTATGGAAACCTGCGCAGTGTCGGCAGGCCTCCATATATCATTTCTCAGCTTCTTCTTAAGGTCTATGGAAGACATGTACCCCGCAACTTCGCTCGGCAGATCTATTCCGGTTTTTTTGCCGAGTCCGAAATAGCCGGCCCAGTAATCGAGCGTATCTATTCCGGTGTCATAACCAAGTAAGTAGAAATAAATATTACAGGAAGTCTCAAGCGCCCTCTTGAGGTCCAATGCACCATGGCCCCTGTCCGGATATTCGAGGCAGTACAGATCCCTGCCGCCGATTCTCGTATGGCCCGGATCGTAGTAGGTACTTCTCTGAGGCGTTATAACCCCTTTTTCAAGCGCCGATATGCCGACAAGCGGCTTGAACGTGGAACCCGGCGCATATATCTCCTGTATGGTCCTGTTCAGCTGTGACTTATTCGGGTCCTGGCTGTTCAGGAAAGTTATCGTCTGCTGCGCAAGCTTATCCTCAGAGCCCGCAAGGTAGACCGAGGGGTCATAGCTCGGGTAGCTCGCCATCGTGAGCACTGCTCCGGTGTTTACGTCCAGCACTACTGCAGCGCCGGCATTGGCGTCCCCGAAATTGTTGGAATTGTTAACTGTCTGCTTATTTTTTATCAGGTCAATATTTCGGGCAAGAGACTCCATTGCAACCTTTTGAAGATTGGTGTCTATTGTCAGGAATACGTCGTTTCCCGGTATTGCCGCGACTGATTCCTGTTTTCTTGTCAGCCTACCGCTCGTATCGACTTCGATACTCATCTTTCCGTTTTTGCCGCGGAGGTAGCGTTCGGCGGTTTTTTCCACGCCGGCAAACCCTATCAGGTCGTTATTGTCATAGCCCTCGTCCTTCAGATTGTCGTATTGGGTTTGCGATATACGCCTGACATAGCCCAGCACATGGGCCTCGTTGAAAGCGTTAACATATTCCCTGACGGGTTCGACCGTCGTTATGACGCCGGGGAACTCACTATGCCTTTCCTCTATCTCGGATATCGTGTTCATGCTGACATCCGTGGCAATGGATACTGTACCTCCTGAGACGAAGTTCCAGTTATTGATAAGAATCTCGTATCTGAAAACCATGATCCTGTATGCCTGCTCATCCGTATAGGAGGGATCCAGCTTGAACTTGGTTTCACGCAGGTATTTGAACAGCTCAGCCGGCGTTGTTTTAACATCTTCCTCATCCAAACCGAGTTTATTTGCATTCTTTTGCCAGGATTTTATCTGCTTGTCGGTATTATCTGCAAAGGTTACGGGGTTGAAGGTCAGATACTTTGAAAGGCTGTCTACATGATCCTCGCTGTTCTTGTTAAGGATATCCGACAGCTTGAGAAGCATCGCATTGAGCTCCGCGGTATCGATGCTCGTTTTGACAAGCTGAACCGTGAAGCCCTGACGGTTGATCGCGACAGGCACGCCGTTCCTGTCCATGATCTTACCCCTGGCTGCCTCTATATCGCTTTCCTTGAGGACCCTTTTCTGCGAATCCTCGTTATATCTTTCACCCTCCACAATCTGGAGGTTGAAAAGGCGGAATATTATTATGAATCCAAAAACCAGAAAACCCAGAGCCAGTATGAGATACCGGTTGTTCAGCTTATCCTTCAATTCTATCACCTCTTGCAGGTAAAGATCCTTAGTACAGGATCAATACTTTCTTACGTTGCCTTCTTTGCCCTCGAACCAGCGTTCCGCCCTGATGAGGAACGGGAATACCAATAAAGCGATAATACTGTTATAGACGGACTCGGGCAGTATGACGTCCGTCAGAGCGTACACAAACTGCATATTGCCCGACATGATATTATTTATTACATAAATCAGGGATTCATATAAAACAGAATACACAAACGTAAAGAATACCGCAACCAGTAGATTTTCCCTGAAAAGCCTTCGGCTGACCGAACCGGCAGCGATGCCAAGATACAAGCCCAGCAGGGCGTAAAAGCCCAGAACTCCGCCAAACAGCAAATCAACAGCCAATCCCGCAAAAAATCCGACTATGCCGCCCTCGGTATTTCCGCGCAGCAAACCGGTTATGATGACAAAGACGATAAGAATATTGGGTATTACGCCTAGAATTGCAGCATAATGCAGCAGAGTGGTCTGCAGCAGTAAAAATACCAGAATGAAGAAGGAGTAAAATATAGCCTTTCTTTTCATTTTCCGGCGCTACCTGTCTCGTTAATTTGGTTGTTTTTCAGAACATAGACCTCTTCCAGCCTTTTAAAATCAGCGGTCGGTTGTATGATTGCATAGCGGTCCAGTTCACTGTTTGTTTTCCTGACTTCTATGACTTGCCCGATAAGTATCCCCTTGGGATAGATGCCTCCAAGGCCGGAGGTTTCGATCATATCCCCCACCTCGACATCCACTTCCAAAGGTATGTAATCCATTTTGCACAGGCCTTTTTCCTTGAGTTCCATGTCTCCCCTGACTACGGCGTGGCCCCCGCCGGCTTTTGCTATCCAGCCGGACACGGCGCTTTCCTCGTCGATGATCGTTTGCACGTTGGCTGTCGTAAGATCAGAGGAAACAACTCTGCCGACAAGGCCTTTTCCGCTTGTCACAACCGGGGCGTCGGTCCTGATACCCTCATTGCCGCCCATGTCGATCTTGAATACGTTGAACCAGTTGCCGGGATCGACCGCGATTATGTTCGAGCCCAGTATAGTATAATCTCCGAACTGCTCCTTCAGGTTCAATGCCTGGCGAAGCTCCTCATTTTTAACTTTCAGAACCGACAGCTCGCGGTTTTCCTTTTCAAGCCCGGCTAACTGTATCTTTAACTGTTCGTTCTCTTTCTTTACCGCTTCAATATCCTTAAAGTACGAAAATACGCCCCCGACTTTCTGGCCCACAGTCGTAAAAAATCCCTGGACCGGTTTCATGGGAACGCTAAGGATATTATTCAGCCAATTAAGCTTGCTGCTTTTGTTTGCTGAAACCCCCATGATAACTAAAAGGATGATAGTAATAAAAGACACGATGAACCATTTGCTTCTGAAAATACGCAGCAAAGGACATGTCTCCTCTCTATTTCAGTTTTCTCGGTGTGATCAGCACTCTCTTGAGAGTCTCGATTTCGTCCAGCACCTTGCCGGCTCCGATGGCAACGCAGTCCAGAGGTCTTTCGGCTACCATTACGGGCATGCCGGTCTCCTCGTGTATGAGCTTGTCCAGCCCGCTGAGAAGCGCCCCTCCGCCGGCGAGCATGATACCCTTGTCCATTATATCGGACGCCAGTTCCGGAGGTGTTTTTTCAAGCGTGAACTTGATTGAGTCGACTATTGCGTTTATAGGTTCCTTCAGCGCTTCATTTATTTCGCTTGAGGAGATCGATATATTCTTTGGAAGGCCGGTTATAAGATCCCTGCCGCGAACCTCCATGCTTTCCTCCTGCGGCTTCAGGTAAGCGTTTCCTATGGTGACCTTGATCTGTTCGGCCGACCTCTCGCCGATCATAAGGTTGTATTCCTTTTTGACAAAATGCACGATTGCTTCGTCGAATTCGTCCCCGGCTATTCTCAAGGATTTGCTGGTGACGATACCGCCGAGTGAAATAACGGCGACTTCACTCGTTCCGCCTCCGATATCGACGATCATGCTTCCGGAAGGCTCCTCTACGGGAAGATTGGCGCCGATTGCCGCCGCCATAGGCTCTTCAATAAGATAAGCCTCTTTGGCTCCCGCCTGAAGCGTCGCTTCCTCGACCGCCCTTTTTTCAACTTCGGTAACGCCGGAGGGCACACATATGACGACCCTCGGTTTTGATACGAAACCGCTGCCCATCGCCCTTTTTATGAAATACTTCAACATGCTCTGAGTTATGTCAAAATCCGCAATGACCCCGTCTTTCATCGGCCTGATGGCCACGATATCGCCAGGTGTCCTGCCGATCATGTTCTTTGCGTCATCACCAACTGCCAGGATCACTTTTGTCGTCTTGTTGATTGCCACGACCGAGGGCTCCCTGACGACGATCCCCTTTCCCTTTACGTGTACGAGCGTGTTTGCGGTTCCCAGATCGATTCCTATGTCTCTAGCAAAAAATCCCATGTCCAATCCTCCCAAAGTCCTTTACAAGGGAAGCAGGAAAAACAATCCCAATCCGCTATTTTGCTGTTGCAAAAATTGCCGGTTGTATCACATCAGTCCCTGCTCCTTGAAACTTATGTACTTTCCGTCCCCAATAACCACATGGTCGAGGACCTTTATTCCAAGTATATTGCCTGCATTTACAAGCCTCTGCGTCGTCTCGATATCTTCCCGGCTCGGCTCCGGATCGCCGCTCGGATGGTTGTGGACCAGCAGAACGCCGGAACAGCCTGCCTTGACGGCCTCGCTGAAAACCTCCCTGGGGTGTACGATCGACGAATTGAGGCTCCCTACTGATACGTCCATGCACTTAATTATATGATTCTTCGTATTCAGCAGTATTATTTTAAAAACTTCCTTTTTCAGATGCCTCATCTCTTCCATAAGAAGAGTGCTTACTTCGACCGGAGATTTAATAGTCACACGGTTGTTATTTATCAATGAAGCCGAAACCCTTTTTGACAGCTCCATAACTGCCTTTATCTGCAGGGCTTTGACTCTTCCAATGCCTTTGGTGCGTTTCAGTTCTTCTACAGACATATCATGCAGGAACGCTATCCCGCCCGAATTACCGCCATATGTAAGAAGCCTTTGTGCCAATGCTACGGACGTATCCTCCATGCTGCCGGTCCTTATGACAATTGCCAGGAGTTCGGCATTTGACAATGTTTCAGGGCCATATTTCTCAAGCTTTTCATACGGCCTTTCATTGACCGGTATATCCTTCATTCTAAGTCTGTATTCCATTTTGGTCAACCCCGCAATCTTTAAATTTTTGTAACACACCGCCTTTCATTATACCATTTTTATACAATTGTTTGCTATATTTTGTAATATTATTCTTTATTCTGGAAATTCCACTCGGCAGCATTTATACCCAACTGGGTCAACATGCGGTACAGCCTCTGTAACGGGAGTCCGACGACATTCGAATAACAGCCGTTCAAACTTTTTACGAACATTGCGGCCTTTCCCTGGATGGCATACGCTCCCGCCTTCCCCAGGTGTTCGCCTGTTTTGAGATAAGCCTCTATCTCATCCTTTGTCAATTCGGCAAAACTTACCTTCGTGATCTCATGCCCGCTTTTGATTTCGCCGGTTTCCGCGTTCATCAGGGCTACTCCCGTGATGACGAGATGTGTGCGGCCGCTCAAGTGTTCGAGCATCCTTCTCGCATGTGCTTCATCCGCGGGTTTGCCGAAAATTTCATCATCGCAAACCACTATGGTGTCAGCCCCGAGCACTATCCCCTTGTCAACCTGCTTCGCAACGTCCTCCGCTTTCATTCGCGCCAACTGTTCGGCCTTCTGCGATGGTGTGCCGAAAAGCTTTGCCCTGCTCTCGTCGACTCCGCCCGGCATCACTGTGAACGGTATGCCGGCCTGTGTCAGCAGTTCTCTTCTCCTTGGTGAAGAAGATGCAAGTATGATTGCATCCATCTGGTCCTATCAGTCCTTTTTGTTATTTGAGTCTCCATAATCCGGTTCAAATGGTGTCCCATTTCTTTAATATTATCATAAATGAAAGGGGATATATACAGAAAATAAATTTTTACGGGCATGGAATACCTTTCGATGTTGTTATATAATACACAACAGGAGGCGTTGGTTTCTATGAATAATGTACTGACTGAAGAAAACATAAAAAAACTGCAGGAAGAGCTTGAATACAGGATGACTGTAAAAAGGGCCGAGATCGCGAAGGAAAAGCTTGTAGCCGCCGCTCATGGCGACAGGTCTGAAAACGCGGAATATAAGGAAGCCTGCAGGAATTACAGGGAGAACGACGACAGGATCCAGTACCTGATGACCATGATATCCACCGCAACTGTAATAGATGATAAAGATACCGACAAATCGGTTATGGGAATCAACAGCAAAGCCAGGGTGAAATTTGTGGAAGATGGCGATGAAGACATAGTCACGCTTGTAACAACCCTGGACATCGACCCTGTAAATATGAAAATAAGCATAGAATCGGATCTCGGCAAGGCTTTAATGGGCAAAAGAGCCGGGGAAACCGCCGATGTCGACGCCCCGAGAGGCAAGTACAAGGTAGAAATTCTGGAAATACTATAAAATTACGACATCGACTGGTCGCAAATGCCTTGCATTTGCTGCCCGCCCATGCTACCAACCTGCAGAATTCGGCTATATCCGCCATCCATGTGGATCTGCCTCACATCAATTCCTTATGATCTTTGCACCGCTAAGTCGCTTCACGCATCCAATAGCCTCGCTCGCCCGCCGTAATGAAACGGTATGGATTCTATTTATGGTGAAATAATACTGCAGATTTGTTATAAAGTTCGCAAACAGCTTCGATATACGGGATAATACCTACATTTTGTAGTAGAGAAATGATATGCCTTACTTGCTTGTTCATTTTTTGAACTAATGTGCAAATATCTGCACTAAAGATTCTGAGTTTTCGCAATACTTAATGATTTGTAGCGCTATAAAGATAAAAGCTACAGAATTATGTAGACTAATGTGACACAAAACTTAAAATTTTGCACAGTTAATTAGCTGTAGACGAATTACCACCGCAAATGCAGTTAATCACGATGCTGTGGTGCAAAGTACTTAACTAGGTTTAGTTGCTTTAACTGCTTTTCATATTTATGAAGTTTGAACTATAAGCTATTTATATTAAGGCTGAATGCAGTTTGAATAAAAACGGTCTGAGAATAAAGAGTGGAGGCTTACGCTATGAAGGAATTCCCCGGATTTATGAAAAATGATAAGAACCGTGTTCCTGATACCATGCAAAACACAGAGGATATTGAAGGATATTATTATGAAGGGCCAGGAGGCGGTCAGATGGCATTCTGGACTTGCTATTCCGCCAAGGAATCAAAAAAACACAAGCACGATTTTGATGAATACATTATCATAGTGTCAGGTCAGTATATCGCTTGCTTTGAGGTTAAGGAAATCGTCCTTAATCCGGGAGATGAGTTGTTTATTCCGGCCGGAACGGTACAGTGGGGTAGATGCATAGCTGGAACAAGATCGATTCATGCCTTTGGCGGTAGAAGAATAAAAACGGAGTAATAATCTACAATTAGCGGGAGGTATTATTATGGATTTTAGAAAGGTCTTTGACAGCATTCCTGAAGAGTTTGACAAATGGAGGCCCCGTTATTGTGATGAGCTTTTTGCAGATGTTGTAAAATACTCAAGGCTAGAGTCCGGCAAAACAGCTCTTGAGATCGGGCCCGGTACAGGTCAGGCTACCGAACCGGTATTAAAAACGGGCTGTTCATATTTGGCGATCGAGCTCGGCGAACATCTTGCAAAGTATGTAAAGAATAGATTCAGGACATATGAAAATTTTCAAATCGTAAATGCCGATTTTGAAATTTATGACTTTGGACGGAACAAATTCGATCTGGTATATTCGGCTGCGACAATTCAGTGGATACCTGAAAAAATCGGATTTCCCAAAGTATATGATATTCTTGAGAGCGGCGGTACACTAGCTATGTTTATGACCCATTCGGACTTTAAAACTCCGAACGAAGCGTTATATAATGCAATGCAGGAAATATATAAAAAGTACTTTC
Source organism: Bacillota bacterium (assembly GCA_023439545.1). Classification (GTDB taxonomy): domain Bacteria; phylum Bacillota; class Clostridia; order Acetivibrionales; family DTU013; genus JAEYOM01. The sequence goes on from JAEXNT010000032.1 coordinate 85,939, forward strand.
ATCCCGAAACCGAGTATACATGTAAATTAGATTATAATAATGTCGTAAAATACGGATTTGTCGACTTTGAGCGCCGTGATTATCAAAAAGTGAGAGAATTCAGTGCAGACGAGTACATATCATATATAAGTACGCATGCCGATCATATTACATTACAAGAACCTTATAAATCCTATTTTTACGCAGGTATCAAAGACACTATTTTGAATTTCGGCAATAAAATAAAGCTTTACGATTCGATAATATTGTATATGGCAAGAAAGCCATAACACTAAAGGAGCGCCTGTTGTTCGGTATTGCATAACCGTAACAAACACGCTATTATACTAAGACTTTTTGACAAGGCATAAAGCTCGCAGGCTTATTGTGGTATATTGAAATAAAACATGACGCCTCTTTCAGTATTTTGGACTCCGAATTGCGCATCATGAAGCTGCAGTATTTTAGAGGATATTGCCAGTCCGAGGCCTGTCCCTCCATTTTCCCTGGCTCTTGAAGGCTCGATACGGTAAAACCTCTCCCATATCCTGTCCATTTTTTCCTCAGGAATACCGATTCCCTGATTCTCTATGCAAAAACTGACATTATTTTTTCCCTTTGTTATGCTGATCCATATTTCCCCGTTATTATCGACATGCCTTAGGGCGTTGGACATGAAATTCCTAATCACCTGCCCGAGCCTGGCGCGATCTGCCAGAACGACGGCAGATTCCTGCCCGGTCTGCATATGGATCCTTACTTCCTTATCTCTTATCAAACTATTGAACTCTTCCATTATTTCTACGGCCAGACTGCCCAAATCAAAAATTTCCTTATTCAGTACGGGGGAATCTGATTCCATACGCGACAGCTCAAGCATGTTCTGCACCAGGGTATTCATCTTCTCAACCTCACGCTGCAGCCCATCCAGGTACCTTTCCCTTTTGTCACTGCGTATATCGTCCTTTAGCGCCTCCACATAGACTCCCATTGCTGCAATAGGCGTTTTCAGTTCATGTGAAGCATTCGATACAAACTCCTTGAGCTCCGTTACAGTGGAATCAAGCCTTGACGACATTGTATTCAAGCTGTTTGAAAGGCTGCCAAGCTCATCCCGCGAAGTAATGCCGCACCTGGCTTTGAAGTCAAACCGCGACATCCTTAAGGCCGCGGAATTTATTTCAATAAGCGGCTTCGTCACCATCCTGGAATAGATATATGAGAGAAACAGGACAAAAACAAGAGCGGCCAGAAATACATAACCTATGTAATTTTTGATGACTCTAACCGCTTCATCCACCGGCTGTAAAGGAATAACCGCAAATACCGCTCTCATGTCCCCATCCTTAATGGTAACTGGAAAAATAAACAGCTTATATTTGTTTCCCGACACCAAGTCCTCATAATCCTGTATTTGCCGTCCGACTGGTATCTTCAGGTTGTTTTCCTGCCACTGTTTGAGCGCTGCGTTCAACGCGGCAAAAGGAGATTTGGTGTTTTCATACTCATCCTCGTCCAAAAGTCTGAGGTATTCTATCGTACCCTCGAACCGCACCATTTCTTCATTTTTGACATACTGCCCCTTCTGTGACGCCGGTTCCGGCACATCCGCTTTCTTCGCACCGTCCAGCGTCCATTTAGAATCGCCTAAATCTATCTCATACGGCTTTATTTTTGTACAGTCTGTATTGTAAACGCCTCTCAATCTGACATATCCGCCTCTCTTCAAGCCGTCGGCCTCCAGTTCGTCGACGAAAGATATGCCGCTGAGGTCTACGATGGTTTCCCTGCCATCCGACCCTTTCAGCGCCATCTCCTTTCCGCCGTACATATTCCTCCCGTACATGTCTGTAACCATCAGCTGGATGCCGCATCTATCGGACATTGAAGCCACTTCATTGTCCAGCGATGCCCCGCTCCAGTCATTCTCGACATATCCTGAGGCGAATTCCTCTATGTTTCTTAAGGATCGTTGTTCCTTGGCCGAGTAATAAAATTTGTCCAGGAACAGCGACTGGAAGACAAACAATGACGTCAAAAAGACAAGAAACATGGCTGCATTTACCAGAAACAGCTTCCACGTAATACTTGTCCTTTGAAATTTGATCATAAGCTTTCCTCAAACTTATAACCCGCTTTCATGCAGGTTGATATGTGGATCGCCTTGTTTCCCAGCTTCGACCTGAGCTTGCGTATGTGCGTATCCACTGCCCTTGATTCTCCGAAATAATCATATCCCCAAACCTTTTCAAGAAGCATGTCCCTGGTCATGACCTTGTCCTTGTTTTCCATCAGCGCAACCAACAGGCCGTACTCTTTTGGCGAAAGCTCTATCCTTAGCTCACCCACCATTACCTTCCTAGAAAGCAGTTCAACCCTGATGCCGGCCGCTGAAAGAATGCCGCCATCCTTTACGCCAACCGTGCCGTTTGAGCGCTTGAGCAGGTTTTTGGATTTTGCAAGAAGAACCTTTACGCTGAAGGGCTTTGTGACATAGTCGTCCGCTCCGAGTTCATAACCTGCCACCTTGTCCTCCTCGTCATCTCTTGCCGTTATAATTATGATGGGGAGGGCGGAAGTCCTGCGGATACGCCTGCATAATGAGAAACCGTCGATACCGGGCATCATGATATCAAGAAGCGCCAGATCGTATTTCCCATCTTCCCACATTTCCAGCGCCTCCAGTCCGTCCCGTGTCCCATCTACTATGTAACCGTAGTTGACGAAATAATCCGATATTATTTCCCTCAGGCTGTCATCATCTTCCGCTAGTAGTATTCTTCCGCACATAAACCTCACCTTTTTTTCAATATTCCTTCCATTTCCGGCATTGTATATTTGTCTTGCATTATTCCTTTATCATCATGTCGACCCTGCCCTGGATCGCACCTGCAGTATCCTCTGCGGACCTTTGGCCTTCAAAGTACTTCCTTGTCTCCTCTTCAACGATTTTAAAAACTTGCCAGTTCTTTTTGGGGTAGACGGATATATTTGTAAATATGGGGCTGTCGGCACTCAAAGCATTGCCTGGCACTGCTTTCCTTTCACGTTCGATTTTAGCGGTCATGGCTTCTTTGTTCAAAGGAAACAGGAAGAATTCCGGCGATGTCTGCATCTCCTCCGAGATAAGGAATTTAATAAACTTCCATGCCGCCCCCTTACTCTTCGAATTGCTGTTTATACCGTATTCCATGAACACATCGGCGCCTATGCCAGATTTCCCGTCGGGCGAAGGCATATCGTACACATTGTTCTCACCCTTGGAGCCCAAATAATAAGCCAGGGAGTTTGAATCGTAATTTGACAGCATCAGGTAATATAAGCTTTCCCATTTTTCATAAGAAGTGGGGTTTTCACCTTCCCTGAATATGAGCTTTTTATCGGCGGCGTCCTTGACTTGTTTTATAAGACTGACAAACTCACCGGAAGTGAAGTCGCACTTTTTTGATTCCTCAGATACAAAGCTATTGTAATGCCCTTGGAACAAGGTTAAAAAAAGTTCGACTTCGCTTGTATTAAGAACATATGTCCCATCGACGCCATGGGTTTTAAGCGATTCTCCCGCCAGCCTGAAAAAATCGTCCAGCGTCAGACTGTCCGTACAGGCGCCGCTCGGCAGGCCAAACTTTCCGGCCAGAGTATCTGCCAGGAATCCAAGGGGCATGGTGAACAAGCCGCCTTTATACTTAACCGCATCGAGGATATTCCCGTAATAGCAATTTCTGTCGAACTCCGCATCCTGTTCTATGAATTTTTCCATATCACATAAAAATCCGTTGTCTGCAAATTTCGCACAGGGTATATAGAACGTGTCTATTACGTCGGGACCCGTGCCTGCCATCATTTCGGCGCTTAACGTTTTAGTATATTTTTCACCGCTGGGATCCGTTTTCTTACCTACTGCTATCATACTGCCGTCTTCAGCCTTGCGCGTATAGGTCTCGCCCATTTCCGTATATTGCTTTATTTCCACGACTATGCCTGGGTTTATTTCGCAGAACTTTTTAACAGCCGTCTCCAGGAATCTGTTTCTGGGATTTGAGGATGCAACTGTGATCCTTGTATTGTCGTCCTTACCCATGTCAAGAGCAGCGGCCTTTCCCTCCCCGGTCCCCAAAGCAGCTGGAGCGGTACCGGCTGCAGCGCCTGTCAGCGAGCCGGCAGTCGTGTCTGGCAAAGTTGCGCCGTTTCGACTGGCAGAACTGCATGCCGCAGTATATAACAGCATAAGTGAAACCATTATTATCAAGCAGATTTTCTTCATTATCATTTTCATCATTACACTAAACTCCTTTTCTAATTTTACAATAAATTCTCATTATATGGTACATCATTCCTTCTTTATTTTAACCCTGTCACCCTCCATCACCGGCCGGTCGCTTTCGGCAACTACGCTTTCAAAAAGCGAAAGGCCGGAGGCTACCGCTGTTTCATTCTTATCCGAAGCTTCGATATATATGAAGGCTTTCTGAAGGTAATACTCCCTACCGAGAGAGCTTTTCCTTTCCTTGATAACATAGACGTAGTTCCTCCCACTGGCATCCTTGCGTACCGCAGAATTCGGGATTATAGTGTCTGAAAACCTCGATTCCTTGGTTATCTCGATTTCCAACATCTCACCTCCCTTAAGGCCAGTCCCGTCAAATTCGGCAGATACCGTCACTTCTGCGCCGGAAGCAGTTCTTTCCAACCTTGCCGAGCCAACTTGCGCCTCTATCTTTTTGCCGTCCATTGAAGGAATATTGATAATCATCTTGTCTCCCGCCTTCAAATTCTTACCTTCCGACGCGTCGACGCTGAATTCTGCACGGTAGCTGCTTCCATAACCGGCAATCCTGATCATGGGTTTGGAATTGTCGGGCACAGAGCCCGCCTGTGCGTTGATTTCCCAGATATAACCGTCGGCGGGAGACAGTAAGGCCTTATGACTGTCGATATCCGATTTCAAAGAGTCTATATCCTGCTCGAGTTCGTCTGCCTCGCGCTGAAGATCCACCAATGCCGCAGCCTTTTCATCTCTGAGTTTTTCAAGCTCCCTATCGGCGGCATCGCTTTCCTCCTTAAGTTTTTCTACATTGACCGATGTTTCAGCACCTGAACGGAAAAGCTCCGATGACACAGCAAGTTCATTTCTTGCTGACGCCGCTTTACTTTCGGCGTCTTTAATGTCAAAATTATAGTCCATGCTCTCCGTTCTCATTTCTGCCTTACTGCTTTCCAGTTCCCGGACTTTCGACTTCAGTTCGTCCTCCAGTTCCTTTACATTGAAAGCGGCAAGCGTCTGGCCTTTCACGACTACGTCCCCGACTTTCACGTCAATGCTTTCGAGAGTGAACGAATATAAAGGATATATATACTTTATATTCGCAGGAGTTGCAACCGCACTGCCTGTTAATCTGTATGTGAGCCTTCCTGCCTTGACGTCGGCGGCAATCACCCGTATGAGTCCCATATTGTTGATTGTGCTTGAAAAGAAAGTCAGAAGCAGCATTATTCCGACAAACATGTATGTAATCCTCCGAAGAAGCTTTTTCCCCGGCGGCTTTACCCCAATATCATTTTCAGACTTCATTGAACATGGCCTCCATTTTCTGCCCTTCATTTATGTTCGCTTTCATCCCTTAACTCCCGCAAGCTGTATCCCCATACCTGCAACCATGTGCTCCTCTCCATGAAGAAATACCAGTATCATGGGCGCCATATAGAAAAACGATGCTGCAAAAGCGATTCCCGGTTCTTCATTATTGATATTCGAAAGGAAAAGGGACAGCGGCTCTTTCAGCGGATCACTCAGGAGAATAAGTGGCTGCTCCGACATATTCCAGTTATCTATGAAAAGCAGCACGAAAAGCGCAGCCAAACCAGGTTTCAGCAATGGTACAACGATATTCAGGTATACCTTCAGATATCCTGCTCCATCAATCCTTGCAGCCTCCATACAATTCGCCGGTATCGAAACCATATACTGTCTGAGAAGGAATACGCCAAAAGTGCCGAAAATACCGGGTAATATTATGGATAGACCGGAATTGACGATACCGAGCCGGTCAGCCATGATATAATTCGGTACGAGAGTGACCTGAAACGGCAGCAGCATTACGACAATATAGAGAAAGTAGAGAGCGTCCGCCAGCTTAGATTTCATCAGCGTAAAAGCGTAGGCCGCCATCGATGCCACAATTAGCTGACCTGCCACTATGGGCAGCACAAGCTTTATCGAGTTCCAGAACATGAACAGGTACTGTGGTCTGCCGATCAGTACAGTATAGTACTGTTTAAAGGTTGCCTCATATGGGATGAGCTTCAAATCTACGGTTGTTAAATCCTTAGCAGGTTCGGCATCCAGACTTTCCCTTGCACCGTAATACTCGTTGATTTCCCAATCCGCCATAAACGAATCGGCAAGCGTGAATACTACTGGGTAAATGAAGCATAATCCCGCCGTAAGCATCAGGCATGCGGCAGCTATCCTCAACAGTAATGTCCCGCCTTTTCGCGGCAGTACGGTAACTTTTTCATCCATTCCGTTCAAATCCATTTCTTATCACCCGCCTTAAATAACTTGTCATTTAAAAACATATAATCCACATGCCGGCAGCCATACCCGGCTAATGAAAGCAGAGGCTTAATAATAGTTCTCCGATGCCTTCCTTTGAAGCATGTAAATGCCAAACAGTACCAGCGTGATGAACAATGCCGTCAGGTACGCCGCGGATGTAAGCTTCGGATAGTTCAGCTGGAGAAACATATTGTTAATAAAATTCTGAAGCATGTATACGTTTTCATTGGGATACTTTCCGAAAATAAGATAGATTTCGCGGAATACCTTGAAGCAGTTCACAATAGAGATTGTAAATATGAAAAATCCCGTAGGGACAAGCCCGGGCAGCGTCACAGCAAAAAACTCCCTGAAACAGCCCGCCCCGTCGATAGCGGCGGCTTCATACTGCTCGGCGGGAATATTGTTCAGGCCTATTGTATAGATAATCATATCGTACCCGAAGTTTTTCCACAGGTATACCGCAACAACAACAATAAGGCCCCATTCCCCGTTGAGCCACTGAAGAGGCTTGTAACCGAAGTTCTCCAGCATATGGTTGAACGGTCCCCTGAAATCGAAGAAGATCTGCCAGAACAGGGCGACTGTAGCCGACGGTACGGCCATTGGCGACAGTATCAGCAGCCGGAGCGCTTTTTTGGCGAATACAAGCCTGTTGAATAATATGGCGGTAATTAGCGGCAGTGTAGTACACAACAATACGGAAGGCAACATAAAAAGGAACGTGTTTTTTACCGATACTAGCAAAGCTTCATTCTTCAAAAGTCCTGTTACGTTTTTCAGCCCTACAAAGCGGCCACTCATGGAGCTATCTGTCAAAGCATAGTCCAACCCCGCGACGAATGGCGCGAGAAAGAATAAGATAAAACCGCTTAGGCTGGGAAGAAGAAAAAGAAAAACCGGCAGCTTTTTTACCTGCTTTTTAATATGTGTTTTAAAGTTCGTCGGCACAGCGATTATAATCTCCTCCGTCAATAGTACATCAACTTCTCAATTGGAGATTATAAACCTCTCGTATGTATTCTTTGTGTACATACGGTCAAGATTATATGTAGCTTTAGATAAAATTCGTCTGCATAAAGCCTTAGGGGGCAAATATGATTCTGGCATGAGAGATTAATTCTCTACACATTGAACTCGGCGAACATCTTGAAAAGCGAGCGAGTCTGAATTTGCCGTAAAGCTGAATCTATATGCTCTTTGAGCATAAACTCCGCAATAAAAAACAACAAGCGCATCCTGCTTGTTGTTTGCTTGTTGTCCTTGCTTGTTGTCTTTGCCTATATGCTCCCGCTGGCGAATGCCCTGGCCATCGGTATCTCAAGATGGTTGACGGCCATTTTCAGCTTGAGCTTGCCGTATTCCCGCCCAAGCTTCTTGTAGAAGCGTCTCAGGTATCCGAAGCTCAGGGGCGAATGCTCCTCCAGCATCTTCAGGTAATCCCTGCTGTATATTCCGTCGTTACAGGCGACCGCTCCATAAAGCAGGAAAAGTATGCTGGCCCTTATGAGCTTTTTTGTCTCCATTGCAATCGGCGAATTGAAGCAGTTGTCCCCCCCGAGAACACTAATTGTAAAATTAATGAGCTTGTTCGTATATTTTTCAATTGAAGGCTCGTCGTGCTTTCCGGAAAAAATAGTTATATGGCCCCGGTTCCTGTCGTCAGACGCATCCTGCAGATCATCGATGAACTGCAGCATTACCCCGAAACCAAAGACGAAGGACGCCTCCTCGGGAGTAAGACGGCCTTTAATCAGACAACCGTCCGCCAGTACGGAACAGCCGCCCTTTTCTATGCTGATATCGACTACGTCTCTTATGCCGCCTGATTTTCTGGTTGACTGCAAAAGACTTTTTTCCTGGGCGGTCTGTATGCCCAAAAGGCTTTCGTATACCATGGGCGCCGTCTTTCTGTCGAACTCTTCCTCTACCATACCGACAAGGCCGAATATACTGCTTTCAAGCGAAGATGCGGCTTCCGCCGGTTCACCGGCAAGCCTGCTCCTGAACCTGGTGTTCAATCTTTCCTTGCTGGTATCCGAGACCATCAAGGCGTCCAGGTAGTTATCGGTATACGGGTAGAGCATACTGTAGGCAAAAATGGAAGGCGTAAGCTCCACCTTCCTTTCCATGAGCAGCTGGATGCAGTTTGCGATCCAGACATTCCTCAGGGATTGGAACATATCGTCCATTTTAAAGTCTTTATCATATTCCCGGGCTTTGACCATAAAATCGGAAGTGACCTCGCAGAAGCCCTTGTCGAGCAGCAGCTTCATGCTGCCGAGCTCCAGTATGTCGGTTCCGCACTCATTTATGATCTTCTTCAGCGCCGAACCCCATTTGGGGGCATTTTCCGGGTTCTTATCCGAAAATTTCTTTATGAGCAGGATGGCCTCATCGGTGTAGCTATCCATTTTCAATTCCTTGGATTGCTGTAATCCTGCTCCATAGAATTCCTGCATTACCGGAATGGTCTCCGGTGTATTGTCCCATATTTTTTTGTATTGTTCCTTTAACGATTGAATCATCCGAACCCCGCCGCGAACCTGTGTTATCAATGAATCTTCAGATTTCCGACTCCCATGTTGATTTCTGCAATAATTTGATGGTCCTTCTCATCAAATCCGGGAGAATAACGCCAATTCCCGTCCTTCACCCAGCCGTCCAAATCGGTACTGTTCAAGGCGCCATCGAGCCTGACCTTCATACCGGTGTCCCCCGGCAGTGTGATATCTATATCCGAAGCTCCGGCATCTATCTTTACGTCCGTATCATAACTCCCCATTTTCAGCTTGATCTGTGATACGCCTGTCTCAAGTTTGAGTTTTTCGGTCTTCAGGCCGGACAGATCTATATTGTCCGACTCCGCGCCTGTCTGAATATTAATCCTCCATATGACGTCCTTGTTCAGGCTGAACCTTGATACCAAGTCGGCAGCGTTGTTATTCAGCATGCCGAAATTGACGCTTTTCATCTCAAACTCCAGTCTGGGTGAGTTGTCATTATCACTCAGGGAATGCGGAGAGTATCTTACTGCGTCTTTGAGTATATCTGCTTCAAGCAGTCCGGAAGCGGATGAATCGATGTTCAGTTTTGAAGCTCCGAATTTCAGGTCAAGCTCTGCGCTATCGATCCCGGGCTTCTTTTCGAAAGTGACGGTTTGACGCTCGTCGCTCCATTTCGTATCTATTATTGTATGCCCATCAACAACAAGATTTCCGCCGATAAACGGCGAACGGGCCGGCGAACCGAAATAACCGTAGCAGACTACCGCTGCCAGAAGGGCGAGCCACGTTGCCGCCCTTACGAACCTGTTGTTCCTGAATATGATACTTATGCCTATGGCGACCAGTATCAGCGGCCAGAGCGCTCCAAGCGCAAACAATGTATTTATGGTGACTATATGGGCCAATGACAGAAGCCAAACGGCTCCCACCATCAGCAATAAGATTCCGAACCCCAGACCCCTGTGTCTTTCATGCATTTCTTTATTTCCTTCCCCTGAAGACGATAAATCCGCCTATCACGATCATAATCAAAGGTATCATAACCTTGGGATTGAACAGAGCCGGTATAAACTGTCCCAGCAGGAACAGAAAACCGATCGCAACAAGTATTGCGCCAAGCATGAACTTGTTTCTTTCAGGGTGATACTTCGGCGCATCCCAATTGTCGGCATCCGTATTGAAATCGCTTTCAAAGTTATCATTCCCCAAACCCGTGCCTGTACCGGAGCCCGCACCGGTGTTTGTACCCGTACTGCCGCCCGCAAACGAATCGGCGTTATATGAGCTCGTATTCTGGTTTGCGCCCCACTGGCTTTCAAACGGCGGATAATCCTTTTGCTCAGGCATTATCAGGGCTGCCACAATGTAAAGGAAGATGCCGGGGCCCATGAATGTGACCAGAATTGTTATGATCCTTATCAGGGTCACATCTATACGCAAATAATCCGATATACCGGAGCATACGCCGAATATTACCTTATTCCTTTTTGAACGTCTTAGTTTTTCCATATTTCATTACTCCTTTTTATCCGTTCATAATGTGTTTACACAAGATAATACGTAGTTAATATGATAATGTCTAATTTTTTTTGAAATTCATTTATCAAAATATTATAAACTAAAGATTCGATCGTGATCATAAACAGGTTTTATTTCCATTCCCGGCGGCGCCGTAAGAAAATCGTCCACATTCCACCTGCCATTGACAAGGTCGTCGATAATACGGGAGTTCCCCTCGATGAATCGTGTTTTCTTGCCTTCATCGGCGGCATGCTTTATGAATTCTTCACGCACAGACCCGATGTCAAAACCGGGCAGTTCGATATATGTCAAAAAATCGACGGTGTTTTCTGACTTCAGGCTTTCCAGCACATATTGAGCGTTTTCTTCACCGTACTTATCCACCAGCTCCTGATAACTCATACCCAAACCGGGCATGAACATATCGAGCGGGTTATCGTGATACCAGTTCCCCAGACGCTCATAATAACATGCCGTATACCATTGGGCGCTGGGCGTCTGGCCGAAATGCTCCTTAAACGCTTCGCGGCTCCCGAGGAAAATGGTACAGCAGTCGTGCGCCCTGGGAATGACAAGCGGCAAAGCACGGGCCTTAAGTCCGGCGGCGCCGTTGCCGCAGAGGCCGTAACCCAGCAATACGGCGTCATAGCCTTCGGGAGTCGAGTCTATGATACCCTGGATTTCCATCTTCAGCTGCGCCGGTTTGGTATGCGACTGCATCCTGGTAAATACCATATCCACAGTATTTTCCGAAGCAGCCGCAGCTTTGTAAGCAAGCCTTGAAAATACCTCGCAGCCGATAAGCCTGAGTCTCATATTGCCCCCTCCGAAGATTTTCTACGCTTCTTCCGAACCGGCGGCCGGTCTTCGCAGTTCTCCTGCGCGCCATCTTCCGTAGCCTCCGGAACGCACTCCATTTCTGCCTGTTTAGCTTCCGCTTCGTGTTTGAGGGGCTTTTCAGGCGCAAAAACAGTAAATATCCCGCCGAATATAACCGACGGATAATATGTGAGAAGTCTGTAAATCAGAATTACCGGTATGATAAAGCCTTTCCTGAAGAACATGCCGTAGAACAGATAGCTGAGGCCTTCTATACCTCCGGTCGCGCCAGGCGTCGGCACCAGCAGCGAAATAAGCGTAATTAATGCCTGCGCCGAGATCATATCCGTCAAGCGTGCCCTGTGGTTTTCGACTGCCAGCTGGATAAAAAACGGTATCGCAAATAAAAATGTGAATTGCACTATTTGTGTAATTATCAAAATAAACAGTGATCTGGCATCCTTCTTCAGTATGAGCGCTCCTCCGCTGAAGCTGACAAGCTCGGCATCTATCCTCCTTTTCACCCCGTCGAGATCCTTCACTATCCTGAATTTATGAAGCAGCCGCGCCAGGACCATAAGAACCTTTTTTGCCGCATGTCCCTTATACAGGAGCATAACGTTGAACATCAGAAAGAGCGTATTGATGATCGTTCCCAATATGAAGAAATAGTAGAATTGAGGTATATGGGCGGAAAAAATTCCGCCCTTGAATACAAATACCACAATCGAGTATAAGACAATGATCACCTGGTGCAGCAGGGATTTGACCACGAATATGGACGCCGCATAGCCGGGCTTTACTCCGTCCTTGATCATTACATATGCCTGGACCGGCTGTCCGGCCCCCGCAAACGGAGTGATCGAATTGAAGAACTGCCCGATCATCGTTACCCTGAGCGTGTCCCTGATCCTCTGTTCCTTGTGCATGGTAACCGTAATCGTGTGAAGCAGTACGGCATCAAGCAGCCAGTAGACAACCATGCAGCCGAAACCGGCAGCAAGCCAATAAGGCTTAATATGGTTGAGCATTTGCACAAGTGAACCAAAACTGTCGGTAAAAAAGATAAGTATTACCAGCAGTAAAGCCGAGGATAAAATAACAAACAGTTTTAAAAGCTTTTTCTTCATGTCTTAAGTAAAAATAGGATCCCCTTCTACGCCTGAGGCGGCAGTTCGTCCACTACCTGCAGCTTGCCCGTATCCTTGCCCATACTTACGCCAAGTATACCGATATTGACGTTCAAAACTTCAAGTCCGGTCATATCTTCTACAGCAGTGCGAACCCTGGTCTGCATATCCCGGGCTACTTCGTGGATCTTGCAGCCGTATTGCATGACGACTGATATATCGATACTTACCTGAGTATCCTTAAGCTCCACTTTAATGCCCCTGCCCGGAGTCTTCCTGCCGAGCATGCCGGCTATTCCGTCAACAAATCCGCTGCTCAGCGATGCTACGTCCGTAACCTCGGTCGCGGCAATACCGGCGATAGTAGCGATAACTTCCTCAGAGATCCTGATTTTGTCCTCCCTGGTTTGCTCTTTAGCTTCATTCATATATACGACCTCCCTTACATTTTGTTTATTTTTTTACCGATCTTTTTATTTTGACTAAAAATCCGCAGATTTCGGAGTCCTCGGGAAAGGAATGACATCCCTGATATTACCCATTCCGCTCAGGTACATTACCGCCCTTTCGAAACCGAGGCCGTAGCCGGCATGCTTGGTACCGCCGTATTTGCGCAGATCCATGTACCAGTCGTAGTCCTCCGCTTCCATTCCGAGTTCTTCGAGGCGTTTAACAAGCAGGTCGTACCGTTCCTCTCTCTGGCTTCCCCCTATGATTTCTCCTACGCCCGGCACAAGCAGGTCCATCGCTGCGACAGTTTTTCCGTCGTCGTTCAGCCTCATGTAAAATGCTTTTATTTCCTTCGGGTAATCTGTTACGAATACCGGTCTTTTGAATACTTGCTCGGTCAGGTATCTTTCATGCTCCGTCTGCAGGTCTATGCCCCATTTCACAGGGTAATCGAAGCTCGAATTGACCTTTTCGAGTATTTCTATAGCCTCGGTATAGGTCACATGGCCGAAATCGGAGCTTGCCACATTATGGAGCCTGTCAAGCAGGGTATTGTCCACGAAGCTGTTGAAGAACTCAAGTTCCTCAGGTACGTTTTCAAAGCAATAATTGATCATATATTTCATCATATCTTCGGCAAGCGCCATATCATCCTTGAGTTCTGCAAACGCGATCTCCGGCTCGATCATCCAGAATTCGGCCGCATGTCTGGCAGTATTTGAGTTTTCAGCTCTGAAAGTCGGCCCGAAGGTATAGATTTTTCCAAATGCCATGCAGTAGGCCTCTCCAGAGAGCTGTCCGCTAACGGTAAGGCTTGTCTGCTTTCCGAAGAAATCCTGGGAATAGTCTATGGCTCCCTTATCATCCCTGGGAAACTTATCGGGATCGAAAGTGGTTACCCTGAACATTTCACCCGCACCCTCGCAGTCGCTCCCGGTAATTATCGGAGTGTTGACATATACGAAGCCCCTCTCCTGGAAAAAGCGGTGAATGGCAAAAGCCAGAGCGCTTCTCAGCCTGAATACCGCCGAAAAAGTATTTGTCCTGGGACGCAGGTGCGCAATTGTCCGGAGATATTCAAAGGAATGGCGTTTCTTCTGCAGCGGATAATCCGGTGAACAGAGACCCTCTATATCGATGGCGGCAGCTTTCATTTCAAAGGGCTGCTTTGCTTCCGGCGTTGCGACCAATTCTCCGCGTATGTTCAGGGAGGAACCCTGCGGCAGCTTTGTTATCTCTTTAAAGTTTGATATATTATCTTCTGAAAAAACAACCTGCAGGTTCTTAAAAAAAGAACCATCATTAAGTTCAATAAAACCGAAAGTTTTCGAGTCCCTTAAGGTCTTGACCCAGCCGGATACCTCGATCTGCTTGCCGTAATGCTGACCGGCCTCCCTGTACAACTGCTTTATGTCTAATTTCACGAGCGCTTCCTCCCTCAAGTCACATTTTACAGAATTATGAAGCAAAATTTATATATAATTATAACATGATAAACCAATCATCACCATTCATTATTTCCTTTTATGCCACAAAATAAAAATTAAAGGTGCAATTCATCGACACCTTTAATTTTTACGAAGGAATACTATATAAATCTGCCTGTTACTTTTGTTCGCTGAGCAGAAGATCCGCAGTCTGCATTACTTCTTCACTGCTTGCCGAAGTATTCTGCAGCATGGCTGTCATGTTTGCTATCTCACCGTTGACAGCGTCCGCCCTTTCCTCAAGTTCGGCGGATATTTTCAATAAAAGTTCCATGGCATTCATCAGTTTCTGCTCGTCCTGCCTGGTAGACTGCGCGGATGACTTCGTATATTCCGCAAGTTTTTTGACTTCATTGGCAACGACGGAAAACCCCAGGCCTGCTTCACCTGCGCGCGCCGCTTCTATGGATGCATTCAGGGAAAGGAGATTCGTCTTTTCGGATATTTCCACGATATCACCTGTTACCTTTGAGAAATTATTGAGAGACATCTGCATCTCATCGATTTTTTTCTTCAGATCCTCCGATATGTTTAGGAGCTTGCCCGAATCGACCGATATATTCTCGGCTATAGCCGAATTTTCTTCAGTTGCATGCGAAACATCCTTTATAGCGTTCGTTATATCCGCGACCCTAAGTCTCAGCTTTTCAAGCCTGTTGTTCCTTTCCCGGCTCAACCTGTCTACCGCTGCCAAAGCTTCGATTATTTCTGCGTTTTTGCGCTCGACCTCCACTTTTTCACCGGATACCTTAAGATTGTAATCTATACAATTTTCTATATGGTTATAGCCGTTGTAAATAGCCTTTACCATCATGCTGCAAGAACCGTACCCGCATGCATTGCAGTTTCTTTTCCTGTCCTCCTCGGTAAACTTGCGGAGCCTTCCGTATATTTCTTCCTCTTCACTTACAGAAGGGGCTTTGCTATTTTGTTGATCTTCCGCAGCGTACTTCCTGATAAAATCGTCCAACGCCAGCTTCTTGTCGAACCAGGCAAGCAATTTTGCCGGGTTTGCCTTGAGCTTGCCTCTATTTCTGAGCTTGAGCTCATGCATGGTAAGCTCGATATCCGTGATGTCCTCTTTTTTTTCTGTTCCCGAACCAATGTTACAACCCTGTGCGCAACTCAGGATATCAACCAGAAGCGGGAGTTTTCTGCCTTCCTTCAAACGCCGGGAATACTCCTTCAGATAGTCATAGGCCGTTTCAGTTCCTTCAACCTGCTTTACCCACGCATCGGGATAATAATGATATACGTTGTCCTTCAACCCTCCCGGCATACTGTAAATATCCCCCAGTCCAAGCACCTGACCGTTAAATTCCTTTTCCGGGTATACACCCAGGTCGATCCTGTTCCGTTTAATATAGTCGCTCAATTTCCTGAAGGTAACATTATATTTTACCATTCCGCCAGTATTTGCATCGTTTATTTCCGATACCTTGGCTATGCAGGGTGACAGGAAACAAATATCGCCTTCCGTTTTAAGGTATTTTTTCATATAGACCGCAGTACACATCATCGGGCTGTGAATAGGCGCAAGCCTGGGGATAAGATCATGCTGGTATTTCTGTATGTAGTTTACTATGGCGGGGCACGGCTGGGATATGACCGAATCCAGTTTTTTGTCCTTGAACGCCCTCAGGTAAGCCCAGGTAGTTATATCCGCCCCAAGTGACACATCATATATTGAAAGGTTTGAATAAGAACTCAGAAATCCGATAAGCTTCTTATAATCCCTGAAATTAGTCTTAAGCGCGGGAGCCGCAATAAGGCTGATCTTTTTTCCTCCTGTCAGATCTCTCATGAAAAGTTCCGTATCATCATAGTAATCTCTGGCGCCATGTCCGCAAACGTCCAGGCACCGACCGCACATAATGCATTTGTTATCGTCTACATGCGTCTTGCTGATACCGTTTTCCACATGTGAAGTGTTTGCATTTTCGACAGGACAGACAAAAATACACTTGTTGCAGCCCATGCATTTGCTGTTGTCTGTAAATATGACCGAGCTCATTAACGCATCCTCCTCTAAACTTTATGTAACCTAAGCCTGCCCGGCCTCCAAATAATGGCATAAATACAGAAATGAGCCGGGATTCCAATAGTGTATTCTATTGCTAAATTTACATATATAGTGTAGATAATAGCATATACATTGAATATCAGCAATTAGAGAATTACATAAATTGTTGATATAATACAAACAATATGTTGGCTTGTGAAGGTTGTTAAAATCCGCAGAATCAGATATAATGTTAAATCGGACACTTTAATCGGTATTTTTCTATCTGGGGAGCCTATGAAGATATTATTGGTTTCTGACTGCGAAGAGTCATATATATGGGATTATTTTGACCGCGAGCGGTTTTCCGGCGTAGAGCTCATACTGTCATGCGGCGATTTGAAGGCCGAGTATCTGTCGTTCCTTGTAACTATGATCAAGGCTCCTCTTTTTTATGTCCCCGGCAACCACAACGCAAGTTATATTCGACAACCCCCCGAGGGCTGCGTCTCTGCGGACGATACCATTCTTACCTTCAATGGGATACGTATATTGGGTCTGGGCGGCTGTATGAGCTACAGCCATAAAGAGTATCAGTATACGGAAGAGGCGATGGAAAAAAGGATACGCAAACTCAGGGGAAAAATACGCAAGAACAAGGGCTTCGATATATTTCTGGCCCATGCTCCGGCGCTTGGGCTCGGAGACGGCGGGGACCTTGCCCACACAGGCTTCCGCTGTTTTATAGACTTACTCGACGCCTATTCGCCCAAATATTTTTTTCACGGCCATATGCACCTGAACTACAAAAAGCAGGACAGGATCAGAATGTATAAAAACACTACGATAGTGAACGGGTATGGCTACTATATAATAGACTGTAACTTCTGAAGGCAGTGCCGGCTAAATGCTGTCCGCCGTGCTGCAGGTCCTGCATCTTCACTCCTTGCAGACCTTGGGGAGCTTACTTTCAAC
Organism: Bacillota bacterium; assembly: GCA_023439545.1. GTDB lineage: Bacteria > Bacillota > Clostridia > Acetivibrionales > DTU013 > JAEYOM01. The sequence continues at coordinate 103,368 of JAEXNT010000032.1, forward strand.
TGCATCGGCAAACCAATCCATGCCGATAATCTGATCCCTTGTGGCAAATTCATCCTTCTTGACCCTTAGATGCTTGCCCTGATCGTATATCGGCCCTGTAAACGGATTGAACGACCCGTTTATGATCATATTCTTAAGAAAATCCAGAAGTTTTTGCGTTTCAACAGGTACCAGCCTTCTCGAATAGAAGAAATCGACTATCCCGGAATCCATACCCCACCAGAAGTTGACTACCTTCTGGCCGGGTCCGAAAGGCTTCCGGTTTATAAGGCTCCTCAGCATCTTTTCGTAAAAGATACCCCAGTTCCAGACAGGAGCCGCTATGTATTCATTGACAAACCCTTCCCCATCCGGGTCCCTATGGACCGAATATACCCCGAATTCCCTGGAAACACCGCTATCGGACAGTGTACTGTGGTGTGCAACTACATCTGCGCCCTGGGATATCAGTACTTCACTGGCCTTCCTGGCCTCTCCCGCATTGTCCCAGCCATTGATCCATTCAACTTTCACCTTCGCCTGCGGGTTCACCATCCTTGCCCCCAGAGCAAACGAGTTGATACCGTTTATAACTTCAGGGACTGGTCTGGTACCCACATATCCGAGCACGTTTGTCCTGGTAACAGCCCCCGATGCAATACCCGCAAGGAACCTGGGCTCGTAGATCCTGCCGAAATAGGTATTCACATGCTTGTACGAGTGGGTTTCGGAACAGGTCAGGAATCTTGTACCCGGAAACTCAAGCGCAGCTTTCAGTGCAGCGTTTATAAATGCCGGGCTTGTGGCAAACACCACGTCGTTTCCTTCCTGCGCAAGCCGTTTCATAGTATCGTATGCTTCAAGCGTCTCGGGGACATTGTCGACAAACGAAGTGCTGATTATATCTCCGAACACCTTGCTCACGTGCATTCTCCCCATTTCCTGGGAATACGTCCAACTCGAGGATCTAGTATCCTTCGCGTAGACAAATGCCACCTTGGGCGACTTCTTCGGCATTACGAAGGTGGTCAGAGTGGACATCAGATTCTCACCCGCATCGAGAGGCATGGTCTGGATGTCCATGGTCCTGTTGCTGCATATCTGTTCAAGTTCTATCAGGAACCCTCCGAGTTTTGCTTTAAGAGACTGTTCGTCTATCTCGGAAGGCATCCCGTTAATCTTCACGTACTCGAGGAACGCGTCTCCCGTCGTTATCGGCAGCTTCTGCCCGCCGAGCTCCAGGTATACGTTCCTGAAAGGCAGGTATATGGAATTGGTGAAATATTTGTGCTTGTCCATGTCTGCCAGCTTAAAATCGGGAATGAAATTGTCAATATAACCCAAAAGCTGTTTGAAGGAATTCCTTTTGGTAAACCAGATCACATTTATTCCAGTCTTTTTGTAAAAATCGAGGAATTCATAATAAATCGAAATATTGTCATCGCTCTCGTCACGTTTGGGCACAAGTCTTGTAACGTGGCCTGAAAAAGAATAGGCGTCATAATATTTGAGAACGCTGACCCTTTTATTTCCCTCGACTACATAGAACCAGTTCAGGTATTCGTAAACCTTTATTGCGTCTCTTATGCCCTCGTCGATATGTGCGGCGCACAGGTTCGCCCATTTCGTGGCAAATTCAGTCCGCGGCTTCAGCAACGGCATGAAATTCGCAGCAAAAGACCTGCTCCTTGCATAGGTATACGTCCCGACAATTTTTTTAAGGGGCAGATCGACTATGCCGAGATCTATTTCATAAACAATCTCGATATTTTTTAGGATACCTTCGAGAAAGGGCAGGTATCCGGTCTGTCCTTTTGAAATGTTCCTGGAATACTCCTTTAGTCCCATTTTTCTGGCAGACATGTAGTGCTTCTCGGAGTCTAAGATATCCATTAAATGCACCCCCTTGTATATCAAGGCTCTTAAGCCTTTTCCGCCACTTTCCTACAGAGACGGGTAGAGTATTTTCTGATAACAAACTATGTCAAGCAGCCGGCCGAACTTTTTGCCAACTTCCCTGAAGCATGCACACCTCTCGTAGCCGGCCTTTGTAAAAAGCCAGATACTGGCGTCATTTTCTCCGCAGATGACCGCCAGCAGCACATGAAACCCATTGCGTGCCGCTATGGCTTCCAGCTTGCCCAGGGCGATGCTCCCGATGCCTCTCTTCTCATATCCCGGCTTCAGGTATATCGTTACTTCGGCAGTCTGGTCATAGGCCTCTCTTTTCTTGTAATGCGCCAGCAGACAGTACCCGCAAAGAGTATCCCCGTCGAATATGGCAAAGGAGGGGAATCTCGGGTCGCCGTCGTTCAATATCGCCCTCATCTCATCCGCACTTACCTCATGCATATGAAAGGTTGCTGTCGAATTCATTACATAATAATTATATATTCCGGCAAGCTCGGGTAAAAATCTTTCTTCAACCGGTACCAAAATATAATCCTGCATTTGTGCATCCCCCCCTAAAGCTGTAACATGTTTTATCCGGTCAGACGGGTTTATCCATTCCCCTGAACCTGTTGACTATGTTCTGCAGTATGCTGACTCTTTCGATGTAAGCCGTGTTGTACGTGACTTCACGCTCCCTCGGCACGCATACTATCCCGAGTGTATTGTATCCGGCCGGATAACAGTTGTATTCTATGGTCCTTTCCTTTCCGTCCCATCCGGCCAGGTTTATCCATGTGTATGCCGGAAACTCCCTGAGGGCTTCGTTGACGCCCTCTTCCGTCTGTATATCATGGTTGTTGATACTCAGTATTATGTCTCCGCGTTTTATACCCATAAGCTCCGCATGGCTGTCCGGAAGGACCTCCATCACTCTGAGTCCGCGCCTCACTGCACTGTAAAGCGGGACTCCCCTCTTCTCGGACAGGTTCGAGTACAGGCTGATGCCTTCATGGGCAAGAATGCAGAAAGCGACTCCGATGTAACCCATCCAAACGGTTTTTATCGAAAGCAATGCAAATACCAGCAGACCAATGCTGTAACAAATTACAAGAAACGCGCTTTGCTCTGATTTTTTCTCAGGATGCCTGGTTATCGCTATGTCATTCTGGCACAGCACCGCAACAAGGCAGTCGAGTCCGAGCACGAAAGCCCAGTCCGTAAGCGGCGGACCTTTGAAAAGCATGGGCCAGCCTGCCGAAAAATCCAGAGAGACCAGCCCGGGCTGCATCAGGTAAGTGAAAAACACTACCGGTATCATCCAGAACCTTCTTATCAGGAAAGCGCCTGCTATTTCATCGTTGAGCCTGATATAGACAGGCACGCAGTCGCCCTTTCTGTTCAGCCAGACGAGTACTCCCTCGACCAGCTGCAATACCGCCACCAGACATAAAAGCGAAGGTATGTTGACCTTCGGAATGCCGAATATCAGACTTAAAGCCCCCAAAATCCCCGCCGCATAGGATATGCAGACGAACCTCAGGTCAAACAGCAGCAATGCACACATGATATAGAAAAGGTATCTTACCGTATCCGACTCTATTGTAATCCCGGCCGCCACGGTCAGAAAGCTTGATACAAAGCCGGCAATCAGCCCTGTAAGAATGATCTGTTCTGTGATCTCCTTCAGACTTTTTGCCGGCTTGCCATAAATCACGCTTTGCAGCTCGGTATACTTCCGGTATTGTGCCCTGATGAACAAAATGACCAGAATGTATAGAAATATAAAAAAATAATTGACAAAAAATGCATTCAGCATTTCTGCCGCTATAGCGCCAGCCATTTGCAGCATAGCCGATCAACTCCCGCACTATTCACTGAGCATTGCATCAAGGCGTTTGCGGACTTCGTTGAGGAAATCCGTCGTATTGACGACTTTCTTTTCAGGCAGATCAGAGAGCGCAGCCAATTCCTTCAGCATTATGCCCTCATTGATAGTCTTGATCGAAGCAGCCTCAAGCGTATCGGCGAAATCCACAAGCGCTGCATTTCCGTCCAGCTCTCCTCTTTTCCTGAGCGCGCCGGTCCAGGCAAACAAGGTCGCCATGGGATTCGTCGCGGTCTCCTCACCTTTCAGATATTTATAATAATGCCTCGTTACGGTACCGTGAGCCGCCTCATATTCATAGCAGCCCTGAGGCGAAACCAGTACGGAGGTCATCATTGCAAGGCTTCCAAATGCCGTGGCGACCATATCGGACATAACGTCGCCGTCATAGTTCTTGCAGGCCCAGATCATTCCGCCTTCGGAACGTATGACCCTGGCTACGGCGTCGTCTATCAGCGTGTAGAAATATTCGATGCCGGCTTCCTTAAATTTTTCAGCATACTCCTTGTCGAATATCTCCTGGAAAATATCCTTGAACCTATGATCGTATTTCTTTGAGATCGTATCCTTGGTGGCAAACCAGATATCCTGCTTCACGTCAAGGGCGTAATTAAAGCAGGATCTCGCAAAACTCGAGATGGATTCGTCCACATTGTGCATACCCATGATGACTCCGGGGCCTTTGAATTCGAATACCGTTTCGCTATGCTTTTCGCCGTCGGCACCCGTGAAAACGAGTTCGGCCTTTCCGGGGCCCTCGACCCTGTATTCCACGTTTTTATAAATATCTCCGTAAGCATGTCTTGCTATAGTAATAGGTTTCTTCCACGTCCTTACCGAAGGTTTGATACTGTCTACAACGATAGGCGCCCTGAACACGGTTCCGTCAAGTATTGCCCTGATCGTGCCGTTCGGGCTCTTCCACATCTGTTTCAGGTTATATTCCTCTACCCTCTGCGCGTTAGGCGTTATCGTGGCGCATTTGACGGCCACACCGTATTTTTTCGTAGCGTTCGCAGAGTCAACGGTGACCTTGTCGTCAGTCTCATCCCTGTGTTTCACCCCGAGGTCGTAATACTCCGTGTTCAGTTCTATATAAGGCTCAAGCAGAGTATCCTTTATCTGCTTCCACATGATCCTCGTCATTTCGTCCCCGTCCATTTCGACCAGGGGCACGTACATTTTAATTTTTTCAGTCATGCGTTCGACTCCTTTTACTATGCCGCACCGCAGCACTTCTTATATTTTTTGCCGCTTCCGCAGGGGCAGGGATCGTTTCTGCCGACCTTGCTGCTGACGGCCATTTTGGAGAGCTTGAATTCCTTTGTTATTTCATCCCTTTTTTCCTTTGAGAGGACGCCTTCCCACTCCTCCAGGCCATAAAGCCAGTCGGCCTTTGCTTCATGCATGTTCCAGTACAGCTTTTCAAAATCTATTTCCAGTGAAAGCTGGCTTTCGTTCTCAAGCGGTCCGAGTTCAAGTTCTTTTGCAAGGCTTGTATTGATACCGTCCAGAAAACCCGCAAATACGACCGGTTCCATGCTGAATTTTGCCGCAAGCTCGTCGAGCCTGCCTTCAATTTTGTTCATGTGATTCTCGAGTATGTACCGATAGATCTGTTTTTCCTTTTCAAGATAGCCGTTCCAGAATTCATTGTATTCGTTCTGGTTCCTGTCGGCTTCGGCCATACCCTTCCACTGTTCATAAAGTCCCATATTGCCTACAGCTCCTCATACAGTATTTTAATAGCTTATGTAACATTACGTTGCTATTATTTACTAATCTTTCAGGATATATTTTCAACTGAGTGTATTATAGCATGAATTGCTTAAAATCAAAACAAAAAGGACGGGCTTTGATTTCACTGCATCAAAACGCCCGCCCCACTGCGCTTTATTTAACGTATATTCAGTTTACTTTTTCATTATTTTCCTGACGGCGAGCACGACCGGTATGGTGATCAAAACGCATACGACCGCTTCTGGGACGCCGTTCGTAAACGCTACGCCGAATATTGCCGCTGCAGCCGTACTTACAGGGATATTCTTTGCCGTTGCATATTGAGCCGCATACAGAATATATATCATCCCGAGCACTCCGGCGGTGTTGGTAAATGAGCCGACCGCTGCGGCGATCCCCGTTTTTACCACGTCATTCTTCAGCGGTATTTTATAGCTGTAATAAGTGGTCACGCCTATAAGCATTCTCGGAAGCACGGACACCAGCGGATTGATAAGTGCAAAATACAGAACCGACGATGGATTGGTAAGATTCTGGATAATGCTGAACAGGCCAAAGATAAGTCCTACCGTAACACCTACTATCGGGCCTTCCAGTATGGCTCCGATCACTACCGGGATCTGCATGACAGTCGCTTTTGCCATTGGCAGAGGGATGAATCCGAATCCCGTCGCTCCAAGTACTACAGAGATTGCCGACAGCATTCCGATAACGGCGATCTGTCTCGTTCCGAACTTCTTGCTTGCGATACTTTTTTCCAATACAATCAACCTCCCGCTCTCATTCCATCAAGGATATGAGTCGTAATAAAATTATTTTGCCAGTACGGTTTCATAAGAATACCGACTTTTTTTCATGCTAACACAATTCCGGGTAAATTTCCACACGTTTTTTACTTTTTGTTCCGTATATTTATAAAACAAGGCGCCTTTTGGACAGCGCCTTATTTGACTTGATATAATATTTTCAGGATATTAGTTTATAAGATATCGGGGATGTCGATATTTACTTCAGTGTCGGCGTCATAATCGATACCCTCGAAGCCGAAACCGAAAAGCTTGAAGAAATCCTCCCTGTATCCCTTGATATCGGAAGAGGCTTCGATGTTTTCAGTATTGACCTTTCCCCATAAAGCCGCAACTTCTCTTTGTACATCCTCTTTCATTTCCAGATCGTCGACGCGTATCCTTCCGGCGTCATCCAATGCCGGCGAATCCGAGTACAGGCGGTCTGCAAAGAGGCGGTACATTTGTTCGATACATCCCTCATGCGTTCCCTTTTCCTTCATGACCCTGTACAAAAGTGAAATATACAATGGAACAACCGGGATCGCAGAACTCGACTGGGTAACAAGCGCTTTGTTCACCGAAATGAACGACCTGCCGCCAAGCTCTTTTAGCCGGTCGCCAATAGTTTTGGAGGACTGCTCCAGATGCTCCTTCGCCTTGCCTATAGTGCCTTCTTTATAAACTGCATGCGTTATTTCGGGTCCTATATAGGAATATGCGACTGTAGTTACGCCTTCCGCAAGTACTCCCGCATTCTGAAGGGCTTGCATCCACATTTCCCAGTCTTCCCCGCCCATAACAGCTATCGTCTGTCTTACTTCATCTTCCGAAGCCGGCTGGATTGTGACCTCCGTCACTTCGCCGCTGTGGAAATCCACCGTTTTATTGGTATAGGGCTTGCCGATGGGCTTGATGACCGAGCTGAAGCTTTCGCCCGTAACAGGGTGGATACGTCTTGGCGAAGCAAGGCTGTACACTACCATGTCGATTTTGCCCAGGTCTTTCTTTATCAACTCAATTGTCTGTTCCTTGATCTGGTTTGAAAAGGCGTCGCCATTGATGAATTTTGCATAAAGACCCGCCTCCTGCGCCTTCCTGCTAAATGCCGCCATGTTGTACCAACCGGCTGTAGCCGTCCTGTTGTCAGAAGCGGGTCTCTCGAAAAACACGCCTATTGTTGCTGCTCCGGCGCCAAATGCCGACGTTATTATCGAAGCCAGCCCGTAACCCGTAGAAGCTCCTATAACCAGAACCTTTTGCGGCCCTTTTATGTTTCCCTGTTTCCTTACATAATCGATCTGTTCCAGAACATGCTTCCCGCAGCCCTGGGGATGAGCGGTAGTGCAAATGAAGCCTCTGGTTTTCGGTTTTACGATCATATCGGTATCCTTTCACTATGTAGTTTAATTATTACTCCACACTCTAAAGTTTAACCTTTAAAAGCCGTCATATCAAGCTCTATATAACAAGTCCATCGTAAGCGATTTCATAACCGTACTTCCTTCCGAATTCAACGAACTCGGAGTGGATCGGATTCCCCTCATGGGAAATATGCGTGGCAAAGATTCGGGCGCCGCTTGTTAAAAGCTTCTCATCCTTAAACCTTTTCACGTGTTCTATGAAATGATTTGCATTAATATGGTCAAGTCCGCCAGTATTCATACCATACGTATGATCCAGAATAACAATATCGAACCTTAAGCCTTTATTACGAAAGCCATTCCAGATATCCTCACAAAAAGCTGTGGTATCCGTACCGTATAGAATTGTTAATTCATCCTCCTGAACGGCGTAGATCAATGAATTGTCCGCCCTGTCATGGTCGGTTGAAAACGCTGTTATGCGATAAGGCCCCGCACTAAACGTTTGAAGGTTATCTACAATTTGAACGCTTAAGTTCAAGCGTTCTCTTTCTCCAACGTCAAGCAAATCCGAACCGCCCCATTCACTTTTAAGCTTTGTTGCCATGTTTTCGATACATGCTTCCGACGCATAAAGATTTAATGGTGGGGTGCCCACTGTCCCATATTCAGGTATCCGGGTAATCAGCTGAGACGCGTCAAAATGGTCTGAATGCGAATGTGTCTGCAGCCAATACCGAACCTTGTCTATGGAAACACCGTGCATAAACGAAGCTGCCATGACATCCGGTCCAAAGTCAATAAGCAAATCCTCGTTAATCAAAACAGACGACCTTTTTCTAAAATCCTTTCCTCCATTTTTCCTTGCCAACGCGCAGACTCTGCACCGGCAAAACGGCAGCGGGCAGGAGGTAGCCGCCGAGGTTCCCAAAAAAGTTATTTTCATTTTACACCTGGCATTCCGGATTTTGCACCGGTAACATCAAATTGCCCCCTTCGAGATTATTTTGCCATATACAACCGGTTCGAAGCACTATTTTACTTGAAATATGTAATCAGGCCGGGCTTTCTTTCCGGCGCATCAACAGCCGTATCGCGCTTATACCCTATCACGGCTGTATTATATGGCTTGTAGCCGTCGGGTATTTTCAGTTCCTTTCGGAAATCCTCACCCAGAGGCGATTGGAACGCCAACATGACGAAATATATCCAGCACGTGCCCAGCCCGAGCGATTCCGCTGCGAGCAGCATATTCTGGGTAGCGGCGGCGCAGTCGGCTTCGAGGGGTATCGGAACCCTCCCGTCGCCCGACACTATGATAAGCGTCGGCGCATTATAAAGGCAATGAAAATTTTCATCGCTGCCAAGGGCTTTGAAATTCCCGAAGTCCATTTTCCTTGCGACTTCTTTAGCCGCCGAATTGAGTCTTTCCAGCAAGTCCATGTTTTGAACCACCGTGAAATGCCACGCCTGATTCCCCGCATTAGGGGCATACATTGCAGCCTCGACAACAGCCTGCAATTCTTCGTCCTTTATCTGCTCCTCTTTGAAGCTTCGGATACTCCTGCGCTGCTTTATTACTTTTAAAGTCTCATTTGTAATCATCAGTTTCTCTCCCTTTAGCTATTACTTTCTCCTGATTATAGCAATTAATTACTTTGGTAAACTCCTGAAGTAAATATGATTGCCGTCGGGATCGCAGAAATGCATATTCTTAGCCCCCCATGGCTGGAGCTTGGGAGCGTCGATTATATGAACCCCCAGCTTCAATAACCTTTCATACTCTTCATCCACGTCATCAACGGTAAAAGCCAGACTGATATTCTGGTTACTGTTGTTCTTTATCTTTCCATTATTATAAACCGTCAACACCGTACCTTCCGTGATAATGAACTGATGTACATCATCCCTGCAGTCTGATGTAATATTCAGGACCTTTCTATAAAAGTCCGCGGTTTCGATTACATCATTCGTTTCTATACACACTTCCCCAAGCTTCATCCTCATTTTGCCTCCTTGTCATTTTTTTAGTAACATATAAAGAGAAGTTGAATAATGTGCCAACATAACCCTCATATTCATTTATTAACTCTTTTATTTCACTATCCATAGCTTCTAATTATATTCATTTGCCCCTCCTTAAATTTGCTGCGCAAATATATAAATATGGTAAGCTGTTAAATCTGGTTAAGTACTTTGCACCACAGCATCGTGGCAACCTACATTTGCGGTGGTAATTCTTCTACAGCTAATTAACTGTTCAAAATTTTAAGTTTTGTGTCACATTAGTCTACATAATTCTGCAGCTTTTATCTTTATAGCGCTACAAATCATTAAGTAATGCGAAAACTCAGAATTTTAGTGAGGATATTTGCACATTAATTCAAAAAATGAACAAGCAAGTGGCATACATTTCTCTATTACAAAAATATTAGGGTATATCAAAGCCGTATTCGTACTTTACAGCTTATTTGCACTACCATTTTACCACATTTATTAAACAAGCTTACATAATAAGTATACTTCGCCCATTCAGAATATGCTTTTTTAGCAAAGCCACGGATCTCCATTTCTGAATATCCGAAGAAGGGGAATGCGTGCCTCTAGCTCGCGAACCGCCAAGTACAATTGTCTTGATGCCTGAAACGGTCGATAAAACATCCGCAATTTTATCCAGAATGGCTTTGATTTCATTCATAAAGCTAACCTCTGCTATTCATTATGGCGTTATTAGTATAAGCTTAGGTTGCCTGCTTTATATTATAAACTATAAAATGGCAAAGCAAAGATAAAAACCGTCAATCAAGACTGTTTCTATCTTTGTGGCAATATTTTATAATAGAGTATATCAAAATATATTTTATTTACGACATAGTAGCACACAACACTCCACGTGCCTTGAGTGTATAAAAAAGATGTCTCACCCCTCTGGTACCCCCTTGGCGGCACGATGGAATCACGCCAAAGTTGATATTCTCAAGTACTTAAATATCACGTACTATATGAGTCTTAAAAAATCAATCATGACCACCCAGTATAAATGTTCTGTGTGGTGCGACATAACTACTAATGGGGCCAGTACATTTGTATTCTACAAGGTCATTTTCTTTTAAATCATAGGTCAAATCAGTGCGATATAACTCCTCCCTTTCAAGCTGTTTTCTATCTTTGGAGATTGTTTTTGATTCATAGATATGAATGCTTATCGTTTCGTCTTTTCTTTCCAATCTCCAAATATAGGCGCCAGGTTCATCATCCCAAGATACCCTTTTTATTTTTGATTTATCATCTAAATTAACAATGCACAAATCATTTACTGCTTCGAGAAGTTTAGAAGGAGCATCGCGACCGAGATGATTAGGCGCAATGGTATTTATGCTTTTCTCTCTATCAACTAAAAAAACATCAAACCATCCTGCTCTTACTCCAGCAATATGAAAACCCGGATAATTTGCAAACCGCATATCTTCCAATAATCTTTTGAGGAATCGCATCCATAAGCTGAATTTTCTCTAAAAACAAGATTATTAAAATACACAAACTTGAATACTGCAGCGTCAAGACAATTATTTTCAAATGCCGAATCATTAAGATCGCAATAACTAAAATCACATGTCTTCAGATTACATCTATCAAATACTGTTTTACAATTGTGTTTTTACTAACAACCATACTTCCGGATCTGCTGAATACATCATCAGCAATCTCATAACCATCAGGGCATTCAAGTATGTTAAAATGTGTTTTTCATTAATCAAAATAATCCCCTGTGGAAAATGTTTGTTCGGGTATTCGTTGATACAGCTGAAACTATTTCAATTCATCTGTATCCTCTCAGTACCTCGTAAAGCTTTAATGTTGCATTGTTTAGCCTCTCACTCGCATTTGATTCCTCAAAGGAATCAAAAATCAAATCCATATCCTTTACATGATTAACCAAATTGATATCTATGCTTTTAATGAATTTATTTTGATATACTCTCATAAATTCTCTAATGTTTTTTAGAGAGTAAAGATCTGTATTTCCGACCAATATACCGTATCATGCCTGTGAAAATATATCCGTGAGCAACGAACGCTATATCAAGCTGCGTATGTATTCCAGGAATAACAAGCTGTGCATTGACATTCGCAACAGTTGTCAGACAGAACCGATATTCTATCATGGCCTTCCTGTATCAAAAGAACAGGGACATGGTTTTGGCACAAAAAGTATGGCTCATATCGTGGAAAAGCATGGCGGTGTATGCCAGTTTTCGGTCAAGGATGGCTGGTTTATATTTCAGTCCACTACATAGAAGATTGTTCTTTAATTAGGTCTCAATATACTCGCGGCTGTAAGATTAAGAATTCCCCAACCGCTATCGGGATCGAAGCCCGGCTCTCCTATATCCTCGGCTGAACTGCAAAGGATTTGCCGAAGCTCGGCTGGGGTCAGGCAGGGATTTTGCTCAAGCAGCTTTGCCGCAGCAGCGGTCACATAAGCAGTGGAATACGATGTGCCAAAGGCTCGAATCTTTTTTGCGCGTATAGATACCACCCGCAGATTGCTGCCAGGGGCTAAAATATCTATCGTATTACCTCGCTGCGAAAACGGGGAAACCTCTCCGTCCGAATCGGCGGAACCGACGCAAAGCACTGTATCGTATGCACCCGGGTAGTAAATATCCTGAAGGCGGTAAAGATTAGCGTTACCTGCCGAGGACACGACCAGTACACCTTTTTCCTCTGCATAAGCTGCTGCATTGCGGAGAGATATAGAATCACTTGTTGAGCCAGAGCTGATGTTTATAATGTCGCAATCATATATATCAACCGCATCATAAATTGCTTGTGCCACCATGGATGTATCACCTTTGATGGTTTTACCCATTTCATCCTTTGTAGCATATACAAGCGGTACCAAAACAGCATTGGGGCGGATGCCAGCTGCTTCAGAGCCGACAAGGATACCGGCGATAGCAGTTCCATGGCCGATTTTGTCTTCAGTTCCATCTTGCGGGCGTATGTAGTTATAACCCTCAATAATACGCGAAGAGTCGATGGCAACGGTTGATATACCGGTGTCTATGACTGCAATGCGGACAGGGTCGGGCGTTTGCTGAGCAAACGTTGCTGTCGATATGGATAACGCTGTCAGTAGACTGATAACAATCAAAATTCGCTTCATTGTCTTCTTCTTGCCATACGACCCGAAGGGACAGAATACTGTCCCTTCGGGTAATTGGCATTTACTACTGGTCTATGTCCTGCATTCCATTTGCACCTTCATCTGAAGTGTCCTGCATTCCATTTGCACCTTCATCTGAAGTGTTCTGCACTCCATTTTCGCCTTCGTCTGAAGGGTTCTGCATTCCATTTTCTCCTTCATCTGAAGGGTTCTGCACTCCATTTTCGCCTTCATCTGATGTGTCCTGCACTCCATCTTCACCTTCATCTGAAGGGTTCTGCACTCCATTTTCGCCTTCATCTGATGTGTCCTGCAATTCATCTTCTCCTTCATCTGAAGGGTTCTGCAATTCTTCTCCACCTTCATCTAAAGTGTCCTGCATTTCACCTTCAATAGAAGTGCTCTGCACTCCATTTTCAACCTGAAGGACAGTACCGGCGGGGATCGTAAGCTCTTGAGAAGTTGTAAAGTTATAGTTGTAAAGTATCAGCCTAAATGCTTCATATGTGTTGTCTGTGCTATCCTCCGTCAGATAAGTAGAAGGACAAATGGGTCTTATCCAGCAGTTGTCACTGTAGTAGTCAGAAACCCCGCTGCTGCGCAAAGCGCCGATCAAAGTCAAACCCGGTCCGACGGCACAGTTTTTCACTGTCGTCATGACGCTGTAATTTGTCGCACCAACAATGCCGGCGGTATAATAACCGCCCTCCAGCGTTACCGTACCAATGTCTGCTACTATGCAGCCTTCAATGATGACAATTGACCATGCCATTCCAAGAATACCACCAACATAGCCATGCACATTCTCTCTCCTTGCAATCTGTAAACTGCCCCTGTTGGTACAATCTCTGATGATTGGTGTAGAAGACGAAGATCCGCTTGTTATAGCTGCAATACCTCCTATAGTCCCCCATGGATATGTCGATGTAAAGTTTCCGGTATTGATACAGTTACTCACTGTACCGCTGATCATACGACCCACAATGCCGCCCATGTAACCATCAGTTGACCACGTAGAGCCGACTTCGTTTCTGCAGTTATCTACGGTGCCGCCCTTCAGTTCACCAACAATGCCTCCGAAGGTGATACGTCCGGAACCTTCCGCAGAGATACGGCTGGTGCAGCCACTTATTGAGCCGCTTATAAGCTCTCCCACAATACCGGCTGTGAAGTTGGCAACATTATAACCTTGCTGGATATTCATGCTTCCTTCCAAAACAAGGTTTTTAACAGTTCCACCGTCAACATACTGGAAGAACCCCTGTCTCATTTCATCATAAACCGCTGTCCATTTTGCATCCAACCCGCTTACGGTAAAGCCCTGACCGTCAAAGGTCCCAGTATATGCTTTGTTTGCGACAATGGTATCGTATGCACTTGCAGCACTCGCATTAAATCCAATAGGCGTCCAGTTTTTATACTCATCGAGTACGATATCATTACTCAGCTTTACATCGAGCGAAGTACTGCCTGCATTGACAAGGTCGCGGAATCTTGCCAGACCGTCCTCGTCAGAGATGACCCACGCATCGCTTGCAAGGGCAAACGTCCACTGGGCTGTATAAATCTTGTTTCCATAATCGCCTTTAGGTATCTTATAGATATTTTTACTTGCTCCTTCTTCCCTCCATCCTGCGAAAATATAGCCTGGCTTTCCAGGAGGAGTTGGAGGAGTTGGCAATGCTACCTTTGCATTTGGATTGTAGCTATACGTATCAGGGCCGCTGCCAGTCCACCATTCGCCATCTACAATATACTTGATTGTGTACGAGTTCATATCATTCCAGTTCGCTGTAAAGGTTTTGCTACCTGTATTACCGTTGGAGATTTCAGCCTCTTTCTCCGGCACTGTTTTGCCATCATACGTCCAGCCGGTAAAGCTCTTCGCCGGAGCCCGGGGCTCAAGCAGCGTAATAGTATCTTCAACAGTATAGCTGGAGGGGTTTTCGTTTATGCCGTTTTCCGGAATATTATTATAGGTGATGTCATAAGTAATGACCTCCCATTGTGCAGTAAACGTCTGAGCTTTTGTCACTGCAGCTGCTTCCGGACTCCAACCCTTGAACTGATAGCCTTTTCTTGTCGGATCCGAAGGCTTGATGCTGCTGAACGCAGTGCCATAGGTGACATTGTCCTTAACATAATCGACAATACCGTTATTATATACAAAGGTAATGGTATATTTCTCAGGTTCCCACTTTGCATAATAGGTTCTTGTGCCTTCCCATGTCTGTGTACCGGCGATCGATGTCTGGACTGTTCCGCTGAAGTTTTCAGCAAGATACCATCCTCTAAATATGTGTCCGGCTTTTGTGATATCCGATGCAGTAGGAAGTACCGTTTGCTGGTCATAGGTATGCATAGTGGTTCCATAACCGGACAATGCTCCGCCGTTCAGTTCCAGACTAAAGCTGTACTTATTTGCCTGCCAGGAAGCAGTAAGAGTCATATTTTCTGCCGGCATAGTGTTAATGGTATATGGATTGCCATCCTTCAGCCAGCCATTGAAGCTGTAGCCGGTGCGAGTTGGATTGGTAGGCGGTGTTACCGTTGAACCATAGGCCTGCTCGATCGGAGCTACAGCAGTTCCTCCGTTACTGATAAAGGTGATGGTGTAATTGTTGGCTGTCCACAAAGCTTTATAGGTGGTATCTGCTGCAGGCATCCTGCCGGCGGGAACGGGGTCCCAGGTCAGAGAATGCCCCAGCTTTACAGCATTTGGTGCAGTTATGTCTGAATCGTAATATACCGGACCTTGCGTGTAGCTGTTGGAAGCACTTCCGCCATTGAGATTCCAGCTGAGATTGTGCTGCTTGCGCTCATAATACAGCTTGATCACACGGCTGCCGTCTGCTGCAACAGTAGTATTTGTCACTACTTGTCCGTTAACCTCGCCGTTTTTGTAAACGATACCGTTTGCGAATTCCAGTGCGGCATCTTTCAAATCAGCCAGGGTCAGTGCAGAATCCGCGATTCCTGTCAAATTATCAGTTTTGTTGGCAGTGGTGGGGTAGCTGCCGTTGGTTTGCATAACATAGTGCTCCACTGTGTAATTACATTGGCCGGCGACCCATTTTGCATAAACGGTCAGTGAGGAGGCAGGCATTATACCGTCAAAAAGCTTGTCCGCACCGCTGTCCAGATACCAGCCGCCGAAGGCATAGCCTTCCCTTGCAGGATTCGTGGTAGAGACCGCAGCACCGTGCCTGAGGGTTTTAGCCGGCTCACCGCTTAATATGCCTCCGTTGGCATTAAAGGTAACGGTAAATGTATTGCGGTCATAGTAGAGCTTAAGCGCCAGGGTACCGTCAGGTAAAACTGTTCCGCTGCTGATAGTACCGCTTGCATTAACGTTTAGCGTATAGTTCGGATAGCTTTTGGACACTGCATTGACTATAGAGTCGGTAGTTCCGGCTAGATTTTCAGTCTCATTCAAGGTATAACTGTCATTAATGGCATTTTGCATATAGTGTTCTACCTTGTAAGGTGTATTTGTATTCGCCAGCCATTGAGCTGTGAAGGCTGCATCTGCTATTCCCACAGTATCGGGCAGCTCGGGTGACCATCCATTGAAGGTGTAGCCTGTTCTGCTTACGCTTGGTGAGGTTACAGCGGCGCCGTACAGCCTGGTTACCTCAATGTTCTCTTCTCCATTGCCAGGTATAAAGGTATAAGTTTTATTCAGGCGTTCATAGTAGAGAGCAAAGGTGACGCTGCCTGTTGCCGGCAATGTGTGATTCAGCTTTACAACATTGCCAACTTTACCTTCCTTGAATATGATGCCGTTTTCTACCGGTATGGTGCTGTCCGTCAATGCTGGCAAGGTAAGTACATCTCCTGTTTTACCTGTTCCGGTTTCAGTTGAATGCAATTCATAAGTACCTTGTATGTTCATCACGTAATGCTGAATTGTATACGACTTTTCCCCGGGTTCCTTTTTGCCGTAAATCGTGAAGTTGCCGTCGGGCATGGGGTTGCCGAAGGTATATGGAATCTTAAGCTCTTCGTCTTCATACCAGCCTGCGAAGAGGTACCCCTCCCAACCAGGGGCTTCAGGTGCGGTTATATTTGCTCCGTAACGTACTTGCTCGGTCACATGCGTCTCAGTTCCTATTTTGTAGGTTATGTCGAAGAAATTTCGGTCATAGTACAGCTTTATAACCAAGTTGCCGTCACCCTTGATTTTGGTTTCGGTTACAGACTTTCCTTCCACAGTGCCGCCTGTATATGTCAGACCGCCGGAAGGGGATGCCAGCCCAGCTAATATAACAGAAGTATTTGTTTCACCGCTTCGCTGCTCCACACTGTCAAGCAGATAGCCGCTGCCTGAGATACGCTGGATATAGTGCTCGACCCGGTATGGAGTGTTCGGATCCGCTGTCCAGGCAGAAACATAAGCAGCGTCTTGTGTCAGCGTTATGTTTTCTGCCGGAACTCGCTTTCCATCCTGAACAGCAGTAGGCCAGCCGGTGAAGCCGTTAAAAATGTAACCGCCTATGGCAAGCTTAGGTGCATATATCGTTGATCCATACCTCTTGGTATAGGAAACAGGGTTTGTGTCGGGGTTAGTCACATCACGCATATCGCCGTAAGTAAAGACTGCAGTATATTCATTGCGGTCATAATAAACGTTAACCACGGTGCTGCCGTCGGGAAGAATTAACTGTTGCCACAATGACTTTAGAGTAAAGCCGTAGTAGTCTTTGGCAATGGCAGTGGTATAACTGTCTGTTGTGCCTTGTCTGACATCCGTATCCACAAGTGTATAGCCGTTGTCATTGAGATTTTGCTGATAGTGGCGCACAGTGTAACGTGTATCGGTTGCCGGAATCCACTTGGCGTACACAGTGGTGTTTGCAGCAGGCATTTTACCGGGGAATGCATAAGGTTTTGTCAGCCGACTATCTTCATACCAGCCTCCAAATACATATCCCTTTTTGATTGGAGAAGCAGGCAGTGTAATAAAAGCTCCCTCCCCCTTAAAAATCATATTGACCAAGCTGCCTCCATTACTGTCGAACTTTATATAGTGCCCTGACGCAGGATCGCTCCAACTGAGAGCGATTGTTCGGCTGATGGGTCGAGAGGTCATTGCCAGAGGTGCATCGAACCATGCAATGTACATTTCACCAGCTTCTTCTATGCTTCCCTTTTCCGGTGAAACAGTAAGAGTATTCGTTGCTGTGTTATATGAGAATGAGGGATTGGAAAAGGATACGTAGAAATCGGTATTATTAAAAACCTTTTCGTCCTGTTCACCGCTTGCTAGATCTATAAACTTCATTGTAAAAAGACTTTCAGGCATGGTCAAGGTTTTATCGGCATACCAGACAAATTCCGGAGTATCCTTTTTCTGGTAGACAAAGTCGTAGACATTTTCCGCCTCTCCCGCAGACCACAGCGGCCATTTGTTTTCGTACAGAGTTGGATTGTATGTCAGCTTGCTGCTGGAGAATAACTGGGCTTTGAATTTTATTTCCAAATATACACCAATTTCTATATGCATCGCACCTGCATAGC
This sequence comes from Bacillota bacterium, assembly GCA_023439545.1. Classification (GTDB taxonomy): domain Bacteria; phylum Bacillota; class Clostridia; order Acetivibrionales; family DTU013; genus JAEYOM01. Next base: position 121,704 of record JAEXNT010000032.1, read on the forward strand.
TGCTATTCTTGCCTGCTGATTTTGACCAGCTGAGGCTGTAGTAGAAATAGCCGCACAACTGCGCATAGGCTCCCACCTCAGCGGTTATACCAATACTGTCCAGCTTGAGAGAGAACAGACCGACAGCTACCTCAAGTTCAATACCGGCTCGTATTCCGATAGTACCCATGACATAGAAATCAAATTGATAATGGGATTCTTCAAGGTCAATTGTTTCGCTTGTGCTTTTCTTGTGGAAGAGCATTAGTGAGAAATTGTATCTTTTTGCATTGCCATACTCGAATGTCATTCCGAGTGTAACATACATGTTAGCAGATACTACAAAATCTGCACCCACACCGTATACTAATATGTGGAACGGGTCTACTGAGCCTGAGACAGAGAATATTTCAGTCCTTATTATTTCTATCCAGCTATCCTCTGCGTTTCTCATCATTGCGGAGTATTTGTCGGCAAGTCCGCCTCCGTTGCTTCCGGTCAATTCAATTTCCTCGCCGTCTTTATCCACGAGCTTTTCACCGAGGAACTCCTCCTTGGCTTCCATCAGCTCGGTGATTTGCTTGCCGATATCCAGGATTTTTTGTTCTGTACTGTCTCCGCTGACATTTTTCCAGTCGAACGCTTCGTCTTCCTCGCCCTGAGTATATGCCGATGCGGTGATACCGATACCGGTAAAGGTACCTACGTCGATATTGGCATTTAGCTGATAATCATATATGTAAGGGAAAATCCACGCCCACTTCCAAATGGCGCCGCCGCTTGTGTTGACGGTCAGCAGCACCTCCTGTTCGAAAATGGACTGAAGGCGGATCACGATTTTATTTCCGTTTCCGACATCAATTTCGACCTTAAACGTCATCGAAAGCTCCGCACGGACGCCGTATTTACCCTCGAAATGCTGGAGAACCTTGCCGGCAGCCACTGTCGCTTCAACCTTTTTCTCTGTTATCTCCGCACGGCTGCCTGCCATGAGAGCCATCTCACCATCACTCAGGGGAGTACCGTCTTCGAGGGCGATGTTGTAGCTTTTAAGATCCATGTCGCCTGAAAGCTCCTGGAAACCGTCGGTCTCCATTGCCAATGCGACCAGGTATTCGGCGGCTTCGTCGACAAAACCGCTGTTGATGGCCTGCATTTCCATGTCTGCCTCAATTTGCTGAATTTCTTCCCCAGTAAGCTCAACCTTCTCTTCCCGCTCATTGTAAATATCCATAGAGGCCAAAACAGTTTCGGGAGCAACCGGTGTATAGGAAATAATGTAAGTCTCCTGGTTTACTCCTGTTTGCCCGACGCTGAAAATTTTTGCATAGCTTGTCAATTCACCGCTTTCACGTTCGCCGGTATAGAAGGCGAGATAGTCACCTGCGTCTACCGTTGTGGTTGCATCGAGTCCCATATTTGCATATGTACTGTCATAAACAAATGTAGATGCAGGAACGGTAATAGAATTGTTATTTGAATCACCATCTGTATCCGCATCGCTTTTTACCGGCAGTACATCCGGCTTAAACAGTACTTGCTCTGCGTTGGCGGCGGTATAGGTATATGTGGCGCCGCTGATATTTGTAACAGTAATATAAGAAACACTTCCGTCTGCGTCAGTGCCTGCGGTCTCGCCGTTTCGCAGGTCCGGTCTTGTGCCGGAATAAATTGCTACAGTGTCACCTTCCTTGATACCGCCTCCTCCATAATCAAATGTACCGGTGGAGGTGTTTGTATCGATGGATGATTTTCCGATGTTTGTGACAGATGCAACGAACAGCCCGTCCAAAGCCGTGCCGGTCATATTGCTTACGCTGGCAGAGGGCAGATAGATGATACCGTCGCTCAGGCTCAGGTTTTGCACCGGAGCCATCTTGGTGATGAAGTTGAGTGTGCGGATAGTAGGCTGCTGCTCGATTCCATCTATTACAAACACGACTGTACCGGTATTTGCCAGTTCAGCCTTATATGTCTGTCCCGGGGCATAGTCAGCCGAAACGGTAAATGTTCCGCTGCCCGAGACTGTATATGTCAGAGCGGTATTATTGGCGGTAATGCTTTTGATCGTCAGTGCGGCTTTTAGTTCATCTTCGCTGTCTGCCCTGACTTTGAAGGTAAAACCGGGAGAAACATCAGTCTTGGTGATGTAGCTGGGGGTATCAAACTCCGAGACAATGCTGATGTTGTCGGCCATGTCCGCATAGATAGTCATATTGCGGTTTACGGTATCGCTGCTTTCCACTCTGCGGCTCATTTCTTTATCGTAGTACCAGCCCAGGAATATTCTGTTTTGCTGATATGGAGTGGGCAGGGAGGTAATTTTAGTACCGGAAGGGTAGGTCTTGGTTTCCGGCAGTGTGACAGATGTACCGGACTCTCCGGCGCCCATTGCACAGGTAACCTCATAATATGTTGTGCTGCCGCCGTTATTCCCGCCGTTATTCCCGCCGCTATTGCCGCTGCTATTGCTATTGCCGGAGGGCTGGCCGGGCTTTTCTTCAGGCTTTTCTTCAGACGGTTTTTCAGCAGGCCGCTCCCTAAAGCCTGCCTCTATAAGGTGGTTGTCCATGCGCATCATAAAGGTGGCCGTTTCCGCACGGGAAGCATTTTTGTCCGGGTTAAAGTTTCCGGAATCGCCGGCAAGCATACCGCATGCCCAGAGCTTTAGTACCGCGTCCCTGGCATAATCGGCAATACTGTCGGCATCCTTTGGCAGTGTTTTAACAGTTGCCTCGGGATAGGTGAAGTTGTAAGCATCGAAAAAGCGAACGGTGAATGCCGCCATCTGCTGACGGCTCACCATACCATCGGGGTTGAATTTCCCTCCTCCGACACCTGTGGTGATTCCCTTTTCAACCGCCCATGCCACATAGGGTGAGTAATAGGCGCTGGAACTGACGTCGCTGAACTTTGGCGCTTCGGTATAGTCTGCCGTATCCACACCGGCCATGCGCCCCAGCACCGTAACAAACATTCCACGGGTCATGGAACCGTTTGGCCCGAAGGATGTGGCGCTGGTACCCGAGAAGAGCCCGTTCTCATGGGCATACTGCACCGCGTTATAGAACCAATCCGTTTCCTTTACGTCCGAAAAGGGGGTTTTATTTGATGACGGCGCAGCATCTTTACCGTCACCCAGTGCGGCAAAAGCCGTGGCGGGCGCTATGGTAATTACCATGCACAGCGCAAGAAACATACTCAGTAGCTTTTTTATCATATTCGTATCTCCTTAGAAAAAACTTATGTTGCAATTTTAAGCTCTGCCTTTACAAAGATGAAGCTGCAATTATTGTTGTCACCTCCGGTTCCTTGGTTCCAGTACCAAATGATAATCGGCGTACCGTCCGCGGTTTTCCAACCTGAAACATTCAGTGCTTGCCATAGATTTATACACTTACATTCAACCTATCAGAAATCCACTGAAAATAACCATCCGCTGCATGAAACATGCTTTTTTCTGCATGAAGCATGCTTTTTTCTCATGAAACATGGTTTTTTCTTCATGAAATATGGTTTGTTCTGTATGAAATATGGTTTTGAATATTCAATTTATATGTTAAAGTTATCATTGGAAATGCGGTGTCCTCTTTCACGTTGGTTCTCCACTCTTTACCCTTGTTTGTTTTCCTCATCCACAGCCCGGAAGCCCATCAGCAGGGCCGGAACGCAGTTCTTTGGCTTGTGCAGAATGCGGTTATAGCTTTTGGACGCCTCACGGCAGAGCATCCGGCTGGTTTCCATCATTCCATTGGCAGACCGCGCATCTGGACCATCCCCTGCCTGGGCGTACAGCCCCTCGTGCAGACGCAACTGTTCATCAAGATTGGCAAGGCAGTTTCGCTTTGCCGATAGCTCGGTATAGGCGGTTGTAAACCAGATCGTCACAAATCCCGCTGCACAGATGCCCGCAATAAAGCAAACTATAAAAATGGACACACGGCGTCACTCCTCTCTTTTTGCATTTAACGACAGAATACTATAAAATTGCCAAAAAAATCATTTTTGGCCTGAACGGTAGAGAATTTCGACCTGAACGTAATTGGGACAGTTGAAGAAGGATGCAAATTATACTTAAATGGTTATATGAATAAAAAGAGAGGAGGTGGAGCGGCTGAAGATTGCTATTGGTGTCGATGATAGTCGGGATCTGCTGCAGATTGCTTCTCTGATAGAATCGTATCGGCATGATCGGAAGGCGGGATGCCATACCTCGCAGGCGATGCAATGATATGTCCATTGTTGTTATCATTCCTAAGCCATGCAAAGTCGGCGCTCAGGCCACCGTCATCGTTTCTCGGTTTAATGAGTGGTGGCCGCTTCATGACATTTACGACGATTCCGGAGTCTATAAGCAATTTAATCATCCTGTTGCGGGGACATTGGATTTTGAAAGCAGTTGCTTTGATGTACCTGCTAATTCAGGATTCAGATTGTTTATCCATGTACCGTTGTCAGGGACGGATACTTCTTCAAAAATGAGGCGCTTATTAGGTTAGGATATCCCCGCGGACTATAGGCCTTGCGCTTACAAATCATGTGCAGGTGAACCAAGATGAAGATACTGTTATTTCTGCTAAAAGGTTTTGAAACAATGGAATTCAGCCCGTTTATTGACGTGATGGGCTGGGCACAAAATGATTATGGCGTTGATATCACTGTTGTGACATGCGGATTTCAAAAACGAGTAATCAGTACTTTTAACGTACCAGTATGCGTCAAAAAAACCATCGACGAAATATGCTCCGATGAATATGATGCATTGGCAATTCTAGGCAGGTTTGAGGAGTATGGTTTTTATGAGGAAGCATACGATGAAAGATTCTTAGCTTTAATTAGAGAATTCAATGCCAAAGGAAAAATCATCGCCACAATTTGCGTTGCAGCTTTACCTCTAGGCAAAAGCGGAATTTTAAAAAATCGGAAAGCGACTACCTATCATTTAGGAAATGGAAAGAGGCAAAATCAATTAAGAGAATTCAGCGTTAATGTGGTTAATGATCCTATCGTTGCAGACGGGAACGTAATAACTTCATATTGTCCTGAAACAGGACCTGGAGTCGCTTTAAGCTGCTGGAGCTATTAACATCGACGGAACAGATGAAAATTGTTAAAGAAGCCATGGGATTTTAGTAATCATCTGAGCTGTTCGCCGCAAACTATTCATATGTGATTATCGTCAGAAAGGGCTTTGCTCCAACTCTAGATAGTTTCACCTTCAATAATATTATAATCGAGGAGAAGTTCCGGTTGTACCTGCTCCCCATTTATGATATCGAATAGTGTGTTAAATACCATGTTCCCCATTTTTTCGACGTGATATTCTACCGTTGAAAGTCGCGGCTGAATATATTTTAATACGTCAATATTATCATATCCCATTATTCCTATATCCCCGGGAATTCTAAAATTCTTATCCCTGAAATATTTCATGGTCTCCAGAGCATATGAATCACAAATACACAGCATTGCTGTCTTTTGCTTCAGTTCGAGACCCTTAAACTCCTTATCAAAATCCTTGCCTTCCACTACTAGCGGATCATGCTTGATGCCATATGCTTTAAGGCCATCGATATATCCTTTGAGCCTTCTTTTTAGTGTATAGACATTTGATCCGCTTCCCTCCTGGTTACTAATGGCAGGTGTGATAAGATAAATTCTCTCATATCCTTTGGATTTTATGAATTTTACAGCGTCAGACATAGCCTTGCGATCATCTACGCCTACGTGCGCAAACTCGTCGCTTATTTTATTATATATGGTTACTATGGGTTTTTTTGTGCTTCTTAAATACTCAATGTATCTTTCCCCCTTACCCACAGGGAATATGATGATACCATCTACATTTCTCTCGACCAGGTATTCTATACCTTCGATTTCTTTTTTAATATCCCGGTGAGTCAGGATCAGATTTACAAAGTATCCCTTACTTTTAGCATTTGCTTCGATTATGTCTATCAGTGATGTAAAAAAATTATTATAAAGGTCAAAACATATGATGCCAATAGTCATCGTCTTACCTGTTGCCAAACTCTGCGCAACTCTGTTCGGCTTATAGTTAAGGAGCTTTGCAACCTCCAAGACGCGCTGGCGTGTCGTTTCTTTAATACCCGGTCTATTATTAATAGCTCTGTCAACAGTACCTTCAGATACTCCGCACAGTTTTGCAATGTCTTTGATAGTCGTAAGCAATTTTTACCCCCGCTAAATCGTAAATTACATAATTAAGGAGTCGTTTTATATGATTAATTTTTTATAAGCAGTATTTGAAATTAATAAAATAATAACATCCTATGCAAAATTAGTCAATTTGAAGCCCTCCACAATGGATATACCATACGGATGATCTTGTTGAAATTCTCAGCGTTCCATGCACTCCTGCCAATGAACAGTCCATCGATTTCGGGCATGCCCATCAGTTCTTTTGCGTTCAGGTTATTGACGCTCCCTCCATATAATATGGGGATAGAATTTCCCGTTACGTCTCCAAATAACCTGCAGAGAACATTCCTGATCGTCCTATGCTTCGCAGCTGCATATTCTTTCGTCGCTGGTACGCCATCGACACCTATCGCCCATACGGGCTCATACGCAAGCCACAGATTTTCAGCCTGTTCGGCACTTATTCCATGTAAACCTATTTTCAGCTGTGTACTTAATACTTCATCACTAAGGCCAAAGTTTTTCTGCTCAAATGTCTCACCTATACAAAATAACGCTTTAAAGCCATGCTTCAGAGCACACTTGACCTTGAGATTTTCCTGCTGATCCGTCTCACCAAAAGTATGACGTCTTTCAGAATGGCCTATCTCCACAATGTCTGTTCGGACCTCCTTGAGCATTATGGGTGATATCTCTCCTGTAAACTGCCCGCTTTCTTCCCAGCCCATATTCTGAGCGCCCAGCAATATTCTACTGTCCTCCAGCAGCTTACCTGCACTCTCCAATGATGTAAATGATGGAATAACGAACAATTCCAAATCATCCCCGGTAATATCAGCAGTCAGTAAATTCAGTCTGTCAAGATATTCAAGAGTATCTGAAATAGTCTTGTACATCTTCGTGTTAGTCCCGAGATAAAGCTTTTTTTTGCACATTATTTCGTATCCCCCGACACTTTCATATTGTGTGCCTCTATCACCTTTCTTCTTATAGTCGCTGTCGATGATTTCCTTACACACCACTGTACCTAAGCCCCACTTTGCTTTTCCGTCCATTTCCTCATCGCGCGGAACATCAGGTACACGCTTGTCGCCCCGGCATCCTGATAGCCTATTGCCCTTTCCATTAAAGACTTTGCACGTCCAAACCTGGCGATATAGTTTTTTGTTGCTTGCATGCCTTGCTCCGCTGCTGACTCACCCGCTGACAGCATACCGGCGAAGTCCTTTTTGCTGACAATATACTCCGACATCGCGCAGATTGCAGGTTCAAATGCATCGACCATCGTTTTATCACCAAGCTCAGCTTTACCCCTTCGCTTTATCATCTGCAAGCTCTTTTCCATCATTTTCGTAAACTCATCCGGAGTAAGCTCATCTGCCTTGCCCGTATCCTTTTGACCTCCGAGGAATATCGTGCTGAAGATCACACCCGATGCGCCGCCCATTGAGTTTAGCATAGCCATTCCAACATCTCTGAAAAGATCGTTTACAGAGGCATATTCCTTAGGTTCAATTACTTTTTTCACATTTTGAAAACCAGTCTCCATACCGATTCCATGATCTCCATCGCCTATTTTCAAATCAACTTCTGTCAGATATGGTTTGTTATCTATAATCTCTTGGGCCATAAATAATATCATTTCTTTAACCTGATTTATGTTAAGCCTGTCCATTTATAACACTCCCGATATTACTTTTTATTCTTTTTCTGCCTGCTTTCATCCTGTTTTACATTTCAGTTGCTTATTCGATATCGCCTCGTTATAACGCCTTATCGCTTGCTGTAATAAGGACTCGAGCAAGGCATATCATAATATTGCTTCAGTTCGTCGTCGAGTCTGAAGAGTGTCACTGAGGCGCCAGCCATTTCTTGTGTTGTAATATACGAATTGACTTCCATATCATATATTGATATACCCTTTTCCCTCAATCTTCTGGCAAGCTGTCTGTTCATGATGTACATTTCAGCTAATGTTGTGGAGCCAAGTCCATTTATGAGCGTGCATACAAGATCTCCCTCTTTTATTCCCGAATCCTCAATTACCTTGTCTAGCAATATATCCACAATATCATCCGCAGGGATTAATTTCATGCGCATTATCCCAGGCTCGCCATGTACGCCCATTCCAAACTCGATCTCATCGCAAGGGAGAGTAAAAGATGGCTCGCTTTGACCAGGTATCGTTCCTCCAGATAGCGCGACACCTATACTGAAAACATTATCCCTGGCTTTTGCCGTAACCCGGTATGCTTCATCAAGGTCAAGCCCTGCTCCGGTTGCCGCTCCTCCTATCTTGATCACAAATACATCCCCGGCTATACCTCTGCGATCCTCCATCCGTTCTTTCGGTGCGGATGCTACGTCATCCCATACTCTGACTGTGCGGCTTTCAACCCCTAAGTCTTCGAGCATTTCTGCCGCCATATCAAAGTTCAAATTGTCACCGGCATAGTTACCATACACGAAAAGGACACCCTTCCCCTTATTGACTGATAATGCCGCCTGCAATATTGTATTTGGATCGGGAGATGCAAATATATTACCGCACGCAGCAGCATCAGCAAGATTCTCTCCGACAAACATGCCAAATAGAGGTTCATGCCCACTGCCTCCTCCAATTACAAATGCAACCTTATCCGGGACTTCCTTCCTGCGGATCGCTTTAATTCCCGCTACCCTTTCATATTTATGTCCATATGCCTCCAGAAAGCCTTCTATAGTCTCAATTGGTACATCCGTCGGAGCATTTATAATTTTTTTCATCTGATTTACCTCCCGATCCATCTGCAATTACTTTCTTTTTATTTTCTTTCCATAATTTTCATACAACGAAATAATTATTACATCCTGTCAACCTTGATCGACGGAATATATTTGCAGACCTCTTCAAGCACATCTGCATATTTACCGTGAATCCCTGCACAGTGATGGATATATGGCCCTTCCACCAGCGTTTTCTCCCACTTTACCCAGTTGTCCACCTCAAGCCACATATATGTGCCCTTGGTTTTTGGTCCGTCTATACCTTTTCCCTCTCCAATGAACATGCGATATTCGCCATGATCACCATCAAATCTCAATACCGTCACATCACCGTTCTTTATCTTCCACTCGCCCGTTCCGCATTTATGTTCTGGAAAAATAAAGTGACGCCCAAGTTCTCTGGCAGAGTTTTCATCGGCTAAAGAGGGCGGAAAATTTCCGCAGTGCCACAGAAGCTCTGCATTATCGTTTTGGGGATGGCGCACTGTAAGATCGGCGAAAAAGACAGGCGACGCTGCAAGAGAAGCTTCCTGTAAAAGTATAGTTGTTATCGCCCCATGTATATCCGTTTCACAAACCACCGGCAAGCCTTCCTCAGCAAGCATCCCATTAACCATACATGGCATAATGCCGAGACCTGTCTGCAGAGCATTCCAGCATTGTATGGCAACACATGTGCAATCATGCTCCTCGCATATTCTTTTTATCGCTACCTTTAATGCTGCCAGCCGGCGCACATCTTCATCACTATTTCCGGCTATGCAAACTGTATTTGCGATTTTGTCCATCGCCTGCATAAATTCATGACCCTCTTTAGTTTTGATCCTGAGAGTCAGGTCCACCAGATCGATCAATGAAACAGGGAATGTGTGGATATTAAATTTTTCTATCAATTCTCCTTCATTGCAAATTACCGACCAGAAGCCATCCGGCCTTGGCCCGATCTGCAGTATCCGGATCTTTCTAAAAGCCCTGACCGCTGAACATACGCCAATAAATTTGCGATAACCATCTATGAACGCCCTATCCTCTACCCGGCAGTTCTCTATATATGTGAACGGTACATTAAAGCGCCTAAGGACCTTTCCCGTGGCAAACAGCCCACACTGCGTATCTCTGGTCCGCAGACCATCTGCAAGCGGTGCGTCATCTCTCGGCCCCCAAATCAACACCGGTTTTCCGATCTCCTGTGCCGCTTTTGCTACAAGATCCTCCGTACCAAAATTGCAATGTGGGAAAAATAGTCCGTCAACATTATGGGCTTTCATTTTTTCTATCACTAACGGCAGCTCTTTTTCATCAAACAGCAAGCCCTCTTGGGTTATATCCTCTATGTCTACCAATTCAGCACCCAAAGACTTTATCTTTTCCATTACCAGCTTTTTATATCTTTTCGCCTCTTCTTTGCTGAACACATTTCGTCTTGTCGGCAAAAAACCGATTTTCACTAGTTCCATATCAATTACTCCTTCTTGAATAATCAGTCCATTTTGAACTTAAGTAAATTGATGGAATGTTTCTTGGCATTAAAGCTGCACACATTACCGTTGACAGCAGGAATAGCCGATGTTTTTATTGTCACATTTTCCGGATTCTTCTCAGTGTTGGCAGCTTCAACATTCTCATTGTAAATAATGTATGCAGCTTCTCCTTTGAGAGACAAATCCGTTTTTTCAAAATTGATCTCTACATCCAGGTTCTTTTCGGGATGTCTGTTGATAATCGATACATATAAATACCCGTCATCATCCCCTGTAACAGCCGTGCTCAGGTAGGTTATCCTGCTTAAGCCTTTATCCTCCGATTCAGGATTTACCAGGTTTATATTCAGGACTTCTCTGCCAAGCCTTGGGCTCTGAGGCATTTTGATCGAGAAAGTCTCACCTGTGACAGTTGCCTGGTACAGGGTATCACCGGTGTTGTTGCCAAATAAATCAAATACATGATATTGCGGACGCTCAACAATACCATCAGCCTTAACTGAAACAGCCCCATTAATATTTACGAATGTTGAATAGTTGGCCATACCTATAGTGTCAGAATTGTTGATAAACATATTCAGAACACAGGCAGTCACGATTGCATTCTGAAGAGTATAGCTTTCGTCGTCATTTACGCCGTCAAACAGCCATCCGTACATATTCCATTCGTCCCATGCTATCTTTATATCCTTGGAATCGTTGTTCATACCTGTCAGAACAGCCGCCACACTTAACTTGTTTAACTTTTCCATATATTCCGGAACACACATAGTCTGCAAATAGTTATCACCGTCAAAAGGCCCCCAGTCCTTCACTGAGTAGTGATGAGCAGAAATATAATCAACAAATTGCCAAAGCTTTTTTATTACTGTATAGTTCCAGTCGGATTTTTGTTCGTATCCGCATGCAACAAGCTTGATAGCGGGATCGGCCCACTTCATCGCCTTTGCACACTCCATGGCCTTTTTGGCATAATCATCTGCGCTCATATAATTCATCTGCCACGCGCCGAACATTTCATTGCCCAACCCCCAGTACTTCACACCAAAAGGCTCCTCGTATCCATGAGAGCGCCGTAGATTTGCATAGTAGGCGTCACCCGTACCATTACAGTACTCGACCCAATTCATAGCTTCTTCAACGGTACCAGTCCCCATATTTATACATAAATATGGTTCTGCCCCAAGCTGTTTGCATACCTCAATAAAATCAGCAGTACCGAATTGATTGCTCTCCTCCGTCAGCCAGGCATATTCGAATACCTTTTTTCTGTCTTTCTTTGGCCCTATGCCGTCCTCCCAATGATAGTTGGATACAAAGTTTCCGCCCGGATACCTTAAAATGGTCGGCTTAACCCTTCCAAGCTTTTCAATGACATCCTTTCTAAGCCCATTTTCATCGGAGTTTTTGTTTCCCGGATCATAGAACCCGCCATATATATTTTTGAAAGCATGCTCACAAAAGTGCCCGTAAATCTTCTTGTCCACTTTGTTTTTAGGATTATTCAAGTTAACAAATATTTTTTCCATAATTCTGCCTCATCCTTTAGTTATTTATAAACCTTGCTAATCGATACTTATAAAACAGAGGGATATTATCTATCCCCTGTTTTATAAGTATATTAAAGTTGTGTTTGATAATCCTGTTACTTTTGTAAACCTTCGGATTTCAAGAAGTTATTCAACGCATCATCTGCTTCCTTTATAGCAGCATCTATTGAAACCTGTCCTGTAATACCTCCATGAATAGCATCGCGGAATTCAGTATCAAAAGTACTCCAGCGGGGAATCAATGGAGCCGGGACACCTATAGCAAGCGAATCGGCAAAGACCTTTAAGAACGGGTTATTCTTGGATAACATGTTAAAGTTGGATTGCCGTGCAGGATCGCAGCCTGTCGCTACCTTTAAGTGCTCGCCTTCCTGGCTTGTCATAAATTCTATAAACTTATATGCCGCTACCTTTTCTTTGGCAAATTCAGTGATAAAAACCCACCATCCTCCCGCCATTGTTGCGGGTTTTCCGTCTTTCCAACCGGGAACTGTCGTCCAGCCGACTTTACCGACTACTTCAGATTTACCCCAGTCACCTGACGGTGTCTCACACATCTTGGATAGGCCGGGCCATGTAATATGCTGTGCTGCAGTACCCGACAGGAAGGCTGTATTTGTTTCAGGCCATTCCCAGTTATCCGTTCCGGGAGGCGTAGTGTTCTGAAGCTCCCATTTGAATGATTCGAGGACTTTCTTGAATTCAGGCGTATTAAGATTGCTTTTGTAGTTCTCGTCAAACCAATATTGTCCTGTACCATAGAGTCTGGTCTGTATGCAGTTTGAAAGCTGGTTATTGTTCATGCCCATAAACAATGATCCGTGCAGGTTCTCTTCAGGCCTTGTAAAAAACTCTGCAATTTCAAAATACTGTTCCCAGGTTTTCGCAGGCGCAAGGTCATATCCATACTTTTTCTTGAACTCTGCCTTATTTGCTTCATCCTCAAGCAAGTCTTTCCTATAATAATAGACCATTGCATCCGGCTTCCATGGGAATCCATAAAGAGCGCCATCCTTATTTTTCGTGACATTCAGCAGCGCAGGAATAAAGTCATCGAGCTTAAGGTTCGGATCTGCAATGGCTGGGTCATTTACGTATTCTGTCAGAGGATGCACCCATCCGTTATCGATGAATTCCTGTTCAACGGGCATCGCCATTGCATCATACTCATTCGATTTTGATGCGAGATCAACAGAAAGCTTTTCTTTGAAGGTTGCCATCGGAATTGCCACCACATTTACATTACATCCGGTAAGCTCGGTAAATCTGCCCTTCTGTGCTTCAACACTGTTACTTAGTTCACCCTCTGCGGTATAAACTGTGATTGATTTTCCAGACAGATCATAGGGGGTATAAGGTATAACGCCCTCTGGTATATTTGCAGCGGGTATGTTTTTTGACGATCCATCTGTATTCGGCTCAGGTTTATTTGCCGTTGATCCATTTTCAGATGTACCATTTGCCGGAGTTTGCGTCTGAACCGCCTGCTGCTGACAAGCAGTAACACTAAACAGCATAAGTACTACCATAACTAAAACCAATAGATTTGCCAACACCTTTTTGCTATTTTTCATAAATAGCACCTCCTTTTTTATTTTATACGTTATGTAAACGTATAAATTCAAAATTACATCAACCCTTGACTGCACCCAAAGTAACCCCTGAAATCAGATATTTCTGAGCCAGCAATGTGAATAATGTAGCGGGTATCAGTGAGATGGTCATAACTGCAAACCTGGGCCCCCAGTAAGTATTGCGTCCTGTATCAAATGCCATCAATGCAACAGAAATGGTCTTTGAAGAATCGCGAATCATGAATATTACTGCAAACAGATATTCATTCCATCCGGTCAAAAAGCTGAAAACAGCTGTTGCCGCCAACCCTGTACCCACGAGCGGCAGGATGAGCGATACAAGTATCTGTAACTTATTACATCCATCAATAATTCCTGATTCCTCGATCTCATATGGAATTTGGGAGATAAATCCCATCATCATATATACTGTAAAAGGAAGACATATTGCCGTGTAGGCTATTATCAAAGCCCACCTTGTATTAAGCAGCCCCAGCTGCCGCATTACCATGTACAAAGGTATGACCAGCGCTATAGCCGGCATCATTCTGCCTGTCAATATCACAGCCAGGAGAGTTTTCATGGATCTTTTCCTTGAACGGGCAAACACATACGCAGCCATGGTTCCAAATACCAGAGAAATCAATGTAGATGTTACGGCAATTATTAAACTGTTCATAAAGACAGGAAATATCTCCTGTTTGAAGAAAACATCATAATAATGCTGAAATGTAAAAATTTTAGGGAAATAGAATGGCGGTATGGTAAGTATATCTCCAGCCGGTTTTATTGATGATAAAACGACCCACATCAGAGGAGTAAATGACACGACAAGGCAAATCAGAATAATGAAGTAAGGCCAAAATTTATAAAATATACTTTTAAAATTCGACATTTTTCTCCCACCCTTTTATTTTTATCTATGCTTATGACTGAATAAATGATTGGATTTTTTAGCGTTATAAAGTAAACATCAATCGTTATCTTTTACAGAAATGAACTTAACTACAAGCTGACTCAGTATCAATATCATGATAGTGATTAGTAACGCAGATGTTGCTCCGAGACTTGTTTTAAATGTTCCGAATCCAAGTTTATACGTATATATACTCATAACCTCGGTTAGTTTCCCGGGTCCGCCCTTCGTAGTGGCGATAATTGTGTCATATATTCTGAGAACATCCATGAGACGCATGGTCACAGCTACTTTTAGAACTGGATTAAGCATTGGCATAGTTATGTATCTGAACTTCTGCCATGTATTCGCTCCATCAACTATGGAGGCTTCATATAGCGAACGGTCTATAGCTTTAAGCCCGGATGCAAGGATTAGCATGATCATTGGCGTACATTGCCATGTATCCATGGCTATAATTGCCCATACTGTTGTACTTGGGTCAGAAAACCAAACTTTCGAAGGGATACCGAAAATTGAAAGTATAGGATTCAACATACCATATGTTGAATCTGCAAAGATGAACCATGTCAGGCCAACCATAATAGGCATTAACATATAAGGTATAAACAAAACACCTCTGAAAAAGCCCATTCCGACAGGTGTTTTACCGAAGGGGCCACGAATATTCAAAAGCAGTGCAAGCCCCAGACCTAATACAAGCTGCAATATAACACTTGTAATACCAATAACGAGAGTTATTTTTATTGAGTTCCAAAAGCCGTGATCAGATAATATGGTTACATAATTTTGAAACCATACAAATTTACGTTCTATATTGGGGTTGTTTAATACAATATTTAAAAAGCTTAACCCCAAATTATAAACCATAGGCATAAACTGTACAAAAGCCATAATAATAACTGCAGGTAATAGAAACCAGGTGTATTCAAGTTTTCTCGATTTCAACAACACATCAACCCTTTCATAAAGTGTTATTTGGAAAAAAATACTGAATTGTTTGCGCACACGTTTTTTCGAGCAAAACTTTCTTGGTAAAAACATAAAAATAACGCAAATATTGCTGCTATGTAATAATAAAATTCGCTAGGCCGCTAATTATATGTGTTACGAAATCGGGTTATAAAAATGATTGCCATAAATATAACAGTAACCATTGTAGAAGTAACCCAGAAATTATTTTGTGTACGCACACGATTTCTGTATTTATATATTACAACACCATAAAAACCTTGTCAATACAATTTCAAATTTTAGGTTCCAGACACCTGAACAACAGCATTGCCATCATGGTAGCCGCCAGTGCCATTGTCGCCGCTCTAATCATTGATCATATCTACTCCGCATAAATCCTGCATTGCATGCAGAATAATACACGGAAGGATGTTCACAGACTCCATCGTTTTTTTAAGTAATTCAATTGATACATCATGATCGATGATTAGCATGCCACATATTTGGCCATACCGAATACACCTTCTTGACAATTCTGATACTTCTGACTATACTGTATATGCAACTTACATTACAGTTAGAGGTGATGATTTGGAAATCGTAATATCGAATAGTTCCAGTCTGCCGATTTATGAGCAAATAAAAGAGCAGGTAAAGGCTCAAATACTGTCGGGTGAATTAAAGGAAGATAAAATGCTCCCATCGTTGCGGCAGTTGGCAAAAGACTTGAAAATTAGCGTGCTAACTACTACAAGAGCATACAATGAGCTTGAACAGGAAGGCTTTATTACAAGCCGTCAGGGTAAAGGCTTCTTTGTTATGTCCAGCAGCTCTAACCTTATCCATGAACAGCTTATCAAAGAGGTGGAGAACAATCTAAATAATGCGATACAGGCAGCGCAAAGAGCGTCCATGTCTGATGATGAAATAATCAGCCTTTTACGGCTTTTATTGGAGGTAAAAAATGATTGATAGCTTTTTGGAATTAAAGGGTGTAAGCAAGAGCTTCTCCGGCTTCAAACTGAATAATATCAGTCTTTCCTTGCCCAAAGGCTATATCATGGGGCTTGTTGGTCCGAACGGAGCCGGAAAGACAACCACAATACAGCTTATTCTCAATATGCTGGAAAAGGATGCCGGGGAGATATTAGTTTTTGGCAAGGATAATGTTAAAAATGAAAATGCCATAAAGCAAGATGTTGGCGCTGTGTTCGACAGTATATTTTATGTGGATAGCTGGACGGTAAAGGATACGGAAAAAGCAATATCTATTTTTTATAAAGATTGGAAGCATCATGTTTTCAGCGAAATGGTAAAACGCTTTGATTTACCGCAAGGCAAAAAGGTGGGGGAGCTATCACGTGGTATGCAAATGAAATTAATGCTTGCTTGCGCTTTTTCACATAACGCAAAACTTCTTATACTCGACGAGCCAACAAGTGGTCTTGACCCTGCTATCCGCGACGAGTTTTTAGAAATCCTTCAAGAATATATAAAAGACGGTGAACGGAGCGTTTTATTCTCCACCCATATTACAACAGACTTAGAGCGGGTTGCCGACTATATCACGCTTGTTAATCGGGGTGAAGTAGTTTATACAGGCAGTATGGAGGGCTTAATAGATGGTTACCGTCTTATCAAAGGCAGAGCGCGAGATTTAACAACAGAGCTTGAAAAAAGCATTGTTGGTTTACGGAAGACTGATATGGGCTTTGAGGGTCTTATCGCAACGATGGAAGCGGCGCGATATCAGAATTGTGTTCTGGATAGTGCAACGATTGACGATATTGTTATCTGTATAAGTAAAGGGGGAACAAGGTAATGATAGATGCTTTAAGAATTACAAAGCTGGATTTTTTCACAATGAAATCACAGTCTGTTATCTACTTATCATTAGTGGTAATCGTTTTGATGTTTGGTTTTATGGGTTCGTCAGTTACTTTGCTGGGTATTACCGGCGCGTGGTTCGTGTCATTGATGTCCTCCAATATTTTCGCCGTACAGGAAAAAAATAACCTTGACTGTCTATATGGTTCGGTTTCAGTTAGCTTAAAAGATATTGTACTTGGGCGATACGTTTTTGTATTTCTGAATTACCTTTTATCATTCCTTGTGGTAATCGTCATACATTCCGGCTTCGCGTTGTTTCAAAATAATGCGTTGGAATTACCCGATTTTATGCCTGGGTTTAGCCTATCGTTTTTAGTTTTCTCCACCATTACGGGAATACAAATGCCGTTATTCTTCAAATTGGGGTATACAAAAGCAAAGGGTTGGTCAATGATTCCATTCATTGCAGTAATGGCTTTGGTGGTTGCCCCATCGTTTGTATCTGCTCTATCCGGTTTTATTGAGCTTATACAATCCAATCGGACTGCTTCGATTGTAAGTGCTGTATTGGCAAGCTGTGTTATTCAATTTCTCTCATATCAGATAGCGGTTGTGGCTTATCGTAAAAGGAAAAGGGTATAATTATATGAAATGTAAATTATTTTAAAGTAGTTTTATTACTCATCGCTAAAAGCTTTACTGAACCCCACGTCTATCGTGGGATTTTCTATATATAAAAAAGATGCCGCCTTGAGCCTGGTAGGGCCTTGGCGGCAAATACACTGCGTTATACCGAATAATAACATACTCCAGTTAAGGGCTAACACCAGGAATCAATCCAATGTCTCATAGTCAACTGACGCTGATTCCTTCCAAACAGAATGAATATATTTCGATACTTCTACATGGATAGGATTTTCCTTATAGGCTCTAAAGTCATCAAGCGAATCAAATTTTGTAATAAGAGCCAAATCATAAGATCTTTCAGAATGCAGGACGTCAATCCCTATCTCTATATACTTTAGTTGCTTGATTTTCCCCTTCATTCCTAAAAAAACATCCCTTACCTTCTCGATATTAGCAAGGCTGTTGTCTTGAAGCTTATAAAAAACTATGTGATTAAGCATTCTAAATCCTCTCCTTTATGTAGTCAAAATCTGTGTTCCCTTCGGACAGCTCTTTCGTTTATATAAGGCCTTCCAAATATTCCACAATATCCCTGGCTTTTGGCGGACAGCTTTTAACACACTTATCAAATCCTGAAGTACATGCACCGACACCTAACCCATCATACTGTTTATTTCTAAAATTCTGACCAATGTACAATTTTCCTTTTAATTTATTCAAAAGACCTTTTTCATCCAGCCTTTCCAGTGCATAAATAAGGCTTCCATAGCAAGCCGAGCAAGCACTGTCCTCGACAATTAGCCTTGACAACTGTTGAACTCTTCTTGAAGGTTTTAACTTTCTTGATCCATTATCTTTATTCAATTCAATAATATCAGCATTTACCAAGTCTGTAGTACCAGCCCCGATGCCTTCAGCCATAGTAATATACGGAACTTCCTCAATACTAAAACCCATTAAATGCGCCGCATATGTGTCTATCAGCACAGGATCCTTTCCTACGATTATCCTGTTCATCTGGACCGGATTACCGCCTTCTTCAAAGTTGAGGTCACCATTCATACCATCAACAATTATGAGACTTTGTTTTATAAGCTTGTTCAAATATGCTATGGGTTTATGCAAACCCATGGTGTGAAATTTCCTTTTCTCTGAATTGGGTATACAGCCCTTCATGTTTTTCAGAGCGCAAGTCATGTTAGTCTGGCAGTGGCCTTTGAGGACCGGTATGTTTATTAAGTAATCAACCTTTGAAACATAATCGCAAATGTTTATCCTCAAACCATTTATTTCATATACCTTATACTTATCTTCTTGAAGATCAATAAGGGGAATATTATATTTCTTGGATAAATTCTCATATCCGCATACTTTAAAGGCATCTGATGTCCTATCTCCCACCCAGGAGCCTTCCATAATAACTATTTTATCGCGCCCTTTCGATTTTAAATATTCGATGAGCCCTGCCACTATTTCGGGCGAGGTTGTTGCACCTGAGCTCGAAGGTTTTGCTACAACGAGATTTGGTTTAATTCCAATGAGTGCGCTTTTATCTATTTCTTCTTCAGGTTTTATAACTTCAAGCAACTCTTTTACCATTTGCTTAGGATTATCTCCATAAATAATACGTATCCCATCTTTACCAATCATATATATCCGCTCCTTCATTTGCTGTATAGAATTATCTCTCCTGATATGAAAAATGTCAAATTGCACTACTTGTCTACCTTCTTGACAGCAATACCACTGTCTCCACATGCCTTGAGTGGGCAAAAAAGATGCCGTATCAATCTGGTATCCCCCTAGTGGCAGGGTATAATTCAGAAAAAAGCGAGGTGAAAAATGAATTCAAGGTAAAATATGGTAGAACACATCCACCCTCATTTGATGGTTCTATACGAATTACCATTTATATGTTATAATAACACAGATAGTAATTATGACTACAGTCATTCAATATAGTTATTATATATTATATCTATATAATTGGTTAAACAGGTGAGAGAAATGGTTAAAAAAGAGAAAACAAGCCATAGAAAAGAACATGCAAATGAAACGAAAAATAAAATTTACAAAACTGCTGAGGCGCTGTTCAGAAAGCATGGTTTTGAGAATGTAAGCGTTGATTCCATAGTAGAAGCGGCAGGGGTGGCAAAGGGATCATTCTATGTGCATTTTGATTCGAAGGATTCTCTGGCTGCCGCCTTGATAAATGATTATATAAGTAAAGTGGATTTAGACTACAAATCCTATGTAGGATCTTTTGGTGTCCATGCAGCAGCATCAGATATTCTTATTTCACTGGTTGGGAAAATCGCAGATATCATTAATCTTACCATAGGTTATGACAATATGAAAACCGTGTATAAGGCACAAATAACAAAAACAATAAATACAGATGCCATGATAGGCTATAACAGGGAAATTTATAAATTGTTCAGCGATATTATCGGCAAGGGTATACAACAGGGGGAATTTAAGACGGATATACCTGCCGATATACTCACCAAACACTTTATTATGGCCATAAGAGGAGTTACCTATGAATGGTGCATACGGCATCCGGACTTTGACTTGAAGGAACAAGCCCTTAAGCACTTTGAAATACTGCTTTCAGGTATTAAAAAGGTCCATTGTCCGCCGGACCAGATTCCTCATCTCCGAAAATAAAACGGGTTTGTCCTCTTTAATGTCTAAAAGCCACAAAATATTGGCCAAATCCGTCAGCTTCGCAATCTTTCTCCACTCATCAGATACAGGAATCCTTGCATTCCGGTTGTAGCCTTTAATAAAGCTGTTCTCGCTATCATCCTTTAGTTGCTCCATATACCTTGTAAATTGTCCTATATCATAATAAGCAGGCGCCGAAAACGACTTCTCCCAGTCAAGTATCCCTATCAGCTTCCCATCCTTAACCATCATATTTGAAGGCCTGAAATCTCCATGTGAAAACGTAAACCTTTGCGTCACCTGCACTAAAAGATCATGATTACCCCTTAAGCACTCAAGAACCTTCATCTTCATTTCACTTCCCAATCTTTCTCCTGCCCGGTTATTGAGGAAGTACCCATACCATGACAATATCGGCGGGAGGTCTCCGACAATATTCAGGTTTTCATCAAGATAGCCTTCCCTGTCAAATTCCTTTTGATGAAGGCAGGCCAGCTTTTCCCCTATCTCTTCTGCTAAAATCCCATCGAGTCCGGTATTTTCAGCCATATATCTGTCCAGCATGACTCCATCCAGGAATTGTACAATAGCATAAGGCTTGTCGATTACTGTTTTCTCATCATTTATATAATAAATTTCAGGTACCGGTATATAATCCTTTACCGCGTTATGTACTGCAAACTCCTTGTGACAGCTCCTGTCGGCCCTTGGGTATACCCTTAAAACAAATGCTTGCTTGAGCCCTTTGATTATCACTTTATAGTTGGTAGTACTTCTGCCGCCTACCAGCATTTCAAGGCTCTCGACTTCTTTTTTTTGATCGAAGCATTTAAATAATAAACCGGCTGTTTCCTTGTCAATACTGGTAATCTCATGCATTCTTTCCCATGTACCAGCCATATCAATACATCCTCCACTGATGAGAGGGTATTCCATAAAGCAGTAAACGGAGAACCTTCTTTTTATAATTGACATCCGAATTTGTTCCGGAATATTCTGTCATCAACTTTCCAATCAATTCAACAATATTATCGAGGATTCCCTTATAAGCTCTGCAATCAGGATCCCTGTTGTTCTCCACTCCATTCCTTAACTGATTATTAAAGGCATTATAGGCACACCCGCCTGCACAGATATCAAAATATGAACAGCCCGAGCACTCTTCCCTTAATTTATCCAGGCGTTGTGAATAAATGCAATATCCCGGAGTTGATGCGAGCTGCTTCATGGAAGGATTTTCGGTTATTGTTGCCCACCGGTATTTCTTCATGCCTACGAAACGCTGGCAGTTGTAAATTCCACCTTCAGGGTCAACAGCCAGTTGCTTTCCAAGGCAATTACCGGCAATATACATTGCGTTTTCACGCTTTATAATGCTGCGCACCAAGCGTTCCAAAGATTTTACACGTATCTGGCCCGAATGCTCAATATACCTTTGTAAAAGCCTCTCTATCAGCTTAAGATGCTCCTCAAAGGGCAAAGTATCCACTTTCCGGCCATTAGCCTCAAAGGGCTCGACCACAGTTTTAAACTGGAAATCCAGCTTTTGTTCAAGGAAAAAATCAAATATCTCATCCGCTTTTGGTGCTGAAAGGGGCGTGAAGGTGCAAATGGCAAAAACAGGGATGCCTCTGTCTCTCAGTATACGCAGGCCTGCCATGGTCCGTTTGAAATAGCCTTCGCCGCGCTGCAGGTCGTTTATTTCCTGCGGTCCGTCCAAACTTGCTGCAACTGTAACGCCATACCTTTTCAGGATATCCGCATATCTTTCGTCCAAAGCCCAGAGATTGCTCAGCATGGTAAACGAGACCTTACCGCTTATATTTTCAACAAAGGCGGGCAGTGCCTTCTCATAATAGTTATGGCCGGCAAGCAGCGGTTCTCCGCCATGAAAAATGATATTCACCTTCCGGTCTTGTGTATAAAACTGTGCCTGTCCCGCCAGTCGATTGACCCACTCCGCAGTCTTTTGCACAACCTCGTAAGTCATGACCTGGCTTTGCACATGAGGCCCGAAGCAGTATGAGCATGACGCCTGGCAGCTGAGCGTAGGGAGTATAAGAATATTTGGCATGGGATAGCCGCACATAACTTCACTATTCTCCATTCTGTCCTCCTGATGTCCCTGGATTGTCAAACAAGCGCTTGTGCCTGTATTTAAAGCCGTAAAAATTCATGCAATTTTTGTATATCCACGGAAAATCCTTTGAGGTTTCTGGAACCTCCCGGAATAAAGGATAGCTTTCATCCTTGATATTCCTTTTGGAGCGCTTTAGAGAGCCCATTTCCTGATTCTCCCTTACAGCGAGGGAAATGTACCTGTCCTCTAGCTGATAGATGATTTTTAATCCACATAACCTTTCAAGCGCATCTCCTATCCGTTCTGGAGGAAAATTGCCCAATCCTTTAAGGATGCTTTCCTTCGTATGGGCTCCATCACAGAAAACCAATACTGCAGATTCCGCCTCATCAAAGTCGCAGTACTGTATCTCGTCAGAAAAGCGGTTGTCGGAAACACGGACCAGCGCACCCATGATTTTATAGGATAATACCTTATGCTTGTTATAGTAGGCGTCGTGCCACGCCCATATTTCATCGATAAACTCTCCCCAGAGCACCGGAAGCGACTCGTCAAGGTTTATGAAGCCGTTTGCGAAATTATGGGTAATGAGCATGGGATCGATATGTTCTTCGGGAAAGCAATGGTTTAGCGCAGCCGGGTTGACCCCGGTTTTGCATATGCCGAAGCGCCTGAGTTCAAGGTCATAAACACTGCCTGCGTCCAGATGTACCCTTGCAGGTGTGGGCGGCTTTAAGTGGTGAATACATTTTAAAAGCTTTAATACCCGCCTGTAGGCTTGCCCGGATTCCTGCGGAATCGCATATAAAAGATTGTATTTGATATTGATGTCCAGCTCCTCACACCACTTAATAAACTGGATATTCTGCCAGGAGTGCGTCCCCTTGTGCAGAAGCTCAAGCATTTCATAGTCAAGCGCCTCCACGCCACCCTGGATTACCTTCACACCGGCGTCATGCAGAATACCAAGCTCTTCTTTGCTCAGATGGCATCGCACCTCGTAAAATATCATCAAGTCCTTGAACCTGTTTTTTAGAGAAGGAAACAAATCCTTGAAGAAGCGCTGGTTTAGCACATTGTCTACCATTATAATGCGATATATCCCATATTTATCAATATGCTGCGATAATTCCTCCAGCACCCTGCCGGCTGATTTTGTGCGGTATTCTTTTGTCTGCATGTTCAGGCCGCAAAAATTACATGGCTCTTTCTGCGCCCACCAGCATCCCCTGGAGGTTTCCATCAACAGATTGGGCTTGATTTTGTCGGCCACGCCCGTCTTGTTTATCGCATCCACATAATCCGAGTAATCCGGGACAGGCAGCTCATCCAGATTTTCCACCAGTTGCGGACAAAGCTTTTCTTCGGGGACTTCCTCTCCCGCATCGCACATTTGTCGGGTCACCACGCCGTTTATTTGAGCCATTTCACCGTACTCGAAGCTTTTTAGTGCGGCTTCGAGAGATTTTTCCGATTCTCCCGTAAACATGACATCAATAAACGGAAAGTATTTAAGCAGCTGATAGCCCACCTTGCCCGTGCAGTAGGAGCCCCCCAACCAGACCTGCTTCTTTGGCGCAGCTTCCTTCAGCTTTTTAGCAAGATAAAGTCCTGCATTAAGTTGGTTTGCCCCTATGGTAAAACCGACAATATCCGGGTCTTCAGCCAGTATCCTCTCGATTATGCGCACACCGGCCTGCTCTATAACGGGCATGGTTTTTAGTATGAAGTCCTTGTAAGCGTTTATGATTCTGGGATGGTTCACTAATATTTCGGAGATAATCTCCTTCAGATACCTGTTTATTGCATCCTCACGTCTATCCTCCGGCATTCCGAGCATTGCATAAATGAAATCGCCTATCAGCAGAGTCGAGCTTAACGTACTGCCGATTATGAAGTTATATACAGGCAGCGTTAGATCCTGTAAAAGGCTTATGTTCTCATACAATATTTTGGATTTAAACCCCACTTTTCTGGTCAGCGAAAGGAGATTGCTGACACCTATGGCCGGGTTTGTAGGCTCCTGGAAAGGAGGCACGACAAACAAATAGTACATATTCAAGCCTCCTTCCTGATGAAACTTTTATGCATGAAACAACCACCGTTGCATTTGGTGGAAAAAAGCGCGCACCCGGAACATGCTTTGTCTTTATTGCTCTGAATTTTCGCATCATTTAATTGCTGCAGAGATAACATCAATTGTTCATAAGGTATAAAACCATTTCCGGCATTCAAGCCCGATTCCTTTTTCAGATACACTCCTTTTTCCTGGCACTGGTTGCAGTGCTGCAACCTCAAGTCCGTAGTGATGAGACCTGCGCAGTGAATATTGCACTGACGGGTTTCATACTTGAGCAGCATGTCCGTACTCTCAAAAAAACACCAGGGTATGCTGTGATCAACAATAAAGGTCCTCTTCAGCTCAGTTAGTATGAACAAGGCCACCTTATTCCATCTTTCAATGATTGCATCCCTTTTTGCAAAAATATTTTCCATACAGTCCAGCGTGAGACTTATTTTAACTCTTTCATCC
The DNA here is from genome assembly GCA_023439545.1 of Bacillota bacterium. Lineage (GTDB taxonomy): Bacteria > Bacillota > Clostridia > Acetivibrionales > DTU013 > JAEYOM01. The sequence goes on from JAEXNT010000032.1 coordinate 146,826, forward strand.
GCAGCTTGTCTGATAAGCCAGCCAAGGCTTAGGCACAAGCCGTCCGCATCAGTACCGGAGGAAATCTGCACCTCAAGAATCCTGCCGCCCGGCTGCTCAAGCAGCAGCTTGTCCGGATCAAACGACTGGTTGATGAATGAATAATTGTAGACGATCAAATCGGCTTCCCTCATAGATATATTCTTAATCCTATGATTTAGCGCATTTGTAAAGATGCATATTTTTGCGAACTTATCCTGCGCCAATCTGATTGCCTCTTCAAAATGCGGATGGACGGTCGGCTCGCCACCCATGATTTTAAGAAAAACAATGCCGTTGCCGGAGAGGTAATCCAGCAGCCTGCCGTAATCATCAAAATCCATATGCGAGCTGCTGCGGATGTTTTTATTGAAACAGCTGACACAGTTAGCGTTGCATTGCTCTGTCAGCAGTATCCTTATATTGTCTTTTCGTTCAGCCATTTACTTACTATACCTCTTTCCATATTAAGTACTTCTGTTTTTCCAGAATGATTTCAGGAGAGCGCTGAAGGATTTTATGACCGGCAGCTGTGAGGAAGACATCGCCTGCTCCTGCATGCTGTTTATGACATCCAATGATTGACGGTACGCTGCGCAATTCGGATCCTTTTTATTCGTATCCATTACTTCGCCGTTTGCCATGATTGAATTGAAAACGCAGCCGCCCGAGCAAATATCTCCATATTCACAGCCCGAGCAGTTACGGCTCTGATTGGCCTGCCATTCCTGGAATTGAGTCCAGGACGGCAACAGGCGGATATCTGACATGGAATCCGTATCAAACACCGTTCCCCATCTGAATCTGTCATGCCCAACAAACATCTGGCAGTTATAAATACCGCCATCGGGTCCTATTGCAAACTGCTTCCCGATGCAATTCCCCTGTACAAATCCCCCTGAAAAGCGCCCGGTAAGGCTCAGGCAATGGATATCAAGAGTATGAATCCTTATCTTCACCGGGTTCAAAAGGTATAAATGCAGAAAGGATTCGACCAACTCCGCCTGTTCCCTGCAGCTTAAGGAGAGATCCGCCTCAAATTCCTTTTCCATCGTCGGCTGAACTATGAAAAACTTGAAGTCCAGGTTTTCTTTCAGGAAAAAGTTGTATATTTCTTCGTAATGGGAGGCGTTTTCTTTTGTAAAGGTACATATGCAGGATACGGGAATATCATTTTTCCGCAGAAGCTCTATGCTCTTCATGGTCCTTTTGAAATAGCCTTTTCCTCTTTGCCTGTCGTTTATCTCCTCCGGGCCGTCAAGACTTGTGCCCACATTGACCTTGTATTCCTTGAAGAGCCGGCAAAAATCTTCGTCCAGAAGCCAGAGATTTGACTGGAGGGATATACGCTTACGGAAAGGAGTCTCAATGCCGTCAAACAGCTCCAGGGATTTTTGTATAAACTCCTTTCCCATTAAAAGCGGTTCTCCTCCGTGAAATGTAAAACGGATAAGAGGATCGCTCCTTCCGGCAAAATTGTTCCGGTTCTCCCGCGCAAATGAATCAAGGCTTGCCTTAATCCAGGCCATTGTCCGCACCAGTGTTTCATCACTCATTTTAAGCGATGAAACGGGCGAATAACAATAACGGCAATTGGCGACGCACCCCATGGTCGGCATGAAAAAAAAATGTGGAATGCTTTGTGGTGTATTCATCGAATCCTCCATTTCAAGTGCCAAGTTTTATCGTGTATAGTCTGTCAGCTGTTGAACCAGCTTTTTATATTCAACATAATCATTTTCATCGTAAAAAGGGTTTTCAGCTATTTCGGGGCAATAAAGCCCCAGCTGCCGTCTGGTTTTCTGATATTGCAGATAATCCAGCCTCTTCTTTTCAAAGTAATCCGGGTCGGATACCAGCGTACGCACCTTGTAACGCTTTTGAGACAGATAAAACGAATTGTCCAGGTAATCCGATATCAGGCTGATGCCCTTGTACTTGCCAAGTGCAAGCATGTTGTGCCCGTAGGCGCCCGGTCTCGGCGCCAGGGGCTGCATGTAAAAGGTGTGGAGGAATTTGTCTCTCATAAGGCGGAAGGCAGGGTATTTATCGTGGTATTCCTGTGCATCCCCTTCCGATAAAATGCTGTTGACACATCTGTATTCCGGGCGCCTTGTGGTCATCTCCCGGATAAGATTGATAATCGCCTGCAAAAGCTGCACAGGCAGCTCCTCGCGGTAATTTATGTGCAGGACGATTTCCACGGGACATACCTCAGACATGACCTTGTGCATATCATCCCGTACTACTGCCAGGTCGGACGCATCTCCATTTCCTATCAAAGCCAGGAGATCGATACTGGTCATAATACCGGCATCATGGAAATTGCCGCATAACCTGCGGAGCTTTTCCAGGCCCACAAGGTTCCGGTTGTTTTTCTGCAGAACGCCCTCATCAAGCGTTTGCACTCCCATGGAGACCAGGGTAAACCCCCACCTGCGCAGCACCTCCACATGTTCGTCCGTCAGCGTCCCCGGGTTCACTTCAATCATCTTCTGCGGAATCTCTGCAAAGCCTGGAATCCTTGCAAGCATTTCATCCAGCATCACACCTGAAATAAGGTTGGGCGTGCCCCCTCCGAAAAAAGCCTGCTGAAAAGGCACGGTTTTTAAAACCTCGCTGTAAAACCCGATCTGAGCCGGCAGCTCCTGTTCATAAAAATACCTTATCTCATCCTGGCCGGAGGGTACTACCGCCGAGTATGCACAAAATCTGCACCTCCTTGCGCAGAACGGAGCATGAAGGTATAGAACATTTATTCTGTTCACAGGGATCAAAAACAAATCACGGATAATTGAATGAATATTGCTAAGTTCCTGCGCCAGATCAACCCAACCCTTCTTCAAGTATTGAAAAACACTTTTACACTGTTACTTGCAGCCTATTGTAAAGCAATCTGCTGAAACACAGTCACAAAAACAGCCCCAGCCGCCGGCCACTGCGTCCAGCTGGTCGTCGCTCAGTTCGCCGTCATTTGCCTGTGTGGGAAGAGTAATGGTAACGGTGTCCGGTTTTTCTTCCACAACACTGAATTTCAGGTTTTCCGGAAGAGTGATTTTGAAGAGTTCCTCAATTGCTTTTTTGGGGTCTGCAACTAGTGCTTTCCTAAAGCCCTTGTCAACCCACGCTTTGGCCCTGGCCTGATCGACCAGCTTCTGAATGGAATCTACTGCCATAATGAATTACCCCTTTCTGTAATAAAATATATTGAATTTATACTGAACACAAAATTGTTATTTCGTGCTTCAATATCACGCCAGTTGTCTTTTCGCAAGCTCATAAAACATATTCCTGTTATTCATAAGCTCCTCATAGCTGCCTTCCTCGACAATTCTGCCCTTATCAAGCACAATGATCCTGTCGCATTTCAAAATGGTGCTCAGGCGATGCGCTATAACAATCCTCGTGGCTTTTAGAGAATCCATACTCTTGCTTACTACCGCCTGTGTCTTGTTATCAAGCGCGCTTGTTGCCTCGTCAAAAAATATGATTTTCGGCTTATCGGCAAGGGCACGGGCTATCATTAACCTCTGCCGCTGTCCCCCTGAAAGAGTTGAGCCCCCTTCGGATATGACGGTGAACATACCCATGGGCATAGCCTGGATATCTTCATAAAGTCCTGCCATTTTGGCAGCCTCTGCGGCATCGTCCATGCTCAAATTCAGGTTTGCTCCAATAATGTTGGACTTGATATCACCTGCCATAAGCTGGCTGTTTTGCATGACTACCCCCAGCTGCTTTCTTATGGAACGTATATCCACCTTATCAATATCATGTCCCCCATAGTAAATCTTGCCGGATTCGGGTTTTTCAAAACCGAGCAGCAGGCGCAGAATAGTGGACTTTCCGCAGCCCGAAGCACCTACAATTGCCAGGTATTCACCCTTGTTTATTTTAAGGGAGAGGTCATTGATTACCACCGGAGCGTCGGGATTGTACCTGAAGGTCACATGGGAAAGCTCTATGGACCCGTCCAACTCTCCAGGATCCTCCTTTATTTCGTCATATTCGGGCAGTGTCTGGAGAATGGGCTTTGTACTCTCATAAGTAGGAATAATATTGTTCAGCACGGGAATTACACCCGATAAAGCAAGCATTGCCGCCATAAAGCCTGTAAAAGCGCTGTTGAAGGCGATGAAGCTGCCCGCGCCAAGAGCATTTGTGATAAACGCGGCATAAAATATTACAATGGATGTGATTATCGGGAATATCTCATTGAAGGTTATAAGTGCGTTTTCTATAGCTTCATTTCTAAACTCTATTTCCCTCTGCCTTCCGAATGCTTTGGCCCACTGGAAAAATGCCCTCTTTTCCGCACCAGCCACACGGAACTTGGCTATTCCCCCTATGATTTGAAGCACCTGCCCCACGATCTTATTGGATACGCCGATCAATTCCCTCTCGTAGCGCATTTGCAAAAAGCTACAGGCAAAAGTAACAGCAGCAGAAATGAAAATAAGCGCCAGAGCATAGAATGCCATTATCGAGCTGTATTTGAAAAGCAGTCCGAGGTTGAATATCGAAAATAAAGCAGATAGAATTGTAGTGATTACCGTACCGGAAACAGCTTTACGTATCTTGTTGATACCCATGACCCTCATGGTCAGTTCTCCAGCGGTGAACTGTCTGAAAAATGGTGCGGGGAGGCTTAGTACTCTGTCCCATACGGCTGCCTGTACCATCGTGTCGGTCCTTCCTTCTATTCTGAGCATGGCAAAGGTACGCACGAGCTGGAACAAGACAGCTGAAATGCCAAATGAACCTAGAATTAAGGCCATCTGAAGAAGCTGTCCTCTTTCACCATCGGGAATGATACTGTCAAAAAGTATTCCATTTGCGATAGGCACAAACATATTCAATATGCCACCCAGCACACCGATGAACACCACAAGCGACAGATCTCTTTTTATGGAGCCATGCCAGCAGAACTTGAGAATGTCTGCCACATCAAGTTTTTTGTTTGGCAGCACCCTGTAGAACATGTATGCCTTTGGATCGATTTTTAAGGCAGTCTCGCTCTTCACAATTCTTTCCGAGCCATCCGCGGGGTCTATCATTTTATAGCTGTGACCTGTTACAGGTATCAGTGCAACTGGTGAGCTGTCATCGCCGAAGAATGCAAGAAAGGAACCATTATCAGTTTTCCACCATTCCCCTGAAAGGATGACCTGCCTGCACCTTATCTGAGAACACCTTACAATATCCAGCAGGATATCTTTTGATTTCTTCAGTATGTTTTCAGGAGGAATCCTTATATTTATATCCATGGCCTGTCCTACTATCTGACATGCCGCTGCAACCGGGTTTTTCGATAATTCCGACTTGTCTTTAAGTACTCTTTGCCTCTTTTTCCCTTGCTGTGATACCTCCACAAGCTTTTTCAGTGATTCCTGTACATAGGAATCGTCGCTGCTGAGCTTGCACTCCATCCGCCGTGCTTCATCCTTATAGACACTTTCAATATAAAGAGCCGCCCTCTTTACAGCGTTTAGGTTGAAGCCCTCAAGTTCCTTCAGCAGGCAGTTGCTTTCAAAGGTAATGTCATTTACCCATTCCACATCCGCTAACATGCCAATAGTGCTTTCAGCCAGTGCCAGAACCCATTTTCTTATATGGACATATATGAGGCTTGCTTTATTCTCATCCTCTAGAGCATTCTGCATATCGATCATATCGATTTTCACCAGTTTTGTGTCGGTAATCCCCGTGCACAAAAATGCAATGGCTTTTTCACCATCCATATATGGCTTTACGCCAAACAGCATGTCACCCTTGCTGAACTGCGACACATAGTGCCGTCTTCCCGTATCAATATCTTCATTAAGCCTGGAGGCAAATACATGCACCGTTCCTTCAGTGACAATCCATGCACAGGCGTCACTGTCCAAAATAAGCTTCTTATTACCCTCAACGCTTATGGGACTATATGTTGAGTTAATCAGTTCTTTTGCTGCGGTCACGGTATCTCCCCTTCCTCATCAGCCTGCATTTATCAAATCAGCGTAATAGCCCTTTTCAAGCTTTAGTTCCTCATGCGTGCCGCGCTGTACAATTTTCCCCTTATTCAGCACGATGATTTCGTCACAATCCCTGATTGTACTAAGACGGTGTGCCACAATGATGCAGGTGCAGCCCCGTTTTCTTATATTCTGGTCCACAAGCTTTTCGGTATTGGGATCAAGTGCGCTTGTGGCCTCATCAAGTATCAATATGGATGGGTTGTTTATTAAAGCACGCGCTATTTCAAGCCGTTGTCTCTGGCCACCGCTTAAGTTTTTACCGCCCTCATCCATGTTATTTTCATAGCCTCCGGCCCTTGCAGTTATGTCTTCGTGAATCAAAGCATCCTTAGCGGCTCTTATGACATCAAACTCAGATACGGTATTATCCCACAAGGTCAGGTTATCTTTGATTGTTCCGCTCAGCATGCATATATCCTGATCTACCACTGCAAGTGAGTAACTCAATATACGCCTTGGTATTTCCGCTCTGGACTTTCCATCAAAAAGTATCTCTCCTGACCACGGGGTCAATATCCCTGAAATCAGCTTTGCCACAGTCGACTTGCCGCTGCCCGACCCGCCGACAAGGGCTACTCTCGAACCCGGTTTGAGTACAAGGTTGAAATCCTTTATCAGCGGCTCCTCCAAGCTACTGTATCCGAATGAGAGGTTTCTTACTTCAATGTGTCCTTCAAGCTTTTGCAGCAATACGCTGCTTTCAGAATCAATGTCTTCATTTTGCAGCATTTTATCTTCAGGATACCTGTAGACATCCTCCAGCCTGTTGATATCGCCTTCCAGATTCTGAATGGTGCTTCCCAGGTTCATGAGATTGCTTACAGGCTTCAGGAAGCTTGACATAAGACTCTGGAACGCTACCAGCAAACCAACCGTCATCCTGCCGTTCATGATCGCGAAGCCCCCGATAGCTAGTACTGCTGTATTGGTCAAAGTTGTTATAAGCAAGGGAACTGCTGAAAGATAGCCTGAAGTTACACTCATTTCCTGGGTTGCATTCATTACCTTTGCCTGATAACCCGACCACCTGGAAAAAAAGTCACCTTCCGAGCCGCTGGCTTTCAAGGTCTCTATAGTCTGCAGCCCCGACATTGCAGCACCCATCATTTTTCCATTGTCTTGCAGGAGCTTTTTGTTTTTATCTTTCCTGCTTTTTGATACATACCTTAGGTATGTCATTTGAAGAATTGCAGCCAGCACAGCCAGCATTGTAAGCAAGACGTTGTACTGGAGCATGAGTATGAAATAGAATACAAGCATAAGTACATCAAGAACAGTTGAGGTCAGCTGTCCGGATATAACACCGGCAACCGTATTGTTGGATGACATCCTGGAGCTAATGTCTCCTGCATATCTCTGTGAAAAGAACTCCACAGGCATACGGAGCACATGCCACAAAAACTTTCCGGATTCGGTAATAGATATTTTTGTATCCAGCCTCAGCAGGTAGTACTCCCTAAGCCAGGTGAGCAGGCCGCGTATCAATGCTGTTGCACCCATTCCGGCCAATAAAGGGAGCATCCAGTCCGACTTCCCGTCAAGCAATATTTCATCCAGGAATATCCGGCTGAATACGGGTACCACAAGCCCAGGTATGACTAATGCCAGTCCTGTGAATACAATGAACAGCATGGCGGTTTTGCTGCCTTTTGTCCATTTAACCAACGTACGCAATATTCCGGGAGGCTCTCCGCCTTTTGTAAAGTCGGGGCCTTTTTGAAAAGTAATAGCCACTCCCGTAAATGACTGGTCAAACTCCTCCTCAGGCACAACCACCGCCCCTGCGCCAGGGTCCTTGAGGTACGCCTTTCCATTCTTAAAGCCTTCCAGCACAAGGAAGTGATTGAAATTCCAGTGTATAATCATAGGGACCGGCATGCTTTTCAGATCCGCCGGTTCCTTCCTGAAAGCCTTGACCTCCAGACCATAGCTTCTGCCAGCCTTGCATATGTTGCTGGCCTTGCTCCCGTCCCTGGAAACACCGCATGCAATTCTCATTTCCTCCAAGGATACAAATCTTCCAAAGTAAGCCAGTATCATGGCAAGCGAGGCAGCACCGCATTCCACGGCTTCCATCTGGAGTATTGCAGGTACTTTAACCGGCTTGTATGAGGGTGATTTACTCATTTCTATTTCTCTCCCAGCAGGTTTTTGATTTGTGGAATAACCATCTCGGCAGGGCGTTGTCTGTCAACTATTACCGTAGCCGTACAAACCGTACCGTTCTCAATCCCGTGCGGCGGGCCTGAAAGTGTGGACCATCTGTATCCGCTTTCTGTCCTGTCATCTGTTACAAGATCCACCAGGACCTCAAGGCATGCAGCACCTCCGGCATAAGCCTCAGCCAGTTCACTGCTTCCAAGCCTCTCCCTGGCTGTCTGCACGGTTACAGGGTATTCTGAAACCGAAACGATTCTTCCGAGAATATATCCGAATTCCTCTTTCTTCACGGTACTCGGTGAAACCCGGGCTTCCATACCTGGAGCAAGCCTCTTGCCGGACTCAACGGGTACATACATTGCCGCAATCAGGTTCTTTACTCCCGCTCCCTCCTTGACAAGGCTCATCACCACTGTTCCCCGATCCACCATGTCTCCTGTCTTCAACTTGATCTCAACAGCTCTGCCTTCTTCCTGTGAAATGATTACAGAACTCTCTGTGAGCCTTTTCTTTAATTCATTAAGCTGACTGCTAAGGGTCAGAACTTCATTTGTATCAGCGTTACTTTCCTTCATCAGCTTAAGCTTATCGGTTAATGCCGTAATTTCATCAACAAGTTCACTCTGATTCAAGCGTGCAATAATATCTCCCTTTTTTATAAAATCACCTGGTCTGACTCTGATATCCGAAATCTGCCCTCTCTCGGGGGAGCTTATATCAACGATTCCCCCGCTTTTAACAAGCATACCTTTTGCCGCAACACTGGTTGCAATGCTCCCGGTTATGCTCCATATAACCACGGCTGTGAGAATACACCCTAAAGCTATCAACATAAGCCATGATTTTGCACTTGTTACAGTAATCATTCTATCAAGCTGCTCGGGCGATGACAGTCTTTCTATTGAAACCTTCCTGAATATTGTCTTATCCATATGGCATCCTCCCTAGTACTTACCCAGGTAAACATACTTGCCGTTCTTCACTGCCTTTATGTAAATATCTCCACCCGTAATTTCACCTTCGGGATTGCATTCTAACACTCCTGAAACACCTTTAAATTCCTTTATTGCAGAAAGAGCTTCCGCTATATCCTCCGGCATCGCAGAACCCGCTGCCTCAATGGCCTGACATAAAACCTTAACTGTTTCGTACCCCTGTGCAGCCCATGAATCTGGCATTTGTCTGTACAGCGCCTGGTAATCCTCCACAAACCTGGATACTTCGGGTGATTGCTCATTGGGGTTGAAAACTGTTGGCATGGTAATACCTTCAGCATACGAACCCATTGACTCTATGAATGAACTCCTGTCGATTCCGGTAGCTCCTAAGATTGATACCGCAATACCCTCAGACCTGATTGCCTTGATCACCTCCAGGGCCGCAGGCATTACATCGGCCACAAAAATCGCATTATAATCAAAGGCACTCCACTTATCCGCAAATTTACGAATATTTCTGCTATTTAGACTGGTTGTCCTGTCAACTACCCGTACTCCGTTTGCATAGGCGGCATCCTCAAATGCATTTGCCAGCCCCCGTCCATAATCATCATCGGCATAGTAAACAGCCACCCTGTCAAGCCCGGTTCTGGCCGCATACCTTGCCATAGCGCTTCCGTAGTCGGTATCATTGTATATCTTCCTGAACACATACCGGTAGCCTTTGGTTGTCAGGAGCGGGCTGGTTGTAGCCGGCGTTATCATAACCATGCCGTTCCTGTTGTATATATCAGCTACAGCATTTGATACACGGGAATTCCAGTGCCCAATCACAGCAAAAATCTTCGGATCGTCCACAAAAGACTGAGCAACCTCCGAGCCAGTGGTTACAGCCCCTTCATCATCCTTCTTCAGAATTCTCAATTTCTTTCCCAACAACCCTTTTACATTTATTTCATCCACAGCCATATTAACCCCATTTAAAAATCCTGTGGTAGACTCTGTTGCAGAAACGGGATATGACATTCCAAATACTATTTCACTATTATCGTTATCAAGCCATGCCTCTCTAGCTTTTTGCGTGTTGGCCCCCGAACAGGCTGTTAATAAAAAACACATGCTCAGAAAAAGCATCAAACCCCTTTTAGGCATTTACACACCCATCCTCTCTTAAAGACTCCGGTTCTGCTTTCCCGCCGCTTGAGACAATTGCGGCTGCTGCACAATTTGGATAAACATTTATCAGTGTGGTAAGCGGATCAATAATAGGATCAATGGCAATAAGCATTATAATTATCGCCTGTGCCGGTATACCCAACGGTGTCAGCACCATTGCGATCATCGTCCTGGCAATGATTCCCGGCGCTCCCGATGCAGCCATTGCTGCAAGAACCGATATGAAAACAATGATAATGACCGTTTGAATATCAAGCTCGTTATTATATAAACGGGCTGCAAATACAGAGCAGGTTGAAAATATCATCACGTTTCCGTATCTGCATATGGTTATCCCAAGCGGCAGCGTTAGATTAACCCTGTCGGGGTCCATCCCCAGGTTGTTCTGGAAGGCGTCGATTGCCGATGGAATGGCGGCAAAGCTGTTTCGCGTACCCAGCGAAATAATGATGATATCCTTCATTGCACTCAATATCGTAGTTATACTCTTGCCTGTAGACAGTCTCATAACTATTGAACAGCCGACGAAGATCAGAATTGCAACAATCAATATAAGCAGTACCAGCCTTGCCAGCGGTATTAATACTGAAAAGCCCATGGTAGAAAACTGGGCCGCTATAAGTCCGCAAAGGCCAAAAGGCAGTATATACATCAGGGTTTTGATGACTTTTTGAAAGACCTGGTATATACCTTCAAAAAGCGCCATTATTCCTGTGTAAATGTTGTCGGTAGTAAATTTCAGCATGATTCCGAATATGATGAATACAAAAATTATTTTTAGATTCTCTCCATTGGACAGCGCACTAAAAATATTACTGGGTATGATATCTATCAGGAATTTGATAAATAAATCCTCGTCTTTTTCAACTTCATGATATCTGGTATCTATTTCTTTAATTACAGAATTCTCCTGCAATGAAGCCTCGCCGGCGCCTCCGTTCTGAAGCATCATTTTTCCTATCTCCTTTTTCACATCGGCTCCCGTCTCTGTCAAAGGTGTCGCAGCAATTGCAACTACAGTGCACAACAGCGCGACGGCCAGGAGCATAAAAGAAAAACTGCCGACTATTTTCCTTATGTACACATTTGCATTGCCATCCCTCATCAGCTTGCCTATGCTAATGACGACAGCAGAGGCCATTACAGGTATTACGCACATTTGGAGAAGCGACAGGTAAATATCGCCTACCGGCTTTAATAAAAATACTCCGGGTTTAAACCATATCCCGATTGCAACACCCGCGACAATTCCCAGAAGTATGGAGACTGGGCTTAACAGGAATTTTGGGCTCTTCATTTAATCTCACTCCCGGCTTTGCTTGTTTCAATATTTGTGAAAGTTTCGGCATAGTCATTCATAAGCTTATTTACATCACATTTTATATCACGGTATTCCATAAACCAGTCAAGCCATGAAAGCAACTGCGTGCTCTCATATGGAACGGCCATGGAAATCAGGTCTTTTTGATCTTTTAGAATATATACCGAAGCATAGAGTGAAATATCGGGATTCTTTTTGACAAGCTTCATAATTTCAAGCTCATCATACATCGCTGCAGTAATTTCACCTTTAACAAGCAATTCCACCACATCCTCCCACTCCGGTAGTTCTACCAGCTCAGCATTGGGGAAAAGCTCTCTGGCGAATGCCGAATAGGATGTTTTTGATTTGACTCCAATTCTTACACCGTTTTTTCTTAAATAATCGATGGGATAGTCTTCGGCGCCGTTTGCCAGTGCGTCTTTTCTATTGACAAGCAATGCACGCCTCATTTCAAGATACGGCTCAGTAAACCTGACGTATTTAGCCCTTTCATATGTTACACTGAATTTTGATATGACTATGTCCACCTTGCCTTGTGCTACATTTTCGAAAAGCTCCTGATAAGTGGATGCCGACCTGTCGAATTCCACCCCGACATTTAGGTATTTCGCAATATCCTTTGCTATATTGATGTCGTATCCGTACAATTCTCCTTGTCCATTTTTCATAAAAAACGGAGGCATATCCTGTAAATAAATCCCAACAAGAAGCTTTCCCCTGTCAACAATCTTCTTAATATCGGGAGCCAAAGCAAGATCAACATTCGCAGCCTGACTGACCGGCGCTTTTTCATTGGATTGACCGGCCTCCTTTGATTCTTCAACCTTGTAAGCCTGCGAATTGTATCCCGATGAAGAATTGAAACTGCTGCAGGCTGCAGTGAATATCAAAAAAGACAATATCAAAATGAAAATATAATTCTTTCGCATTCCGTCCCCGCTACATCTGGCCACATTTTGATATAAATACAATTAGATTATAAATTATCCGAATATTATGGTATTGTACAAAATCATAACCGCCGGCTTAGCCGGCGGTTTGCTCTTGCCCTGTAAGGGCATGTTACTGGCAGGGCTGAAAGCCCTACGAAAAGTCCGCCAACCGCATGGTTTTTCAAGCTACCGCTAAAGCGGTT
>JAEXNT010000038.1 GCA_023439545.1 Bacillota bacterium
ACCCCCTAAAGAGGCACCACCTTTTACATCATAATCTTTTGAAAAACTAACTTCCATCATTGGTTTTGAAAAAGTAACTTCCACATCACTAACCTGCAGGGGTGGAATTTAAATTTTCAAATGAGCCAAAGAAATAGATGAATTGAAAAAAATTATCATGTATTGACACTATGGTAAAATTGTGAAATAATACCTCAAAAGTGAGTATGCTTAGCACTTGATTTACATAGATCTGCAAGCAGCATAGGGACATAAAAAGTCTTACACGCAGTATGATATACCCTGCGGAGTCACTCTTACGAGTGATCCTGCGGGGTTTTTGATATTTCTAAATAGAAATAAACAGGGGGGGGTGATATTATGAATAAAACAGAGATCATAAAGAAGCATTTTGAGGAAGAAGCCAGGGAATATGATGAGATAATTCTGAAAATCATCCCATATTATAAAGAAATGGTTAAAGCTTTGATCCTATCGCTGCCTTTTGGCGGAAGCGACGCTTTGAAAGTAATGGACCTTGGCTGCGGGACCGGAACTTTGGCGAAGGAAGTCAAGGATGCGTTTCCAAATGCCGCTATCGACTGCATCGATCTTTCGGAGAATATGCTTCATATGGCGAAAGCCAAGCTGGCGGACTGCAGCGGCGTTTCCTTCACAGCCTGCGATTTCAATGCTTACGATTTCGGGGGCGGTTATGATGTGATCGTTTCATCGCTTGCGCTGCATCACCTCGTTACTGATGAGGAAAAGAGGAAATTTTACGGCAGGATATATGACTCCCTGTCCGATGGAGGAGTTTTCTGCAACGCGGATGTCGTGCTGGGGAGCAGCGATTACTTACAGCAGCGCTATATCGGGAAATGGAAGGAGTTTATAAACAGGAGTGTTTCACCCGAAGAGGCAGAAAACAAGTGGATGGTGAATTACAAAAGGGAAGACAGTCCTTCGGTATTGATGAGGCAGCTTGGCTGGCTCGGGGACATCGGTTTCAAAAATGTCGACGTCATATGGAAGTATTACAATTTCAGTGTTTACGGCGGGCAAAAATAATATCGGGAGATGATATAATGGCTGATCTCAATTATGAGGTCTGGAAGGATAAAGCACTGGCAGACAGGTTCCTCAACGGGGTAAGAGGCGCCATGCCCTTGGCGGAGGAGCAGTTCGAAATAGTGCTGAAGCTTATCGAAATGAATAAAAAGCCGGTCAGATCGTTCCTTGACCTGGGGAGCGGAGACGGAATCATGGCGTCGGTGGTATTATCCGCATACCCTGAAGCAAAGGGCGTATTGCTCGACATATCGGAATATATGATAGCGGCTGCGCGTGAGAAGCTTGACGAATTCAAATACAATCTTGGATTCACCGTTTTCGACTACGGCGACAGGAATTGGACCGGCATGGTCAAATCAGGAGTCCCTTACGACGTTATAATTTCGGGGCTTTCGATACACCACCAGCCGGATGAAAGAAAGCGGGAGATATATAAGGAGGTATTCGGGCTTCTCGGCAAAGGGGGTCTGTTCATCAACCTCGAACACGTGGCTTCCCCCACAAAATGGGTAAACTCCCTGTTCAGCGAGACTTTCATAGATTCGCTTTATGAAATGAACAGAAAGAAAAATCCCGCTATAACGAGAGAATGGGTTGCAAACGAAATGTACAACCGTTCCGACAAGGAATCCAACATACTCGCGCCCGTCGGTGTACAGTGCGACTGGCTCAGGAACGCAGGCTTCGAAGACGTGGATTGCTATTTCAAAATCTACGAGATAGCGATCTTCGGAGGCAGGAAGCCTCGGTAAGCGTCATATATAAGGGTAAGAAAATGTTTGGCAAAGGGGTGTCGTAATGGATATCGGTGAATACATCAAAAAGAAGCTGCTGGAGAAGGGAGCTTCGACAGTCGGGTTTGCAGATCTGTCAAGCGTCCCGGAACAGGCGAGAAACGGGTTCCCTTATGGGATCATTATAGGGATGGCACTCGATCCTGGGATTGTACTCGGTATAAAAAACGGACCGACCCAGGAATATTACGATGAATACATACGGCTGAACGATTGCCTGGACAGTCTTGACAAATATACGGAGAAGCTCCTGAAGGAAAACGGATACGCCGCAATGGCCATGACCAGGGAAAATGTGATAACCGATGAAAATACAAGGCGTTCAAGGCTGCCGTATAAAACCGTAGCTACAAGGGCAGGCATCGGCTGGATCGGGAAATGCGCCCTGCTTGTGACTGAGGAATTCGGTTCGGCTATTCGCCTGAGCAGCGTGCTTACCAATGCCGGCCTTGCCGCGGGGACGCCCGTCGAGATGTCCAGGTGCGGGGACTGCAGCAAGTGTAAGGAGGCGTGTCCCGCGGGAGCTGTTTCTGGGGAGTTGTGGGAGGTTGGCAGGGATAGGGATTTATTTTACAATGCATTCGACTGCAGGCGTACTGCCCGGGAAAGGGCTGCAAGGATCGGCATAGAAGAGACTATCTGCGGACTTTGTATTGCTAATTGCCCGTGGACACGGCGCTACCTTGAAAAAAGCATCCGTTATATGGCAGGGGGACTGGAACTACTTCCTCAGGTCGAGCCGCTCTGGTATGGTTTACGAGAGCACCATGGCGCAATTTCGGCCGATTTCTCCGAAAGCATAAGAAAACGCAGCTTTGAAGAGAGAGCCTTCGATTTCACAAGAAATTCGGATCGCTGCACTTACAGGGTGGAACTGGCGAAATCCGGCCGTGCAGATAAGGCCGTCGGCTACTGTATCAGTTCGGTAAGCGACGATATGAGCGGCGAAGTCGATTCTCTGTTTGTGGACGGAGCCTGCAGGGGACTGAAAATAGGGGAGCAGTTGATGAAAAACGCATTGGCCTGGATGGATGAAAAAGGCGTAAAACGGAAGAGAATCAATGTAATGGCGGGAAACGATGTTCTGGGATTTTATGAAAGGTTCGGTTTCAAGACCAGGTCATTGATACTGGAACAGGCACAGCTTTGAAAATTTGCACAGAGGACACAACATTTTTTCGTACGGATCGTATATTTATATGACTAAAACAATTGATAATGAATGTTTTCGGTCAATCAAGTATATTAAGGAGCGCTTGTTATGAAAAAGAAAATACTGATCCTGGGCATTGCCGTAATAATGATGTTTGTCCTGCTTACGGGCTGTGTTCCGGGCGACGGAACGTATACGGCAGACAAACCGGCCGGCTTCTTCTGGGGGATATGGCACGGTTGGATAGCGCCGGTATCGCTGATCCTGGGGCTGTTCAAAAAGGGCTGCCGCGTATATGAAACGATGAATACCGGCTGGTGGTATGATTTCGGCTTCTACATAGCCATTATCAGCGGTTTCGGAGGATTATCGCTGGTTCGTCAAAAGAACCGCGGTAATGAATGCAAGCAGAACCAGCATAAGCAGTAGCAATTTATCAGGAGGTTGAAATATGATCCGGTTATTGAATAATAACGATAAGCAGACCGTTTTGGAGTATATCTGCAGAAATGATATCGAGACCTCCTTCCTCTATGCAAATGTCATCAGGGTCGGATTGGAAAACGACAGGGAGACAAGGAGATGTGCGGATTACTACGGCTATTTCGAGGAAACCGGACTTAGTGGCATACTCCCCTTTTACAACCTTGGAAGCTGCATACCGCATTATGAATCGGAACAGGCAATAGCTTTGTTCGCGCAGATCATGAAGGAGACGAAGTTCGAATACCTCCTGGGCATGGCAAGGCTTGTGAGGCCTCTTTATCAAAGCATCAGGGATTTCAAGAAAATCAAGGTATGCAATGAGAGCTGTTATTTTATCAACAGGGGCTTAACACCTTTCAAGGCAGAAGGGATCGAATTCAGGGAAGCGTCCGAAGCTGCCTGTGACGACAGCCTGCTTGATTTTCTTGTGCGCGTAAGGAATGTGGGCTTTCATGAAAATGTAAGCCGTGAGGATGAACTGAAAAGGCTGAGCAACGACCCGGAGGAGGACGCTGTGATCGCGATTGCCAATGGCAAACCGGTGGCCTTTGCCAATATCCAGACCTATACAAAGTCTTTGAGCCAGATAGGCTCGGTATATACCGAAGAAGCGGAGCGAGGTAAGGGCTACTGCAAGGCGGTCGTATCGGAAGTTTGCAGGAGG
This sequence comes from Bacillota bacterium, assembly GCA_023439545.1. Classification (GTDB taxonomy): domain Bacteria; phylum Bacillota; class Clostridia; order Acetivibrionales; family DTU013; genus JAEYOM01. Next base: position 4,151 of record JAEXNT010000038.1, read on the forward strand.
ATAGCGCTCCGGGGGAAAATACCCGCGCTGTTTGCAAGAAAAAATAATGAACCTGCCCTGAAGGCTTATACTGCCATAGGCTTTGAACCTTTCGACGATTATCTTTTCGTCGAATTGGAAGTCTGATTTTATATGATGTGAACAAAGCTAAAAAGAATAATTTAGCAGGAATATTACCGCTTAACCTGCGCACTATAATAGCGTAAGGAACGTAACGGTTGAGCCAAGATCTATATATGCTCTGTGTCGGGGCGTATATGGGTCGGCCAAAGATTGTATACAGGTCTATGCGGCTTGTATGCAGTCGGAGGGAAGATTCTGCCGGGTGGGGAAAGGTTTTATTATAGTCGCTGTTGTTTACTTGATTGTAATAAGATCCCAACTTATCCGTCAGGGTCGAGCTAAGATCCTGCAGATTGCTGAAATGGTCATATACAGCCCGCCGGTTGTATATGGCTGTGTAAGTAGTCTGCATGGTCGAACAAACCATCAGTACAGGTTGTGAACTGCTTGGTATTGGTCGTGAGATCAATGCCGGGTAATAAGCGATCTGCATTGGTGCAAGTTAGATCGTTGCGTTCCTTATTTTTATGTTCAAAAGTAATTAGTAAAGGGGACGGCGCTCCTGCATATCAAGATCGAGGAGACCGGCCCCTTTATTTTTGTTCTATTATCAAACCTAGGCAGCAGGACCTTTTCCCGGAATATCCTCAACTTGTTCATTAATACGTTTTTTACGCACGATGGCAGTTATCGCAAAAATCCAGAATCCCAGTACTGAAAGCTGTCCGAACAGATCGCCAATGACCGGGTACAACGCGGGGATACCTTTTGCAGGGACATATGAGATCATTGCTTCATCACCGCTGTTGAAATAATTCTTTTGTGCGATTGTCCTGCCTGTGCCGTCAACCGTTATGGATAAACCGGAGTTTACGATCCTTACCAGAGAAAAACCGTTTTCGACAGCCCTGAAAACAGCCATGTTCGTATGTAGCGGATCGATCGCCTCCCAGTCGTTGGACGGAGCAAACATTATATCTGCCTTTCCCTTTCCGGCTTGGCGGATCAAAGACGGGAAATCCATATCAAAGCAGACAACTGTAGAAATGTTGCCGTATGGAGTGCTGATAACAGGTATCTTTCCGTCGCCGGCAACGCACAATTCTCCCGGTACCGGTCTGGATTTCAGGTAATCGGCCGTTATTTTTCCTGAAGGCTCGATCAATACGACTTTGTTTTTACTGAGCGTCTTTGGATAATCCTCAGGAATTACGGACATTGCCGCAACCAAATAAATGTTTTTTTCCATTGCCAGTTGTATGCAGCGTTTGGTAAAGGCTTCTTCAGACTCGGACGGAATAGCAACCGCCCCCTCCGACCACGCTACGATATTTGCGCCGGAGTCGGCTTCTCTGCGGCTCCTCTCAATAAATTCGTCGTCCACTCCCTTAGCCAGATCAAGTATTACAGAGCGGAAATTATCAGGGGCTTTTTTGTACAGTTCATTCAGATCCTTTTCAGCCTTGTTCTTCGTATATACGTGGGTACCGGTGATCGTAGCTATCCTTGCAGTATCGGCGCCGGGAGATATCAGGTTCAGCCTGATGCCTCCGTATACAAAAACTGCGGCAAGTATGCATGAATAAATTACAACTCCCCTTCGGATGTCTTTCCATACCCATTTCCTGTCCCAGGCAAAGTTTATTACGGAAGCAAACCAGGCCATCACGAAGATGATGCCCCATATGCCTGTCACTGAAGCAAGCTGTATGAAGGTAAGGTTGTCGTACTGCGTATATGCAATAGAGCTCCAGGTCCCGTACGGGTTTGCAATTGAGCTTATATACTCCAGTGCGGTCCAGGTCAACGGAAATACGAGGGTGGAAGCGAATCCGCCGATGCGCGGCGATATAAGACGATCGGCAATATAGGGAAGGAAGGATATCGCAGTCATTCCGCCCACCACAATATAGTAAAGGCTTCCCTTCAAAGGAATGATGCCTTCAAAAATGTAAAAAGCTATGGCGATGTTTGCTATGATGCCGATAAGGATACCGGGCAACGGCTTGCTCTTTCGTACGAACCTCAGGAAAAAGATCATAGCGATCACCACCGCAGCGGGTATGATCTGCTTGCCGTTGGAAAATAGCTGTGAGATGATGCCGATTATTAACCAGACTAAATTGATCATTTGAACTAACCCCTCAATCTTCAGTTTTAGTAAGCATACAAATGTTTACGTTTTCCACCTTACTATGTCTGACAATTTTGGGGCAGACGCCTGCCGTGGTTGAACAGCCTAACGCGGAGCGCATTCGATGCACATACCCTCGTCTTCATTGAAATCTATATCGCAAACCCGCCTGCGGCAGCACTGGCAGCGGTTGAAATATTGCTGTGCTTCGTTTTGAGCCGTAATGAAAGCTTCCTCGTGTTCCTTCTGCCATTCCGGGCTCATATTGTTCAGCCTGCCGGACAAAGCATCGCTTCCGATACCGGAACTGCAAACAGTCACGCCGGCGGCGCCGCCGAAGAGGTGACTGAGCGCTTTTGCCCCGCCTGACAGATTTCTGAGCAATGCGCCCTTTTTACTTGTTTCCGACTCCAAAAGAGTGGATCTGAAGCCATCATTGCAGAGATCGCAATGAAAGGTGAATTGAAAACCTGTTTCCGAACTGTTATCTTCATATCTGCGTGTGAACGGATTCAATCATGACCATCTCCCTTTGGTTTTCTTAATCTTATTTTAAAGATTAGGAAAGCCGCTGTAATCATCTTGAAGGTATGAAGAAAAGTTAATCAGGGGTGATTCGGGGGTGATTGTTTCACAGGCCCAAAAAACCGTAAACGACTATGCCTGCCGCACCTGCAATCAGCATGACGATTATTGGGTTAAGCTTGAATTTTCTCAGAAGGAACAAGCTGGCTAGAAACAGCGCTCCGGCTATCCAGTTGAGATCGGAGGATTTTATGGGGAACGCAGTCTTGTTGAATAGTACCGTGACCAGTATCGACAGGCCAGCGGAGGCGATAAGAGCGACAACGGCCGGACGGAGGCCTTTGATGATGCCTTGTACCATACGGAGGCCTTTAAATCTGTAGTAAAGTGTTGCAAGGATCAATACGATTATGCAGGAAGGTGTGACGCATCCTACGGTAGCCACTATCGCGCCTGCCAATCCGGCGGTTTTGGCGCCGACGAACGTGGATGCGTTGATGGCGATAGGACCCGGGGTCATCTGGGATATGGTCAGCACGTCCATGAATTCCGTGGGAGTCAGCCAGTTATGTATCTCCAAAACCTGGTGCTGTATAAGCGGTAACGCGGCATACCCTCCTCCGAAGCTGAACAGGCCTACAAGGAAGAAGCTCCAGAACAATTGAATAAGGATCATTTATCCTGTTCCTCCCTCGTGCCCGTATTGCGGTTCGTCCGGTATGTCGTCCAGGCTCCCAGAGCACCGCAGATCAGGAGTATGTAAATGAGGTTGATTTTAAGAAAGGCCGCCGCTATAAATGCCAGGATCATGACGGCTATAGGAAGCAGCGTTTTGTTTTTTATTATCTTTGCAGCCATATCGATAACGACGTCGACAATTATGGCAGCTACGCCGGCTGACATCCCCTTCATCAGGGTTTTTACGATCGTGTTGTCCCTGAAGGCTATATAAAAATACGATATGACGGTTATGGTAATCAACGGAGGAAGTATTGTTCCAAGTATCGTCAGGAAGGCTCCTGGAATACCGGCCATCCGGTACCCGACCAGGATGGACGTGTTTATCGCGATTGGTCCCGGCGCCGACTGTCCTATTGCAACAAGATCGAGCATTTCATCTTCATCTATCCATTTGAGTTCCTTTACAAAGCGCTTCTGCATCAGCGGTACTATTACGTATCCTCCGCCGAATGTAAAAGTGCTCAGGGTAAAGGTAGATAAAAACAGTTTCCAATAAAAGAGCTTATCCTTTTTCAACAGACTATCTTCGCTTCCCATGTAAAATGATATTTTGATTTTACGGCAAAAAGTCGCCTGCAAGCATAAAAGCGACTTTCTGCAGCGAAATCATATTTTTCAGTATACAACAAATCATTGATATCTGCCTATAGCTAACTGACATGGATTACTGAAACGGGACAGCTTTCCTCGCATTCCTTAGCAGAATCCTCGACTTCCTTTGGAACTTCGTCCACATAGACCTCCGCCAGCCCGTCATCAGCCATCCTGAATACTTCCGGGCACGTATTCGCACATAGTTCGCAGGCTATGCAGCCATCTCTGTCGATTGTTGCCTTCATGATTCCCATCTCCTTTATTATCAGTATTTTTGTATTATTACCCGCATAAAGTAATTTAAATCAGACAGTATTGGCTGAATATCGGCGGGTTGAAATTTTGGAAATACAAGATTACAATGAGAATGGGAGGCTTTTTTTATGAAAAAACCGGTATTAAAATTACTTGTTTTGTTTGCTGTATGTGCAATAACAATCTATACAGCGGAAGAAGGCCTTTTTAACGTAAGTACGAAAGATGCGGGCAATGCGGGAAAGTATGAGCTTGCCGCGGATAATACGGGTTCCGTCGGAGTGACCGCCGACGAAACCGTTAAAAGCGACGCTTCTTTTGGCTTGCTAGCCGACTCAAACCATGGAGCCGATGCGGTGGAAGCTGCAAATCTTATATTCCCGGAGGGAAATACCGTACAGGAACGGATATCTGCGCCGGAGGGCTGTGAAAGGATAGACCTGCCGCAGGGTTCGTTCGGAGAATATCTGAGAAATCTGCCACTCAAGCCTGACGGTTCGAAAGTTATGTATTACAACGGTGAAATAAAACCCAATGACGTGTATGCTGCCGTCATCGATCTGGACGTCGGTAAAAGAGATCTGCAGCAGTGCGCTGACTCCGTTATCCGGTTAAGGGCGGAATATCTGTACGGAAAAGGCTTGTATGACCGTATCTCTTTCAATTTTACAAATGGCTTCAAAGCTGATTATTCTAATTGGATAAAAGGCAGCAGGATAAAAGTCAGCGGAAACGAAGCCGGCTGGGAGAGCGGCCAAGGGACTACCGGCGCCGGCTACGACAGCTTCAGGAGTTATCTGGATATGGTTTTCGCATATGCGGGAACGCTTTCGCTCTCGAAGGAAATGAAAAACATACAGATCGATGAGCTGCAGCCCGGAGATGTTTTCTTAAAAGGCGCTTCGCCTGGGCACTGTGTTATTGTACTCGACATGGCCGTCAGCAAGGAAACGGGCGGGAAATACTATATCGCCGCACAGGGCTTTATGCCTGCGCAGGATATGCAAATACTAAAAAATCCGGCCAATCGGGAGGGTGATCCCTGGTACGCCGTCAGTTCCGACGAAGAGATCGTAACACCCGAATGGACGTTTACAAAGGACCAGCTTTATAGATTTGATGACTGAAAAGGGAGTGTGCCGTATGTCCGAAAATGATGTCGAGGCCTTTTTGTTGTCGGTCAACAGCAGTATGGAAGCCGATATGATCGAGTCGCTGCTCAAGGCGAATGATATCCCGGTATTGAGGAAATACAGGGAGAGCGGCGGCTACATGATGATCATGATGGGCGGTACCATCTATGGAGTAGACCTGTTTGTGCCTGGCGACATGCTGGATAAAGCCAGAGAAATAGTTGAAAACAGCAGGGAAGCCTCAAAAGACGCGGCTTTCCCGGACAATGTAAAACCTGAGGGGACGATTGGCGAGGCTCCGGAAGAGGAAAGCGGAGCGGATGCGGATATGCCGGAGGAAGCTGGAGCGAAAGAGGAAGGCATAACTGAAGAGGATACGGCAAATGATACGCCGGGAGATACGTCAGAAGGCACGGCAAATTATACGGCTGGGTCCGGAGCCGGAGAAGTCGATTATCACGAAGAACAGTACCGCTTTGCTGAAAAGCATTCTGACAGTAAAAGACGCGGGCGCGCGTGGATGACATTGCTGTTTTTCACATTGTTGATATTGATCATAACAATGCTGATCAAATATCTATATGGTTTGTTTGGCGCAAAATAGCGGGGTCGGACCTTTTTCTGGGCGAACACCCGAATTGCTTTTTATATGCTCTCACAAAGTTAGAATAATCATTGAAACCGCTTGATTCGCACGCAAGGGCAGCCGGAGCCCCGCCTTTTATCAGGGTGTCGGCTTTCAGCAGCCGCTTCTGCAGTACGAAGCCATGAACTGTAAAGCCGGTCTGCTGTTTGAATTTGTGCATCAGATAGTACCTGTTCAGAAAAAACCTGCCGGCAAGGGTGTCTACGGACAAGTCCGCTCCGATATTGGCATTTATATAATTGAGGATCTTTTGTATACCGGCATCGGTAACGATATCGCCTATTTCCTTTGCACCGCTTTTCCCGAGCAACTCTCTCGTTAATATGACAAGGAGTTGAAGGAAGATGGCATTTTTAAGTACATCCGATCCGAAGCCGCCCGATTTGCAGGCTTCCTCCAACCTTGCAAGCAAGGCTTGCACATATTTGATCTCATTTGCCTCAAGCCGTAAAAGGTTTACATTCCTTTCGGCAGTCAGGCGGAAGCAGGTCAGCATATCGCTTCCCTGACTGTGATTTTCAAGAAAGCCGGGTTTTACCCATATTGCGATTCTGTCATATGGGACTGTCGGGTCGATCATCGGCTTGTGTATCTCGCTGCTGCCCACGAATAGTATGTCCCAGGGCTTTAGCCTGTACGCCTTTCCTTCTATCAGATATGTAACGTTTCCGGAAATGAATACGATGATTTTGCTGAAATCATGATAATGATATTCAAATCGCAGGTTTTTCATATCTTTCAGGTGAAAATACTCAAAATCGCTGTTGAGATACCCTCTTTTCTGCTCGTTCGAATTCAGATCCTGATCCAAATCAAAGCCTCCGCTTCAAAATCCTCATGGTTATTCATATGCCCGCAGGGTATACTTTAATGCCTCTTTATGACAACCGCACTTTTTGCAGCCTTTCAAGCAACTTTCGCCATAAATATTGCAAAAAGTCAGAATAGTATACATCAGGGGATGAGAATGTATGAACATTATCAAGGAAAACAACGCATCGGTATTTATGCTTCTTAACGCCGTTTTGTGGGGCTCATCATACATATGGTCCAAGCTCCTTCTTGGAAGCCTGCCTTATTTCACCATACTTTTTGCATACTTCTTCGGAGGCTTGATACTGCTGACTGCCGTCTTTTTCAAAAGAATACGGAAAATAAATATAAGGACGGTAGCCGCCGGTTTCGGGATAGGACTGCTGTCTGTTCTCAGCAACATTTTCTGCATGCTTGCGCTTAGCGGGACCAGCAGTTCCAATACAGCCTTCATCGTGCAGCTATCGGTAGTACTCACTCCGCTGATAATGGCTGCTGCCGAAAGGATACTGCCCGGCAAGCGTGAAATCGTCAGCGCGCTGACCGCGGTATCCGGCGTTTTGCTGCTCACCGGCCGCTTCAACGGCCTTAACTTCAATATCGGAGACCTTTTCGCGCTGGGCAATGCAATATTCTTCTCGCTGTATCTTGCGTCGCTGAAGCTGTTCACAGGCAGGACAGATCCGGCACAGTTCACATTCATGCAGCATGTTACAGGTACTCTGGCATTTTTCGTGCTGGCTGCGTTTTATGACGGGAAGCTTCCTGATTTTAAAGGCCCGGGGTTCACGCCGGGAGCTATTTTAATACTGGGTATACTGATTTCCGTTACGACTATACTTGTTCAGTCGAGCGCAATAAAGTTCGTCAGGCCCGAAAAGGCGACGGTGATCTATACGATGGAACCGGTGGCTGCCGCAGTCTTCGCTTATGCCCTGCTGGGCGAGAGGCCGGAAGGCGTCGGAGCAGTGGCAGGGTGTTTGCTGATACTGGCAGCAATCTTGTTCTCGACTTACAAAAAGCATAGTACACAATTGCTTAAAAACAAGGTAGAATATAAGTACTGGCAGATTACTGCCGATGCAGCCAAGAAGGATGCAATGGAACAAGCGAATAGTAACTTCCGGTAGATCTTCCGGTAAAAAATGAAAAACCGTCGATATTTAGCCGGTAGAATCGGAACTGATTATTCGGTTGCTCCAAAAAGAAAAAAATAAATATGAGGTACGTAAAATGACAAAAATGGTCTCGTGGAACGTCAACGGATTGAGAGCCTGCATAGGCAAAGGCTTTATGGATTTTTTCAAATACATGGACGCCGATATTTTCTGCCTTCAGGAGACAAAGCTTTCCGACCCGCAGTATGAACTCGAACTGGACGGCTATTTTCAATTCTGGAACCATGCAAAGAAAAAAGGTTACTCCGGAACCGCCGTTTTCACAAAAAAGGAACCTCTTGCCGTCGCATACGGGATTGGTATCGAAGAGCACGACAATGAAGGCAGAGTCATAACGCTGGAATTCGAAGATTACTACCTTGTGACCGTATACACGCCGAATTCGCAAAGGGAGCTGGTACGCCTGCCCTACAGGATGGTGTGGGAGGACTCCTTCCGCTGCTACCTGAAAAAGCTCGACTGCGTGAAACCGGTCATTGTATGCGGCGATATGAATGTCGCCCATAAGGAGATCGATATCAAAAACGCTGCCTCTAACCACCACAGCGCGGGCTTTTCCGACGAGGAACGCGCAAAGTTCAACGAGCTTCTGGAAGCCGGTTTCATCGACACCTTCCGTTATTTCTACCCCGAGAGGGCAAATGCATATACCTGGTGGTCATATATGTTCAACGCCCGAGAGAAGAACGTCGGCTGGCGTATCGATTATTTCTGCGTGTCCGAACGGCTGAAATGCTGCCTTGAGGGAGCGGACATTCGCGCAGAGGTGATGGGGTCCGACCATTGTCCCGTGGAACTGACGTTGAAATAAGGGTTGGCTGTGGATCACTCAAAGGTATGTCCTCTAAATAATTATTTCCGGGGTTAGGATTATGGATGTTAATACAGCTATTTTTACCCGAAGAAGCATAAGAAAATTCGAATCCGGTGAAATCAGTGATGATATTCTGAGAACGATATTGAGCGCGGGTTTTCATGCGCCGACGGCAGGAAATAAAAGGCCTGTGAATTTTATCGTCGTAAAAGACAGGTCTCTGTTGAAAGTTTTGTCGGAAGCAAAAGAGGAAGCGCAAATGATTGGTAAGTCCGATACAGCTATAGTTGTATGCGGGGATAAGAGAAAACAACCGTATCATGATTTTTTAATCGAAGACTGTTCTGCATCAATCGAGAATATGCTTCTCTGTATTCACGGATTTGGTTTGGGCGCTGTTTGGTGCGGTGTTCCGGAAATTTTATCAGACTGCTTTCAAGTCTATGTAGATACTTTACATTTACCTGAAAACATAGTTCCTGTAGGGACTATAGCTATCGGGCATATAGGAGAGAAAAAATCCTGTACGGACAGGTTTGATGAAGAAAAAGTACATTATAACTGTTGGTAGATACTATATTACCTCCAAAAATCTCCCAGTACCTCCGTCAGGCTGCAGCCGTCGGAGGCGCGCGCTACCGGGCTCCATTCGGACGGCAGCAGCTCGCGGTAGTTTTGGAAGGAAAAGCGTTCATCGAGCAGTATTACAACGCCCATGTCGTTTTCCGTCCGGATGACGCGGCCCGCAGCCTGCAGCACGCGGTTGATCCCGGGATACGTATAGGCGTAATCGAAACCTGTTCCAAGCTGTTCGTCAAAGTACCTGCGCAATATGTTCCTTTCATTGCAGACCTGCGGCAGTCCCACGCCTACGATGATCGCGCCCGAAAGCCTGTCACCCGCGAGGTCGATGCCTTCGCCGAATACTCCTCCCATTACCACGAAACCTACAAGACTCGAAGCTCCGAAGCTTTCGAACTCATTCAGGAATTCCTGCCGCGCGGCGTCAGACATGCCGGGAGCCTGATAAAGCGTGCGGATGCCCGATTTGATCCCCATGAACCTGTAATATACCTCATTGAGGTATTCGAAGGAGGGGAAGAAAGCCATGTAATTGCCGGTTTTGGCCGTCGCAGTCTCGAGTATTGCCTTGGCGATAGCGTCGTAGGAATTGGTGCGCGTCTTGTATTTTGTCGATATGAAATCGTCCACATATACGCAGAGGTTTTCCTTCGGGAAGGGCGAGGGAATATCAAGGAAGCGCGCGTCGTTTCCTCCGCCGAGCATCCATGTGAAATAGTTCATGGGCGATAATGTCGCCGAAAACAAAATGGCTGAGCGCCCCTTGTTCATGGCTTCACGCAGCAGTTTGGAAGGATCGGCGCAGTACAGCTTTATCTTAAAGTCCCTCGAAGATTTATCAAAAATAGTAACATAACGTTCATCGTAAAGTTCAGTTATTTTCATAAACAACAGGCTGCCGTAATAAGTATCCAACAGCTGCTCCATAAAGGAGACCGGAGGATTTCTCAGTAACCAGTCTTCAAGTATGCCAGTGAATCGTTCCAGAAGCTTGTAAAGGTCTTCGGGGCATATCCTGCGCACTTTATAGAAAACCTTGTTTTCTTCGTCATCCTCTTCCGCCATGGTTTTCGCGGCATCCAGAAAATACTTGTAAATACGGTTGCATATGTCCGTGATCTGGGGCAATTCAAGCTTCGAAAGCTGCCTGAGTTCGAAGAAAGCCCGCTTGGAAAGCTCTGCCGAGTACATGTCGCGCGCCCTGTCGACAAGGTTGTGCGCTTCGTCAATAAGGAAGGCGTAATCTCCACGCTGTGTGAAAAACCTTTTGAGGTAGACCCTCGGATCAAAAAGATAATTATAGTCGCAAATTATAACATCGCACCACAAAGAGAGATCGAGCGAAAACTCAAACGGGCAGATCGTATGTTTTTCGGCAGCCCTTTCTATGGTATACCTGTCAAGCGTTTCTTCCGCCAGAGTTTCAGTCATTGCCTTTTTAAGCTTGCCGTAATAGTTTGCGGCATATTCGCAGGTGTCGGGACTACATGGCTGTCCGGAGCTGAAACAGATCTTTTCCTTTGCCGTCAACGTAATGGATCTTATGGACAAGCCGCTCTTTCGCATATCGTCGAGAGCCTTCTCGGCAAGCGTCCGTGTCGTCGTTTTTGCCGTAAGGTAGAACACTCTGGAGACCAGGCTTTCTCCAAGCGCCTTTACGGCGGGGAAAAGTGCCGCGATGGTTTTTCCCGTGCCTGTCGGAGCCTGGGCGAACAATAACTCGCGGTTCTCGATCGCATTGTGGACGGAATCGGTAAATTCACACTGTCCCGCTCTGAATCTGGGATAAGGGAAGGCGAGGGACCTAATCGATTTATCGCGCGTATCGGACCATCCGTGGACCACTTCCTGCCAACCCAGAAACTCCCTGACCATAGGCATGAAGAATCCCTCGAGCGCGTCGAAGCTGTAGAAATCGATGAACGATTTTTCCTGACGGTCGTCAAGCTGGTAGTACGTAAGCCTGACCGTTATATAATCGAGCCCGTATTGGGAGGCAAACATGTATGCGTAGCTTTTGGCCTGCGCCCAGTGCTGCGGGTTGTAGTCGTGTTCTATATCGTCGAGGGGCAGGATAGTGGTTTTGATCTCATGTATCGTTATGCCGGAGGGGTCCTTCAACACGCCGTCGATACGGCCGTTTACCTCGAGATCCACGGTTGTCCCCTCAAGCCTGAAGGATATCGGCACTTCAGCCTCATATACGTCATTTGCCGAAAGTGATTCCTTAAAAGCCTTCCTGACTGCTGCGTGACCTCTGGTACCTTCAACCGCCCTCGATGAAAACCGGGCTCCCGCCGAGAGGTCTCCCGCCTGCATTGCGTAATCTAGAAGGTTTTGAATCGAAATTGCGACAGTTTTTCTGTCTTTCATCACATACTCCTGATTTTTTTGCTTTATCTTTAGTATAATATTAATATACTTGTCCGTGAATGAAAAGGAGAATACATAGTGGATCTGAATAAGGCAAGATATGAATTGACTGCGGTAAAGCCCGCACAGTACCCGGCCGGGCAGCTGCCGGAAATAGCGCTCGCCGGACGTTCGAACGTCGGAAAATCGTCCATTGTAAACACATTGCTGAACAGAAAGAGCCTCGCGAGAGTTTCATCCGAGCCCGGCAAAACAAGGGGAATCAATTTTTACAACGTCGATGACTGTTTTTATTTCGTAGATCTGCCCGGTTACGGCTTTGCAAAGGTGTCAAAAGAGGAAAAGGCCTCCTGGGGCGCAATGATCGAAACCTATCTCAATCACAGGTTGCAGCTCAGGATGGTGCTGCTGCTCGTGGATATACGTCATTCGCCTACGGAAGACGATGGGATGATGTACCGCTGGATAAGGGAACAAGGCGTCCCGTGCCTTATTGTTGCCACAAAAGCGGACAAGATCTCACGCGGACAGATACATGGACGGCTGCAGGATATTAAAAAGGTTCTTGGTCTGCAGGGTGAGCGCCTGCTGGCTTATTCATCCGAAACAAAGCTGGGTCGGGACGAGATATGGGGCGCGATCAATAAAACGCTTGAGGCCGGAGTGGCAGGGGCGGAGCCGGAGAAGAATGCAGGGGCGGAAGGGAGCGCGGATGCCGATATACTCTTTTGACCCGATCGTGAATGATAAATGCAAGGTTCTGATACTCGGGACGATGCCCGGTGTCATATCACTGAGAAGACAGCAATATTACGGAAACATGCAGAATAATTTCTGGAGAATCATGTATTCACTTTTCGGGCAAACGATCGATGAGGATTACGATGAACGGAAAAAATTCCTGCTGGTTCATCATATAGCAGTTTGGGATGTGCTTGAGGCTTGTGAGAGGGAGGGCAGCAGCGACAGTGATATTAAGGATCCCGTGCCCAACGATTTTGCCGGCCTTTTTAAGCGTTACCCCAATATTGTCAGTGTTTGTTTCAACGGAGGCCCGGCTGAAAGGCTTTATAAGCGCTATGTAGAAAAGCGCGGCGTCGACGCCTCCGGTAAAACCTTCTACAGCCTGCCTTCGACAAGTCCGGCTTACACTATCGGTTTCGAGAAAAAATTCGAGCAGTGGAAGCTGCTGCTGAAATTACTCTGATTTGTAACCTTTCCGCCTTCCTCTTCATAGAATAATTCTGCAGAATCGGTATTGATGAATCAGGCGGATGGCAGCATAATCCCTGCCCGGTGAGGTTAATTGTGAAGAGGTTGAATCCTGATAAATTGAATGTGGAGTTCCGGCCTGGGGTTACAATGACGGAGCCGGTGGCAGGCCGTAGTTATACGTTAACACATTCGGATATTACCGCGGAGCTCTTTCTTACCATAGGTCTGCAGTTTGCATTTGATAAGGTTAACAGCATGAGAGATGAAGTACTTGCAGAATGGAAAAATTATAATGGGAAACCCTTACTATATGCATATGTATATGTTGACGGTCAGTTCGGATCCGCCGTATCCGCCGTACGCAATGCAATATTCAGGCGTGAGCTGCCATTGGCATTGGAGGCTGTAAGGTACGGGGATAGAACATTCTTTATTGCTCACCCCGAGTTGGATTATGCGCCAATATGGATACATTTTGCTTCAACAAACCCGGAGTTTAATCGGTTTGAGTACTGGGGCAACCCAAACGATTATAGATAAGATGCAGAACATGAAAAAACAGCTTCCATGATAATTTAATCTACCAGCTAAAGCTGTTTTTAGCGACATTTCGCTTTTATTTATCAGCAGCTACGGTTTTATTCGGCAGCCTGAGCCTCTGCCTTGGTTTCATGAACAGTTCCATACGGATGCTGAGGCGGGGCATAGATGGAGTATAATTTAAGCGGTATGCTGCCGGTATTGATTAAATTATGCCATTTACCGGCGGGGATGATAAAAGCGTAGTCTTTATTTACATTCTCCTGAAAATCCAGCTTGTCTTTTATATCACCCATTTTAACAAGTCCCTGACCTTCTTCGATACGTATGAATTGATCGAGGTTTGGATGGATTTCCAAGCCTATGTCCTCCCCAACCCCGATACTCATCAAAGTAAGCTGTAAATGGGTTCCTGTCCATAATGCTCTACGAAATGCATTGTTTTGCCTGGTGGCCTCCTCAATGTTTACTGCAAACGGTTCCGGCCCGTAATCCTTTAATATGATCGAATTGGTAATTTCTGCTGCATATCTCAATGGGGCATATTGATTGGGAAACTGATTTGGATAGCTTGTGTAATACGTGGGAGTGTTATCGTAATATAGATATGGACTCATATTATAAGCATTAAACATATTTGCCCGGGTATACATAGGTGTGTTGGCATAATAGGGGCATGAATTCAATGCATTTTCATTGTACACATTGGTCACTCCTTTCATAAACTTATAGTATTACATTATGCTTTATGTTAATGAGATGTGCTCATGCGCGCAATGAGCGCAGCGGTACAGGAACCCGCAATTGCCTTTTTGCTTTAATGTCACACTATTTTAAGCATTCTGTAACAAAATATATTCCAAAATGCGGTATAATTATTTTGGAACATGAAGAAAAATGACAAAAGAAAAGGGAGGCTGTCTGATGAAACCTCATTACAAGTCTGTTGTAGCGGCCGGTCTGATATTGCTTATCTTATCCATGGGCATGAATATCGTCTTTGCCGTCAATTCCAATGCCGAACCCGGCTCCGACCAGGATCCGATAGTCAGCAAGAGTTATGTGGATGCCGCGATTGCTCAATTGACGACAAAAATACAGCTTCTGACCGACCAGAATAATACGCTTACAGCCAGGTTATCGGCCCAGGAGCAGGCGATTCTTGCGCTTCAGACCGAGCTTAATAAATTGATGGCGGGCGCTTCAACAACGCCGTCGAAGTCTGGCACAGGTACCGGTAACACGGGCAATACGGGATCGACAGGGACAAAACCGCCGGCAACAACGCCTGCAACGCTCGGTAAGGCGGTCGTCAACACAGCTGTGCTGAATTTGCGCTCTCAGCCCAACACGACGTCATCGATAATTACAAAATTAGTCAAGGGTGAAACTGTAACACTCGTATCCAAAAGCGGGGACTGGTACAAGATAACCACCTCGAAGGGGAAGACGGGTTATGTGATGGCCAAATTAGTAACTAAGAAGTAGGAGTAATAAAAAAGGGGTGGACTGAGTCGTGGGACGGTTCTCAACTCATTTCGAAAATGAGTTGAAGAACCGTCTCCCGACTCACTTTCCGGGGAAAATGGTACAAAGTCACAGTCCCTCTGTCCCACACCTCTGATCATCTGTACTCCAAATCGTCGCCGGGAAGCAGTTCGGAATTTTTTATGATGTATTCCACGAGTTCGTCTGCTTTTGCGAATGCCAGGGAAACATATGTGTCGGCAGCGCCGTAGAAAATAGCAATTCTGCCTGTTTCGGCGTCCTGGACCGTAGCGCAGGGGAAGACGACGTTGGGAACAAAGCCTGTAGTTTCATAAGGCTTTTCCGGAGTCATCAGGTGCTCACGGGTTCTGTAAAGCACCTTCGACGGGTTGTTCTTATCCAGTATCGCCGCTCCCATGCTGTAAACATAGCCGTTGCAGGTGGTGCAGACCCCATGGTAGAACAAAAGCCAGCCCTCGTCCAGCTCTATCGGCGCCGGGCCTGCACCGATCTTAGTGCCCTGCCACCAGCCAGAACCGCCTTTTATCATTACACGCCTGTGCCTTCCCCAGTACCTGAGATCCGGGCTTTCGCTGACGAATATGTCCCCGAAGGGCGTATGGCCGCTGTCGCTCGGTCTGGACAGCAGTATATACCTTCCGTTGATCTTCCGGGGGAAAAGTACTCCGTTTCTGTTGAACGGTATGAATGGATTCTCGAGTCTGGTGAAGGTCTTGAAATCGGTAGTGGCGCCAAGCCCCAGGGCTGCGCCGCCGAAGTCCGTGCACCAGACTATATGGTAAACGCCGTCGATCTCGACAAGCCTGGGATCGTAAGCATAATTGGGGTCGTAGGGCCTGCCTTCTTCATCCTTCCACAGGATCGCATCATCGTCTATTTCCCAATGGATGGCATCCCTGCTGCGCCCCATATGCAGCCTGGCTTTTCCGTCCGTATGATCCGCGCGGAATACACCGACGAAACCGTCGCCGTATGGGATGACCGCGCTGTTGAAAACGCGTGCGCAATGCCGGGTGGGATTACGTTCTATGATGGGATTCCCGTCATATCTCCATACTACGCCTTCATATCCTTCCGGTTTATCCTGCCAGGGTATGTTTTTTAGAGACTTTTCAATTATGCGCATTGAGCCAACCCCCAAAAACGTAATATTATATTTTGTAATATTATTCTAGCAGATGACAAGTAAAAAAGTAAATACAAGGGAAAGCTTCTGTCGGCCTTGCTGATCGGGCGCAATCCCGTCAGGATCTTCAAATGAATGGAATACACATAATAAATATGGTATAATAAAACTGTACTACAGCCATAACAAGCCTGTTTATTATGGGCGGACATACCGGGGGAGAGCTTTGAAAGGCATAAGCGAAACTAAGGTAATATCGAGAGTAAAAAGAAAGACAAATTATAAAAAGGTCATGCTGCCCGTTCTTGTGATCCTGTTGCTGCAATTTCTGGCATTGGAAGGCCTTATAATTTTCAGCGGCGGCTCCGATCCTCAAACCAAAACTGATTATCTGATCATACTCGGCGCCGGACTTAAGGGCGACGTTCCGAGTGTATCTCTCAGGGAGAGGCTTGCAGCCGGGACAGAGTACCTGAAAAAATATCCTGATACCATAGTTGTCGTATCCGGCGGACAGGGCCGCGGCGAAACAGTGACCGAGGCTGAGGCAATGAAAAAGTACCTTGTCTCAAATGGCATAGATGAAAGCAGGATACTATCCGAAACCAGGGCTTCAAGCACGATGGAAAACTTCAGGCTGAGCAGGGAACTGATCGAAACCAGGGCCGGGAAACCGGTGCGTGAAATTACTTTCATTACCAACAGTTTTCATATACTGAGGGCAAAGATGCTTGCCGAAAGGAACGGACTCAATGCTCACGCCATTTCCGGCAAAACAGTGCAAATCGTCATTCCTTCATACTTGAGGGAATACTTTGCGCTGATCAAATCGTTTGTAGTCGACTGGTAATGAATAATCAATTCATCCGCCTGGTTACATGATATTGCATGAGTTTTGTGAATTAGAGCATATTGATTAGCTATTGGCAAGGCAAATTTTCTGTTTGAGCGAAGCTCGCGAGCAATATGAAATGCTGCGCGTTTCGTTTCAGCTGTGAGTATTTGCGCAGCAAATACTATTGTTAAAATTTGCGCCGAAGCGAATCTATATGCTCTTTGAACAAAACTCCAGCAATAGAAAGTAACCAGACGGATGATCATATATTTTTCCCGGGTTTCTTATAATTTAACAATTTATTAAAAAAGTTTTTTATATTTTGTAACAAAACAGGGGTATCATTTATATAAACACAGATAACTCAGGGGAGGTCATAGATATGTATGGAGATCAGAATAGTAATTATAGCTCTAACAACGGCAATTTGCCGGAAAACAGCCGCAAGCCGTCCGGTAGGAAGCACAGGGTATTTGTTTACATAGCTCTTATCCTTGTAACATCGATGATAAGCAGCGTTGCCGCCGGAAGTTTCATATATGCAAAACTCACCGGTGACCTGAAGAATATGACTTTAGCTTCCAATACAGCTGTTTCGGAGGACACTTCGGATTTACAGGCTGCGGCGGTACAGGCTCCTGATCTGCGGACTCCGGCCGCGGCTGCGTCCGGGAGGGACGTCATTACCGGTTCCGGGACGTCCGGCATACAGACGGCAGCGCTTGCCAAAGGCTCGGATGTCACTGCGATCGCGAAGAAGGCAGGTCCGTCCATAGTCGGAATACGAATGACGGTATCGGGTAACAGGTCGAATTATTTGGGCGGCAATAACGGAATGGTAGGCGAAGGTTCTGGAATAATCATCAGCAAAGACGGATACATCATGACGAATTACCATGTGGTTTCATATGCCGATCCCAAGAGCGGAGTAAGCGCGAGAACGCTGCTCGAGGTTTTTCTTCCTGACGGAAGAGAGGCAAAGGCAACCTTCAAGGGTGGTGACAGCCAGACTGACCTGGCTGTGATAAAGGTGGACCTCAATAATCTTCCGGTCGCCGAATTCGGCGATTCATCACAGCTGGAGGTAGGCGAGCTTGCAGTCGCGATCGGAAATCCGCTCGGTATGGAATTTGCAGGCTCCGTGACTGTCGGTGTAATAAGCGCACTGAACAGATCGGTCGAAATGGATGACAGGACGATGAGCCTGATACAGACGGACGCCGCTATAAACGAAGGCAACAGCGGCGGAGCTCTCCTCAATTCCCAGGGCCAGGTCATAGGCATCAATTCAGTCAAAATAGCAGCTTCCGGCGTCGAAGGCCTGGGCTTCGCGATACCGATAAACGACGCGAAACCGATAGTGGATCAACTCAGAACCTATGGCAAGGTCAAAGGCAGACCGTTTATCGGGATTTCAGGAATCGAAGTGACCAGTGCGTACTCAAGCTTTTACAAATTGCCTGTCGGCATTTATATAAATGATGTCACAGCCGGCAGCGGAGCCGCAAAGGGCGGCTTGCAGCCGGGCGACGTCATTACGGCCATAGATGGCAAGACTATAAAAACGATGAGTGATCTCGACAAGGCAAAGGAAGCTTATAAACCGGGAGATACGGCTGTTTTCACCGTAGTTAGGGACGGAACCACATTGAAGTTGAAAGTGACGTTCGGAGAAGAGTCATAAAATTTATATAGTGCGCATAAGGGCAAACAGCTGAAGATTAAACGGACCGGAATGAAATTAATTAAATTTCGGCCCGTTTTTTTTGTGTAAATGCAGATTGTTTATTTTCTACTTCAATAAAAAATGTAATTTTTTATTGAAAATAATAAATAATTGCATTATTATGTTATGGTGCTAACAATAATTTTGGAGGTAAATATTATGCAGAGTTCTTACGCAGATGGCCTTTTTGCTATTGGAGGGGCCATAATACTAGTGGCATGGATCGCTTGCTTTGCCATAGGTATCCTTGAGCTGGTCAGCTATTGGATCCTGTTCAAAAAAGCCGGCAAACCGGGGTGGGGATGCCTGATACCCATTTACAACACGTATTTGATGCTCAAAATTGGCGGAAGACCCGGTTGGTGGATATTATTGTTATTAATCCCTATCGTTGATATCGTTATTGCAATAATTGCGCTCGCTTCCTTCCTTAAGGCATATGGCAAGGGCAGCGCAGGATCAGTTCTGCTGGCTATATTCTTCAGTGCCATTTATTTCCCGTATCTGGCATTTTCAAAGAATGTGCAATACGTGGGTATCCCCGAATAAATGTTATAGTAATGGAAAAGTGATAGCTCATACGGGCTATCACTTTTTGCATGTTATCTGTCCTATATCCGGGTTTATCTGTCCCGAACCGTTTTATACATGTACCTGTCCGATATCCCGTGCATCTACACCTTCGCCCGTTATCATGGAGATATCGGCGCCCAGAAGCCTGAAGTCCCTTACAATATCCTCGTAGCCGCGTTCGATATGTTCCACGCCCGTTATCCTCGTAGTGCCCTCCGCAAGCAAACCGGCGAGTACGAGTGCGGTGCCGGCTCTGATATCACAGGCGTGCACCCATGTGCCTGTAAGCTGCCTGTGACTGTTTATCCGGGCTATGCCGTTATTGACGGCTATATCGGCTCCCATCCTGTTGAGCTGTTCGCAGTGATTGAAACGTTTAGGGTAAATGCGGTCGGATATGGTGCTCCTGCCGTTGGCTTTCAACAGCAGTACCGTCACCGGCTGCTGGAAGTCGCTTTCAAACATAGGATATTTGCCGGTTCTGATGCGTGTAGCCTTGATCCTTCCGCCGCTATGTACCGTAATGCTGCTTTCAGTCTGCTCGAAGGATAGGCCTATTTCCGTGAGCTTTGCCATGCAGGGTTCAAGGTGCTCGGGGATAGCGTCCTCGACCGTCAGCGTACCTCCGGTGATGCCTGCGCCTATCAGATAAGCGCCTGTGATGAGCCTGTCGGGCGCCGCTGAGTGCGAACAGCCTCCAAGCTGCGGAACGCCCTGGATACGTATCATATCAGTGCCGGCTCCGAAAATGCGAGCTCCCATTTTATTGAGCATTACGGCGGTATCAACGACTTCGGGGTCCCTTGCAGCATTGTAAAGCGTAGTCTTACCTTTTGCCAGTACGGCTGCAAGCATGACATTTATCGTTGCGCCGCAGGACATGACGTCGAAGAATATTTCGGAACCGCACAACGTTTCAGCTTCCACCGTATAATAGTCATTGAACAGAGAAACTTTCGCGCCGAGGGCTTTAAGACCTTTCAGATGCTGATCGATCGGCCTAGAGACGAAATTATCGCCCCCGGGATAA
This sequence comes from Bacillota bacterium, assembly GCA_023439545.1. Taxonomy (GTDB): domain Bacteria; phylum Bacillota; class Clostridia; order Acetivibrionales; family DTU013; genus JAEYOM01. The sequence goes on from JAEXNT010000038.1 coordinate 24,556, forward strand.
CCGATAGTGACTTTATGATGCTTGGCAAGCAGCGCCCCAACGAAATAATAGGCAGCGCGGAAGGAGGAGGAGAGTTCCCGGTCTATTTCCGCAGTATCGATTTTTCGTGAATCTATTATGTAAGTTTGATTTTCCTTTTTTATTGAAGCCCCGAGACTTCGCAATATTTCAAAAACTACTTTAATATCGGAAATCTCAGGGATATTAGTCATGTACACTGGTTCTTCCGCCAGGCAACAGGCTGCCAGCAGAGCAAGAGAGCTGTTTTTCGAACCGGGGGCCTTGATCTTGCCATTCAGTGGTTTGGAGCTGTTTACTTCAAGCCATCTCATTTGTTTTCCCGCTTTCTTGTTTAAATATGGTTGTAAGTTTATTATACCCGTATTTATTAAATTAGTTCAATAATATTTTTATAAAGTTGCACTTTTATTTATCATTATACCTGAAGAACATAGTAAAATAGCTTGTCGTATTATCATAACCGCTGCCTGTTATATCCGAGGAATAGCTATGTTATTTAATGTTTTTAAAATCTTACATAAAAATTAAGAAAACTAAAAATATTTGAAAAATTGGAAGCATATGAGTTATAATTCAATATAGGCATAATATGGCAGCGTGATCTGGAGTGGGGTTATGTTTTCGATGTGGGCAAAAGATGATAAAGACCAATTAAAGGTGGAGCGATTATACAAGAAATATAGTAATATAATGTTCAGCGAAGCCAATAAAATCCTACAGGACAAACAGCTTGCTGAAGATGCCGTCCAACAGTCATTTATTAAAATAATCAGCAATTTGCACAAGATTGATGAAAATAATTGTCCCCAAACAAAAAATTTCTTGGTTATTATATGTATAAATGTTGCAAAAAGTATTTGCAAAAAAAATTGTACTTGAACATACAGGGTGATGAAGTTGATGATTTTGATACCGATACGGCTGACACAGGAAACGACCCGCTGTATATATTGATTGATAAAGAAAGTGTTGAGCGGATTACCAAGGCGATTAAGGCTCTGGATTCTAAATACAGAGACGTACTTTTATTAAAACAGGTTCATAAATATAGTCGTGAAGAAATCGCAAAATATTTGGAAATACCTGAAGAGACAGTTAAAAAAAGATTGGTAAGAGTACGAAAAATGTTGGCTCAAGCGCTTGCCAAGGAGGATATGAAATGATTGACAATGACCTTTGGGATAAAATATTAGGCGATTTGATAGATGAAGCCGCTTCTATAGCCGCTGACGAATTGGGAAGGGAACTTACCGACCCGGAGGATGTTGAATTTTCAAAAGAGCATGAAAATGCAATGCGGAAGTTATTCAGAAACGAGCAGAGGAAACTGGTATACAAAAAAGTGTCGAAATATTCAAAGCGTGCCGCCGTGTTTTTGCTTACAGTAGTTGTTGTGTCAGGTATTTTTGTGTTCAGTGTGGAAGCCTGGCGGGTCAAGGTCCTTAACCTTGTTATTGATATGAGCCAGACACATTCGGAAATCAATTTCAGCGAAGAAGGTACAAAAGGCGATTCATATGCATCCGATGAGATCACCCTTGACTATATACCTGAAGGTTTTAAGCTTGATAAAAAGGATGTCAAAGGTGATATGATCAGCCTGGTCTTCAAAGGAGAAGAAAGTTATTTTATTTTTTCAATGAGAAAAATAACTGGTTCAGTTGGAATCGATACGGAAGATGCTTCAGTTAAGAAACTTAAGATAAACGGGTATGAAGCTCTATTCAGTTCAAATGAAAAAGTCAAAATTTTGGTATGGCATAATGAAGACTATACATTTTCACTTAGTGGAACGGTTGAGGAAAATGAAATGGCAGAAATAGCTAGGAACATTAAAAAATAGAAAATATCTTTCAAAAACTTGTCCCCTTTTTCTTTTTTGGCAGGTTATTATTAGTGAAGCCAATTTAAAGGGGGAGCTCTCTTGAATAATCGATTCTTTAGTAAGGCGATTGTCTCAATAGTCATTATTTCGATATATGTAAGCAGTATTAGTGTGTTTGCAGTTGGACAAGCAGCCACAGCAACTGCAGTCAAAGCCAATACATCATTTTCACCCAATTTCATTGTGATTATCGAGTACTATAATGATTTAGTACTGAACTCAGGTGGCAGATTAACTTGTAGTGGCGAAACTGATGTCCAGTATGGATATATTGCTGTAATATAGTATTAAGTGAAATGAATGTTATTAAAAAATGGAGAATGTACCAAATACAAAGGAGGCAATCATGATTATAAAATTCAACAAACAGAAAAGAAACATTGTAATTTTTGTAGTAAGCGCTATTTTGGTTATGTTAGCGGTAGGGATATTTGCAAATACTTATTCAGAGAAATTGTCGAGTATAGATACAAATGCATACAATGATTCTTCTATAAAAAACAACAGTGAGAAGGACAATATGAAAGAGGTATATGACTTTAATCTGAAATGGGATAAAACGATGGCGGAGGTTTTTAATATTGACTTAAACAATTATAGGAAAATTAATACCCTTGTTGGTTATATGAAACCTGAATATAAAGATCTAAATATGGGGGATATTAGAGAACAGATACATCTTAATTATGGGGATACAGTTCTATCAGTATACATAAATGAAGATAATACTCAAGGGATAGCAGCAACCCAAGATTTAAAGGGACTATATACTCTATATGAATTTGCTGTAAATAATGATAGTACGTTCAAGTGGAAAATTACAGATACAAAAACTGCTCAGGGAGAACGTAAATATATAAATGAAGCTGAAAAAGATTATTTTACAAAAAATCCTACACCTAATTCTGGTGATACCAAACAACCACCATTGCAGAATCCAATTTCACAATATGAAACAACAGTTCAAGCTAAACCATGATCTAAATAATGTAGCATAATATGTATTATTTATCATTATTCCTGAAGAACATAGTAAAATAGCTTGTCGTATTATTATAACCGCTGCCTGTTATATCCGAGGAATTACTGTGCCCGGCTGTTTCGGGCTCTGCGGCGCCCGCCGTGCCCATTGCGCCAAGCAGCGTGATGATGGAGGGAGGGGAGTCCATATTGTCATTGCTCATCCTGCTGATTGCCGTAATATCATTATTCCTGATCGCCTTAAGCGTTATGTCATCCATTTTGTATGCGGTTACGGCGTCGAGATAGTGGGAAAAGTCGACGGATGCAATGACGGCAATACTTCCGGGATTCTCTGCAGAAATTTTGCCGAGAAGCTTGCCCAGCTTAAGGGAATCCGCGGAGGAGTAATTTCCGTGAAGCAGTATCGGAACAATCCTGACATCGGGCATGTAATACCTGATGTAGGGGACCAGCGCCGATATCGCGTGATCTTCCTGCATGACGCTGTCGTTTTCCGAAGCGTTGAGCTTATCAACAAGAGTTTTCACGATTTCGCCATCGGCTTCGAGCCTTCCGAACGGAGTCGCCCAGTCGGAGGAGGAGGTCTGCAGCCCGCCGAAACCTATACGTTTGTGATTCGGACCTATTACGACGATCGTTTTTGGCGGATCGTCCGATAATTCCCTGAAAAATCCCGCGATCATTTTGGCCGCAAGTAAGTGGTGGGGAGTGATGCCCCCGGCTATTCGGCCGCTGCTGCCTGCGAGTTTGTCTCCGG
>JAEXNT010000042.1 GCA_023439545.1 Bacillota bacterium
CCAGGAAGTACCTGTCGTGTGATACAGCGATAACAGCTCCCGGAAAGTCGTCGATATAGTTTTCGAGAATCGTGAGCGTCTGAATATCGAGGTCGTTGGTAGGTTCGTCGAGCAGCAGCACATTGGGCGCGCCCATCAGGACCCGCAACAGATACAGTCTCCTTCTTTCTCCTCCGGAAAGCTTGGAAATGGGCGTCCACTGGACTGCCGGAGGAAACAGGAATCTTTCGAGCATCTGAGAAGCGCTCACAACACCTTCCGACGTCGTGAGGTATTCGGCCTCGTCCCGTATATACTCTATTACGCGCTTGCCCGTATCCATATCTTCGCTTTCCTGAGAGAACAAACCTATCTTTATCGTCTCTCCGAATATCGCATTTCCGCTGTCAGGCTGCAGTTTGCCAGCTATTATCCTGAGCAGTGTGGATTTTCCCGCGCCGTTTGGTCCGATTATACCTGCACGGTCATCCCTGGAAAGTACATAACTGAAATCACGTATGATATTCCTGCCGTCATAGCTCTTTGCAATATGCTCGAGCTCGATCGTCTTCCTGCCCATGCGGGCTGAACCGGCCTGTATCTCGATACTCCCGTATGTTTCGGGAGGACGCTCTTCATTAAGCTTTTCAAACCTGTCGATCCTTGCCTGCTGCTTGGTCGAACGCGCCTGCGCTCCGCGGCGTATCCATGCAAGCTCGCGTCTGTACAGGTTCTGCCTTTTTCTTTCCGACGCCTGTTCCAACTCCTCGCGCTCGGCTTTCATTTCGACGAACCTGCTGTAATTGGCCTGATAGCTGAAAAGCCTTCCGAAATCGAGCTCGATGATCCTGTTGGTGACCCTGTCCAGAAAATATCTGTCGTGCGTTACCATAAGAAGTGCGCCCCTGCGGCTGTTCAGATACTTTTCGAGCCAGTCGACGGCAGAATTGTCAAGGTGGTTAGTCGGCTCGTCGAGTATCAGCAGGTCCGAGGGATGTGTGAGAACCGCGGCAAGCGCGGCTCTTTTTCTTTGCCCGCCCGAAAGCGTGCTGAGCTTAGCGTTGAATTCAGTGACGCCAAGCTTCGTAAGCATCGTCTTGACTTCATATTCACCGGAATCCCCGGCAGCTTGAGGCAATTCGTTCAATACATGCTCCAGGACGGTCATGTCTTTTCCGAATTCCGGCAGCTGCGGCAGATAAGCGATCCTTAGACCGTTCGTCATTGTTATCCTGCCTTCATCCGGGGTTTCGACTCCGGCCATGACCTTCAAAAGGGTAGACTTGCCTGTCCCGTTAATACCGATGACGCCTATTTTCTCGCCTTCATTTATACCAAGGGTTATCTGGCTGAAAAGAGCCTTCTCACTATAGCTTTTTGAAATTTTCTCAGCCGACAGGAGGTTCATCAAGCGTACATTTCCTTTCGCAATGCTTGTATTTCCTCGCTTTCGAGGTATTCGTCATAGGGCATCTGCTTGTCGATCAGGCCCTTCGGTGTGATCTCCATTATCCTGTTCGCTACGGTCTGCACAAATTGGTGATCGTGGGACACGAACAGTATGGTTCCCTTGAAATTCATGAGTCCGTTGTTAAGCGCGGTTATCGATTCGAGGTCGAGATGGTTTGTAGGTTCGTCGAACAGCAGTGTGTTTGCGCCCGACAGCATCATTTTCGCCAGCATGCAGCGTACCTTCTCCCCTCCGGAAATAACGCAGGCCTTTTTCAGGGCCTCTTCCCCCGAGAAAAGCATCCTGCCCAGCCAGCCGCGCAGGAAGGTTTCCGTCTCGTCCTTGGAATACTGCCTCAGCCATTCGACCAGCGACAATTCCACCCCGTCGAAATACTCGGAGTTGTCCTTGGGGAAATAGGCGCGCGATGTGGTTATGCCCCATTTGAAGTCCCCGCTATCGGGCTCCAGCTCTTCTGTCAGTATCTTTAGAAGCGTTGTCTTTTCAAATCCATTCGGCCCGACAAATGCCACCTTGTCGCCCTTGTTTATTGTAAAACTCACGTTGTCCAGCGCCTTGACGCCGTCTATCACCTTCGTTATGCCGTTTACCGACAGCAGATCGTTTCCGACCTCCCTGTCGGGTTTGAAATCCACGAACGGGTATTTTCGCGAAGAGGGCCTGATGTCCTCAAGTGTGAGCTTCTCAAGCAGCTTCTTGCGCGAGGTGGCCTGTTTCGACTTGGAGGCATTGGCACTGAAGCGTTGTATGAATTCCTGCAGCTCTTTTATCTTGGCTTCGGTCTTCCGGTTCTGGTCCTTTGTCTGCTGAATTGCAAGCTGGCTCGATTCGTACCAGAAATCATAATTGCCGGAATACAGCTGTATCTTGCCGAAATCTATGTCTGCTATATGAGTGCAGACCTTGTTCATAAAATGCCTGTCATGCGATACTACTATTACAGTATTGTCGAAATTGTACAAGAAGTTTTCCAGCCAGGAAATAGAGGCAACGTCCAGGTGATTCGTCGGTTCGTCCATCAGCAGTATGTCGGGAGCGCCGAAAAGCGCTTGTGCTAAAAGGACCCTGACCTTCAGGTTCGATTCCAGGTCGCCCATCTTTTTATAATGGAATTCTTCTCCTATGCCAAGGCCGTTGAGCAGCGTGGCGGCTTCAGATTCGGCCTCCCAGCCGTTCAGTTCGGAAAATTCTGTTTCAAGCTCCGAGATTTTCATCCCGTCCTCCTCTGAGAAATCCGACTTTGCGTACAGCTGCTCCTTTTCGTCCATTATTTCGCAGAGTCTCTTATGTCCCATGATTACGGTCTTCAGTACCTCGAATTCATCGAATTCGAACTGGTTCTGCTTCAGCACGGCAAGCCTCTTGCCCGGTTCGATCGATACATCGCCCCTGTTGGCTTCCAACTCTCCGGAGAGTATTTTGAGAAATGTCGATTTCCCTGAGCCGTTGGCCCCGATCAGGCCGTAGCAGTTGCCCGGTGTGAATTTTATGTTTACGTCTTCAAAAAGTATCCTTTCCCCGAATCTCAGGGATATGCCGGTGGTGCTTATCATATTTGTTATTCATCCTTTATTTTATCTTATTTATCTTTCAAAACGGTCCGGCCTTCAATGTGCCGTCCGCAAGCCATGCCAGTCCGTCCTGACAGCAGTATGGCTTCCGCTGTTCTATGCCGACAGCATACAGGAACTGATTATAACACATATATAATGCGTTGTCACAGCCCAAGATTTCTGAAACTTTTCCGCACGGCTCCGTCACAGTCCCTTCAGTTACGCCGAAGCTCATCTGTTTCTGCCGCAGCCCTCCTGTTTCCGTCACTATCCTCCGGTGAACAACAGGCGTATCTGCGGCATAATATGAACTGAAGTAAATTATGTAAAGGTGGTATTCGAATGCCAAATGTTTATGTGTATAATGACCGGAGCAACAACATGGAATATTACACACTGGGCCTGTCGGATGCGATGCCCTACAACATTGGACGTACGCTTACTGTCAGGGAATTCAGGGCAAATTCGACCGCAAATACGATCTGGACTACCAGGAGGGCAATGGAAGCGTTCAATATAACGAGAAGCGCCTGGGGGCGACCGATCTATGTAGGCTATGCCTTCAAGCGGATCTGGGAGGGCGGGCATGATCCGATGTCCCAGCACTATGCAGGCGTGGCATTCGATGTCGGGCAGAACCTCGATGGCGTCACCCGGGACCAGCTTCGTGATACTGCGGCTGCAACAGGAGTGTGGAGTTATGTCGAGCCCGCCTATCTAACACCGACGTGGGTGCATTTCGACGCCCGGCAGAGCCCGGCGGCATGCCCGAATGGAGGATATCCTCTGCTTAGGTCCGGAAGTGTTGGCGTCTATGTACTTACGCTGCAGGATGCTTTGAATGCGCTGGGTTACACAGGCTCCGGGCTTGATGGCTATTATGGAGCGGGTACGCGCAGAGCGGTGACGAATTTCCAGCGCGCGCAGGGTCTTGCCGCGGACGGCATAGCGGGCTGCAACACTCTCAACAGATTGACGGAGCTTGCTGTCGGCATCGGGAAGACGCCCACGGTTGTCGATCCGTAAAAAATAGTTTGATTGGCTTATGGTGGGAATATATAATAATAAAAAACGGCAGAGGAAGTAAGTTATGATAAATGGTTCAACAATCAATATCAATAAAGTCCCCTTATCCGAACTCGAACAAAGGATGAAACGCTTCAGGACCATACTGGATGAGAGGGAGCCCGAATGGGAGCTCGCGCTGGTCATAAGCAAGATCGATCTGTACTACTTAACCGGTACCATGCAGGAAGGACTGCTATTCATACCGAGAGACAAAGACGCGGTATTTTATGTGCGACGCAGCTTTGAAAGAGCGGTCGAGGAATCGTTTTTCCACGGCATCAGGCCGATGGAGTCCTACCGCGATGCAGCCGCGTCTCTCGGCAGACTGCCGGGCACGGCCCATATCGAGGCGGAAGTCATTCCCCTTGCCATGTGCGAACGGTTGAAAAAATATTTCGGGTTTACTGCTTTCAAATCGATGGACGCCTGCATTTCAAGTGCAAGGTCCGTAAAAAGCCCATATGAGCTTGGAATGATGACAAAGGCGGGAGACATACACAGAAGGGTGCTCGAAGACCGCGTACCGTCATTGCTGCGCGTGGGAATGACTGAAAGCGAGCTGACTGCCGAGATCTTTTCAGTGCTTGTAGCGGAGGGACACCAGGGGATAGCGCGTTTCTCCATGTTCGATACGGAAATAATGCTGGGGCATATAGCTTTTGGGGAAAGCTCGCTTTACCCGACCTATTTCAACGGCCCCGGCGGCAATTATGGTCTGGGACCAGCGATGCAGCTGATGGGGAACCGGGAGCGCAAGCTCAGGGAAGGCGACCTGATTTTCATCGACACGGGGTGCGGATATGAAGGCTACCAGTCGGACAAGACAATGACATATGTTTTCGGAAAACCGCTGCCCGCGCATGCGCGGGAGATACATGAAAAATGCCTTGATATACAGTTTCGAATGGCTTCGATGCTGAGACCCGGAGAAATTCCTTCGAAAATCTACGAAAATATCATGAAGGATATAAACGAGGACTGCCTGCCCAATTTCATGGGATACGGCGGCAGAAGGGCGAAGTTCCTCGGCCACGGCATCGGTCTGCAGGTCGATGAGCTCCCTGTGCTTGCAAAAGGCTTCGATGAACCGCTGCAGGAGGGAATGGCATTTGCGCTCGAACCGAAGGCAGGCGTGGAAGGTATTGGAATGGTGGGAATAGAGAATACATTTATCGTGACCGCAGAAGGGGGCAGGTGCATTACAGGCAGCCATCCCGGGCTCATGCAGGTGTGAGATGGACTGGGGCAGTTAGGCTGCATTGATGCGGGATGAAAGCTCCAAGCGGTCCAGGGTTCATGCTCTGTTTTATTCGGCCGCCTCTAGCGGCATCGACTGGTCGCAAATGCCTTGCATTTGCTGCTCGCCCATGCGTCCTGCGTGCCGTATCCGGCTAAATCTGCCATCCATGGCGGATTTGCCTCATGCTGATACTGCATTCACCATGTACCGCTAAGTCGCTTAATCATGCACCATTACAGCCGAACTGCCCCAGTTCCGATCCATGTTTTCAGAGGAGTCTCCCAGCTTACCTCTATTCACGCATAATTTTCAAATTTCGTCCGAGAATATATGTAAGATTTCTACTGACCTGAACATGCCCTGATGAAAGGAGAAATGAACATGCCTGATAAGAAGAAAGACTATGACCTCGGAGTTCCTGTAGAGAAGCACGATACAGCCGCATGGGCTAATATCGAAAAGAAAAAATCCCATTCGAGAGTTACGATACCTTCGGAATTCCAGATAACGAACGCGAAAATACATGTTGACGAAAATGAAAAGTAAAAGGTAACAGTTTTGTGGGGTCTATCCCGTCATCCAAGAGAACGAGTCCTTGAGGACGGCGGGGTGGATCCTGCAGTTACTGCAGTTACTGCTCAAGTCGACCGTGGCACATGACCATCATTTGGCTCAACACCTGATCCCGGTTCTTGTATTGCACTTTCCAATTCTTTAATGTAAGGGAACTTTTTTTCATACGGTAAGTTGACGCGATCCAGACATGGCATCTCTTTGCAATTTTATGCCGCACGCTGTAAAATAAAATTACAGGCAATTCTTTTCCTACATCACCGGCAGCATAAGGGAGAAGGGAACATGAATACATTTACCAGGCTGATCATTGCGTTCATAATTATTATTTTTGTCCCTTTTGCGATTTCTTTCTATGTTTTTCAGAAGACAGCCAACGATATGACAGTGAGTCAGATATCTTCGGAAACGTCGAATTCAATTGAGCTTGTATCCAACAGTATTGACAGTTTGCTTAAGAAAATGGCATCCATAGCATTGTATGTTAATGATGACGAAAGCATAAAAGAACTGATTCAGCAGGAAACGGAAGACTCTTATGCACCACCGTTTTCAAACCGGGAGAATAAAAATTTAAGCAAGCTTAACAGAATCAATAAATTCAATGGTTTTATCAGCAACATGGCCTTTAATATGATAGGGACCCGATGCTATATCACCATTATTACTTCATCGGGCCAGAAATACACCAATTGGGCTTACGAAGGCGCAGGTTCCGATTCGTATCTGAACCGGTATATGCCTGGAAACACTATGGATAAAGGGACGAATCTTATTTGGAAAGGTATAGAGAAAAACTATATAGAAAGCGAGACTAACCTCCATCCTTATGTTATGACTCTTGTCAAAAATATTTATAATGCTTCAGGTGAGAAACAATACGGGACTTTTGTAATAAGCGTGCCGGAAGACGAAATCAGCAAGCTTATGACAACTGAAAATCAACTGCAGAAAAGAGTTATTCTGAACGAAAACCTGGATGTGATCTCATCAACGGTAAAGGAGTGGCTGAATAAACCGTTCAAAAATATATACGATTGTATATTCCCGGAAGAGCAAAAGGGCTATTTTGTTATAGACGATGTAAAAGGTAATAAATCAATCATTTCCTATAACACAATAAGAGATTGGAAGGTTGTGGATATAAAATCCTATGACGCTATAACCGAACAGCTGGGTAAAGTGCGGAATCAGCTGTTAATCATAAATGCAATTTTCATATTGGCCTTTTGGGGTATTTCAGCCGTAATAGCACAAAATATTTCCAAGCCTTTGAGGAAGCTTGCCAGATTGATGCTCAAAACCGACCTGGATAGCTCTTATGGAGACCAACCCGTTAAAAGGCATGACGAGATTGGAATTCTTGAAGAAAACTTCAACACTATGAGGAAAAATATAAAGCTGCTGATGCAGGATAACCTGGACAAGGAAAGAAAAAAAAGAGACGCGGAATTGAAATCGCTTCAGGCCCAAATCAGTCCTCATTTTTTGTTTAACACACTTAATGCGGTGAGATGGGCGGCTATCAACAACAATGCAAAAAAAGCGGCAGATATGGTTCTTGCATTAACAAACCTCCTCAGAATGACTATAGTCAAGGGGGATGAGCTGATCACTGTCGAAGAGGAGATAGAAAATCTGAAAAATTATTCGGCTATATTCCAAATGCGCCATTCCATCGAATTCCAACTGCATTGCAGCATAGACGAGGATATAAGACAATATGGAATTCCTAAGCTTTTACTGCAGCCTCTGGTTGAAAATGCAATTATCCACGGCTTTGAAGGCATGGTTACCGGGGGAGTGATCGATATTACAGGTACGAAAAGGGACGGTTTTGTCGTGCTTTGTGTAAAGGATAACGGGGTAGGTATTAGCCCTGATTCTGGATTAAGGGGAGAGAACACAGGAAAGTTCAAGTTCTCGGGTATCGGGATAAGGAACGTAGATGAGCGGATTAAGCTCTATTTTGGAGAAAAATACGGATTAAGGCTGGAGAGCAATGAAGGGAAAGGGACTTCCGCGGAGGTATGGCTTCCGGAGCAGAGTGGGAAAGAGGGGCAAGCTTATGATAAAGATATTGCTAGTCGATGACGATATTGAAATGCTTCAGGGACTGGTAAACATAATCCGCTGGGAAGATTACGGCTTTACAATAGCAGGCGCCGCGGAAAGCGGTCTTGATGCGTTGAATATAATATCGTCAGCCATGCCTGATGTGGTTATGACGGATATAACCATGCCGGTAATGGACGGTTTGGAATTGATCAGGGAAGCTAAAAAATTCAAGCCGGATATCAAAAGCATAATCATCAGCTGCCATGAAGAGTTTAACTACGCAAAGGAAGCAATCAGGCTGGAGGCCGATGAGTATATCATCAAGCATACTCTGACGGAGGAAGAACTGATCAGGGTGATAAACAAGCTTAAGGCAAAGATGCAGGCTGAATGGGAACAAAGGGAGTACCTGTATAAAGCATATCGGGAGCATAGCATCAACAAGTATGTGATACTGGAAAAGTTTTATACGGATATAATGGACAAAAATGTGACGGATAAGGAAGAGGTCCGCAGCAGGGCGGCACTGAGCGGTATTTTACTGCCGGACGGGAATTTCAGATTGGTTTCCTGCTTCGTTGACGACATGGATGAAGTTTTGCAGCAGAGCCCTATTCGAGAATACGAATTATTCAAGTTGAGCATTTTGAATATCGTTGAAGAAACTGTAGCGGAAAAAGAAAGGATAAGTGTTTTTTCGTACGGAAAGAATGCGTTTGCCTTATTATATTGGGATGATTCTCCCGAAGTACGGGTAAAGCAGAAAATTGTTTCAATGGTGGAACAGATTCAGGAAAATGTACAATCTGTTTTAAATTTTAAAATGTCTGTTTGTTTCAGCAGTGTATATGGAAATATCATGGACTTGAAGAAAGCGGCAGACGAGGTGGAAGCCCTACGCACGGCATATTTTTTTGAAGAGCCCGGAAAAATAGCGACGGAAAATGTAGAGTATAAAAACAGGGATACAAGTGATCTGTACATGGAATTCGGACCTGCTTTAAAAGGATTCTTGAGCATGCAGAAGCATAGCGAGCTTTCGGAGTGTATCGAAAACCTGTTCGAAAGGATTACTACCGGAAGGTATGCGCCCAAAGAGGTAAGGATCCTGCTGAGGCGGCTTTTTATCGACATTGAGGCGACATTTTCGAAATATGGAATCAATATGGAACATTTTCAGATCAAGGGCGATACTTTAAAAATGTGTAAAAGTATTACCGCAAAAGCGCTGGAATATATTTTTGAAAAACTTGGCGAGCCCAGAAATATCACTTCACGTCCGGAAGTGAATAAAGTTATTGAGTATATAAATTCACATATAAACGAAGAAATCAGCTGTGAGAGCATGGCCGGCCTTGTCAGTATGAACAGCAATTATTTCAGCAGATTGTTTAAAAATGAAGTTGGAACAAGCTTTTCGGATTATCTTGTCAACAGGAGAATGGAAGTAGCTACAGAGCTTCTAAGCAATTCCGGATTATCGATAGAAGAGATAGTGGAAGCGGTTGGAATTGATAGTATAAGCTATTTCTATCGCGCCTATAAAAAGATTACAGGAAAAACACCGGGAGATATTCGGAATAAGGTCCGCCGCTCTTAACCCGGCTATGTAATGAAAGGTAAATAAAAAGTAATGTAAGGGCATTACTTTTTTTAATGCCGCAAGCTAGAATATTCTTACAGATCAGTTCATTATCTGAATTTTCAAATTCAAAAGAAGGGTTGATCCAGTGAAGGTAAAAGGAAAGCAGGCATTAATTGAAAATGTTTCCGGCTATTTATTTCTCCTCCCAAGTCTACTCGGATTTGCTATTTTCTTTTTATTTCCGGTATTGTTTTCACTTTTCCTGAGTTTGAGCAAGTGGAATCTGTCGGCGGGCTTCAGTGATTTAAAGTTTGTCGGGATAGAGAATTTCAAGACAATACTCAGCGACGTCTGGTTTACCGATTCGATGAAAAACAGCCTTATATTTACGGCCGCAACTGTTATTGTGGGCGTGAGCATTTCTTTGGTCCTTGCTGTAATATTGAATAAAATGGTTTATTTTAAAAATCCGCTGAGAGTGATGTTTTTTCTGCCGTACATATCAAGCGCTGTGGCGGTAGCCATAGTGTGGTCGATCGTCTTACAGCCTACTTACGGCCCGGTTAACCAGTTCCTGAGAAGCCTGGGGATACAGAATCTGCCCAATTGGCTTGCAGATGTACACTGGGCGCTTCCTGCACTGATAGGCATGTACATTTGGCAAAACCTCGGATATAACGTTGTTGTCTATATGGCAGGATTGACCGCAATCAACTCTGATTTGTATGAAGCTGCGGTCATTGATGGCGCCGGCGCTCTAGCGAAGTTTTTCAAAATTACCGTCCCTATGGTTTCTCCTACTACGTTTTTCCTTGTAATCATGGGTATCATAAATTCCTTCAAGGTATTCGACCAGGTACAGGTTTTGACGCAGGGCGGTCCCGGCACATCGACGACGGTACTGGCCCTTTACATATACCGTGAAGCGTTCCAGTTCTATGATATGGGATTGGCCAGCGCCGCAGCCTGGGCAATGTTTGTGATCATATTCATAGTTACGATAATACAATGGATTGGCCAAAAAAGGTGGGTCACTTATGATTAAAAAGATGGGAACCATGTCAAAACAGAATATTTTAAAAATATTGGCGACTATTGGGCTGTCTTTGATAGCTTTAACTATGACACTTCCCTTTTTGTGGATGTTATCCGCATCTTTCAAAGTTGAAGTTGATGTATTCAAGTTCCCTGTGGAATGGATACCCAGGAAGTGGAATATCATAAACAATTATATGGAGGTATGGAGCGGGAGATATAGTTTCCCTTTGTTTTATTTCAACTCCATAAAGGTCACCGTCCTGACTACGATCGCACAGGTCACTGTTTCTGCAATGGGTGCATACGCTTTTTCAAAGATCAGGTTCAAATTCAGGGATGCTTTGTTTTTGATCTATCTGAGTATGATGATGATACCTGATCAGGTTACTATCGTCCCCAAATTTATGGTATTCAAATGGCTTTCACTGTTTGACACCCATCGCGGTCTGATTTTGCTTGGTTCATTCAGTATTTACGGGATGTTCCTGTTGAAGCAGTACATGATGTCAATACCCGATTCCCTGTCCGAATCCGCCAGGATCGACGGAGCAGGGCATGTTAAAACTTTTATAAAAATCATACTTCCGATGACCAAGCCTGCGTTAGTGACATTAATGATGCTGAAATTCGTCTGGACCTGGAATGATTTCCAGAACCCGCTGGTATTTTTACAAAGCGAAGAGCTGTATACGATCCAGCTGGGTATGACAAAATTCATGACCGAATATAATTCCTTTTACTCATTGATAATGGTAGCCGCGGTTTGTTCCATCATTCCTTTGCTTATCGTGTTTCTGATAGGGCAGAGGTATATCCTGGAAGGAATGGCGATGGGTGCGGTCAAGGGCTAGCACATGTTTGGATGCAGATAAGCCGGAACTCGGTAAATGATAACTGTATAGGAGGTTAGAATTTATGATCCGCTTACATAAAGTTGAAGTAAATTCTTCATAACGACCGGTGGTGAGTCTGCCAAATAGTAATTTTCGAGACTGGAGTCCTTAAACTTAAAAATGTAAAGGGAGGTTTATTATGAAGAGGGCAATAGGAATAATACTTAGCGTCGTGTTTATACTTGTGTTTACAATGCCGGCAGCGGCGATATCGACCGTTCCTGTTAAAAGTATTTCGTTGGACAAGAGTAATATTACGCTGGAAGTAGGCCAAACTGCCACGCTGAAAATTACCCTGGCTCCGAAGAATACAACGCAGAGATTTCTGACTTTTGCTACAGATAACAAGAACGTTGCCACTATGGACTCAACCGGAAAAATAACAGCAGTCGGCAAAGGGACCGCTACAATAACCGTATATTCTTCTAATAAAAAGATATATGCAAAATGCAAGGTAACTGTTTTGCCGATTAAAGTGAAGACAATAAAGTTCTATACATGGGAAGCGACGTTGAAGGATCAGAATAAGGCTGTCATCGATGCATTCCAGGAAAAGAACCCATATGTCAAGGTAGACATCCAGTATCCTGTGGAAAACGACAATGTGGCGTATACTCAGAAAATTGATTTGCTGCTTCTGTCGGGCGAACAAATAGACTGCATGATGGAATCCTCGGTTCAGAAAATGACAAGCAAGGTCGACAGGAAATTGTATCAGCCGTTGAACGCTTTCCTTCAAAAGGAGGGTGTGGACTATGATAAACTGTACACCGTCAGTTCTAAAATCGGGGACTCATATTATGCCCTTCCTATCGATGTGACGACGTGGTTCGTAATGATCAACAAATCGATGCTTAAAGCGGCAGGCTTGTCCGTGCCGAACAAGAATTGGACTTGGAACGATTACAGGGATTATGCCCGTAAGCTTACAAAAGGAGAGGGACAGGATAAAGTATACGGTTCTTATTTCCACACCTGGCAGAACTATGACCTGATGGGCGTATATTCGACGAAGCTGGATAATGCATACTATAAAAAAGACGGTTCTCTCAACTTCGATGACCCGAATTTGAAGGGCTGGTTACAATTCAGATATGATATGGAGAATGTAGACAGGACTTCCGTATCGTTGATGGACATCAAGACCTTAAAGCTTGCATACAGGAATGAGTTCTTCAATCAAAAGGTCGCCATGGTGCCGACAGGTTCATGGATGCTGGCGGAGATCAAGGATACTGAGAAATGGCCTCATGATTTCCAGACTACATTTGCTCCATTGCCTGTATGGGGCTCCAGCGGAGTGCCGGGATATACCTTCTCCGATACGAAAATGGTAAGCATTCCTACTAACGCCAAAAATCCCGATGAAGCATACAAGTTTATAAGATATTACACGTCCGAGGGCGCTCACATAAGGGCGGGCGGACTGACTGCGGAGAGAAATGTCAGCGTGAGAAGCATGCTGCCGTCGATCGTTGGAACCAACCCGTACAAACTCTATGACATAAATGCTATCCTGGCGATCTTCAACGATCCCAAACTCGTAAACAATGCTCCTATGTATGCGCCTCCTTACAATTCAGAGATTGACACCATGTTCGTATCTGAATGCGATAAATATCTGGTAGGCGGCGAGTCACTCGACCAATGCATTGCAAACTTGCAGAAGCAGGGGGCAGATATAATTAAAAAGTATAAATAAATACCCTCAAAACTGTACATACAAATAAGCATGGAGCAGTCCATGCTTATTTGCATGCTTTTTATGATTTAACACAAAAATCTAAGGAGATCTGGTATGAGCAGCAAGGATATGGATATGACCGGCAATTATACGGAGAACATACATAGCTCGACATATGAAAGGGAATATCTGTCAAGGCAGGCTACCTGTGACGATATGCTGAATATAAGCGGCCGTGACGTTGAATCACTGGACGGTCTGTGGAACTTCGGCATAGACCAGTATGATAACTGCCTGAGGTCAAGATGGTATGAAGAGAAATACTTTGACGATGATGGGAGGCCTTACCCGGTAGACTATAGCTTTGACCGGTGGGAAAGGATCAAGGTGCCTTCCTGCTGGAATATGCTGAAGGAGAGGTACTTCCTGTATGAAGGAAGCGCAGTATATACACGTACCTTCAAGTATGTGAACAAAGGAGAAAAGAGAGTATTTATCAGGTTCGGTGCGGTTAACTACGATGCAAAGGTCTTTTTGAACAAAAAGTATATCGGGATGCATAAAGGCGGTTCGACACCTTTCTATTTTGAAGTTACCGGAATGCTGCAGGGGGACAACAGACTGCTTGTAGTAGCGAACAACACAAGGAAAAGGACGTCCGTACCCTGTGAAAACACAGACTGGTTCAATTACGGCGGTATCTACAGGGATGTTGAACTGATAAGGCTTCCTGTGACCTTTATCAAGGATTTTTACATATATCTCAAGCCCGGCAGCGGCTTGAAAACAATTAAAGCAACTATCCGGATCGACGGTAATGTTAAAGATGGCAATGCTCTTCTTGAAATCCCTGAATTGGGTATAAGCAAAGATATACCGGTCAGGGAAGGCATCGGCGAGGTTGAATTTGATTGCGAACCAATACTCTGGAATCCTGAAAACCCAAAGCTTTATACATCCCGGGTATCATACATGGGAGATATGCTGACTGAAACGGTCGGATTCAGGGAAATTCAGGTAAAAGGAACGGATATCTGTCTAAATGGCAAAAAAATATTCCTTAAAGGAATCTGCGCGCATGAAGAGAGCGTAATAAACGGAAAAGCGGTTACGGATGATGAAATCCGGGAGAATTTCCGTCTGGCAAAGGAAATGAACTGCAACTATATGAGACTGGCTCACTACCCTCATACTGAAAAAGCCGCAAGGATCGCAGATGAAGCCGGTATTATGCTTTGGGAGGAGGTTCCCGTTTACTGGGCTATAGAGTTTGAAAACCCGGAAACCTATAGAGATGCAGAAAACCAATTATCCGAGTTGATCAGGAGAGACAGGAACAGGGCCAGTGTTATCATCTGGTCGGTTGGAAACGAGAATGCGGATACCGACGCAAGGTTTCGGTTTATGAGCTCCCTGGTATCGAAAGCAAAGGAAATCGACCCTTCCAGACCGGTTTCTGCGGCTTGCCTTGTAAATCACGTCAAACTCAGGATAGAGGACAGATTGGCTGATTGCCTTGATATAATCGGGTTAAACGAGTATTTTGGCTGGTATGAGCCTGACTTTGCCAAGCTGGCAGTACTTTTTGAAAACAGCAGGCCGGAAAAGCCCGTGGTAATAACGGAATTCGGGGCCGACGCCAGGAGCGGAGAAAGGGGAACGGCTGAAGATCTTTGCACCGAGGACTGTCAGGTGTCGATCTACAAAAAGCAGGTTGAAGCAATCGTCAAAATTCCATATGTCAAGGGAACAAGCCCATGGATATTGTTTGATTTCAGATGCCCGAGAAGGTTGCATTACCTGCAGGATTATTACAATATCAAGGGGCTGCTGTCGGCAGACAAGCGCTATAAGAAACCTGCGTTTTTTGTTATGAAGGAATTCTATGACAGTATAGGATAAACGGCCAAATAAACCTGAGGTATATATATGGAATACAATATAGACATGAAGAATTTCTGGGAGGTCAACAGGAAATGTACGGACTTGAGCGGCAAAATACCGAGAGTGCCCGTAAGTATCCATCTTGACGGCGACTGGATATGCGATTTTCTTAAGCTTGATAATGCCAGATACTATTCCGATTTCGAGTACCAGCAGGAACAACGGTTAAGGTGCAGCGAAATAACAAAAAAGGAACTCGACTATACGATATACCCTGCCGTTGATTTCGGTGTCGTTATGGACGCATCGGTATACGGCGGCCAGGTGAATTACGAGTCGAAAGCCACGCCTACCTTGAGGCCGGTTGTCAACGAACCTGAAGAGATAGATTATCTGATAGAAAAAATGAACAAGGTCGACATACTTGAACAGGGACTTGTGCCCAAATACCTGGAATGGCGCGAAAGAATAAGGATGCGTTACGGAATCGAGCTAAGCTACGGAAATTCGCTGAAAGGCTGCGCTACCATGCTGGGGCAGGTTTGCGGCATAACGAACTTCCTGACCTGGATAATGACCGATCCGGAACAGATTCAAAAACTGGCGGACTGCTGGCTTGAAATAACGAAGAAATACATATCCGCGCTCAGGAAAGCAACCGGTTTCGATGAAAGCTGCCCAGGCTTCTCATTTTACAGCGATGTGGCCGGAATGTTGTCTCCGCAGTTGTATATCGACTTTATGATGGAACGTGAAAAAAGCATATATGACCTGTACGCGTCCGATTCACAAGACACAAGGTTCTACCACGCGGACTCGCATATGCTGCACCACCTTGATACGCTAAGAGAAATGGGCGTCAACCAGGTTAATGTCGACCCGTATATCGACCCGTCGCAAATCCTGCAGAAGATGCCTGATGTCATTGTGTTCGGCCAAATACCTCCGACAAAAGTCCTGCTGTACGGAACACCCGATGAAGTGGTTGAATGCGCAAGAAGGGACATATTGCAGGCAGGCGCGGGAAAACACCTCATATTGTGTACGGCCGGAAGCATAAACCCGGGCACTGCGTTTGAAAACCTGAGAGCGATGTTCTATGCGGCTGAGAAATTCGGATATATTTATTGAGCGGTGCAAGGCTGTCGGAGGACTGGCTTGCGGCAGTCAAAAAAAGAGAGCCCGATATGTTCGCACATCGGGCTCTCAGTAACTAACTCACTCGTACTTCTGCTCGGCCATGCGCTTATAGGTATCATACCTGTCGCGCGCATTCTTTTCGGCGTCGTCGAACATCCTTTCAGCTATCTCGGGAAATACGTTCATCAGCTGCGTATAGCGCACTTCACCCTTGAGGAAATCCTTATACGGCCTCTCCGGCTCCTTGGACTCGAGCTGGAAAGGATTCTTTCCGGCGGCGCGCAGGTCGGGATTATACCGGTAAAGGTGCCAGTAACCCGAATCGACTGCCTTGCGCTCTTCGGAAATGCTGGTACCCATGCCTGACTTGATACCGTGCGATATACATGGGGCGTAAGCTATGACGAGCGACGGACCCTTGTAAGCTTCGGCTTCCGCGATGGCTTTAATGGCCTGGTTCATGTTGGCTCCCATCGCGATCTGAGCCACGTATACATAGCCGTAACTCATCGCCATCATACCGAGATCCTTCTTGCGCGTCTTTTTACCGGCGGCCGCAAATTTCGCCACCGCAGCGGTAGGCGTGGCTTTTGAGGACTGGCCTCCCGTATTGGAGTATATCTCCGTATCCATGACAAACAGATTGACGTCGTCGCCCATCGCCAGTATATGATCGACTCCGCCATAGCCTATATCATATGCCCAGCCGTCGCCGCCCAGTATCCAGAATGACTTTTTGGACAGATAATCCTTCTTTTCGAGTATCTCCGCCAACAGCTTGTTACCCGCAGTGTTATTTGTCAGTACGCGGATTACTTCATCGGAAGCTGCTTTGGAGGCTTCGCCGTCATCCCAGGTTTCAAGCCAGCGCCTGAAAGAGTTTTCAATCTCGGGTGCAAGCCCCTGCGACAGGCACTGCTGCATCAAGTCGGCGAGCCTTTCCCTTATCTGGCGTACTCCGAGATACATCCCGTAGCCGAATTCCGCGTTGTCCTCAAACAACGAGTTCGCCCAGGCCGGACCCTTGCCTTCATGGTTGGTCGTATACGCTATCGAAGGCGAGCTTGCACTCCAAATGGATGAACAGCCTGTGGCGTTGGCGATCATCATACGCTCACCGAAAAGCTGGGTGATGAGCTTGACATAGGGCGTCTCACCGCAGCCCGGACAGGCTCCGTTGAACTCGAGAAGCGGCTGTGCGAACTGGCTGCCTTTTAGTGTTTTCTTGTCCATCAGGTTGTCCTTGTAGGTCAGCGTCGTAGAGAACAGCCAGTGCAAATTCTGAGTATCTGCCTGCTCCTCTGCGGGCTTCATGACGAGCGCCTTTACCGCCGTCGGGCAGACGTCGGCGCAGTTGCCGCAGCCTGTGCAGTCCAGCGGGTCGACCTGGATGCGGAAACGGAATCTCTCAAAGCCTTTTCCTGCAGCCTTAAGCGTAACGTAATCCGTCGGGGCTCTGCCCGCTTCGGCGTCATCCAGCAGGAACGGCCTTATGGTAGCATGAGGACATACATAGGAGCATCTGCCGCATTGAATGCAGTTCTCGGGCTGCCATTCGGGAAGCATCACGGCGATTCCGCGCTTTTCATATGCCGTAGTGCCGAGCGGGTGAGTGCCGTCCTCTATGCCTTTGAAGGAGCTGACGGGCAGCTCATCGCCTTCGTGACGCGCCATAGGCCTTTGTATCCTATGGACGAAATCGGGTACGGTCTCGGGCTCTCTGGCTGCATCTGAAGCGGACGCCCAGGCGGCCGGCACTTCGACCTTGTGAAGAGCTTCTATGGAATGGTCTACAGCCTTGTTATTCATCTCGACTATATTGCTGCCTTTTTTGCCGTAAGCTTTTTCTATGGACGCTTTCAAGTATTTTATGGCATCGTCGACGGGTATTATATTTGCAAGCTTGAAAAACACAGTCTGCATTATCATGTTTATCCTGTTTCCGAGTCCGATCTCCCCGGCGATTTTAATCGCGTCTATGGTATAGAAATCGATCGCGTTCTTCGCTATATATCTTTTCAGAGACGAGGGCAGGTTTAGCTCGAGGTCCTCCATGTCCCAGGGACAGTTCAGTACGAACACACCCTTGTTTTTCAGCCCTTTCAGTATATCGTAGTTAAAAATGAAAGACTTGTTGTGACAGGCTATATAATCTGCGTTGTAAACAAGATACGGGCTGCTGATGGGTTTGGGGCCGAATCGCAGGTGTGAGACCGTAGTGCCGCCGGATTTTTTGCTGTCGTAGGAGAAATATGCCTGTACGTAAAGGTTTGTATTGTCGCCTATTATTTTAATGGCCGATTTGTTGGCGCCAACAGTGCCGTCCGAGCCGAGACCCCAGAATTTGCAGCTGATGGTTCCCGGCGGTGTGGTTTCGATTATCTCGCCTTCGGACAGTGAAGTATTGGTAATATCGTCTACGATGCCTATTGTGAAATGATCCTTGGGGCTGTCTGCTTTCAAATTTTCAAATACAGAAATGATCTGCGAAGGTCTTGTATCTTTTGATCCCAGCCCGTACCTGCCGCCGACGATCAGGGGTTTCTGCCCGCTGACGGAATAGAACGCCTTGCAGACGTCCAGGTATAGAGGTTCACCCGGTGCTCCCGGTTCTTTAGTCCGATCCAGCACGGCAATTTTTTTCGCAGTCTTCGGTATCGCATCCAGGAGATATTTTTCCGAGAACGGCCTGTACAGCCGGACTCGAATGGAGCCTGTCTTCATGCCCTTGGCGTTGAGGTAATCGACAGTTTCATTGATCGTATCGCAGACCGAACCCATGGCAATGATAACGAATTCGGCGTCGGATGCGCCGTAATAGTCGAAAAGTCTGTAGCTTCGCCCGGTTATCCGTTCCATGTCCTTCATGCAACCCTCGACGACCGATGGAATGGCGTCATAAAACGGATTTGACGATTCACGCCCCTGAAAATAGATATCAGGGTTTTGTGCAGTGCCTCTGGCTACGGGATGTTCCGGATTCAGCGCCCTATTCCTGAATTCCCTGACGGCATTCATGTCTATTATACCGGCAAGCTCGTCATATTCGACGGCGCTTATTTTCTGTATCTCGTGTGATGTCCTGAAACCATCGAAAAAGTGTATGAAAGGAACCCTTGACTTGATGGCCGACAGATGTGCGACGCATCCCAGATCCATTACCTCCTGTACGTTAGCTGAACAGAGAAGTGCGGCGCCCGTTTGCCTGCAGGCCATGACGTCCTGATGGTCACCGAATATGGACAGCGCATGAGCTGCGATTGCGCGTGCCGATACATGCAGTACGCCCGGCAGCAGTTCGCCCGCCATTTTATAGAGGTTGGGGATCATAAGCAGCAGTCCCTGCGAAGCGGTATATGTGGTAGTCAGTGCGCCAGCCTGCAGCGAACCATGCATTGCGCCTGCAGCACCGGCTTCGGACTGCATTTCGACGACCTTGACAGGCTGCCCGAAAATATTGCTTTTACCGTGTGAGGACCACTCGTCAACGGACTCGGCCATTGTCGACGAAGGCGTTATGGGAAAGATAGCCGCGACTTCCGTGAATGCGTATGAGGCATATGCGGCAGCCTGGTTTCCGTCCATCGATAACATTTTCATGTAATTACACTCCTTTATATAAGAATCGGACTTATTATTTGCTATTTGGGTTGTTTCTAATACCAAGTTGAAAACCGCCCATAACGGCAAAATTCTGCCGCGGGGTCGGTTCATGGTTAGAACATGCTCTATTGTCTCTTCGCATACGTTTTACCAGTGAACCGACCCCGCGGCAGTATGCTCCGGTATTTGCAGCAATAAAACCCCCGGAGCAGTTGCCGCCCTGTCGGATAAAATTGAAATAGCGGGAAAAAAGGGCTATAATGTAAACAGAGCTGGGTACTACTTTGCGAAAAAGTGGGGTTGAATAATGGATAACAAGCTTGGTAAGATCCTGATTGCAGACGATAACAGGGACATTCACGAGGATATAAAGTATATCCTCGATTCTTTCTCCGAAAATATGGATGATTATCGTGAAACCAGGCGCCTCAAGGAGGAACTATTCGGCGAAAGCAATAGCCCGGCAGGGAACGATAAGATCATAGATATAGGGTACAGGATCGATGACGCCTATCAGGGCGAGGAAGCCGTCAGAATGGTCATGGCTGCCATAGAAGCCGGCGATCCCTACTCTCTTGTATTTATGGACGTAAGAATGCCGCCCGGGATCGACGGTATAGAAACAGTGGAGCGGATATGGAAGATCGACCCGGATGTCGGGGTGGTCATATGCACGGCTTATTCGGATTACTCATGGGATCAGATCGTTCTCAAGCTTGGACAGAACGACAACCTTCTTTTTATAAAAAAACCCTTCGACAGCGTCTCGCTCAAACAGATAGCTCTAGCGATGACAACAAAGTGGAGTCTGAAGAGGCAGATAAACGAGCATATAGGAAACCTTGAAAAGCAGGTCGAGATCCGTACCGATGAATTGACCGGACTCGTGGGCAAACTCAAGGGAGAAATTGCGCTGCGCAAGGAAAAGGAAAAACAGCTTGCCTACAGCGCGCATTACGATTCGCTTACCGAACTGCTGAACAGGAGATCCTTCTATTCGTCCCTGTCCGATATCACAGCGGAGGGAGCCGGACGAAAGGATAAGTTTGCTCTTTTTTATCTCGATCTCGATGATTTCAAAAATGTTAATGACGTTTTCGGACATGATACAGGAGACAAACTTCTGATAGAGGTAGCCGGAAGGATCAGAAAAGAACTTGCGGGTCATGCAATGGAAATCCCCGACTATATCAGTGAAGACGGCCTTGTCAGGGCCATATTCAGGCTGGGAGGGGATGAGTTCACAGCTATCGTTGCTGAAAGCGGCAGGAAAGAACTTGAAAAGATCGCACAGAAGTTAATCGACGCTATAAAGGTACCGTTTATCATATGCGGAAATGAAATAGACACTTCGTGCTGCATAGGAATAAGCATTTGCCAGCAGGACAGCCTGCCCTCGGAGACTTTGCTGAAGTTTGCCGATATTGCGCTCTATGAAGCTAAGAAGGTAAACGGCGTCTACCGGTTTTATGACCAGTCTGAAACGAATTCATACCTAAACGAGCTTAAGCTTGAAAAGGACCTGAGAAAGGCCGTTCAGAAAAAGCAGATAGATATATACTTCCAGCGGATGGTTGATACGGAGGAGAAAACCATCGGAGTACAGGCTCTGGCACGCTGGTTCCACCCGGAATCAGGCGAGCTCGGCCCGGACCGGTTTATCCACATCGCGGAAAAATCAGACTTGATCATTTCACTGGGAGCCCATATACTCCGTTTGGCTGCAGCCTACATGAAAAAGATCCACAATGCGGGGCACAAGGATTTATTCGTACTTGTTAACTGCACGGCAAAGGAATTTTACTATCCCGGTTTCGTAAACATAGTAAAAAATGCATTGGAGGACAGCGGTCTTGAGCCTTCAAGGCTTAAACTGAATCTGGACGATAAATTTTCATTCCAGGCGACTCCTGTGGCATTGTCCATAATCAGCGAACTGAATGAAATCGGGGTGCAATTTGCGCTCAATGGGTTCGAGAGCGATTATCCTGCATTCGTATTCCTGCAGAAGGTGCCCAGGGATACTATAATCAAGCTTGACAAGGCTTATGTGAAAAATATTGCGAACGACGAAAGGAACCGCAGGTTCCTCATGGCTTTGATGGATATCATCAGAACGCTGGACTTACGGATCATAATCAGCGGAATAGAAACACTGGAGCAGAAGAAGCTGCTCGAAGGGCGGGACTGTATCCTGCAGGGTTACCATTATAATATCCCGGAACCGTATGATAAGTTTATTGAAGACCTGAATGCCGGAGTATAATATGGAATATTATTTAAAATCGGGCCCGGTCAAAAAAGACAGGTATACGATAGGCTTCCTTGATGATAATCAGGACAATGAATTCCACAACCAGATAATGGCCGGAGTTGCGGAAGCGGCAAAGGAATCCGGCGTCGACATTATCAGGTTCAGCTACTACTCCTCTCATATAGCATATAAATTTTCACACCAGATAGATATGGTGCTGGACCACATACAGCAATACGAGCTGGATGGCCTCATGTTCCTGGGCTGGACAAAAGCTGGAGCAATGTATAATCACGACGATTTTATGCGCCGCTTCAATTCGATACCGGTCCTCAGCCTTGGCACCAAATACCCCGATATTCCCAGCGTCATATTTACCGGGGATGAATATATAGCAAGGATGACGACCCACCTGATCGAAGATCACCACCTTTCAAGGATCGCGTATATAGAGCACCACAGGCCGGACAACAGGACGGACGCATGGATTGATGTCATGAAGGAGCATGGACTTTATGATCCACGCCTTTATGTAAGTGAAAAGGAACTGGCAGGGCTGGACTACGGCGAAAGAAACAGGAGGGCCGTCGAGATACTGTTGGATGAGCGGAAGCTCGATATACAGGCCATAATGTCGCTTAACATAATACATACGGATTATTTGCTTAATGTTTTGAAAATAAGGGGAATAAGGGTGCCTGGCGACATCGCTGTAACCAGTTATGAGGATGGCCCCTCCGGACGCTACTCGGCTCCGGGTCATTCGACGATCTATTTCCCCTGGAGAGAATTTGGGTATTACGGCTGCAAAAATATGGTCAAACTTCTAGAGGAAGGCCATATGCCCATGTCAGTGTCGCTGAATTTTGCAGGCAGGCTAATATTCAGGGAGTCCTGCGGCTGCCTTCCCGGCCACATAGGGTCGGCTGTTATCGGAGAAATGAAGGCAGCCCCTCATGGCCTTTCGGATATGACCGGGGAAGAGATCGAAGCTGTAGCAGGTTCGCTGGATGAGCGGTACAAGAGTTTCGGGATACGCTCCGACAGACTCGTGGAGACTTTCATACAGGCATGTACAAAGCATCGGAACCTGATTTTCATGCAAGAATTGGAAAGACAGCTGTCAGATGTGGAAAACGATTTTTATATTGAAGAACTCACATCGACATTGAAGAGGCATATCGCCCCATATCTTGCCAACGACCCTGAAATGCTGCTCAGGGCCGGAGAGCTATGTATCAAGTCGCAGATACTGCTGAATGACAAAGCCACAGGTATTTACGGCAGAAAGGTCCTTGAAGCAAGGATGATCGACCAGAATCTTCAGTTGGTCAACCGGATGCTGCTTACTGATTTCAGCCTCCAAAATCTGGTTCGTTCGCTTGAAAAAGGCCTTCCCATGCTTAATATCAGGAATTGCCGCATATTCATTTCCAATTCTATTTTTACCGGGTCCGATGTGGAAGAGAACCTTTTTGACGACAGCGTGCTTGTCTTCAACTTCCGTGACGGGGAAAAGGAAGACGTAACAGGTGTTTCAGAACCTCTCAGAGAACAGCTGTCGTTGATCATGGCGCAGGAACATGAAGGTATAACAATGGCTTACCTTTTGCACGTCACCGACGAGATAATGGGCTTCGCGCTTTTCGGGATGGGTTATTTGGATGAGGCCGTGTACCAGCAGTTATCAATCCATATTAGTACTGCCCTTTGGGGGATCGTATTGCTCAATAGGCTGAACATTGCATACAAGAAGCTTCTGGAGCAGGCTCACAGGGAGGGAATGGCAGATATAGCGGCTGACATTCTGCATAATATAGGCAATATTCTCAACAGTGTAAACGTTTCGGTGCATATGCTCGAAGAGAGCATAGGATCGCCTGTCATAGATGATATCATCATGGCGGGCAGGCTGCTCGATAAAAACATGCAAAAACTGAATGAATTCATCTGCAACGATCCTAAAGGGAAAAAACTGATGAATTTTTACATTAAGCTGGGAGCTTCCGCTGAAAGGATGGAAAAGCAGCTGAGATACAACCTTGACAGGATAAAGGGGAAGATCGGCGCCATAGACGAAGCGATATCCGCGCAGCAGAGCTATGCCGGGGCCGACACCGACCTTGAGGAGCATCCCCTCGTACCTATACTGGAAGACGCCCTCAAACTGAACCAGGATACATTTGAAAAGTCAGGGATCAGCGTAACGAGAGATTACCGGAATGGTTTCAAAGCTCAAATACACCGTGCCAAGCTTTTCTATGTCATATTCAACATTATTCTAAATGCAAGGGATGCAATGTGCGAAATAGCCCCGGCTGAAAAGATACTCTCTATATCGCTTTATGAGAACAGGACCGGCAAATATCTGAAGATAAAGGATAATGGGGCTGGGATACCGTCCGGTATCAAGGACAGGATATTCGATTATGGGTTTACAACAAAACATGGAAATTTCGGTTACGGCTTATACAGCTGTTCCTGCTATATGGCTGATATGGGAGGTTCGATCAGGGTGGAAAGCGATGGCGAGGGGAAAGGAGCGTCCTTTATTCTCAGGTTTATGTGAATAAGGGACAGCCGGGGCTCAAATGATGGAAAAAAGACTTACGATAGGCTTCATGGACGAGGACGTCTATGACGAGTATCATAACAAGATAGTCCAAGGTATGGAAGAATCGGCGCGGAAGCGTGATATCAACATAATCCGTTTCGGGCATTTCCTTGTCAACATACCGGGATCGGACGCAACGCAGGAAGAACTGCTGCATGAGTTCATCAGGCAATTCAAGCCGGATGGGCTGATATTCCTGGGATGGGCCAGAGCTGCGTGGAGCAAGGATTTCAGAGAGCGTTTCAAAGACATACCCCTGGTCAGCCTCGGATCGTGTAAGGATGGGATACCCGGTGTATATTTCAAGGGAACGGATTACATAAGGGAAATACTCGAGCATCTGGTCCGCCTTCATAAATACAGGAATATCGCATTCATTTCGCCGTTTATCGCCGATATACGAATAGAAGCCTATATTGAAACGATGAAAAGCTTCGGTTTATATGATCCTGCGCTTATAGTAAGCGATAAGGAGCTCGAAGGCCTGAACGTTTCGGAACGCGGCAGGAGAGCGGTCGATATTCTGCTTGACGAGAGAAAGACACGCGTCGATGCGATCGTATCGCTTTACAATGAAGAGACATATGAAGTCATAAACAATTTGAAGGCAAGAGGGATAAAAGTCCCCGGTGATATTGCGGTCACGAGCTATGAGGACGGAGAGGTAAGCAGATTCTACACCCCGGGCATGACAACCGTGTACTTTCCATGGAGGGAACTCGGTTACTATGCGTGTGAAGCCATGTACCGCCTGATTACCAGAGGTGATCTTGCCATGCGTATCGAGGTGCCGGGCAAGGTAATATATAGGAATTCCTGCGGCTGCCTGCCTCATCTGTCACAATTGACGGACCAGGAAAGCATCTGCGCATCCGATACAGATTTCAGCAGTCTCAATGAGAGCGACTTGGACGATATTGCCGAGGTGTTGTCTGAGAATACCGTATTCGGCGTTAAGGAAACGCGGGGTTTGCTGAACAGCTTCAAGCATTCCTTCAATACAGGTTCTTCAGATACGTTTCTGATAGAATTCGAATTGTATCTACGAAAGCTGGAGTTTTATGACGAATATGATGAATTTGAAAATGTCGCGCTTGTTTTTAGGAAAACATTGCTGCCCTATTTCCTGACTTATTCTAAAAAAGATGTGAAAAAGCTTGTGTGGGCGGAAGACATTTTCCAGCAGATGCAGATGATACTGCAGGACAAGCTTGTAAACGTGGGCTTAAGGGAAAATCTGGAATACAATAATATTAAGCTGCTCATGAAGGATGTCGGGCAGATACTAGTCACCAACTTCAACCTGAACAACTTTAAGGATTCACTCGTTGCGAACCTGCCTAGACTAGGCGTCCGGAATTGTTTCATCTACCTGTTTTCAGGCGCCGACGACCGGAGACTGTTCGAAGACTACCGGCTGGAGTTCGAATACAGGGGCGGAAAAATGGTAAAGTCCGATCATGTCAGAGAAAAAAAAGAGATATGCGATTTCGACTCTTATCTGTTCAGGGAAAACAGGACATATGTGTACCTTGCGCATCTTCTTTATCTCGGCAATGACTTCATGGGCTTTATGCTGATAGACCCGGCGCACATCGATCTAAGGATATACAGGAATCTCACGATACAGATCGCAATGGCCCTTAATGGAATAATGCTTTTCGACAAGCTTGACGCCAGTTACAGGAAGCTGATGGACCAGGCGCATAGAAAAGGTATGGCGGATACTACGGGGATATTGCACAATATTGCAAATATCCTGAACAGCGTAAATGTCACAGCACAGTCGATAGACAGCCTGATGGCCGGAAATGCCGCAGACGACCTGCTGATGGCCAATTCTCTTCTGGCTAAGAATATCGATAATCTGGAAGGCTTCATAAAAGATGATCCAAAGGGCAGGATACTGATGCAGTATTATGTAACCCTGGCAAATGATTTCGATATTTTCCGCGATAAAATGCAGACGTATATAGGGAGGCTCGCGGACAAGGTCGGCCTGATAGAGGGCATAGTAAACGCGCAGCAGAGCTATACCGACGTTAAACCGAGTCTGGAACGCCTGGATGTCATATCCGTCATAGAAGATGTGCTGAATATGCATCAGGCTTCGATCGAAAGGCATGGCGTATATGTGGAAAGAACATATGCCGGTTCCGTAATAGCGCTGGCGCAGAGGACCAAGCTGTTCCACATCCTGACCAATATCGTCAAGAACGGAATAGAATCGATGGATAAAACCGAGCAGGACGGCAGGATACTGTCCGTAGCGGTTTCCCGAAAAGCAGGCAGCGTGTTTATCAGGATAAGCGACAGCGGCGAGGGTATAGCGGAAGGAAACCTGAAAAACATTTTTGCATACGGTTTTACGACCAAGAAAAAAGGACACGGCTTTGGCCTTCACAGCTGTGCAAACTACATGACTGAAATGAAGGGCAGGATATGGGCCGAAAACAAGGAGGACGGCAGGGGGGCGACCTTTGTGCTGCAGTTTACTGCTCCGCCCGAAACTTGAAGGCGAGCCCGTTGAGGCCGAACATTCCGATAAAGCAGATAAGAACAATGCCTGCAGTTTTGATGAACAGCGGGGAGGAACCGAGCAGCCCGCCGATTACGCCTGAAGCAAGCCATACGGCTGTTCCTGTCAGCAGGTATGTCACGATGTTCTGCAAACCTATCTTTATTTCACATATCTTCAGTATTTCCCTGATGTTGAGGATGAACGACGTTATTGCCGTTATGACGGCTGAGATCCCATAGCCGTATATATTCAAAGCGGGTATCCCGGCGAGGATATATGTAAGGACCAGACTCTGCAGTGAGTTGATCAGGGAGTTTTTCAACAATATGTTTTGCTTTCCGAGGGCGTTGAGTATGCCGAAAGTCGGCGAGGAGACAAATAAGATAAGGCATATGGGTGATGAAAACCGTATCATATCGCCGAGATCCCTCCTGTTGTAAAACAGTTCCCCAAGTATGCCTGGTATGCGAAGACATACGAGTGAAGTCGCGATACCCACGGTAATAGCCATTTTCAAGACCTGTGCGACCCTTTCCTCCGCGGACCAGTAATCTTTTTTGCTTATGTTCAGCGACAATTCGGGAACAAGCACAGTCAGCATCGAACCGATTATGATATAGGGCAGCGTCACAATATTCAACGCCATGCCTCCGAACTTGCCGATTTCGGAAAGCGCCTGGCTGTATGAGAAACCGGCGGCTACGAGCCTGCGGGGGAGTATGAGCGCCGATATCGCGGAAAGTATGGAGGAAAGTATGCCGTTTATACTCAGTGGCACCGTTATAATAAAAACATCAAAAATGAGCTGAATCCTGGATTTTGAGCGGTTTGTGCTGCCGCCGGAAACTTTTCGCCGCTGTAACCTGTAACAGGTTAAAAGCAGCAGCATGCTGACAAGTTCGCCCGTTGCAAGCGCAAAGTAGGCTATTGCCACTGTGTTTCCCACGGCGGTAGGTTTCAGTATCCATATGGTACTGAGCAGTATGACGACCCTAAGCAGCTTTTCGATTATATCTATGGTAGCTGAGATACGGTATTTACCGAGGCCATACAAATAACCCTTGACTACGGCCGAAATCGGAACGAATACGAGGGCGGGACTTAATATCATCAGTGCCTGCGCCGATCTCGGATCCCTTACGATATACCCGGCGATCAGCTTGTGAGAAAGCAGGACCAGCAGCGCGACGCCGGTCGCCCAGAATGCTGTGAATATGAAAACCGTACTCAGTGTCCGGTTGAGGTTGCGGAATTCCTTGCGGTTGAAATAGAGTGTGGTTATTTTAGAGATAGCGGTAATAAGGCCTTCGCTTGTTATGGTGAGCAAAAGCCCGTAAATGGGCATGACAAGTCCATAAAGCCCCAGACCTTCAGCGCCGAGCTCACGGGAGAGTATGATCGAAAATACGAATGCGATCACACCCGTGACCATATTGGAAAGGGTCAGTACGAACGAGTCCTTGTAGAATTTATCTATGTGTGCGGTCGAAAATCTTCTCATAAGTAAAAACTATTCAAAGCCGTCGGACCTTATGCCGAATGTTTTTTGTAAAGATAGAGGCTTCTGAAATCGGGACGGGTCGCAGTATCCATAAGATATGCGGAAGCCTGGGCATCCGCAATACGGTTGGTATTCAACGCCTCGATTATCATCTGAGGACTGGCGATGCCGATCCCGTGGCCGAAATATATGTTTTCGCCCATGTATATGGCATTCTCTCCCTGCCATTCAGGGGTGAGCGGGTTCACATCGGGATTTCTGAAGTATCTGCAGTCACCTCGCAGATAATCCGGTATTCCGCGCTTTGTTGTAATCCCCATAAGGTCGTCGAGTTCCTGCCAGTTCATAAGCGTTATCTCCGAAAAGGCGGTGTTGAACAATTTTTCACCATACATATCGAGTACGGCCTTGTAAAAAATCATTACCATGACGGTCGCACATTCGGTCCCGTATTTGCGGCCATTACGGAAAATATCGTTTATGGCGTCCGACGGCTTGACGTCTTTTTTTAGTACAAAACCACCGTCAGGCCTGCGGTTCCAGAAGTCCTCGTTGCATTTGGATTCACGGAAGGTCCTGAAGGCGATTCTTCCCCGGTAAGCGGCATAGGAGGAGCTGACTATGCTTTTTCGCATGCCCAGCTCGAAGTCGAGCTCATCCTGCGAGGAATAGGTATACTCATGGCCGCTTTTTATCATTTTATAGAGTACGGCATATTCTGTGCTGTCCTCGGGGTATTTTTCCAATGCTTTCTTTGGATCGAATTCTCCATCCGCCAGTTTGATCATGCCAACCCCCCCGTCATGTGAGACAACCATACTGCCTGATCTTCAAAAGCGAGCCCGATCCAGCTTTTCCAGCGGTAATTGTCACTCCTGTACAGCTGCCACGAGAAATCTGCCAGCTGCCGCTGTATAAGCTCGTCAAGTTCACCGAAACGGGACAGCAGTTCCCGGTCTGCTTCGCCAAAAGGCGCGGCAGGCTCCCCTGTGCTTGGAGAGACAGGAGTGCATAAATACTTGGCAGGAAGCGATATTCGGTAATGCTGCGGTCTGCTGTCCAAATGCAGGCTTTCGCCTGTGTAATACAGGAACGGATGGTTTTCCGACAACCAGAACACCGCTTTATCGTATGAAATACCATCCATGTCCGGTATAAAACCGAGAAGCTTCCTGGCCAGCCTTACATCCCGCATGTCTGACGAATTCAGCCTGTATGCTATTAATGCCAGACTCTCGATACGGCAAGCTTCGAAAAAAGCCCATGTCAGCTCATGGATCAGTGCGCCTCTTCTATTCCTTGAAAATATCAAATTGGCAAGCTCGGGTAAGATCGACCTGTTGTTAAAGCACTTTACAAGTAGACAGGCAATGCGTTCCATCAATAATTCATACCCGCTGTCCGGTTCTTCCTCCGATCCTGTCCTGAACATCCATTCAAGAAGCGGAGCGGTATTGCCTTCTGACTCGCGCATTTCCTTCTCCAGACGCTGCGAAGGTTTTCCCGCCAGTCTGTCCGCGAGTTCGAGGGCTGCCGTATAAGAAGGCGCCAGAGTACCCCTGACATCCTTGCCCGATATTTCGGATTTCAGTACATACAGCGTGCCGAACTCAAGCCCCGGAGCGTTGATGAGATCGATGGCTTTTTGACGGTCGCAGCGCTTGATTTCACGGAAATAGTTTATCAGGCTCTGCGAACCGTTGCTTATCCTTATATTGTCAAGGAGACTCAATGTACCGTCAGGCATAATATTTGCCCCCTTTATTTAGATGCGCTAAACATCCTGATTTCAGAGTTTGCCCTTGAGTGCATTGAAACGTTCCTTCAGTAAAGCGTCGGGGTTATGCCCGAGTCCCAGATTGACAGCCCTTAGCGCGCTTGCCTTTCCCCCGGATTTTGAAAGCGAATCGGCCAGATTGTACCAATCCACGGCGTTGTTAGGATTCTGCCGCAGTTTTCCTATGTAGTAAGGTATCACTTTAGCAGATAGATAACGATTTGCATTCATTTTTTCCAGGTCGATCCCATTCCAGCGTACGAGTTCTACGTCGTAAATGCCCGGCGCATTCTCGTTCCAGACTGCGATGACATGTTTCAATGCGCCGGAATTATCGCGGGATTTCTGAAGTTCGAGCTTGCCGTAATTTTTGCTGAAAAGCTTCTTGGCCCCGCCTTCGGTCATGGAATATGCAAACAGCGTACGTATCCGCTGCCTCGAAACTGCTCCCAGCAGGAGGTACTTTTTGCCGTCTCCGGTCATATCGGCGATACTCCTGTAATGGACCTCGTCATAATCCGGAGTACTGATCTCAGCCATTTTATACCACTGAACCTCATCTTGTTTCAGGACCAGCGTCCTTATGCCTTCCGCCGTTCTGTACGAAGTTATCAGTTCGTTGCGTTTGTCTCCGTCGACGTCTGCTAATTGTATCTCACCTGCATTTTCGGGGTATTGCGCCTTCAACAGCTTTGCACCGGGGGGCAGGAAGCTGTTTACAACAGCGTTGTAATCAATCCTCGCAGGCTTGGCGGTAAATTGGGAAACTGCGTTGTTCAAGCTTTTTATAAGCGTTTCCACCGGTTTTCTCAGGTCGTCGAGCCTGGGAAGCGTTATAGGCGGAACGCTTTTCGCCGGATTGAATATGCTTTGACTTATCTTATCGGATTTGAGTATGCCCGCATAATAGTTAAGGCTTCTGCGGACTGTTTTGTCAAGTAATTCCAGACCGGAGCCTTTTGGAAATTGCATGGATATTACCTCTTGATTCATTGCTACTCATATATACTATGCAAAAACATCGTAAACGTTAAAATATATTGGATACAGGCAGTTTACATATTCTATTTATTAGGATAATATATAATTAAAGTTGCAAAAAAATCCAAAATTTATTGTATATATGTTTTTTTGCGACAATAATTTCATACATCACATAATCGGGAGGTAATGTTATGAGTAGCAACCGGCCAACGATACTCGTCTGCGACGATTCTCTGCTTGTCAGAAAGCAAATGAAGGATTGTCTGAAGGAATGCGGCGAGTTCAACATCCTTGAAGCGGCCAACGGCCTAGCAGCCGTAGAAGCCGTCAAACTTAACAAACCGGATCTGGTTTTTCTCGACATAGTTATGCCCGACAAAAATGGAATAGATGCATTAAATGAAATGAAGGCCATAAAAAATGACATAAAAGTTGTCATGTTATCTTCTTCGGGAACCAAGACACACTTGAAGGCAGCCATGGATGCGGGCGCCTCCGACTTTATACAGAAACCCTGGGAAAAGTCGCTGATTGAACATATAGTCAAAAACATTTGATAAGGAGCGTGAATCATGTTTAGTCAATACTTTGGGCATTATCTGCTGAACAAGGGACTCATCAAACCGGAACAGCTTGCTGACGCTTTGGAGTACCAGCGCTCGGTCCACCTGAAGCTTGGCGTCATTGCGATAAATGAAGGATTTATGACGCCTGCGCAGGTCGAACAGATTCACAATCTTCAGAAAAAAGTCGATAAGCGCTTCGGAGAACTGGCTATCGAGAAGGGGTACATAAATGAGGATCAGCTCAATACCATGCTCAACACACAGAAGCAGGGCCACCTGATGCTCGGACAGGCTTTGATAGACCGGAATTATTTCACGATGGAACAGCTTCAATCCGCGCTTGACAGCTACAAGAAAGAAAGCGGCATGTCCAACCGGCAGTTCAATGTGATCGTGAATAATGACACGCAGGAGATCGAAAATATTTTCCTCGGTTTCGGCGAGAACCAGATGAGCAAGACTTACAGCGATTATACGACTCTTCTGATAAAGAATGTCATTCGTTTTGTGGATGATAACCCGACTGTGGAGATCAACAAGCTTAAAGCCGACGTAAAAGCAGACTGGTATGCGCGCCAGGAGATTCTGGGCAGACTAAATTTCAAGACCGGGATCGCATGCGACGCCGACGCCTTCGTCAAACTTGCGGCAAAATTCGCCGGGGAAGACGTTACCGAACCGGATGAACTTGCGCAGGCCTCCGTGGGCGAATTCCTGAACCTGCACAACGGCATATTCCTGGTCAATATGTCCAACAACGGCGTGGAACTGGAGCTCCGTCCGCAGGAGATACTCAGTGAATTCAACCTTAGAAGAACTGGCGATCTTTACGTGATCTCCTGTAATCTCAGTTGGGGCAAATTCGACGTGATACTCGGGTAGTGAAACAGAGGGATGGTTCTTTTGTTTCACAATATAAATTTCACAAAAAAAACAGGAGCTTCCGATTGAGGGGATCGACCGGAAGCTCCTGTTATGTCGGCTATATAAATTAATTAGTGGTATTGTTCCGGCTGGCTTTATATGAAAAACATGCTTCGAGCCAAGGAGCCTGTAGATTCGTGCCTTGGCGCAAAATCAAACGCGACTCGCCCATGGGCCGTCGCCGCTCGAACAGGACGTGATTTTGCCTGATACTTGCACGAATTAACATGCTCTAATGTCTCTGCGCATACGTTCTCTATATAAAGCCAAACGGAACATCCCCAAATTACTTAGTGAGAAACCCTTCCTTTACTTTATCTTAAATGCCTTGTATGTGGCTTGCGGCAGAGCTACCGTGAATGCGGTGGAACCGCCTGCCGGGGTTCCGCCGAGCTCACCTCCGTTGATCAGATCTACCAGCACCGCACCGGTTTTATGGATAACGACCTTTATATATTCCAGGTGCGGCAGGAAATTTTCAACCACGAAGGTATCATTGTCGTAAGTGAAAAGCCCGACCTTTGCCTTTGCGTCGATAGTTACCGGAGCGCTTGAATTGAAGGTTCTCCTTATGATATTAAGGACCTCCTTCGGGTAATGGTATAGATCGCCCTGATCCTCAGGAATCGTCAGCACGAACAACCGCCCTTTTCCGTAGTTGACGGCGATTACTACGGGGATGTTGTTGTCTTCGCCGAGCCCTTCTGCAAGAACCCACGCGTCATTTGTCGAAGCTTTCGGCCATGGCAGCAAAATATTCTTATCTGCTGCGGCGACCCCGTCCATGCTGACGCCCGACTTCGAGATCCCGTACCTGCCAGCCAGCGCCTTCTTACCAGACCAGCGTATATTTGCGATCTGCCGGAAACCTTTGTCAGCCGTCGCCTTTGCGAAGCCCGAGGTGACGATGACATCGCTGCCCTCGCGCAGGCTCTTGTCGATTTTGGTAATGATGTCCGCGTCTTTTGCGGCGCTTTCAGTCAGGAAGATGCTGCTTTTACCTTCAGGGTAGAAAGGGTAAGGCTCCAGCGGTATACCGAGCATGCCGATGTAATTATGCAGATATTCCTCGCCCGACGGATGGTACGGTATATAGCAGGCTGTTCCGACAGGATTGCCCAGCTGTCCCAGAAATTCATCGATTGCTTCAAAGGCGTAACCCGCCAGCGGGGTAAAGATGTTCCAGCGTTTGTCGAGCAGCGACCCCAGGCAGAACAGCGTAACCTCGCGAGGCTTGGAGAACAGTGTCAGGTAAGCCTGTTCAACATAGTAATTCAGGTTACCCCTGCATTCAAACGTGTCGAACCAGCCTCCGCCGTTTTTGCCCGGCTTGACGTTTTCAAAATACCGCATGATGAAATAGCTGAGGTATTTCGGAAGGTGCTGCTGCGTATATAGAGGGTCCCTTGTTTCAGTGCCCGTATAGATCATGTCGAAAATGCGGGGATTGGCTTCCAGATTGTAGCCTGTCTCACTGAAGCAATCGTACCAGTTCGGGAACTTGCAGATAATATTGATTTTGGGGTTGGCCTTCCTCGCAGGTCCGGCGATAAGCTCTTCAGAGACCTCTTTCATAAGCTGCAGCCTGAACTCCGACCAGCTTCTGTCGCCCTTTGCCTCGACGCAAGACTCACATTTGCAGTTGGTGAAATAGAAATCGTCCAATATGAGCTCATCGAATATGGAGGCTGTCATCTCAACAACCTTCCTTATCCTGTCCCGGTGCTTCAGGTTGGTGTAGCAAAGGGAAATAAAACCGACTTCATCGTGATGGACGCCGATCTCGTCATGTTCTGTTGTTGTGATTCCGCCCGAAACCTTCATTCCCTTGTTTTCGAAGAATTCCTTCAGTTCCACAAGCTTGTCGCGTTCGACAAACTCATTGCTGCGGTAGGTTTCCAGATAGACCTTGTCTATATGGACATGTTTTTCTATATAGCTGAAACGCCTGCCGAATTCACCTATATCCGTGATCTCATTGAGATTTCCCGCCGGACAGTAAAGCGCGGTTTTAAAGTTTTTGTAGCCCATTGCATCCTCCTTGCTCATAAGCGCCAGGATCCGGCGCAGAAATGGAATACGCACGGATCAGCCTATTTCCTGTTGTTTTTACTGCTTATTTTCATTTTAAGGGAACAGAACAGGAATTGCATGTCAGAAATTGCCCATCATGCCTCGAAAATTGCTTTTCTATAAGCTGTGGGTGAACAACCTTTTATTTGTCTGAAAACCCTGTTGAAGGTTTTTATGCTTCCAAAGCCGGATTTGAAAACTATTTCGGTTATGGCGTCGTCTTCGCTTTTCAATAGTTCGACTGCTTTTTCTACCCGGAAATTGTTAAGATACTTTCCAAAGGTCATACCTGTGGCTTCCTTGAAAAACCGTGTGAAATAGTATTCGCTGAAGTTTGCCACGGATGATATTTTCCCGAGCGTTATCTCCGAGGTATAGTTCTCCTCTACGTATCTGAATACACTATCGAGCCTCCCGAGACGGTTCAGGTTCCTGTTGCGTTCCTGGGGAGAATAAGCCTGCATAGGGATCTCGCGCAGCAATATTACCAGAATATCGAAAAGGCGCGCCCTCATGGCTATTTTATACGCGTCGCACCGGTCGTCATATTCTCGTATTATACCGAGTATCTGTTCCTCGAGCGCTTTATGTACGGACAGCGTGCTTTGTTTTCCCGGCGCCACGGTTTCACCTTTTGTTATCAGCCCCCTGGTAAAACGCTTGTTCTTTGCTTCGGGAAAAGCCGCTTCGAAATACGCCATGTCGAAAAACAATATGAGCCTGTTCACGTGCTTGGGTTCAGGCACGAAATAGTGGACGTCGCCGCCTGTGATCAAAAGTATGTCCCCTGGCTCCATGGCATACACCGTGCTGTTCACGCCGACACGGAGACTCCCGTCGGGCACGTATATGACCTCCACGGCTTCATGCCAGTGCGGGGGGAATTCCGTAACATCGGTAAAGAATACATTCGTAGGCAGATCGGCATTCAATAAGGTTTTCTGATGCTGTGCCTTCATGTTGTTTCCCTTTCGAGTATACAATATATATATTATACCATTAGAAACGCAGGGACGGTTCTTTTGTTTCGTTTTCCGTCGGTTTAAGCGAAACAAAAGAACCGTACCTCTGTTTCACCTGCGTTTCATTTCGTTGACAACAGGCCGGCGCTTTATTTACAATAGCCTTGAGACTCGGGAAAAGGAGAAACCGATTTTGAATAAGTTGAAGAAGGTTTATATCGAGATCACAAATGTTTGCAACATGGCGTGTGCCTTTTGCCCGGGTACTTTCAGAAAGCCCGGGTTCATGACGCCTTCGGACTTTGAAACCATAATCCGCAAGCTGAAGGGTTTCACGGATTACCTCTATTTCCATGTCCTCGGGGAACCGCTGCTGCATCCCGAGCTTGCACTGTTGCTCGAGCTCAGTGCGTCGTATGGTTATAAGGTCAATATTACGACGAACGGCACAAAAATAGCCGACAGGGCGGATGTACTCCTGAACGGCAGCCCGCCCAGGCAGGTCAATTTCTCTTTGCACTGCCGCGAGGAAGCTGATTCCCGTATTGTAGATGAATACCTTGACGATATTTTCGACTTTACTTGCGCTGCTTTGGACAGGGGAGGCATTTATATTTCCTACAGGCTGTGGAACATAACTTCGGAAGCCTCGGAACGTTATAACGGGTATGTCGTACAGAAGCTTCAGCAAAGATTTTCTCCCGGCTTTTCCATATCTGAAGCAATGAAGGGATCGCCGCGTATAACGATCAAGGACCGTTTGTACCTGAACAGCGCCGAGGTTTTCCACTGGCCCGCGGAATCGGCAGAAGGCGCAGATGAAAGAGGTTTTTGCCTTGGCCTTCGGGACCAGGCCGCTATCCTCACAGACGGTACCGTAGTGCCGTGCTGCCTCGACAGCGAGGGCAGTATAAAACTAGGTAATATATTTGAGGATGAATTTGAGTATATATTAAGTGGGGAACGTGCGAGTAATCTTTATAAGGGTTTTTCTAACAGGAAGGCCGTGGAGGAGCTGTGCATGAAATGCAGTTACCGCAGCAGGTTTTCCTGAGTTTGACCCGAAGCTTTTCCGGCTGTTGTGATTCGGCCCCGGATTCTTGTTTTTGTGGGGGATCAAATGCTTCGGACTATTTTTTGGTATATGACAGGCTGGTCATATCTTGCGATAACCATACCTGCGCTGGCCTGGGTCAAATTACTCGAAAAAAGCGGCAGGTACTCCGAACGGGATGCTTTTGCCGAACGCTTCAGCATGATGCTTGCCAGAGGCCTGTTTTACCTGACCGGTTCATCCATCGATATAGAAGGCGCCGAAAACATACCGGTGGGTCCGGCGCTTTACGTGAGCAATCATCCGAGCCATATAGACAGCGCCGTCATACACGGCTTCATAAGAAAGCCGAAGGGCTTTGTCGCAGATAAAGAAGCAGGCAGGATCCCGATACTCAGGATCTGGTTCAAATATATGAAATGTGTCTTTATTGACAGAAAGAATGTCATGCAGAACATAAAGAGCATGGAGGAAAGCCTCAGGATACTCAAGACCGGCCATTCGCTCGTGATTTACCCCGAAGGGAGGATAAACGCTGCCGGGAAGTTGAACAGCTTCAGGAAGGGCTGTCTCAAACTCGCGGCAAAAACCGGCGTTCCTGTCGTTCCCATAACACTCGTAAATACGGAAAAAGTAATGAACCATGCAGGCCGCGGTATTCACAGCTCTTCTGTAAAGTGCATCATATCTGCCCCGATCACTCTTAGCCAATATTCTGAAAAAAATGAAAATG
This sequence comes from Bacillota bacterium, assembly GCA_023439545.1. Classification (GTDB taxonomy): domain Bacteria; phylum Bacillota; class Clostridia; order Acetivibrionales; family DTU013; genus JAEYOM01. The sequence continues at coordinate 37,733 of JAEXNT010000042.1, forward strand.
CACAGGTGGAAAAAGTAAGGGAAATCATCGCCAAAAATCTGATCTGATTCATATCATGGTGTATGAGTTGATGTAAGGGAGTCTGATCCTTATGTTCAGAAGCGTTGCCGGAGGCAAGCACCTTGTGCATCTGACCGAAGCCTTTGATTCTGACGGTTACAACGTTACAAAGGTGACTACATACAACAACCGGACAGGTATAGTAGCGGAAAGCAGATCGGTCCGGAATTATGATACGGGTTTGTCCAAAAAGGTCTATTACCTGGAAGGTTCGCCCTATGAAGCGGGATACCTGATGGGCAATCTCGCCGAGCCTGAAATAGCGCGGATGATGGATTATACGGACCGCGTGGTTTTTTCGTTCATAGGCAGCAAGGTCCTGGAAAAGATGAAATTGGTCCAGGAAGCTCTGATCCGGCTTATTTATGAGATGTCGAAAACCACGTGGAAGCAGCTTCCGAAGGTTTTGACGGATGAAATCGAAGGCATACTGGACGGCTGCAAAAAAAGTAATCCCAAAACACGGGTCGATCTCGAACATTTGATAGTTCTTAACACAGGGATAGATATCATCTGCTCCATGGTTTACTCGGGGAACTTCCTGAAACGCGACCTTTTGGGAATAGAACCGGAAGACTTCAGGATACCGATTATGTGCAACGCTTTTACTGTATGCGGCAAGAGCGCGGGTAACGGCTATTATTTCGGAAGGGACTTTACATTTCCGTCCTCAGACGTATTCCAGGATACGGCAGGGCCGGTCATATACAATCCCGCAGGCTCCGAGGCAAACAGCGGGTGGGGCGGCGCGTTGCCGTTCGTAAATATATCGGCGCCCGGAATGGTCGGAAGTATAGCCGCCATGAATATGGAAGGCGTGGCGTTCGGCGTTAACATGTCGCCGGGGGCGAACTGCAACCCGGGCAGCATAGGCGTCAATTCACTCCTAATGTCACGCATGTGCGTACAATACAGCAGAAGCGCCGAAGAAGCAGCCTCGTTGATGGCCCGGCTCCCAAGAGGCGTTTCCTGGCTGTATATCATTGCCGACGGGAAAAGCTCCCGTTCATGTGCGGCCGAGGCGGGAGCGACGATGCCGCAGCCTGACCTGACCATGATTGCGGATGAGGACTTCAGGCGCATGCTTCCCGATATGAATTACGTCGAAAATCACAGGACTCTACCCTTCAACAACGGTATCATGTTCCGGTGGAACGACTACAGGTATCCATACAATTATCTTGCTTTCAACCAGCAGCTTTGGCAATTGTACAACGAAAAGCGCCGCGCCTATAAAGTGATAAATGCGGATGCCTTCTCACAGAACGGCTACATCAACAAGCCGGGAGAACAGAACTGCCCGGCGACCTTTTACTTTGCGCCGCAAAGAGAAGTGAGCGATGAAATACTTGTGGTGACCAATCACTATGTTATACCCGAAATGCGGTACTTTGCGATGCACCGCTGGACCGAGCGCATAATCGGCGTACGCGTGAACGATATACAGTGGCGTTATGACGAACTCAACCGGTTGATCTCCGATACCCTAAACGCCAAAGGCAGCATAGGTTTCGAAGATGCAAAAAACCTTATCAGCTTCCTCGCTCCTTACGGCAGGAACAAAAACTACTACGCCGGTAACCCGAGGAGCAGGGACGGTAAGGAGATCCGCATCGAGGGCTGCATATCGGTATTCGACCTGAAAAAGCTGATCGTCGAAAGCCATTACGGATATTACTGCGACAAGTGGGTGCGGCTGACTCTGCCCGAATATTTCGACTGACAGGAAGAGCGGTTCAGGGACAGGGAGCCGGTAGGGCGGGGAACCGAACGGGCGGCTCTCAAAATGTCGCGGTTTCAAGCCTTTACTGCTCCCGAAATGTTCCAGTTTCAAGCCTTAGCAGCTTTCAACCTCCGTTCTTCGCCTTATCCGCCTGCGCGCCGAGAAAACCGGACCCGCCGAGTACTGATAATACTTCCTCCTGCTTTGCGTAATTATCTCTGCCGCACCACTTTGTGTAAAACCAGTCGAGATAATGTTTGAAGCCCATTTCCGTCCAGTTGTTGATAATGCCCAGATGCTTTTCAGCCTCGTCATATTCTTTTACCAGTTGTTCGAGCTCTTCTTCCGCAAGGAGTTGATATTTTCCGTTATGTATTATTCCTTTGCCGTCCAGCCTGCCCTTGAGGTACCCGGGCTCCTCGACGGGATATCCCAGTATCAGCGTGATCAGAGGAAAACAATATTTCCCGGGCAGACCGAACGCCTTGTATACCTCGGACAGGTCGCGCCTGTGTACGCTGTTAGTAAACAGGGAGTCGATACCCAGGGATCTGGCCGCGATTGCCGCAGTCTGCGCCGCGAGGATAGTATCGGTGCTTCCGGTTATAAAACCCAGTATTCCTTCCGCTGCGAAAGGATGGCCCAAATAGCCTGCAGCAGCGCTGATTCTGTTGTAATCCACACAAAAAAGCAAAGCCTTGCTGCCGTCGTACTGAAATTGCTCCTTCACCGTTTTCCTGTCCCTGACGGCAATGATGGAGTAGGACTGTCTGGCAGACGCATTGGCGGCGTGTACGCAGGCGTCGATTATCTGCGCCAGATCGTTTTCGGAAACCTCTCTTTCGGAAAAATTTCCATGGGTCGTCCGCAGACTATGGATGGTTTTCATAGTTTCGTTCATACCTGTTACTCCTTTCAATTGCTGATGGTTAGAATTCTAATTATATGGGTAAAAAATTTTAGCCTTATATTTTGGCCAAATGTTCGCTGAGCTTTGTCAGAAGCATATCGAGCTGCTTCCTTTCATCCTCGGTGAAACAGCTCAGGGGATCGAATGCGGAGCTTGCTTTAGGCGCCGCGTCCTTATCGACCGACTGCAGTTTTTCGCGGCCTTTATCAGTCAGGCTGACTTTTATCTGCTTTGCATTTTCGGAATCCTTTTGGCGGGTCACCCAGCCCTCGCGGGCCATGTTGCCGATCACGACCGTTGCGGTAGGCCTGTCGCAAAAGAGCATATCCGCTATTTGGGAAGGGTACAGAAAGTCCTTCCGTGAAAGCTGACGCAATACGTACAGCTGTTTCAACGTTATTTTGTGCGACAGTATGTCCCTTTGCTGATAGCGCCTCCAGGTCAGGAAGATCGTACCTATTCTTGCCATGATAGAAAGTTGTCTGCTCAAATTGCCTGCCCCTTATAGTTAGAACTCTAATTATATTTTATGCTGATAGCCAGGATTTGTCAACTGCCTGTTGTCAAATGATTGCCGGCTGTGCGATCAAACTCAAAAGGCTCAAAAGCTCAAAGGCTGTTTTTCCTTTTGCGTATATAACTCCTTGATGACGCTTTCTATGGGCGGATCGCTCATCGTAAGATCGCTGATGATGTAGTTCTGGTTTACGTATTGCAGGAACCGGTTCAATTCCAGCTGTTCCATGTCAAGCTCCAGCTCGGCATGGCAGGGGGAAGTCCTGCCCGTCAACTGAACGCCGGACATGTCTGAGAGGTCTGGTATCTCCCTTTTGGTTGCCAGCTCCACTCTTTTTTTGATTCCTGAAAGCTTGCGCAGCGAACCGACGGTATCGTCGAATACTATCTCGCCGTAATTCACAACGACGACTCTTCCGGCAAGTTGCTCCACATCGCCAAGGTCATGGGTCGTAAGTATGAATGTTACTCCGCGCCTGTTTTGTTCGAGTATGAAATCGCGGATCCTTTCCTTTGCTATGACATCGAGGCCGATGGTCGGTTCGTCGAGGAAAACTATCCTCGGAGAGTGCAGCATCGCCATGATGAATTCGCATTTCATCCTTTCACCCAGTGAAAGCTGTCTCGTCGGTTTTTTGATTATATTCTCGAGGGAAAGCATCTGCGTCATTTCATCGAGCCTGCGCTTGTAATCCTGAGAGGGTATTCCGTAAATAGCCCTGTTCATCTCAAAGGAATCGAGTGGGGGGATGTCCCAGATAAGCTGCGACTTTTGACCGAAGACTGCGCCGATCCTGGCGACATAAGCCTTGCGCTGTTTCCACGGCGTAAATCCCATAACGTCGACTTCTCCGGATGTTGGAAACAGCACGCCTGTCAGTATCTTGAGCGTGGTGGATTTCCCGGCGCCATTCGGCCCGAGGAAGCCCAGCAGCTCGCCTTCCTCTATGCTCAGTGTTATGCCCTTCAATGCTTCGATATCGATCGGCTTCCTCACAAAGAGGCTTTTTACCGTGTCGAGGAAGGAACTGTCCCTTTCATATGTCGTATAGGTCTTTTTCAAATCCCTAATATTTATGATCCCCATTTTTCAACCTCCGGCGCTGGTATATCTTGAAAGCATCTTTCGCCACAATGCCAGGCTTGCCAAAAGAAAAAACACACAGACGAATACTGACGGCAACAAGCCGGATATGTCCTTTCCAAGCAATGCCGAAGCAGGGTAGAAGGCGATTATGCCCACGGGTATTATAAAGCTGATTATATTCTGGAACGACTTGCTGAATATGGATCTTGGGTAATTTCCGAAGGAAGTGATACTGTCGAAGATCTCGTATATACGGCTGTTCCCGACCCATTTGAAAACGGTGGCGGCCATAAGCACGGCAAAAGCGAACATTACAAGCACCGACAGCAGAAATATGAGCGTGAACCGAAGCCATTGCAATGCAGCCGGCTGCGGCAGTTTTCCGAGTGAATATGCAATCACAAGCAACCCGCCCATCACCGTTCCGATGCTGTCCGGTTCGAACCCCGAGGCGACCGATATATAAAGCGTTGAAACTGGCTTTATCATCAGCAGATCGTATGTGCCTTCCCTGACGCGGCTGAGAGTGTTGTACACGACGCCGAAGAACAGGAGATTGGCCGCACCCTTGGACAGCATGAAAACGCCCTGGAGAAGCATAACCTCGGACAGGTTCCAGCCGGGGAAATTACCGCCTGTAGAATATATCATCATGGTCAGCAGGGGAAAGAGCAACTCCGATATGAATATCATCACGCAGCAGAAGAAGAAATCGGCGCGGTAAGCCATTCTGGCCGCAAAGCTGTTTTTCATCGAAGTGATGTAAATATCCAGCGCCCTTATCATGCACCCACCCCCGTGAATCTTTTTGTTCCCAGCTTGAAAAATATCGTTGTAAAAACGGACATGACTAGTACCGCCACCGCCTGTACCGCCACGATCTGAGGTATCGTAAGCGTTATCCCGCCAAGCTCGTACGATCCTACGCATACCCTTACAGGCACGTAGGCTATGAACTGGAACGGCAGGTAGAACAAAACCTTTTGCAGTATGCCCGGGAAAAAGGTCAGAGGCAGGAACATGCCGGAGCATATGTCTCTCAGCAGCAGGAACATCCGCCTTACACCGGAGGTCCTGGTCAGCCAGAACGCTGTGATCCCGACGCAGTAATCCACGAGGAACATCATCAGGAAGCCGAGCGTGATGGATATTACGGCATAAACGGGCATTGCCGGCGCCAGTTTCACCCCGAAAACGAAAAACAGTATGAGATAGACCGGAATGAACTCGACGGTAAAGCCGAGCACCCGGTGGCCTACCTTTTGTGAGAGCGCAAAATATATGTGGGACATAGGCCGCAGCATATAGGAAAGGAATTTTCCCGTGCTTATGAGCATCTGGAGGTTCCAGTCCGCAAAATCCATGATGAGGTAATTGATCAGGACTGCCACGCCGAAATAGGTTATCATCTGGTCGAGGGACAGTCCGTTTATGCTGCCGCGCGTCGAGAATACCGCCTTCCAGATGAAAATCTGCACAAGGAAGTATACGGGCCCGACGAATAGGGATACCATCGCGTGCGAACGGTAGGCTGCCCATTCCTTATATGTAGCGAAAGCCACGGCCTTCATTACGCCTGCTGCTTTTGCCGCCGGCCTGGCGGCAGCCAGGATCATGTTCATATCAAATAATACCTGCCCAGACTATATTTCTAAGATTTATCACGGCCTCGGGCGACCAGCCCACACCATCGCAAAGCGGGCATATGTATGCCAGCACGACATTTTCCACGGGATCCATGTACAGGCCGCAAAGCCCTGCGCCTTCGTGAGAGAAGGAGCCCGGCGAAAGGAAGGTATTGTTGGAGTAAACATTCATGCCGAGGCCGTATTCCATTTCGCCTCCGTCGTTACCCCAGCAGTAATTTTTTGCGTATACGTGGCGCCTTGTCATAGCCTCTACGGTCTTCCTCGACAGAATCCTTGCATCGCCGAGCGTTCCCTCGTTGATGAACATCTGGCCCATCCGTCTGAGATCCGGGAGCGTTGAGAACAGCCCGCCTCCGCCTCTTGGCGGCGCCCAGTCGGGACGTCCCTTTTCCCTGTCTCCGTAAAACCATTCCTTTTCCCACTCCGCTGTGAAACAGATCCTGTCGAGCATTTCCTCCGGCGGATCGAAGGAGCTGTCGGCCATACCGAGAGGCTTTGTTATGTTCTCAATCACATAATTTTCAAATCTCATTCCTGAGACTCTCGAAACTATCTCTGCAAGGACCGTAAAGCCCGCCGAGGAGTATCTCCATTCCTGTCCGGGGCGCGTAACGGGCAGACCGGTTAAAATTTCCTTCATCCATTCCTTTTTGCCATTATACCGTTCTACGGGATACGGTTCGAAGAATATGCCCGGATCCGGCCTTATTCCCGACGTATGAGTCAGCAGGTGAGTTATGTTGACCTTTTCAAACATCGGATTTTTAAATTCATCGATAATGGTCGCCACCGGCTGGTCGAGCCTCAGCTTACCCTTTTCGACGAGTTGGAGTATAGAAGTCGCAACGAATATCTTGGTTACCGATGCGATTCTCCTGACGGTATCGGGAAGGAAGGGCCTGCTATCGTCGAACATGGCGTATCCGATAGCCTTATGGGCAATTACCGCATCATTTTTCGAAATGATGTAAGCCCCAGCCTGTATCTGCTTTTTGTTTATAAGCTCGATTATGTGAGAATCCAGCACCTTGAGCTGGGATGAATTGAAACCGGCGTCCTCCGGCTTCCGGGCGGGTCTGACCTCGTTGGTCGGGATTGCTTCCCTGGTACTCATGAATACACCCCCGATTAATTTTTAGTAAATGTTGCTACATTATATCAATCAAGGAAACTCCGGTCAAGAAAATCACAGTTAAAATTAAATATAATAGACTGTAATATTTATGAGCTATAATAAAATTTGATTTGTAAAATAATACTGTATAAATTATAATTTTGTAAAAAAGGAGACTACGATATGTCAGACAACAATCCTATAGCAACTATCGAAATGGAAAACGGAAACACCATAAAAATCGAGCTTTATCCCGAAACGGCGCCCAACACCGTAAAAAACTTCATATCGCTTGCAAACAGCGGTTTCTATAACGGAGTGATCTTTCACAGGGTCATTCCCGGCTTCATGATACAGGGCGGAGACCCTGAGGGAACCGGGATGGGCGGACCGGGCTATTCCATCAAGGGTGAATTCTCAGGCAATGGCGTCCAGAATAGTCTGAAGCATGACAGGGGCGTCATTTCGATGGCCAGGTCGAACAGGCCCGATTCGGCAGGTTCGCAATTCTTCATCATGGTGGAGAAGGCGCCGCACCTGGACGGACAGTATGCAGCCTTCGGGAAGGTCACGGAGGGCATGGAAGAGGCCGACAGGATCGTGGGCGTCAAGAGAGATTACAACGACAGGCCGCGCGAAGCTCAGCGCATGAAGAGCATTACTGTTGAAACCTTCGGGAAAGACTACGGTGAGGTGGAGAAGGCCAGATAAGGTACTGCGCCGGCGGATTTTACTCTGAAAACAATGCATCCAGTCTGAAGAGTAAAATCTACTGTCACAAATTAAAGAAGGGCGGGCAATTTGTATGGACGATAGCATGGAGGCGTACAAGCTTCATATGGGAAAGGCGGCATGCGCCGTTGACCTCGGGGATGGAAGCGAACGCGGCGAGTATGTGAACCAGGATTATATACTGAATCAGCTGGGAAGGCCGCACAGGAGCGTAAACCTCATGTACTGCTATTACCCGCTCGACAAGGGCTGGCCCGTCAGGTCGAGCCTGTTGGGAAAAAGCAGCGGAGTTTCGTTTGCGTGGGATTACCCGTACGACGACTACTTCCCATATGCGGGAGGATTGGAAGGGAATACGGAAGGCGAGCCCTTCGAGTCGATGAAGGATGTGCGCCGCCATGGACAGGACGTCACTTTGACGCTGACGATGGACTGCGCCGTATCGGACGAACAGCTCGTTCGGGTGGCGCGGGACCTGAAGCCCTATGGCAGACTTATGCTGAGAATCAACCATGAAGCCACCGGCAACTGGTTTGCCTTCAATAAACGTTACAGCTACCAGCAGGTAGCGGATTTCTACGTCCGGTTCCACAACATAATAAAGTGCGAGGCTCCTAATATCCGGACTATCCTCTGCATCGGCGAGGGGCCGGAAAACGGGTCATCCGAGATGCAATATGAAAAGGAATTCAAAGAGGCGGTCCGGGCTGCGGATATATGGTCGGGAGATTATTATCTCGCTCTTAACTGGGGATGGCCCTTCACGATAGCCGAAGCCGGAGGCAAGACCCACAAGCGGGCGATCGTGAAAAGAATATTTGAAGACAACAGGTTCTCTCTCGACCGTTTCACCTGTCTGAACGGCGGTGTGACGAAACCACTGGTCATTTCCGAGCTCAATGCGGACGGTGACGTCACGGGGCCGTACGATCAGGCGCTTATGATGAAGGAATTCTACCGGATGGTCAGGGATGAAAAGGCTGCATGGCTGACGGGCATCACCTGCTACCAGTTCAGGGACAGGGGACGGCTCGGGCTCGAGCTCGAGGACCCGAACGATCCCGGAAACGGTATACGACAGCCGCTTTTTGATGCATACAAGGAGATAATCCACGACGATTATTTCATGCCCTCGATGGAGACTGGCGATGAAGCCGTACTGCCGGCCAGACTAAGGTGGGGCGGCTCCGAGGATTCAGACGGGCTTGCTATGAAGCTTTGCTTTAAAGAAAACCCTGTCTTCTGCGAAGTTTACTTCGAGGATGAAGGTCTTAACGCCATATTTGAATTGAATGGGAAATGGTTCTATAAAAAGCCCGGAGTTAAATCTGCGGACCTGATGCCGGCATTTTTCGAAAAACCGCTGAAAGGCGCGCAGGAGATAGCCTTTAAGCTGTTCGCACCGCCTGCGGACGGTGTGAATGACCTGTCGCAGGGCAGTGACTGGACGGAGAATTACTATACGCAGATAAACGCCCTGCCGAAATTCCGTATACGTTATAGACCGACGGAAGCTGGATTTTATGTGCCTTGGGGCTGATGCGGGGACTTCAGGCCGGCCATTTATCTCAGGTCAGCCATTTTCCCGGGCAACCCCATTTATCTCAGGTCAGCTATTTTCCCGGGCAACCCCATTTATCTCAGGTCAGCCACTTATCCTTGAGTTCGACGGGCTTGTATGAATTGATATATTCCATCGCATCAGCCGGATTTGCCGTAACAAAGTAAAGAGTACGGCTTTCCGGTTTTGCAAAGCTTCCTTCGATTATATCCTCGAACTGCTTCAGCATTGCGTCGTAGAAGCCCCCGCGGTTTATTATGATTATGGGCTTGTTATGATATTTCAAGAGCTTCAGTGATATAATCTCTATCAACTCCTCCAGCGTGCCGAAACCTCCCGGCAGCGCGATAAAGGCCTCGGAGCGCTCGTCCATTATCGCCTTCCTTGTACGGATGTCCCGCGTGACTACCATTTCATCGCAGGCTTCGAATGCTATACCCTTGAGGTTGAGCGCTTCAGGGATGATTCCGATTACTTTTGCGCCAGATTCGTGCGCCGCTGTGGCTGTAGCTCCCATAAGGCCCCTCATGCCGCCGCCGAAAAGCAAGGTGTCCCCGTTTGCGGCAATAGCCCTTCCGAGCTCGGCGGCAAGGTCGAAATAGGATGCATCTATCGTATTGCTCGATGAGCTGTAAACGCAAATGACTTTTTTCATTCATATCCTCCGAAAATATTGTACGCCGCTATCAATTTATAATACCAAAAGAATACGGCCGTGACAATGCGGTCATGGCGCCGGGATTTTCAAGGCGCATCGCATCAGGCTGTCGCCCCTGGAAAAGTCGGGTTCGAAGCCGGCGGAGCGGATCCTCTGCGTCAGACAGCCCAGGCACTCCGCGGCTTCCTCGCCGGTACATATTTTGTTATCATACAGGGAGTAATCCTTACGGTGCGCGACAGGCGAGAGGTTGGGCATAACCACGTTGGCGCCCGCCCTGAGACCGTCTTCCCGTCCGTTGGGATCGACCGTGCCGAGCGCGGTGGTGGCAGGCAGCAGCACCTTTGGCAGCATGAGCCTCAGCAGAGCAAGCATGACCAGCGTTAAGTACTTGGTAGGGGTTTTTTCGCCTGCAAAGACTGTGTCCTTGTGCGGTATGAAGGGACCGATGCCGATCATATGCGGCTTAAGCTCACGCAAAAAAATCAGGTCCGAAGCCAGATCATCGAAGGTCTGATAAGGAGATCCCACCATGAAGCCGGATCCGACCTGAAAACCGATCTCCTTCAGATCGTAAAGGCACTGCATGCGATGCCGAAGACTCATATCCTCCGGGTGCAGCTTCATATAATGGCCTTCGCCGGCAGTTTCATGCCTGAGCAGATAACGGTCGGCTCCCGCGTCGAAATATTTCCTGTAGCTTTCCCTGCTTTTTTCTCCAATGGAGAGCGTTATTGCGCAATCAGGGAATCGCCTGCGAATTTCTTCGATGATCGAGCATATGCGTTCATCTGTAAAATACGGATCATCTCCGCTTTGCAGCACGAAGGTGCGGAAGCCGAGTCTATGACCTTCCCTGCAGCATTCCAGTATTTCGTCAGTTGAAAGCCTGTATCTGTGCGCGTTCCTGTTGCTTTTGCGTATGCCGCAGTAAAAGCAGTCGTTTTTGCAGTAGCTGCTGAATTCGATGAGGCCGCGGAAATAGACGCTGTTACCGTAATACTGTCTGCGTTTTTCCAGCGCTGCTTTGAAAAGAATATTGCGTTCCTCAGAGGAAGCGTGATCGAAATGCCTTATGATGGCCGCCAGTTCGGATTGGCCGCCGGTTAAAAGCTTTTGGGGGAGATCCGATATAATGGATCCTTCTGTCGGGCTCTCTCGTTGAAACAACGTGTTCGTATTTTCCATTTTACATATCACCTTTCTGCTCGGAAACAACCTTGCGGTCGGGAGTATGAACATATTATACGATATTGATAAAAAATATCAATCCATTTGTCTCATAACAAGCCCCTTTCAGCCTTTCTGTTTCAAGGTTACTTATATTTACCCCTGCCTGTGCCTTCCCTTGACCGAAGGCCTTCCAGGGACTATTATGAAAGTACAAATATGAATGGAGCTATGGTATGAAGAAATTTGAAGTTATCAAATCCTATTATGAAGAAAACATGTCCAAAGGCCTTCCGGAATACGGCATCCTGGGCTGGGAAAGCGAGGAGGCGCAGCATCTGAGATTCGACGCGATGTTGAACAAAGTCGATCTCAATGGAAAGCAGCTGCTCGACGTCGGCTGCGGAACGGGAAACCTGCTCGAATACGTCAGGAGCAAGGGCATTGAGGTCAAATACACCGGCGTTGACATTCTTGACCAGATGATCGATATTGCGCAGAAAAAGAATCTTGGCGCTGATTTCTTAAAAGTTGACATATTCAAGGAAAACATTTTTAAGGATGCGTCTTTCGACGTTATATACACATCGGGTATATTCAACCTGAACCTGGGAAACAATAAGGAATTCCTGAAAAATGCACTGGAGCTCTTCTTCAGGTTTTCTAGGGAAACGGTCGTATTTAACCTGCTCCATACGGCTTCGCCCGACAGGGAGGAAAAATATTTCTATTTCCACCCGGATGAGGTCAGGGAGATGCTTGGCGGTTTTTCCGGCAGGATAGCCAAAGCCGAGTTCGTTGAAGCATACCTGAAAAATGATTTCACGGTTGTGTGCACGTTAAAATGAATAATATATCATATATATTTATAAAAATATATATGATATTATGTTAATAGAAAACTGTTCGAAACGGGGTGAGAGAATTGAGTTCAAAGTCTCTTTACAATGTCAGGCATATCCGTGATTTCAGGGATCTGCTCGAACAGAGCGCCGGTCTTTTTCCTGAAAAAGCTGCTTTCTGGATCAGGATAGGAAATGGAGAATTCAGGAGCATAACCTACAGGCATTTCAAGGAAGATGTGGAAGCTCTCGGAGCGGCGCTGAGATCTCTCGGCCTTGCGGGCGGCTTTGTTTCAGTTATGGGTGAGAACCGCTATGAATGGTGCGTTTCCTACCTGGCCGTGACAAACTACACGGGCGTAATAGTGCCTATGGATAAGGAGCTGCCTCTGGCCGAAAAAGGCAACCTCCTCAACAGGAGCGGTTCTTCCGCGCTTATTTTTTCAGGACGTCTCGCCAATGACATGCTGTCTTTGAAAAATTCCGGCAGCCAGGTCAAATACTTTATCAATATGGATCAGGAAGAGGATACCGAAGATTTTCTCTCCTACCGCAAACTGCTTGAAAAAGGCAGGCTGCTGATCGGACATGGGAAGGCGAACCTCGACGAATACAAAATCGACGATACCGCAATGAGTATACTGCTCTTCACCTCAGGAACCACGGATCTGGCCAAGGGCGTCATGCTTTCGCAGAAAAATATATGTTCGGATATAATGGGCGTCTCCAAGACAGTGCATGTTGACAGCAATGACATAACGCTCTCGATACTGCCTCTTCATCACACCTACGAATGCTCTTTAGATTTCCTTACTATAATTTACAGCGGTGCGACCATAGCCTTCAATGAAGGCTTGAAATACATCCAGAAGAATCTGAGTGAAGTCAAGCCTACTATCCTTGTGACCGTACCGCTTCTGCTTGAAAACCTGTATAAAAAGATATGGATCCAGATAGGCAAAAAGCCCGGAATGAAGCTTGTAGTGAGAGCTATGATCGGTTTCAGCATGATTTTGAAGTTTTTTAATATAGATGTAAGACGGGCATTGTTCGGCAGTATCCACAGGAGTCTTGGAGGCCGGCTGAGGCTGATCATTACGGGTGCTGCGGCAATAGATCCTGTCGTCTCCAACGGCCTCAGTCGTTTTGGCTTCAAGGTGCTGCAGGGCTATGGGTTGACGGAATGCTCGCCCCTCGTCATCGGCGAGAGGGACAATTTCAACGGCAATGCTTCTGTAGGCCTGCCTTTGCCTGGAATCGAGGTCAGAATAGATAATCCGGACGAGAACGGAGTCGGTGAGATCGTTACAAAAGGCGACAATGTGATGCTCGGCTATTACAAAAACGAAGAAGCCACCGCAAAATGCCTGAGGGACGGCTGGTTCCACACGGGCGATCTCGGCAAGATAGCCAAGTCGGGGGCATACTATATAACAGGACGGCTTAAAAATGTAATAGTAACGAAAAATGGCAAAAATATATTCCCGGAGGAAGTTGAGTCTTACATCAACAGGAGTCCATATGTGCTTGAATCCATGGTCACAGGCTATGAGGACGACAAGTCGGGCGAGACGATGGTCGGAGCGCACATTTTGCCAAACCTTGACGCGATCAGGGAAAAGCTGAAAAGTCACACTCCCTCCATGGAGGAAATCCGAAGCGTCATCTCCGAGGTTATTAAAAATGCCAACAAGGATATGCCGCTGTATAAGCGGATCAGCGCATTCACCATACGTGAAAGCGATTTTATCAAAACAACGACTATGAAAATTAAACGTTATGCCGAAAATGCCCAGATGAAGCTGAAAAAGAACTAAGGGCTTGTCTGGCAATAAATCAGTCGGAATGCTTGCTACAGTTATTGTTAGTCAAGCCCTGAAGCTGCAGTTTTCCCAAGGAGGCGGCTTTATTGTACGACGTCATAATAGCCGGCGCGGGAGTCGTCGGAGCATTTATTGCAAGGGAGCTTTCCAGGTATGAGCTTAAGGTTTGCATACTGGAAAGGGAGCATGACATAGCAACGGGAGCAAGCAAAGCCAACAGCGGTATTGTACACGCCGGATACGATTGTGTCCCGGGCAGCCTCAAGGCTCTCCTTAACGTTCGAGGCGCCGGAATGATGGAAAAAATCGCCTCCGAGCTCGATGTACCATATATTAAGACCGGCTCGCTCGTAGCCGGCTTCGGTGAAAAAGACAGGTCTGTATTGCAGGAACTTCTTGAAAGAGGCAAATCAAATGGAGTGAAAGCGCTTGAGATAATCAGCGGAGATGAGGCCAGGGTAATGGAACCCGGCCTTTCGCCCGATGTTACGGACGCTCTTCTGGCGCCTTCCGCCGGTATCATCAGCCCATACGAACTAAATATTGCCGTCGTTGAAAATGCGATCATGAATGGGGTTGAGCTTTACAGGAGCAGGGGAGTGACAGGCGTGTCTTTTGCTGACGGTCTGATCGAGGTAAATACAATGGGAGGCGTCATGGCCTGCAGGTATTTCGTGAATGCCGCCGGTGCGTATGCCGGCGAAATTGCGGCATTGGCCGGGGACAGCGATATCTCGATAAAACCGAGGAAAGGCGAGTATCTGCTCCTCGATAAATCAGCCGGAGGTACCGTCGGCAGAGTTGTTTTCCAATGCCCTACCGAGCTGGGGAAAGGCGTGCTGGTGACTCCTACAGTCGACGGCAACATACTCGTCGGCCCGAATGCAGAGGATATGGAGAACGGTGAGGATACCGCCACTTCCGGTATCGGCCTGGAATTCGTTGCTAAAAGCGCCAGACGGGCGGTGCCGGAAATCGATCTCAGGCAGGTCATCACTTCTTTTGCAGGGATCAGGGCCAAATCTCCCGGAAGAGATTTCATTATAAAGCCGTCCGGTACTCATAAAAATGTGATCCATGCCGCGGGGATAGATTCTCCCGGCCTTACCAGCGCGCCCGCGATAGGACTTTACGTTTGCGACATGCTTAAAGATCAGGGTCTGCTGCTGGAACCTAAAAATTATTTCAGAAATAGAAGAGATAAGATCATAAAATTCAGGAACCTCTGCTCAGATGAAGCGGACCGGCTGATAAAGGCCGATGCGTCCTATGGCAGGCTTGTGTGCCGCTGTGAAAAGGTGACGGAGGGAGAAGTGATCGACTGCATAAGAAGGCCCGCAGGCGCGCTTGACGTCGACGGTGTGAAACGGAGGACGAGGGCAGGAATGGGACGTTGCCAGGGCGGGTTTTGCACGCCAAGGATCGTTGAATTGCTTTCAGAAGAACTTGGCGTTCCGTATAACGAGGTCACAAAAAAAGGCGGAGAGTCGCGGATTCTTATGGAAAGGACAAAATGACCCGTTATATGACTGGTGACCGACGGAGGTATTCAATTGAAGGATGTACAGCTGGTCGTTATAGGAGGGGGTCCTGCCGGAATGGCGGCGGCTCTCGAGGCGAAAAAACGCGGGATTGATGACATATTGATACTTGAACGTGAAGACAGCCTGGGCGGCATACTGATGCAGTGCATACACACCGGTTTCGGGCTGCAGGTGTTCAAAGAGGAACTTACCGGACCGGAATATGCCTTCCGGTATATCGATATGATAGATAGTGCCGGGATCGCATACCTTACGGGCACAACCGTGTTATCTATAGGTCCGGACCTGACGGTCGAGGCGATAAGCACAGAGGCCGGCCATCTGCGCATCAGGACGGGTGCGGTTATACTTGCAATGGGCTGCAGGGAAAGGACGAGGGGCGCGCTCAATATCCCCGGAACCAGGCCTTCAGGGGTCATAACGGCGGGTACGGCGCAGAAGTTTGTCAATATACTCGGCTATATGCCGGGTAAAAAATTCGTTATACTCGGTTCGGGCGATATCGGGCTGATAATGGCCAGACGCCTGACACTGGAAGGCGCGGAAGTCAAGATGGTATGCGAGATAATGCCGAAACCGGGCGGACTGACCAGGAATGTAGTTCAATGCCTGTGCGATTTCGACATCCCGTTGAAGCTGAGGCATACCGTGGTGAAGATACACGGAAGCGAACGGCTTGAGGGCGTGACTGTTGCGAGGGTAGAAGATGATCTGAAGCCTGTGCCCGGTTCAGAGGAATATGTCGGGTGTGATACACTGCTTCTCTCAGTTGGACTGATACCGGAAAACGAGATAACAAAAGCGGCCGGGATTCGCATGGATCCTGTTACGGCAGGTCCCGTTACGGATAAGGGTATGGCGACTTCCATGCCCGGAGTTTTTGCCTGCGGAAACGTAGTCCGCGTGCATGACCTTGCCGACAATGTTACAAGGCAGGGAGAACTTGCGGGCAGGACCGCCGCCGCATGGATAAGTAAAACGAAACGCAGGGACGGTTCTTTTGTTTCGTTTTGCACCTGAATCACAGCAACTCAAGGGAGGCAAGGATGGAGAAGGATATCATATGCATCGTATGCCCGAAAGGGTGTAAAATAAACGCCCGGACGAGAGCTCAAAGCGAAGGCGGAAATCCTGAGGCGGCCCGATCACAATCCGGAGACGCCTGTTCCGTAACAGGGGACACGGAGGCTGTGTATGAGATAAGGGGACACAGCTGCACGAGAGGCTATGAGTATGCATTAAGCGAGTGTACGAATCCCGTGCGTACGCTTACGACAACAGTGCGCCTGCTTAATGATGATTCGGACAGGGTCGTCGGTCCCGGCAAGGCAGGAAACTCAGGCAACCCGTACAAATTAGGTAACTCGGATGGCGCGCGGGAAACCGACGGAACCCGAAGAACCGGCGAGACCATGCCGGTACTTGTGCCTGTAAAATCTTCGGCTCCGCTGCCGAAGGACCTTCTGAAGGAATGTGTGAAGGCGTTGAGCCCGGTTACCGTAAAGCCGCCAATAAGGATCGGAGACGTCATCGTACGGGATATACTGGGCGCCGGCGCAGACATTATAGCAACAGCCAATATTACCGGGGAGGAATATAAATGGAGAAGCGGTTCATCATCGCGCTCGACCAGGGGACGACAAGCTCAAGGGCAGTCATCTTCGACAGCGTCGGCGGAAAAATAGAATGTATCAGGAGCAGGCAGCTGACGCAGCATTACCCGAGGCCGGCCTGGGTCGAGCACGACCCGGAGGAGATATGGTCGACACAGCTCGATTCTCTTAAGGAAGCAATAGAAGCTTCGAAGATAGATTTGGCCGAGGTTGCCTGTATAGGTATAACAAACCAGCGCGAAACGGTCATCGTCTGGGATCGGGTGACGGGAAAGCCTGTATTTAATGCTGTCGTATGGCAATGCCGCAGGTCTGCGGAAATCTGCAACAACCTGAAGACCGGGGGCTATGACGACCTGATAAAGCAGAAAACAGGCCTTGTCACGGATGCATATTTTTCAGGGTCAAAAATCAAATGGATACTCGACAATGTTGAAGGAGCGCGTAAACGCGCCGAGGCCGGCGAGCTTCTCACCGGAACGGTGGATTCCTGGCTGGTATGGAAGCTCACGGGGGGAAGGGTACACATAACGGATTATTCCAATGCTTCGCGTACTATGCTTCTCAATATCAACAC
This sequence comes from Bacillota bacterium, assembly GCA_023439545.1. Classification (GTDB taxonomy): domain Bacteria; phylum Bacillota; class Clostridia; order Acetivibrionales; family DTU013; genus JAEYOM01. Next base: position 55,312 of record JAEXNT010000042.1, read on the forward strand.
ACTGGACTGGGACGACGAATTACTCGGGATACTCGATATTCCCCGGTGCATGCTGCCGACCCCTGTCCAATCATCCGGTTTCATCGCAAAAACGTCAAAAGACATCCTCGGGGTCGAGATACCCATAAGCGGAATCGCAGGAGACCAGCAGTCCGCATTGTTCGGTCAGACCTGCTACAGGGAGGGTTCGGCAAAAAATACATACGGCACGGGCTGCTTCATTCTTATGAATACGGGCAGCAAGCCCATAATTTCAAAGAACAGGCTGTTGACTACCATCGCGTGGGTCATTGACGGAAAAGCGGAATATGCGCTCGAAGGCAGCGTTTTTAACGCCGGTTCCGCAATACAATGGCTGAGAGATGAATTGAAGCTGATCGGCAGCGCTCCGGAGGCGGATACAGCGGCTGAAACAGTCCCGGACACCGACGGCGTCTATATAGTCCCTGCATTTACAGGTCTCGGAGCGCCCTATTGGGATATGTACGCGAGAGGCGCTCTTGTCGGTCTTACCCGCGGCACACGGAGAGAGCATATTATACGCGCTGTGCTCGAAGCGATCGCCTATCAGAGCAGGGATGTCTTTGAAGCCATGGAGGACGATTCCGGTATCAGGATAGCGGAGCTTAAGGTTGACGGAGGCGCGAGTGTAAGCAATTTCCTTATGCAGTTCCAGGCGGATATCATGGATGTGGTTGTAAAGAGGCCTGAGATCACTGAGACTACGGCGCTTGGAGCGGCATATCTTGCCGGCCTCGGCGCCGGTTTGTGGAAAAACCGGGAGGAGATTTTACAAGGCTGGAAGATAGGCAAGGTATACGAACCAGGAATGGCGAAAGACCGAAGAGATAAGCTGTACAGAGGCTGGAGAAGGGCAGTCGACCGCTCGATGCGCTGGGAGGAACGTTAAGCCCGGGTTGCTTTGCTACAATTTTGCCGTCCTGCCTGAATAAGCGGTTGTAAAGGTGCGAACAAGCCGAAAGGATACGGAGGTATCTTTATGAGCCAGGAAAGCTTTATATTTACAGGCGTCAACGGACAGGAGATGTTTGTTCGCAACTGGAGCGGCAATACCGGGCCGCGTTGCATATTGCTGATAATACACGGTATGGCGGAGCATGGGGGCAGGTATTCAGATTTTGCCGGTTTCCTCAATGAAAGGGGTATTACCGTTTACGCAACGGATCTGCGCGGACATGGCGAGACAGGCGAAAGGAATAGTAACCTGTGCGAGCTGCCAGCCTTCCTGTCGCGATACTTTCGGGCGCCGAAGACCCGGTTGGCAAATATGGCAGGGGGCCGGAAAGGTTGTACGGGTGGTATAGATCCTGCGCAATATCGGATCTGTATTTTAAGCTATATGAAGGCAGCAGGCACGAAATATTGAATGAAATAAACAAGGCCGAGATCTATGAAGACATCTCGGCCTGGCTGGATAGGCATATGACTGTTTGATTCAGCAAGCGCATATGCGTCGGATTGCAGCGATGCGGTCTTTTCAGTCATCAGTCTGCAGTTATGGGGTCTTTTCAGTCATCGGTCTGACGATCCGGAGTTTCATTCGTGCATGCGGTTTGCCCCTATACTACAGCTGCGAGCAGAAGAATCCCGAGGTTCTGACTGTAGATCCTCGGCAATTGTCCGAATGCGACCGGATTGACTCCGGTCCCTGTCTCTATGGTGTAGCCCGGCCTGCGGAATTCCTGCAGGAACCAGTCCTTATAGCCTGCATATGCCGCTTCTTCGGTGCCTGTCTCTACTGCGTAACCGCTGATCGAAGCGAATTGTCTTGCAATTGAAAGCGACTGCGGGGGAGCATAATTGTTGAACTGCCAGTAAATCACTTCTCCCTGCGTATGGTACGCTATAACTATCCGGAAATTGCGGGCGTTCGTAAAGTCCACCATCGCCCTCGACTCCGGCTCCGACAGAGGCGCGTCTCCTCCAAAATCCCTCGGCCCCGGTTTCGTTATGCCCGCGTCTATCTCTTCCTGCTTTTCCTTTTCCCAGTCCGCAGGATAGTTCAGATTCAGGTCTACTCCCCTGATGTTTGCCTTCCATACGCTCGGAAGCGGGAGGCCTGTAGTATTAAGCCTGGCCGCCCTTATATAGGCAGGATCCTCATAATTCGGCCAAAACTGTACAAGATCCATACCATCCGGGTTTACGACAGGTATCAGGTAAATGCTGGTCAGATTATACAGATCCCTGATATTGTAACCGAGGATACTACTGCCAGTTGAATATGCTTTTGAATAATCTTCTATGAATTTCATCAGCATTGGGGTATTGATGTACTCGTTTGCGTGGTGAGTCGCGTTATAGTGGGCCTCTCTGCTGCCTCTTCCGAGCCTGACCCAGGTCAGGTCCTTCCCCATGACGCTCTTCCCGGCCGAACCGGTTTCCAGGAATGGATACCTTGCCTTGAGCCCCCGTATCTGGGTCTGTATTATTTCATAAGTTGGCGCGATATCAAGCGTTACGACGTCTATACCGTATGGTACGATCAGCCGCTGGCCTACCGATATCACGTTCGGATTGATACCGGGATTGGCCGTGACAATTGCATTTACGGTCGTGTAATATCTTCTCGCTATACTGTAAAGAGTATCTCCGGGGCGGACTGTATATGTATCGTACCCCAGGAAAAATTTATTCAGCACGCTCCAGGTAGCAGGCCCCACAATACCGTCGGGAGTAAGCCCGTTATTCCTCTGGAACGCGATTACCGCCTGGCGTGTTTGATTTCCAAATATCCCGTCCACCGCCCCTGCATTATAGCCAATCCTGTTAAGTATACTCTGAACGACCCTTACATCCGGCCCGGTAGAGCCGGTCGCTACTGTTTGCATACTCCAACCACCCATTCCTTTCGATGTATTATTATATTAATGCATTTATATTTGTGTTAATGGAATTAGCGCAGAAATGTATGAGTATTATGGAACTAAATACAGATTTTTGTGCGATGCCGAATTCCATTATGGTATAATCCAATTGTCAAACTTGCATATTTAAGGAGAAAACATGAGTCAACAACAGAAAAACGGAAATAAGCATATTCTAATATTTATTGTTTCAACACTACTGGTAAGCTGGTTAATGACCTTTATTTTTTTAGTTGTACTTAATGATAAAAAGTTGGGTATCGGCCTTATTTCGTATATAATGCTTGTTCCCGCTGCTATTGCGATAATTTTAAAGAAATTTGAGGGAAAGCCGATCTTTAAAGGAGTTATACGAGGAACCAACTTTAAATCATTAGCTTTCGGAATTTTATTCCCGGTTGCTTTCATATTTTTATGCTCGATAATTTCTATAGCAGCCGGTTTGGGAAGATTTGACGACAATAAGTTACCTGATCTAAGAGGATGCATCACCATTTTGATTACAATATTCACCGCTTTGATAGTCGGGTTTGGGGAGGAATATGGGTGGAGAGGCTATTTGCTTCCATCCCTTACTCAGAAATACGGTAAAATTAAAGCTTCGACTATCGTAGGCATAGTCTGGGGATTGTATCACGCTCCTGGATTGTATTTATTAGCACGCTTGACGGGGGTCGGAGATCCCTTGTCAGTTGCTGCTGTTCAAGCATGTGCAGCTTTCGCAGTCTCTTTTTCATTTGCATATTGCTACTATTTATCCGGAAGCATCTTCTCAGTAATGATTTTTCATTCCATTTGGAACAATATCAATACTCGGGTGCTGGGCGACATTTACACCAATACCGGTGGAATTATTGAAGGCAACATATTCATTATAAATGGTGAAGGAGTATTAGGCCTTGTGTTGGGATTGATTTTCATGATATGCGTCATCTGGCGTTTTCGTGTTTCCAGTTCTGCTTGATATTTCATATTGAATGATATACAATTTACATGTAGTCTGCAGCAACAAAACTTGATATGCAGACCACAACAATCAAGGAAGTGTATTTGTAACACTTTGTGTTACAAAACACTGGATGCTGCTGATTTCAGGCATCACAACAGGACTCAAACAGGGGACGCAATGGAAAATTCAAGTTATCATGATGTCCTGCAGCGAAATTCGAAACTGCTTACCACATTGCTCGACGTATCGAATCTGGTCTCCTCCTCAATGGAGCTGAAGCCGCTGCTGGAAGCTATTCTCGATAAACTCAGGACTATCATCGAATACAGAAACTCAAAAATATTTATCATCGACGGAAGAATGGCAGGAGTCATCGCGCATCGTTCGGCTATCCCCAAGGGTATGGAGGGGAATTTCCCGCTGCCGTTCGGTGAATGGCTCGCGAATGAAAAAAGACCGATTGTGATCGACGACCTTCTTTCGGAAGATGATCTTGCCGTGAGGTTCAGAAACGATATGCACGCCTATATGGGTACCGTTTACAAGGACGTCCGCTGCTGGATGAGTCTGCCCATGATCTACAAGGACAATGTGATCGGGATCATGACGCTGGACCATGGCGAGCCAGGTTATTACAAGACATATCACACCGAACTGGGAAAAGCCTTCGCGAATCAGGCCGCCATTGAATATGAGAATGCGAAGCTGTTCAACGAGACCACAAAAAGAGCCGATGAGACGAAAACGCTTATGAGCATCCAGCAAGCCATAACCAGCCGGCTTGAGCTCGATTCGGTGCTCAGACTGATAGCAGGGGAGGCAAGGAGGCTTACCAATTCCAATTCTACAGCAGTTTACCTGGTGGATGAAAATACTGAGGAGCTTGAACTGGCGGTCCTTTCGGGAGTCAATCATAACTCTCTGGCAGGAATGCGCATACCGATCAGGAGCTCTGCTGCAGGGGAGAGTCTTCTATTGCATGAGTCCATGATATTCGACAGGGAGAGGATCGAAAATACTCCGGAACACAAGCTCGCCGAAATTACGGAAATGCATACCTGCCTTTATGTGCCGCTATTCGCCGGATCAAGACCCGTCGGTGTCATTGCAGCCTTCAGCCGGGTCGATGGGGAGTTCAATTCAGAGGATGAAAGAATATTCAGTATGTTCGCTCCCAGCGCTGTTATAGGTATAGAGAATGCCAGACTTTACCAAGAAGAGAAAAGGGAGCTCCAGGAGAATGAGCAGAGAAGGCATGTAGCAGAAGGACTAAGGGAGATACTCAGAGCGTTGAACTCGAACAGATCTCTTGATGAAATACTCGAGTTTATAGTGAGGGAGGCCGCGAGGCTTCTGCACACTGATTCCGCCGCTCTATTCAGGCTCGCCGAGGATAAAACTACATTGGCGCTGGAAGCATCCTGCGGGCTTCCGCATTATGCCGGAAGCGAGACCAGGGTAAGCTCTGATGACGGGGTTCTCGGCAAGGCGTTTATTGAAAGAAGACCGGTCGTCAAGAACGACCTTACCGAAATAGATTTGCTGTATAAAACCAACCCTGTCCAGAGTACACATCTGAAATGGCTGCATGATAACTGCTCCTGCATGATGGCGGTACCTCTGATCTGTAAGGATGAAGTTTACGGGGGAATTGCGCTTTACTTCAAGAAAGAGGAAAAGCGGCCGTCCAGGGTGATAACCAAGGAAGAGATCGGCCTGGCAATGACGTTTGCAGACCAGGCCGCCCTTGCCATAGACAATACCAGGCTCAGGAAACAAGCCGAGGATATGGCGGTTGCAGCTGAAAGGAACAGGCTGGCACGGGATCTGCATGACGCTGTCACTCAGACTTTGTTTTCATCGAGCCTTATAGCAGAGGTCCTTCCAAAGATTTGGGAACGCAGCAGGGAAGACGGAATGAAAAGACTGGATGAACTAAGACAGCTGACTCGCGGCGCGTTGGCCGAGATGAGGACGCTGCTTTTCGAGCTGAGACCCGCAACGTTGGTGGAAGCGCCTCTCGGGGACCTGCTGAGGCAGCTTTCGGAGGCTGTTACCGGGCGAGCCAGGATACCGGTATCGCTTGATGTGAAAGGTACGGCAAAACTGCCGCCGGAGGTTAAGATCGTTTTTTACAGGATAACTCAGGAGGCTCTGAACAATATATCAAAGCATTCGGTAGCGACGAAGGCGGTTATCGAACTCAGAGCCAACGAGGATGAACAGCTCGGGGTCATTGTGGCGAATCTGAGGATAGCTGACAACGGGAAAGGCTTTGACCCGGGAAGCGTGACGTCGGAACACTTCGGAATAGGCATTATGAAGGAGCGGGCAGAAGCGGCCGGGGCGAATCTGAAAGTTTCGTCTGAACCGGGAGCAGGAACAGTAATTGAGCTTGAATGGGTCGGCAGTATAGTGCATAATTGACATATGATGCTTGTGGAAAATAGATCGTGATAGTTGGTACGGGGGATTGTTATGGAAAACGTAAAAATAAGAATATTGCTTGCGGATGACCACAGCGTAGTCAGAAGCGGGTTGTGCGCATTCCTGGAGGTGTTCGACGACTTCGAACTCGTCGGGCAGGCCTCCGATGGCAGGGAAGCGGTAGAAGTATGTGATAAATGCAAACCGGACGTCGTGCTCATGGATCTGGTAATGCCGATAATGGATGGAGCACAGGCAACCCAGGCTATTCGCGAACGTTTTCCGGGTACCCAGGTGATCGTACTGACCAGCTTCAAGGAGGACGATTTGATAGAAAGGGCTCTGCAGGCCGGTGCGATAGGATACCTTCTCAAAAACGTTTCGGCCGATGAACTGGCCGGAGCAATACGCTCCGCTTATGTAGGACGTCCTACTCTGGCTCCCGAAGCGACACAGGCGTTGATAAAGGCTTCCGGCCGCAGGCAGGATCATGACAGCGAACTGACCCAAAGGGAAAAGGAAGTGCTGAAAATGATGACGGAAGGCCTGAGCAACCCTGAAATAGCAGAAAAGCTGATAGTAAGCAGGTCTACGGTTAAATTCCACGTGAGCAGCATATTGGCGAAGCTGGATGCAGCCAGCAGGACCGAGGCTGTTGCCATAGCACTGCAAAAGAAGCTGGTATGACCAGGTAAACAGATGGGTGATGGGCGGATGTGGCTGAGAGGATGCATGATGGAGCGACTTAGCGGTACATGCTCATGCATATATAAGGCGGGGTAAATCCGCCACGGATGGCGGATTTAGCTGGATACGGCAGGCAGGACGCATGGGCGAGCAGCAAATGCAAGGCATTTGCGACCAGCCATGCCGTTAGAGGCGGCCGCGCATATCAGAGCATGAGCCTTGAACCGCTCGGAGCTTCATCCTGCATCCGAACAGCCGCATCCGCCCGTCGGTTCAGCGTTTCGTGCAACCTCACTCTGCTTCAATCAACAATGATTTCATTAAATACCTGGCCGGATGGCCAGGTAAATAACAGGCCATCGGGCCAGAATAAATCCACCCATGTGAATGAGGCATATGGATGGATTTTTTATTACAATTGAAGCATGGGAGTATATCGCAGAGCAATCTGAAATGGGGTGATGGCATGCGGGTACTGATAGCCGACGATCAGGCTGATGTACGTTCTGCTCTTATGATATTGCTGGAGCAGACTGATGATGATTACAAGTTTGAAGAAGCGGGAGATACCGCAAGTCTGTTTGAAAAGGCTGAAGCTTTTCGGCCTGATATTATATTGCTCGACTGGGAGCTTTCCGGCAATAACATGTGGGATGAGGTCTCAGGCTTAAGAAAACTGGTGAGTGGATGCGTGATCATAGCGCTGAGCTGCAGGCCCGAGGCGGCACGTACTGCCAAGGCTGCCGGAGTCGACGCTTTTGTAAGCAAGGGTGAGAATTCCGATATCCTGCTTGATACTATCCAAAAGGTGAAGAATGAGACTGGCCTGTCGGCCAGGTAAAAGACTGAACCTGTGACCTGCCGAAAATCCGTTCTGCCGGCTGATGTGCAGGCGAAACTGAAACCGTATAATGATTTCAGTAGTTAAAAACCTGGCCGGTCCGGTCATATACGGATCAGGCGCAAAGTAATACCGGAGGTTGTTGAAATGGAAAGAACAGATAATGAATTGGTCAAACAGTGCCTGGAAGGAAATAATGACGCCTTTTCCGAATTGATATCAAGATATAAAAGGCTTATTTATTCCGTGGCCTACAAATTCTCCAGAGACAATGAAGAAGTCAACGATATGGCCCAGGAAGCGTTCATCAAGATCTACAGGTCGCTTTCCAAGTATGACAGCCAGTACAGGTTCTCGACATGGAGCGTAAAGGTTGCAACCAACATTTGTCTGGATCATGTAAGACGCAAAAAGCTCAACTCTGTTTCGCTGGAGGAAATAGAGAATTTCGCGGGCAGCAGCAATTCACCCGAGGAATACTTCCTGCGAAAGGAGCATACCCAGGTCCTGAGGAATGCCATAGACGGCCTTCCCGAGATATACAGGGTACCTATAATAATGTACCATCAGAAGGGTATGTCGTATAAGGAGATCGCAGATTCTCTCGGAAAACCCATGTCGATCATCAAGAACAGAATATTCAGGGCAAGGCATGCCCTAAAGGAAAACCTCGCGGGAGTCGCATAAACGGAAAACAGTTGCCTTTCAGGGCGTCTATGGGCGATTATATGCACTTGACTATTTTGCGGCCGTCCACCTATAATATTTATAGGTGGATGCTACCATTTTTATCAGGGGGGTGGCAGATGAGGAGCATATACATTGTCATGACGGCTACCGGTACCTGGTTTTCCAGATGTATCGGCCTTTATACGAAAGAGAGGTACAATCATGTATCGCTATGCCTCGACGCCGGGATCAACAGGTTTTACAGCTTCGGCAGGAAAATCGTCTGGTTTCCGCTGTTGGGCGGATTTGTTATCGAACATAGGGATACGGGGATGTTCAAGGCATTTGGAAATACAATGTGTGCTATCTACAGGCTGGATGTCGATAACGACAAATTCAAGGATTTGAAACAGTCGGTAAAGCTTTTTGTCAGGAACAGGGAGGATTACGGATATAACCTTTTGGGATTGCTGGGGGTTATGATGAACGTACCGTTGAAAAGAAAGAATAAATTCTTCTGTACCCAGTTTGTTGCCACGATGCTGCAGGTCAATGGCATACACGATTTTGGGAAAGATGCGTCGCTCGTTACTCCGCACGATTTTTACGATATTTCGGGCCTGTCGCTTGTTTATGAGGGCAGACTCAGTGATTATACCAATTATTCACAAAGTGGATCTCTTGCGATAAATATGTAGGTGAAACACAGGGGACTGAAACAGAGGGATGGTTCTGAACCGCCCCTGTGTTTCAGTCCCTGCGTTTTACTTTTTCAACCTGTTAATATACATATACCATATGGCCTATCCTTGCAAGTATGGGTTTTGACCAGAGCCATTTGTTAGTTGCGCTGTCATCGAAATAGTAGAGTGCTCCACGGCTGGGATCGCTTCCTTTGAGCGCATCGAGGGCCGCCTGCCTGTCGATGTCCCGGGCGGGCTTGTTGATCCAGCCGTTTTCAACCGGTGTAAACTGATAGTAACCGCCGGCCTTGTCATAAATGACGGAGGTTATCGAATTCGGGAAAAGATCGCTCTTTACCCTGTTTACTACTACAGCTGCTACGCCTACTTTGGCGCTGTATGGTTCGCTTTCGGCTTCGGCCCGGACAAGTCTGGCCAGAAGGTCGACTTCAGCCTGTGTATAATGAATCGAGGTCTGGCCGAACGCAGCGGCGCTTGAGCCTGCCGATGCAGGGACAGCCAGCTTCTGGCCCGGGTAAATGGTATTGTCCCATTTGTTGTTTGCTTTCCTGAGAAGATCCAGTGAAACCCCCAGCTTTTTCGCGACAAGGTACAATGTGTCGCCTGTCTTTACAGTATAAGTGGCGGCCCTCACATACAATACCTGGCCGGGATATACCATATTGCCCGACAAGCCGTTATCCGACCTTATCGTAGCAGATGATGTCCTGAACAACTGTCCGATACCGTAAAGCGTATCCTTGGACTGGACGGTATAATTTGCCGCAAAGGCAGTGTTTGCCAGGAACGCTGACGCAAGAACAATTCCCGCGGCCATCGTGCCCAGTTTTTTAAATATATTCATTTTTACCCCCTTTTGCCTCCGAGGTTAGTTGACGGGTTCGGGTCGAGGAACCACCCTACTCTTTCGAGATTCACCCATGGATGGGCAGCATATTCGCCGCCGCTCCCTTGTTTCTATATCCCCCGTACTCCTTCCGGAGATTCGGCACTCGTTTGTGTGGCACTTGCTCCTGCATATTTTTGAGCAAGTGTCCCCGATATCTAGGTATTTTAACAGAGGAGCCGGGTGTTTTTCCATACAATATTTATGGCAATACAGGAATAATGTATAATGTAAGGGGAATTTAAGGTAAGGGGACACACCTTCAAAGGGCTGGGCAAGGAATGTCCCCTTCTGACGCTAAAGCAATACTGGGGATACACCTTCAAAGGGCTGGGCAAGGAATGTCCCCTTTCGACGCTAAGCAATATTGGGGACACACCTTCAAGGGGCTGTACAAGGAGTGTCCAATTTTGGCGCTAACGCAATATTGAGGTGATTGGTATGTACGGGTTGGTACTGGAAGGCGGAGGGGGCAGGGGAGCATATCAGGCCGGCGCCTGCAAGGCGATAAGGGAGATGGGGCTCGAGATCGGCATGGTCGCCGGCTGTTCGGTCGGCGCGCTGAACGGCGCCATGGTCGTGCAGGGAGATACGGACAGAGCGTATGATATATGGTATGATATCGATCCTGCAAGCGTAATCGACTTTGCCGACAGCGAACTTGAAGTCTATGCTGAAAACGGTTTCAAACCCGAATCCTTGCGGGATCTTGCGCATAAGATAAAGAAGATTATAGCGGAAGGCGGCCTTAATGTGACGCCTCTTGAAAAGCTGGTAAAAAGAGTTCTCGACGAAGATTCGATAAGAAAATCGAAAATAGGCTTCGGCGTCGTAACGGTTGACCTTACGCAAAGGAAAGCCGTTGAAGTATACAAGGAGCAGATCCCGAACGGGCAGTTGGCCGATTATGTCATAGCCAGCGCGAGTTTCCCCGCCTTCAAGAGGATGATAATCGACGGAAGGTCGTTCATAGACGGCGCCCTGTACAATGTCCTGCCGGTGAACCTGGTCAGCGACAGAGGATACAGAGACATTATCCTTCTCCGCACATACGGACACGGCATAAAGAGGCGCTTCAGCAGGACCGGACTCAATATTCTCAGCATATCTCCGTCGGAAAGCCTGGGATCAACTCTGGATTTTACGAACAAAAACGCTCGCAGGAACTTGAGACTTGGTTACGAAGATGCAAGCAGAGCATTGGAAAAGATAATGACTTGATGGGATTATATGGATTATTATGAATATCACCGTTTCAGGGTATGCTATTGTTGCTGTTAAGAAATTTGGCAATCAAAAGCATGGAATGGTGATATTTTTTAATGGGTTTTATTATAGCGGCAACATATGTTATTCTGTCAGGTTTAATCATTTATCTCCTCATATTGCTTTCAAAACGAAAGACTGGACGCTGTGTTGAAGTAAGAGATACCATACTTGCAACTGAGGAATTGCAGAAGCATGCAGTAGAAATAGCCCGCAACCATCCGGTGGGAAAATCGGTAAAAAGCCTTCATTGGCTGATCAAGCGTCTCAATGATAACTACAGTTTCATTACGAGCGTATACAGGGAACTGGACGCTGACGTCAAGGAATCCATGCAGACGGCTCCTGCCGCCGAATGGCTGCTCGACAATTTCTACATAATCGAGGAACAGGTAAAGCTAATAAGGAGGAATTTATCCCGGGGACAATATTCACGCCTTCCCATACTCAAGAAGGGGTATCTTAAGGGTTATCCCAGGGTATATGCAATAGCGCTTGAGATGGTAGCGCATTCGGACGGGAGCATCGACGAAAGGACGGTTACGACATTCATACAGGCATACCAGAGCCAGACTCTGCTGTCGATGGGAGAACTCTGGGCTGTTCCGCTAATGCTGCGGATTGCGCTGGTCGAAAGCATTCGCTATACCTGCGAAAAAATCCGTACATCTCGCTTTGAATGGAAGAAAGCTGAAGAAACGATAGCCTACATAATCAACAATGATCCGGATGAGCGGCAGCTGGACGAACTGCTTGACAGCCGGCTGGAGAATATGAGCGAGATATCGCCGTCATTCGTCGAGCACCTTATACAGAAACTCAGGAAACACAATAAATACTTCGCTACAGTAAAGGCGTTGGTAAACAACAGGCTCGAAAGTGAAAATTCTTCCGTGGATATAATGACCGCGTCGGAGCATCAGTTGCAGGCGTCTATGCAGGTAGCTATCGGAAATTCGATAACGGGTCTTCATTTCTTATCGGATCTGGACTGGTCGGAAATTTTCGAAACCCTGAGCAAGGTAGAACAGATATTGAGGCAGGATCCCGACGGGACATATCCGCAAATGGATTTCGAATCCAGAGATCATTACAGGCACGAGGTCGAGAAGCTCGCACGGACTTTCGGGGTGTCCGAGATATATGTTGCGGACAGGACGGTCGAATGTGCAAGGGCAGAAGGCAACAAGGCTCCGTTAAACCATGTGGGCTATTATCTTGTGGGCAAGGGTAGGAAAACTCTGCTGGGAGCACTCGGCAAATATGCGAAGCGTCGGCTGTGGCCTGTTTCCAATGCTGTCAGCGATCCGAGGAACTTATATATAGGGCTCTCTTTGTTCCTTACCATATTCCTTGTAACATATTTCATGTATTACTCCGCGACACATGACAACTCCAAATCTGCCTTCTGGCCGGTCATTACGGCTATACTCCTGCTTATACCGTGCAGTGAGTTCGCATTGAACATATGCAATACGATCACAAGCCATGTATGCAGACCCAGTATGCTATCCAAGCTGGAATTGAAGGAAGGGATACCGCAGGAGCTTTCTACGTTTGTCATAATACCTACCCTTCTTACAGGGCCGGCCCGCGCGAGAGAATTACTGCACCAGCTGGAGGTCTATTATCTTGCAAACAGAGAGAAAAGCCTGTTTTTCGCCCTTGTGGGCGATTTCAGGGATGCGCCTTCCGAAGTCCTCGACACCGATGATGCGATAGTAAAGACAATGACAGAGGGTATCAGGGAACTGAACCTCAAATACGCAACGGAAGGTTCGGATTTATTTTACTATATGCATCGGAAAAGGATCTACAATAGTACGCAAAACAGGTGGATGGGCTGGGAAAGGAAAAGGGGAGCTATCATCGAATTCAACAGGCTCCTTTGCGGAAACGGCGATACGGGTTTCGGCATAGTAACGGGAGAAGTATCGCAGCTTCCGAAGGTCAAATATGTCATAACGCTGGATGCGGATACCAACCTCCCGATGGGGGCCGCAAAAAGGCTTATAGGGACCATTGCCCACCCATTGAACAGAGCTGTGGTGGATCGCGAAACCGGTCTTGTCAGCGATGGGTACGGGCTGCTTCAGCCAAGAATCAGCGTCAGCATACCGGGCGCCAGCCGCTCCATGTTCACAAGGATATTTGCAGGACAGGTAGGCATCGATCCTTATACGACTGCCGTTTCGGACGTTTATCAGGATATTTTTGACGAGGGTATATTCACCGGGAAGGGAATTTACGAGGTGGATGTATTCCAAAGGGTACTTGACGGCAGAATCCCTGAAAACACGATACTCAGTCATGACCTGCTGGAAGGCTGCCATCTCAGGGCGGGCCTTGTCAGCGATATCGAGCTGGTGGACGGCTATCCGGCAGGCTATATTTCATATGCCGCCAGACAACACAGGTGGGTCAGGGGAGACTGGCAGCTCCTGCCCTGGCTTACCGGGAAAGTGAGGAATGGCAGCGGCGAAAAAAGGAAAAACAATATCTCCGGCTTGTCGAAGTGGAAAATTCTCGACAATATGAGAAGAAGCCTCCTTGATCCGGCGCTTCTGCTGCTGATCCTGGCGGGTATCGGGCTCCTTCCGGGAGACGACCTTGTATGGATCGGTTTTGCATTTCTTGTAACAATCTCGCCTCTTACGATGGGCTTTTTTAACATGCTGCTCACCGGAACGCTGAGACTGCAGAAATCAAACTCCACCGTTATGTCCGGTATCAAGGCTGCTGTATGCCAATCGGTACTGCTCTTCATACTGATACCGCACCAGGCATTCCTGATGGCGGATGCGATCATCCGGACTTTATACAGGGTATTCCGTTCACATAAAAACATGCTTGAATGGGTGACCGCAGCGGATGTGGAGGCTAATTCCAAAAACAATGCCGCCAGCTACGCAAGAAAGATGTGGTTATCTTTTCCATCGTCAGCTGCTGTTTTGATCCTTGCGCTGGCACTTTCGCACAGGAGTCTGATACCCGCCGCCGCGATTTCGATCCTTTGGGCAGTTGCGCCCATGACGCTTTACAGCATCAGCAAGCCCACGATCAAAAAAACGTATCTGCTTCCAGAAAACGATATTATAATGTTGAGAAAAATTTCCAGAAAAACCTGGAGGTATTTCGAGGATTTTGCCAACGAGAATGAAAATTTCCTGCCGCCCGACAATTTTCAGGAGGATCCCCCGAAAGGCGTAGCACACAGGACTTCACCGACGAATATAGGCCTTTTGCTCGTATCGATCATGTCTGCCTGCGACCTGGGATATATCGGATGGAAGGAAATGGTAGACAGGTTCGAAAATACTATTTCAACGATGGAGCGTATGGAAAAATGGAGGGGACATCTCTATAACTGGTACGACACGGAGACACTGGAAACGCTGAGGCCGTTGTACGTATCAACCGTGGACAGCGGCAACCTGGTGGGTTACCTGATGGTGGTCAGGGAAGGCCTGAAGGAATATCTGGATGCACAGCCCGCGAGGCCTGTAATGGCTGCGGGCCTCAGGGACACTCTGGAATTGATGTGGGATGAGGAAGGGACCGGCGCCGATCAGGAAACAAGGCAGATACTGACCGAATTAAGTGAAGGCGCCGGGATGGATATCACCAGGTGGGCGCATATACTCGGCGAGCTTGCTTCAAGTCTGAACAGCGGGGAAAATGCGCCGGTCAGGCAAAGCGATACGATGTTGCCCGGAAATAATACGTGGAGACTGAAATCCTATGAAATGACAATAAATTTTTTTAATGAGCTTTCTGAATTTTATCCTTTACACGATCAGCCCGGTACGTCTGATGAGAACAGGACTGCGGACAATGTCGGGAATATGCGCAGGCGGATCGACGATCTGATCTGCAGGATCGGGAAGCTTATCGATTCAACTGAATTCTCACCTCTTTTCGATCATAAAAGGATGCTTTTCTCTATCGGCTATGATGTTGAGGACGGTCATCTCAGCAAATCCTACTATGATCTTCTGGCTTCCGAGGCGAGGCAGGCGAGCTATATCTCGATAGCGCGCGGGGAAGTGGACAGAAGGCACTGGATGCGGCTCGGAAGGAAGCTCACTTCGGTGGACGGCGAGAAAGGACTGGTTTCCTGGACGGGGACAATGTTCGAATACCTGATGCCCGCGCTTATTATGCGAAGCTATGAGAATACTATTTTTGACGAGACCTATTCTTTTGTGGTAAGAGTGCAGAAAAAATACGGAAAACAGAGAAGAATACCCTGGGGTATTTCGGAGTCGGGATACAGTGCGCTTGATTTCAATCTCAATTACCAGTACAAGGCTTTTGGAGTGCCAGAACTCGGACTGAAGAGGGGACTGGCGAACGATATGGTGACGGCGCCCTATGCTTCGATCCTTTCCCTTGGTAT
Source organism: Bacillota bacterium (assembly GCA_023439545.1). Taxonomy (GTDB): domain Bacteria; phylum Bacillota; class Clostridia; order Acetivibrionales; family DTU013; genus JAEYOM01. Next base: position 71,028 of record JAEXNT010000042.1, read on the forward strand.
CGAACCGGCAGCTGTAGTGCGAAATCTGAGAGAGCTCAGCATTATGGGCATGGACGGGGGATGGGGCTTATACGAGGCGATCGATTTTACTCCGTCACGTATGGAAAAGGACGTGCAATACAGGATAGTAAAGAGCTTTATGGCCCATCATCAGGGTATGAGCCTGGCTGCCCTCAACAACTTTTTTCATTCAAATATACTGCAGAAACGCTTTCATATCGATCCCGTCATTCAATCGGCAGAGCTGCTGCTGCAGGAAAAAATGCCGGAAAAGGTCATGTTCACCCGGGAATACCAGGAAGACAAGACTGTACATGTAAAGAGAGCGGAACAGGTAAGCGGAGCCGTGTTCAGAACGTTCGGCCTGCCGGTTGGGATTCTTCCGAACGTACATATACTTTCAAACGGGTCTTATTCGGTCATGGTGACCGACGCGGGCTCGGGATACAGTGCTGACGGCAGTATTGCCGTAACGAGGTGGAACAGGGATTATTCCGTAAAAAACGGATTTTTCATATTTGTACAGAATATCAACTCTAACAACATGTGGTCGGCTACACTTGACCCCATCGGGACTGAACCTGAAAAATACAGGGTCGTATTCTCGCCTGACAAGGCTGAATATTTCAGACGGGACGGTAATCTGGAGACTCATTTGGAGGTGGCGGTTTCACCTGAGGACCGGGCGGAGATCCGAAGAATATCAGTTACCAACCACAGCAGCAGCGCCAGGATCATCGAGCTGACCAGCTACTTGGAAGCCGTTCTTTTACCGCGCCAGGAGGATGCTTCCCATCCAGCCTTCAGCAAACTCTTTATAAAAACCGAGTTCGTCAGGGATCTGAAGTGTCTACTGGCGTTGAGAAGACAGAGAAAGGACGAACAGAAGCCTGTCTGGCTGCTTCACACCATGACGCTCGATAAGGATTCATCCGTCGGTGAACTTCAGTATGAGACAAGCAGGGCCAGATTCATAGGCAGGAACCGTGATCTCTCCAACCCTGCCGCACTGGATCCCGATCAACCGCTGGGCAACAGCGAGGGTTCAGTCCTTGATCCTGTTATGAGCCTGCGGAGGCGAATCAGAATTGAACCGGGGAGTACCGTTAAAGTCGTGTATACCGTGGCTGTTGCGCAAACAAGGAAACACGCCCTTGAGCTTGCCGAGAAGTATAATGATTACAGGACGTCGGAGAGGACCTTTGAGCTCTCATGGACGAGGAGCCAGGTGGAAAGTCGATATCTCGGGCTGGAGGCGAGCGAGACGGAATTTTATCTGGAACTTTTGCCATTCTTCCTTTATTTCAATCCACTTAGGCGTGAATATTCGGAGTATATATTCAGGAACAAAGGTTCACAGCAGGATCTTTGGCCGTTCGGCATTTCGGGCGATCTGCCGGTCATACTGGTGGAAGTCAATGACAACGACGACCTGGATATGGTCTATTGGGCGCTGAAAGGTCATGAATTCTGGAGGATGAAGAGTCTCCAGACCGATCTTGTGATACTGGTAAACAAGAAGGAGGGATATTCCCAGCCCTTGAACGATCAGGTCAGGAATGCCGTGGCCTCAAGCCATGCAAGAGAGCTTGTGAATCGCCCCGCCGGTGTTTTCATTAGAAATTCGTCCGAAATGGACCAAAACCAGATCGCGCTTTTCTATACAGTGGCGTCGCTTGTAGTTAGGGACGGGATCGATGTACTCAAGAATAAAGTCAGCGAAATCAGAAAAGTACCGGCAAGGCCTTCGGTCGGAACCAGCGGCTCTGCGATCCTGTTTTCCGGTATGCCTTCCGATGCATCGGCAGCCAGACCGCCAAAGCAGGATAAGCCGCACAGAATAAGTGTGTTTCATACAGCGACGGAAAGAAAACTGCAATTTTTCAACGGTTTAGCCGGATTTTCGGAGGATGGCAGGGAATATGTGATACAGTTGGGAAAAGGAAGGCGCACTCCTGCGCCCTGGGTAAACGTAATAAGTAACAGAAATTTCGGCTTTCTCATTACTGAATGCGGAGGAGGTTATACATGGGCGGAAAACAGCCGTGAATTTAAACTGACGCCGTGGTCGAACGATCCGGTGACCGACAGCTCCGGTGAAGCTTTTATCGTAGGCGACCGGAATGATAATTGCAGTTGGAGTCTTACGCGTGCGGAAGATGATGAAGTGCCTTATACCGTGATACATGGGCATGGCTACAGCACGTTCCAGCATGACAGGAACGGACTGATCAATTCTATTACCTTGTTTGCCGCAGTGGATGCTCCGGTGAAAATTTGCATCATTTCGATTGCGAATATGACGGGAGAGGTTCACGACCTGTCCGTAATGTACCGCATAAGGCCGGTATTGGGCGTGGATGATGCGCAGACTTCGCCTTATATCGTGACGTGGCTGGACGAGGGGGGAATATTGTTTGCGGAAAATAAGTACACTAAGGAATTTTCCGGCAGGGTGGCGTTTTTATGTACCAGTATGGAAGAACGCTCTTTTACCGGGGACAGACAGCTGTTTTTAGGCAGGAAGGGCAACGTTGACAAGATTGATGCGTCTTTAGCCGAAAAGCTCCCGGACAGCACCGGGGCAGGCCTCGATCCGTGCGCGGCGGTTTGCGGCAGGGTCAGGCTGCGGCCTGAAGAAGAGGTCAAGGCTGTGTTCCTTTTAGGGAGCGCACCCGATGTTAAAAAGGCTAGAGAGTATGCTGAACAATTTTTGACTGTCGCTTTGGCGGAAAAGGAGCTTGAAAGGGTCGGAGCTTTCTGGCTTGAAAAGCTAGAAGCCATTCAGATCCGCACGCCGGACGATTCATTCGACGTAATGATGAACGGATGGCTGCTATATCAAACGATCGCCTGCAGGCTGTGGGCGCGGTCGGGCTACTACCAGGCAGGCGGCGCTTATGGCTTCAGGGATCAACTGCAGGACTGCATGGCGGTTTTGAATACATGGCCCGAGTTGGCAAAAGCGCAGATACTGCTGCATGCGTCGAGACAGTTCAGAGAGGGGGACGTACAGCACTGGTGGCATGCCGGGGAGGGCAAGGGTATCAGGACAAGGTATTCGGACGATCTGCTCTGGCTCGCATACGTCACGGCCGAGTATCTCGAGAAAACAGGCGACTATGGTATCCTGAAGGAACAGGCGCCTTTCCTGGAGGGCTCGCCGTTAAAAGAGGATGAAGCTGAAAAATATGAGCAGCCGAGGCTTTCCGAAGCTTCTTCGGATATATATAATCACTGTGTGCTGGCAATAGACAGGTCGCTTCCCACAGGATCGCACGGTATACCGCTGATCTGGGGAGGAGACTGGAACGACGGCATGAACCTGGTAGGTATCAAGGGATCAGGTGAAAGTGTGTGGCTGGGATGGTTCCTTATTACAATACTCAATGAATTCGTGCAGATATGCGGGCTCATGAGAGATTATGAAAGGGCTGAGAGATACCGGACGGCTGCTGCGAAACTCACGGAAAGCATTGAGAATGAAGCATGGGATGGAAGCTGGTACAGAAGGGCTTATTTTGACGATGGGACACCGTTGGGCTCCGTTCAGAATTCGGAATGCATGATTGATTCCATATCGCAATCCTGGTCCGTCGTATCCGGCGTTGCCAGGCCCAACCGCATGCAGGAGGCCATGGCTGCGGTACAGAAATATCTTGTGGATGATAGCGAAGGAATAATAAAACTACTTACTCCACCGTTTGATGAAGGGATATTGCAGCCGGGCTATATTAAAGGTTACGTCCCGGGTGTCAGGGAAAACGGCGGTCAATACACCCATGCCGCAGTCTGGGTTATTCTGGCCTTTGCCAAGCTCGGAATGGGCGATAAGGCAGGGGAACTGTTCCACATGCTGAATCCTGTAAACCATACCAGGTCGTACATGGAATATATACGCTATAAAGTTGAACCGTACGTCATGGCAGCTGATGTTTACACGGTTCAGCCGCAGACCGGCAGAGGAGGGTGGACGTGGTACACCGGCGCCTCCGGGTGGCTTTACAAGGTGGGCCTGGAATATATAGCCGGCTTCAAAAAGAAGGGCAGCCGACTTTACATCGACCCCTGCATACCCAGAAACTGGGACAGGTACGAGATAGATTACCGTGCAGGGAAAAGCGTATTCCATATTGAAATCAAAAACCCCGACAACGTGAGCAGCGGGGTCATGAGTGTTATGGTTGACGGCAAAACAAAGCCGGAGGGTTTTATAGACCTGCGGGAAGAGGGTTATCACAATGTAGAGGTCGTACTTGGGCTGCCGTTTTCAACCGATACCGGGATATACGCGATGGGCTCGAGCAGCGGGAAATCGTAGCTGCTCTGCTCCAGTCCCGCCAGAAAATCCAGCGCCGCGTCCATACCGGATTTCAGACTGAGCCCATTCTCTTGAAGTAAGTGCTGCAGTATGCCGCTTTCACGATATACCCATCTCGAATACCTGGAGCGCTCCGTCAGATATTCATTAAGTCTGTTACGTTCGCCAATGTTTTCAAATATTTCAGAGCAGACAAAGAAATTGCAAACTGTAGTCCGGAAACGCGGAGGGAACATACAGCCCGAACCCGGAACTACAAAGGGACAGGTCCTGAAAAATATCGTATGGTCATGTATGCTGCCTGTCTCAAGCAGATCTCCGGAATTTATATATTTATCATAGGCTTCCTTGTCAAAGGGCCCTTTACAGTAGATATTGAAGTCATTAACTATGGCGCCCTCATACGAAAGTATTGTATCCAAGGCTTTTCTGCCGCCTTCGAGAACAGCCATACGTTGAATATCCACAAGGGTAAACTCGGGAAAGTAATGACAGCAGCCTCTTGCAGTTATGCTGCATAGACTGACGCCCATTATGCTGTTGCATTTTCCGCACTCCGTACAGCCTATTTGGGGAACTCCCATATCGTAAGAAATAAAAATATTTCCCATGATCAGCCTCTTTTCATTCATATGCGAGATACCTAGCAATCCCTTAATAATTATAATTGTGAGATTCTTCGGTAGCAATATTTATTTTTTGCACATTAGATATCGGTAAAAGGGAAATTATGTTGAATGACCTATAAAAATGTAATATAATTAGAAAGTGGTAATAAGTAATTTCTATAACTCAGTTAAAGGCTAATCCCATAAAGATCCAGAGCGCAGATCTGTCACCTTATCAACACCGGGAGGTGGATAGCCTTGAAAAACAGTAAAACGGCAAGCTACGAAAGCAATATCAACCATTTGCGCAATGAACTGCATCTTCTGATTGAATCTGAAAACCTGACAAGCACGATTGTCCAAAAAAGAAGCCGGGAACTGGACGATTTGATACTGCTCTACTACAAGCAGACGAAAAAATGTCATGAATTGAATGAGCCGTAAAAGATCAATGTCAAAAACGGCAGAATTATCAATGCCGTTGCAATATTACCCGAGCCGGCCGCCGCAAGAAGCTGGTGGCCCAAAAGAGATTGCCCGGAAATGAAATGTCCTGCCACAAGTCCTGTAACAAGTCCGCCTATGGAACCCGTCGTAATAAGAAGGGGATGGATCCTGTTGCCGGAAGGTTTGCTAATATCCTTCCTATGCATGATATCGGTCCAAAGCAATTTGTTTTTCTTCGCCAGCGAATAAAGAATCGGAAGAATTATTGGACCAAGCAGGAGAGTTATAACCGAATTGTTCAGTGTAATTATCACGGCAAGTGTTGAAAAACCCACCCAATCAATCACCTCAAAACCCCATGCAATAATAACGGCGCAGGCCGCGCTCGCGATAAACGCGATTATGCCGAATTGGGCCAGTTTCCAGGCGCTGTTGACGGTAGGAGAGTTGTCTTCGCCGAATTTTGGCTTCAGCCTGTTCCATAATTTATAGGGTATATATGCATACATGAAATTTCCGACAAATCCAAATACCGATCCAATCGACAGGGTCCCGAAAAAGTCTCCGCCCAGATTTCCTATTGCCGAACCCCAGGCGCCTGCAGGTCCGAAAAGCAGTCCGAATAAAACGGGCAGCAGCGAGGCCGGCCTGATTTCAGTAACGCCGGGTATAATAGGGATCGACTTCGTAGGCAGCAAAAGCAGCATGTATATACCTGCGCACAGTATAGTGACTGCAACCATAACGCCATATTTCCACATGCTGAAGATCTCTTTCACTTTAGGCACCCCATATTGATAAATAAACGCAGAGATGAATATGCACTGTAGTTTCGCAGTTATTTTACCATTTTCCATATAAAGCTGTCCAGATATGTAGAAAAAATGGCTGGCTGGCTGGCGGGTGAGGCCATATGGATATGGGATGGAGCTCCGAGCGGTTCAAGGCTCACGCCCTCGCCGTATCCGCTAAATCCGCCATCCATGGCGGATTTGCCTCACCCTGTATTGCATTCGCCATGTACCGCTAAGTCGCTCCATCATTCATCCATATGGCCTCACCCGCCAGCTGTTGTTCGGTTTATTCTTTATTTCCTTTGGAACTATACTTCCGTGTATTATCCTGCATGCAATGCAGGATTTATGCGGAGTAGACATGATTAATAACTAAGTAAAATGCAATAACCATCTGTGTTGTTAGCTGGTACAAAGGAGCTTGTCCGTGAGGCGCCAATATCCACGCCTTCAGAAGATACATGAAAATCGGAAGGGAAAATTGGGGCTGAGGAGGCAATGACTTGGATTGATTTGAGGAAGATATGGAATCGTTCATTTGCATCATAAAAAAGACTTGCGAATCTGTGTAGCTGCAGGGGGTATTTTCTATACGAAGATATCTCTTTTTTAATACTTGCATCTAAAAAATATTGACATTTTGACTATAGGTTATATAATTATAGTTAAATGATTTAACTATTTAGTAACTAAACTAAATGAGGTGATAAAAATGAACTCTAATGATGTTATGGCACAGCAAGTCATGGACTTATTCGGCCTAATTTATAGAAATCTGATGCGAGATGAAAACGACAGCATTTCGTTGAATGCAGACAGTCAATCGGCGCTACTGTCGGTTCTTTTGCGTAACGGACCGACAAAGATGAGCGAGATTGGTAAATTACTGAATGTAACAAAGCCGAACATCACTTTCCTTGTCGATAAAATGGAGGAACATGGGCTTATTAAGCGGGAAAAGGATGCCGAAGATAGACGGGTGTCAAAAATATGCCTGACGGAACAAGGCAGAGCGGTAATAGAAGAAAAAAGAAACTCTCAGTATCGCAAAATCGCCAGCCGGCTTGGCCGGCTGTCAGCGGAAGATAGAGAAGCCCTAAAGCAAGCTGTGGAGATAGCGTCAAAAACACTCAGAAAGCTATATAACGTAAATCTTCAGAATAATGGAGAGGAGTAATAATCATGTCAATGATACAAATTGGAAATTCAGAAACAAGTTATCTGAAGGGCCAAATCATTGGTCCGTCATCCAAGCGAACCGCATGGATGTTCAGAAACATCAGCTATGTAAAAGCTTTCTCAAAATACAGCAAGGCAAAACTGATACTTGGGAGAGCGGACCTTGAATTGGCAATGCTGGACTACAATGACCCCATGTATATGCAGAGGCTTAATGAATTCAATTGTGTCATGCTCGAGTGCTCAAAGGCACGCTGGTATTCCTCCGTCGGTATTGTAACCAAGAAAAAGGCGGACTGGAAGAAGGCGCTCGGTACCTTTAGCAATTGTATCAGGCTTGGTGAAGAATTACTGAAATTGCTGGAAAGCCATTCAACAGAAAAGCTGGATGTAAAAATGCCGGTTCTTTCAAGAAAAGAGACCGAAATTGAATATGCCGACGACGCGCCTGTTGTGCCCGATAGCTGCCCTATTGTCATACTTCAGGGGTCTAGCTACGAAATGGGGTATCAGTACGCACAGCAGCTGGTACAAATTTTCGGGCCATGGATGCTTGAAAAAAAAGCGCTAAGAAAATTCACAGATGAAGCGATTGGTGAAATAAAAAAATGGGAAGAACAGCTCAGAAAGTATACTCCGGAAATTCTGGACATGTGCAGGGGCTGGGCTCAGGGCGCCGCTGACCTGGGGATCGAGATGTCCTATCTGGATGTCGTGGAAATATGGACGGGTCACATGCCACCCAAAATGACGTACATGGGCAGAGGCGATAAGATTTCTGATGTGCCGCCCCCGATTGCCTGTTCGGGAGCTGGCGCGTGGGGCCGCGCGACAACAGACGGCAAACTGGTCACGGGCTCTTCCGGGGACCACGACCCAAGCTTCCCCATCGTCATTATGGCATATCCGGATACGGGTAACAACTTCATGTTCACGACTTTCTCGGCTATTGGAGATATCACGCTGGTGGGTAGCCAGCAGATGTTTGGGTTTCCCGGCATAAACAACAAGGGACTGGCCTACATTGAACATGGCGGGCAGCCGCGGCTTATAGAGCCGAAGAAGTACTGGGGGTACGGCTTGCGGCGTGCGGCGTCGGTCTTTCACATCCTCCGGTTTGCCAATAACGCGAAGGAAGCACAACGGATGGAGCTTGAATTCCCGATCGGGGACGCCGGCATGGATAATGGAACACTGGGCGGTTTTTACGCAGACAGCAGCTATGGCTATGTACTGGAAAGCAGAAAGGAGCCTGTGGCAATCCGCGAAGCCGGATATATGGGTGAGACCGATTTCCTCTACGCCAATAACAGTGCGATGCACAAAGAGGCGTCCAACGCAGGCTGGATGCAAGCGGATCAAAAAGTGAACAAGGACTGGAAATGGGATGAACACGGCGGGTGGTATCCGGAAAAGTTCACGGGACTCAAGCTAACAGAGCTGTTTAGGGGCGGCGAAGGGCAGGCCGCGGTAGCGCTGAGGGGGATGTATCACGGCTGCCTGAAGCGTAACCTCTACCATTACAAGATCCTGAGCAGGGGTATGGGGCATATCGATATGGAATACATGAAAATGATATTCCGCAATTCAGGCACAATGCCGTCCAAGCCGTGGAAAGTGATCAACAGGGAATTCAACAAGACCGGTCTGTGGGGAAACGTTTCAGTTGGAAACTCCAGCAACGGCATAATAACGGTGACGAAGCCGGATAACGGCGACAACGGACTTTACTCCGTATGTGTGGGCGAAGCTAAGCGTGGCGTCACGCCTTCAAGCCCGTTTTTGGCAAGTTTTTGCCCCATGTATGGCGAGACAAACGCCTTCTGGGAGATAAAGCTGGCCGATAAACCCGAGAACGCGGCAAGACACGCCTATTTGAAGGCTAAGGAGTACATGGAGGAAACGGAAGCCCTACTGGCCCAAAACAATATAATAACCAACCTTCAGACGCGGAGCTATTTGAAAAAGCTTGTAGACGCAGCAGCCGATCATATGCGTCAAGGCGAGAAAAGCATTCAAGCTGCCGGGGGTCTTGAAGAAAATGAAGCAATCTATGAATGGTCCCGCGCGGCGAGAGCGTTTACAAGGTCACAGATAAAAGCGCTAATGGCGCACGATATGATGACACCCCCGCCGTCAAGACCTGAGGATTTTAATGTGTAGACAGGCGCTTTTGAGAGTTTTATAGTAGTTGCTGCAAGAAATGACAGTCTTTTATGCAGTGGCCTGAAAAATAAACCATCCATCCTTTACTGAAAACTGGAATACACCGCCATGCTTTTCCACGATATGTGCCATGCTTTTTGTGCCAAAACCATGCCCCTGTTCTTTTGATACAGGCAGACCCTGATGGAATGTTGGTTCTGTCTGATAGTTGTTGCGGAGGTCAATACACAGCTTGTTATTCTTGGAATACACACGCAGGCGAACGATGCGTTTATTGCTGTCAGTTATATGTTCCGAGGCTTGTATGGCGTTTTCCAAAGCGTTTGACAAAAGCGAACAAAGCTCGGTGTCACTAAAGGGAAGGGAGTCAGGCAGCTTCGCTTCTATCGTCAACTGAATTTCCGATTGTTTTGCTTTGGCGGCGAAGGCGGACAAAATCAGATTGACGGTTTCGTTTTCACAAAAGCGTAAAGGCGTAATGGCATCCATGTCGGACTGGGCAGTCCGGAGATATTCTTTGATCTCCTCGATGTGTTCCTTGGAGGCCAACCCCTGTAAAAGAGAGAAATGGTGGCGCATATCATGCCGATAGGACGCGGCATTCTGCTGCAGCTGCCGCAGAGAAGCAAACTCTGTCTGCGCCAGTCGAAACTGCGCATCCAGCATATCACGCTCTCTTTGGAGGGTTGCCTGCTTTTGCGTCTCAGCGTAGTAAAGGATGACGAACACAAAATAGAAAACAGATATTGTTGAGGGCATGAACTGTACCGCCCATTTTGTGCCGCGGTAAAGCACATCGGTGTAGATGGTGGTAGTGTAGTCGAAGAGATAGTAAAAAAGCGGTACACCGCCTAAAAATAAACAAGATTTAGCGGACATCTCCATAAGTTGCCGGATGGACCCGGCCACATATCTTTTCAGGAAATAATAGGATAGAAATACAGCCGCAACATAAAAAATGTGGTCTGCAAGGCTACTGCCAAAGGCGGCTCCCGCAAGAAAACCGACCCAGCGCGGCGCTTGACAGCAAAGATAGCCGGAAAGCACGCTGACGGTAGATATAAGCCACGGACGTTTATAGTATAGGGAGAATATCACTATCAGCGGCAGGTGGATAATCAGCGGATACAGTTTTGATGTCAAATCCAGGCCCAAAAGCCACCAGCAGGCGGTCTGAACGAGAAGAAAAATTGTACAGAGCAAGCCAAGGATAAACCTGTTTTTCCGCGTGAGCTCTACTCCCGCAAAAAGAACCGACACCGCTATGCCAAAGACCAGAGAAAATCCAAATCGTAGGAGTCCTATCACTGTTACTAGCATTTTTAAGCAGATCCCTCCATTTAATTATTCCCCCTCCATTTGATAATTCAGATATTGCTGTTTAATCTCCCGCGCCTTGCCCTGTGCAACAGGAACAGAGGACAGGGTCCGTAAGGTCACCTGATGATTTTCAATGGTATCCACATACTGCATATTCACAAGATAAGAGCGATGGGGTTTGATAAAACACCCATATTTTAGAAGAGTATCGCAGACGGAGGAAAAGGACTCCGTACATTCGACGACCTTGCCGGAGCGCAGGTGATACAGCACATTTCTGCCGATGACCTCGGCAAAAGCCAAATTGGATATCAGTATTTTTTGAATGCCGTCATTACTCTTTACGATAATCGAATCTTCGTCTTTTTTGGCTTTGATCTGCTCCAGCATCTCGTCAAAGGTGAAGAACAGCTTTTCCTTTGAGATTGGCTTTAGTACATAGTTAATGGCTTTCACCGAATAGCTTTCCAAAGCAAACTCGGGCGATGAGGTAAAGAATAAAATCGGCGCGGTTTTGTCAAAACCACGGATTTCCTTTGCGACATCAATGCCCGTAAAACCCGGCATAATAATATCCAGACAATATATATCAAACCGCTTTCCTTTTCCCAAGGCTGAAACCAACTCAAAGCCATTTGGAAAGACGGCGTATTCGCAGCCTAGATGTTTTGATGTTCGATACAGGTCTATAAGCCGTACCATATTGGACAGCTCGTCAATATTGTCATCACAGACCGCAATCTGCAGCAAAATCTCCTCCACTTCCTTATTATTCAACTTTACCATAGTAATTTTACCATAAAAATAGAAGATCCGAAACTATGCTTCATGCAGAAAAAACCATGTTTCGTGCAGCAGACGGTTTTATAGATAAATTCCTGATAGATTGAAAATGTGAGAAAAGTCAGAATGGAGGAAAAATATTATGAAAAAGCGATTTATTGGCATCCTGCTCTCCCTGTGTATGGCACTGACCCTGCTGCCGACAACGGCAATGGCGGCAGCGGCGGCGCCCTCAACACAGTCTACCGCCAAAGTTACGGGCGAGGACTGGACGACCTTTAAGGAAAGCGGGTTGGTTGGCTACAAGGACACGAGTCAGTATGTCTACGTTAATTCCTTTTCGGACGGTCTTGCCGCCGTATTCAAGTATCAAGCCCGCTGGGGCAATCAGGACGTTTACAAAGTCGGCTGGATTAACACCACCGGCAAAAAGGTCAGCAGTGTTCCCGTCGTTATGGAAACAGGTGACTACTATATGAGGATTCCGAGCGGGAAGCGGACTAAGTCATACATTGTTCCCGTGCTGGAGCAGGCAGGCAATACTTCTTGGCTGAAACTTTCGGACAAACAGCCGGATAAGAAGTACACGATCAAACTGGAAAGCATCGGTGCAGCGTATTCGATCTCCTATGGCGGCAAGTATATCGGGCTGACAGAAGCAAAGGATGGATGCCGGCTGCACACAATGGATACGCCGTACCTGTGGGCGATTGAACCTTCCAGCACTTACCTTGGCCACTACGTAACAATCAGAGACTACAGCAACAAGAATCTGATCGTTTACGCCAGCGGGCAAAATACCGCCAACGGCACGCACATCATCGTGTGGCCGCACACAGGTTCAACGCCTGCTCACGCGCAGATTTTCTTCACCAACAGTTGACAAACCGAAATAGAAAACAGAGGCTGGTGGCTGCACTCAGGACGGCGGCCTTCCCGGACGCACCGGAGCAGTCCGTCAGCCTTGGCACAGAGGGAACGCATGCGGTACTTACGTCCATGGCTCCCCCTACCGACGCTTGGGCGTTTTATATGTTGGTAATCTGTTGTATAGTAAATATATGAAACAGTATGGAGAAGGCCTTTGAAATTGGCGCAAGGATTGCTCAACAAAGCTAGGCTCTCAGGACAGAACGGATCAGATATTGTGAGGTTGTGAAAGCAGGTTGGATATATGAATTATAAAACATATGAATTTGAAGCTGTAATACAAAAAGTCCCCGGCATAGACGGCGCATATGTCGAATTTCCTTATGATTTGAAAGCAGAGTTTGGCAAGGGTAGAGTAAAAGTTCATGCCACTTTTGACGGAGAGCCTTACGATGGGAGTATCGTGAACATGGGCGTGAAAAAAGCCGATAGTTCGGTATGCTATATCATAAGCTTACGCAAGGATATTCGAAACAAAATCGGCAAACAGCCGGGCGACAGTGTTAAAGTTAAAATTACCGAGAGTGTATGAACGCGTTATGCGGCAATGCCCAAAATGCGGACATGAGTTCAAGAACCAAAATCAAGGCCACTTCTGTGGCGAGCCCCGGCGAAAAGACGGGAATGCTGATCATTATCCATTGGGAATCAGGACATTTTGATTGTAAATTATTAGGAGGTGATGTAGTGTACGAATATACAAGGGAAGAATTGGAGGAAGCAGTGCAAATTGTTTCTTCAACTATCGGTAGATGTGAAAAAGCACAGCCTAAATTTGTTGAGGGTACCTCCCAGAATACACTCCTTAAGAACAGGATAAAAGCTTTATATATTTCAAAATTGCTAATAACACATGAAAATGTTGAGGATAAATATACCAAAGAGGAATTGGTAGAAGCACTACGACCGGTAGCTTCAATTATCAGTAAATGTGAAAAAGCACAGCTGAAATTTACGGAGGGAACCTCTCATCACACTCGCTTTAGGAAAATGATAAAAGCAATGTATATTTCAAAATCATTGATAACTGATGAGATTATAAAAAGAGGTAATGCACTAATGCAAAAAAAGCTGACAAATCAAGATAAAATATAGATGACTGCTCGATACAACTTGTATACCAATAATCGCAACTTATCAAAAGTCGATTGAAAGGAATAAAAGTTGGCGTTCAAATATGCTTTGACCTTTGGTTCCCTGAGGTTTCAAGAGAGCAAGTGCTGGAATCCGCCGATCTGCTGTGTGCCATAGCTAATTTTGGAGGCAGAACAACCTATGAAATTGCCCGAATCAGAGCAATAGAGAATTTAACCCCTATGATTCTTTGCAACAGAGTCGGGGAAGAGACATCATCCTTCCTGACTGCCGGCTTACTGGGGATGAGTTCTGTCGTTGACTCATCCGGCGCAAGAATGACCCCGGGGAAAGAAAGCGTTGAATATGCGGCATGTTGTGATGTCCCATTACCATCGAGAAAATCAAATGTAATATGCAGCGACTTTATCACTGAAATCCTTTTCCATTATACAAAATAGTCATAAGTTCCAAGTCCTAAACGTAAATGGGGATTGCTGAATTGTGCCGGAATAATCTGGATACGGCTGCCAGGCTGGGACATAATAATCGTGGTGAACTTAAAAATGAAAAAAATTCTTGTGATTGACGACGAGCTTGCAATCAGAGATCTGATAGAATTGGTGTTGAAGAGAGAAAGCTATCAGGTTAAAACTGCTGAAAACGGTACTGTGGGTCTTATGGAGGTCAACTCCTTCCAGCCGGATTTGGTTTTGCTGGATTTAATGCTGCCTGACTATTCCGGTTACGACCTTTGCAGGGAAATAGTGAAGAAATCCACAACTCCCATAATAATGTTATCCGCAAAGAATGAAACTATCGATAAAGTTATGGGGCTCGAGCTCGGAGCAGAGGATTATATTACAAAGCCTTTTGATAACAGAGAGCTCATAGCCAGAATTAAAGTTGTACTGAGAAGATATGAACAAGGTGACCAAATTAAAGGCGATAATACAGAGCCGATTATCCGCGGGGAACTGGAAATTGATTTGGATACAAGAAGGGTGTTAAAAGCCGGGAATCAAATTTCACTGACAGCAAAAGAATTTAAAATTCTCGAGACCCTTTCAAAAAGGCCTAAAAAGATTTTTACCAGAGATGAACTTCTGGAAATTATATGGGGGTATGATTATTTAGGTGACAGCCGGAGTGTCGACATGACAATTATGCGGCTTCGAAAGAAACTGGAGGATGACTCCGAGAACCCGAAATATGTAAGGACCATCTATGGTTTCGGTTACCAGTTTGGCGGTGACGCCATTTGAAGTACGCAACCAGACTTCTTTTAACTTATTTGTTTTTCTCCTTATTATCTTTTTCCGTTATTATTATCTGGGTTAATAAAGCAATAGAATACAACATCTTTGTTACGGTAGAGAAGCAGATGATAGAAAAGGCGGATATCTGCGAGCTGTCTTTCAGAGAAATACTTTCGAGGTATGAAAAATCAACCGCTCATGCATCACCTTCCGATCTGGGGAAGGATGTTCTTGAGGTTTTAAGAGCTTCAGGGAGGGAAGTAAGAATCTACGATAATAATTTGAAGCTTTTGGGATTGGCTGTAAACGGAATGTTAGTGAGTAATGGCGCTCCCAGGATTTTTAAAGGAAATATCAGTAATGCTTTGAAGGGGAATTATTCTTACACAGTTACAAATAATAGTTTGATTTACTTTGCCATACCTATTAAAGATATGTATTATCAAAATGCTTACGCTTTAGAGATAGTTGAAAGCATATCTTATTATTACGATATCATGGACAAGGTTAGATATATATTGTTAATAGGCGCCGGAGGGTTTATCGGCCTGATAACTCTTTCGAGCCTGTACATTGCCCGCAAAACGACAAAGCCAATCAAGTATCTTCTTGAGGCTACGGAAAAGTTTTCCAGGCAGCAATTTGAACTTGTTGAATTAAAAAGGAAGGACGAGCTGGGGATGCTTGCTTCAGGATTGAATCAGATGGGTAATAAATTAAACGACTATATTCAGTATCAAAAGCAGTTTGTATCCAATGTATCCCATGAGCTAAAAACGCCGCTTGCCGCAATTCGTGGGTTTTCTCAATATTTATACGAGGGGGAAGATGCTGATAAGGATCTAAAAAAGATATACTTTCATCTGGTAAACGAATCGGATCGTCTTACAAACCTTATAGAGGAACTATTAATCCTTTCAAAATTCGATAAGGCTGCCAGTGAGCTTAACGTAGAAAAAGAAGATTTATCGGCGCTAACATATGGCGTTATCCAAGAGATGAAGTCAAAAGCAGAAAAAAGAGAAATATCGATAGAAACGGATTTGAAAAACGGCGTCATGGCTAATGTAAATAAAATATTGATTTCACATGCAATCGCGAATATTTTGGATAACGCAATTAAATACTCAAATGCAGGAGGCCATATCATAGTGGAGACTTCTGCCGAGCAAAATTCTGCAGTTTTAAAAATACGTGATCGAGGGATTGGCATTCATAAGAATGACCTTCCTTTGGTGCAGGAAAGATTTTACAGAGCGGGAAATTCAAATGCTGCTAAAGGATCCGGGCTGGGGCTTTCCCTGTGCAGAGAGATTGTAGAAAAATTTAACGGCCGGTTGATCATTGAAAGTGAGATTGGAATCGGAACTACAGTCACACTTCTGCTTCCCTTAATGTAATGTTACAAGAATGATACCGGTTTGATATTACACTGATAAATTTTCTACCTAAAATGACATTGTAGATTAAAAATATAAATTTATTTGAAGGGAGAAATACCAATGAAAATTTTTAGAAAGATAGTTACAGGTACCATGTTTTTGGTATTATGCGGGATGGTTTTGGCAGGCTGCGGTAATAAAGCGGTTGAAGCACCGGGAAATATGTTGAACGGTACTCCGGGCAATACCTCAAACGGAGCTACGACTGAGACTTCAACTGAAACTTCAGCTGAAACTTCAGAAGACGTAATAAAGGAAGGCACTGTAGAAAAGGATGGAAATGTTGTTCTAAAACAGCTGGCATTTATTTACCGGGAGAAGACCATTGCCCTTTCGGATATTGTAGATGATCAAAAGATCGAGAGTATGCTGGGAAAAGCGGATGAAATCAAAACTCATACTTATTCCAAGGATGATGGGCTAAATATGGATCAGCTAAATGGAATGACAGAAAAACAGTACAAGTATCCCGGACTTGTTATAAAAACCATTGATGCGACTGAAGATAAGAAAGCTTTTATCTTTAGCATTGAAATTACTGACCCGAAATATCCGACAATTAGAAATGTTAAAGTCGGAGATAGCTTCGAGAAGCTCAAAGATGCTTATCCTGAAGGAAATTTGCTGGGTGGCGAGTTGAGTGACGTAGAGGATGATTTTCGATATGAACCGGTCAATTATGTGGATGTAATGACCTTTCATATAAAAGATAAAAAGGTTGAAAGTATCTTAATAAATACGCTTTTGGATTAAACCTGCGATTATGATGAAAAGTCTCGCAAAGTCGAATTGCGAGACTTTTCTGTTGTGCGTGCGGCATGCGCGCGACCTTGACGGTGAAAGTCCGTTACGGAGGTTGATAGCGCCAACCGTTAGCCGAGGGCAAGGGTGCCCATCGTAAGATGGAATCTGGCTGCAATTGTATAAAGTGAAACAGCTTCATAAAAATAAATGCTATGAAGCTACCCGATTTTGCCTATATAATACTTCAAAAAACTTGACATAACACGCTTAATAAATATACGATTACATAAATAAAGAGCTTAGATTTTAACTACTTAAAGGAGAGGATTTAGATTGCTTAATCACATAGTTTTTTATAAACTTCAAGACAACAGCCTTGCTAATATCGAGAAGGTAAGGGATGTTTTTCTTGGAATGAAGGGAAAAATCCAGCAACTAAAGTATATAGAGATAGGGATTGATGTCCTGCATTCTGAAAGATCTTATGATTTGGCTCTTATTACAAAATTTGATTCGCTTGATGACTTTAAAACCTATAAGGAAAATCCTATCCATGTAGAAGTATCGAAATACATTCATTCTGTTTGGAAGGAATCAGCGTCAGTTGACTATGAGACATTGGATTGATTCCTGGTAGCCGGCGCAGCCGCCGGGATAGACTCTTCCTCGTATTTTTTATTCTTTTGTTGCTGCCTTTTACATACGGGGCCGGGAGGGAAATACTCTTCGAACCTTCCCTGCCGGCCTTCATTGCGTTATAATGCGTTTCTTTCGGGGTCCTATTTGTTATTTATCAGATCGTCAATTTCACTCAAATGCAGCCTGAAATGCCGCAGATAATCATTAATCATTGCTTTAAGCGAGATAGCGTTATTTAGTGCGTTAATCCATATATTGTCCAATGCTTCCGCATCCACGTTATTTATAACATGGACAATATGATAATTGCAATATTTCCATAGCTGAATTAGATCCTCCCATTTTTCATACTGATAATTCTGTATTGCAATCCATCTGTCATTATTGCCAAGGTTTGCGTAATCAGGAAAAATCAAAGGACTGGATTGGTATTGCAAATGGATTATCCTGTGGATGTTGTTGGAAGCCGAATCGACCATATGTCCCAAGATCTGCTTGATTGTCCTGTTTTGGCGGTTTCTCCTTTGTGATAGTATATCTTCCGGAAGCTGTGATAATTTTGGCTCCCATTCATTAATTAATCTAATTAGTTCCTCATTATTTTTCGAAAATTCGTTCATAATAAAATCCCCTTTCAATTCTGGTTTGAATAAAACATTTCGAAATATTTGTTATTATGGTATCATATAGTTGACATTTAGCAAAATTGATAAATTCTATACAATTAATCGATAGATTCGATAAGGTGAGTATAGTGGAATTAAGACAATTAAAAACTTTTATATCAATAGCAAAACATCAAAGTTTTTCAAAAGCAGCGATAGATTTGGGTTATGCGCAGTCTTCCATTACCTCACAAATTCAATTGCTTGAACAGGAACTGGACGTGAGGCTGTTTGAGCGCCTAGGCCACAATATCACATTAACGCCTGAGGGAAAGAAGCTGCTGCCGATGGCTGAACAGATGCTGAAGCTATCGAATGATGTAAAAAACATGGCCGGTAACTCTGATATGCCCAGCGGACCTTTAATCATCGGCGCAGTCGAATCTTTATGTGTGACAAAGCTGCCTAAACTTTTAAAAGAATATCGTTCAAGATATCCTGATGTCGAAATTTTTATTAAATTCGGGGCTAAAGCTGAATTCTTGCGATCATTAAAGGAGAATACAGTCGACATAGCATTTTTCGTTGGTCAAAAAATAATAAACAGCGATTTCATTACAGTATTACAAACACCGGAACCAATGGCCCTTTTATGCTCGCCCGAACATGCTTTTGCATACAGAGAAAATGTCTATCCTGAAGACTTATCGGGTGAACCCTTGATTTTAACGGAATCCTGCTGCGGCTATAGAGCACTTTTTGATACGATAATGTCGCAATTTAATATTAAGCCTCGTTCAGTTATAGAAACCAGCAATGTTCAGGCAATAAAGCAGTTGACCTTGAGTGGAATGGGCATTACATTTCTGCCGCAGACCGCTGTCGAAGAAGAGCTTCAGCAAAAACGGCTTGTGAGATTAAATTGGAGAGGCCCGGAATTCCTCATATTTACTCAAGTGCTTTGTCATAAAACCAAATGGATGTCTGCAGCACTTAAGGCTTTTATCAAATTGATAAATGAAATGAAGCCACTGTAAATCAAGAGTTTAAGCGGCAAGAAAATGCCTGTAACCTTGGACTTGATTGGGCAAACTTTTATTGGATGACACTGACCTAACAAGGAAAGATTATTAAGCGAAAAACGAAAGCAAGTGGGGACGATTATGGCGGACTTAACGATATGACACCCGACGAAATAACAAGGAGCGTGAATGAAATGTGGAAATGCCCGAAGTGCGGTCATGAGTTTAAAAATACGGAACAAGACCACTTTTGCATTAAACCGGACAGCATTGACGAATACATTGCTGCACAAGCTGAAGAAGTGCGACCTCTGTTGCAATGTATCCGCGAAACTATCCACGCAGCCGCGCCGGAAGCAACTGAGAAAATCTCGTGGCAAATGCCGACGTTCTGGCAGGGGGAAAACCTTATCCACTTCGCGGCGTTCAAAAAACACATCGGGCTGTACCCCGGTGGTGAAGCTACGTCCGAATTTGCGGATCGGCTCGCCGGATATAAGACCAGTAAAGGAGCGATTCAGCTGCCGCTTGGCAAGTTGATAGATTATGAACTGATCACCGACATCGTGCGGTGGAGAGTAAATAAAGTGAGAAGCGAAAGGGAATGACACTTTATGGCAAACGAACGTGTATACAAGATGGCTTTTTCGAGCGTCTACCCGCTGCTCGTACAAAAGGCAGAGCGCAAAGGACGCGCCAAATTCGAGGTGGATGCTGTGATTTGCTGGCTGACGGGGTATGACGATGCCGGCTTGCAAGAGCAAATTGTGAAGAATATCGATTATGAAACCTTCTTTAACGAAGCCCCGCGGATAAACCCGAACGCCGCCAAAATTTCAGGAGTGATTTGCGGACATCGCGTCGAGGAAATCGAAGACCCGCTCATGCAGAAAATCAGGTGGCTTGACAAACTGGTAGACGAATTGGCAAAAGGCAAGCCAATGGAGAAGATTTTGAGGAGTTAAGGGTTAATGGCTAATAAATTACGTAAAATGCTCGGCGATAAGAACGCGCCGTGTACCCGGTCGCTGCTCCGACTAATCGAAGCACAGGACAAAACGACCGTCTGCAAGTGGCGCCTTGACTACGCCGAAGCCCGGATTCTCCCAATATTCGAGAGCCGCCGCCATGGCGACTGTCGCCTCCGGAACGCCTTGAACGCCGCTCGTGACTACCTTGGCGGCAAGTTAAAGTTTGCCGAGGCCAAAAGTACCATATGGTGCGACTGTGCGACGAGCGACGACCCCGTGGCACAAGCAGCGGAACGGGCGGTTGGACAAGCAGCTTCCGTCGTTCGCTATCCCAGCAAGTGGCATGCTCTCGCAGTGTACTTCTACGGAGCGGCGGCAATTGCCTACGACCGCATTGGTCTGAATGAAAGAACTGAAGTCTATGACGCCATCGCCGAGGAAGTCTGCGCTGATATGACTGCGGCTTTACAGGCAACAGAAATTATTTAGCAAAGGAGCCGAATAACCACATGATTCACTCACATGGTTATCGGCTCTGCTTCTTTACGCCCATATCCTAAGCTATTCTTAGTAATTCGGTTTTTATCTTTTACGGACAGGAATCCAAACCTCACTATAAGCGTAATCTTTCTTATGTTTATCCATTTTAGTAAATGAAAAAGAAGGGGCGCTGATTACTTCGTAATTCGAAGAAGGAAGCCATTCCGAATATATTTTTGCCATTGTTTCCTGCAATGTGGAAGGAAATGGTCCTTCGTTCGGGAATATCGCCCAGGAGCAGGCTTTAACCGGTACTTTTTCCAGTAGAGAACTTACTTGATCTTCAGTAGTTAAAATGCCTATCAGATGAGTTAAATATCCTTCTTCTTTTAAAAAATTAGCGTCGGCCTCATATGATGCATTGACAATTTCATAAGGCTCCATATTTTGAAGAGAATGCATTTCTTCCTTTTGCTCGTCGGTTATGCTTTGAGCAAGCTTTACAATTTCATTATTAACGCCTTCAAATTGCATAGGAACCCGTTTGCTTGCACCGACTAAATTAAACGCTGGTTTTTCTTCAATTCTAAATTCCATACTAATGCCTCCTTTGACGGTTATTATGAATGAAAGCTTGGGAAACGATTTACATATGCCTTTTTTTATTACATCCGAGGGTAAAACCCCACTCCACTTTTTAAATGCTCGAGTAAAGCCATCCATTGACTGATAACCATATTTCAAAGCAACATCCGTTACTTTTTCTCCATGTAATAAATCCATACTTGCTTCTGACAATTTTCTGTTTTTAATATATTCACTAAGCGTCAACCCTGAAAGGTAAAAAAATACCTTTCTAAAGTGATAGTCAGAAACACCGGCATATTCAGAAACTAATTCAAGAGATAGCTCATCATCGGTTAAATGCTTTTCAATATAGTCGATCACATGATTTAATCCGTTTAACATTATGCCCTTCCTTCCATATCTACATAATAACAAAGCTACTTTACCAAAGCTCGACTTTTTAATACAAAAACTATCGATGTTGTAATTTTACTCCTGTCTTACACTTTGTGCATTTATCTCTTAACGGACATATCTCATCCCAATCACAATAGGCACTGTCTCCGTTTTTGCCGCCGGTTATTATTTCACTTTTATACAGATGTTCAGCAACATTTTTATGCCCTGATAAATCATGGTGTATGTGTCCTGTTTCGCAGCCCGTCCCCATACCATAAATGAATCAATAACATGAAGATCCCCTTCTTTAAACATACCTTCGCTTTTTGCCTTTTCAAGGGTTTGTATGAATATCTTCCCACGCGAATGTGCTAAAACCTTGCGAAATCTTTATGACCAAGATACACGACATTTATGTAAAATTTCTTAATTTGTTGCACTGAAAGGTTACATCAAAAAATCTCATTGGAAATTTACTGTCAAGCTGTTCATTCATGATTTCGCCATGGAAAATTATGCACAGAGTATTGACATTCACAAGAGCCACTATTATACTAAATACAGAATAAAAGTATTCATAAATTCTGTATACGGAATTCTAGGTAAGCATTATTGACTGTTATACATATTTGGCATACTCAGAGCATATTGATGGCGAGTTCCTATCTGGTGCAAGACATGCATGGGGTGATATGAAACAAAATTTAATTTGAATAAGGAGTGCAGCAATATGAATGAAGTATTGAATCAACTTTCTTCTATAGGAATAATTCCTGTAGTAAAAATCGAGGATGTTGACAAGGCGCTTCCTCTAGCTAAGGCCTTATGTGACGGTGGTCTCAGTTGTGCGGAGATTACCTTCCGTACCGCGAATGCGGAAAAAGCGATAAAAGCTATTGCAGATGCAATGCCGCATATGCTTGTAGGCGCCGGAACCGTGCTTACTATTGAGCAGGCCGACAAGGCTTTGGCGGCAGGAGCAAAATTTATTGTTTGTCCCGGCATTAACCCAAAGGTTGTAAAGCATTGCATTAAATTAGGAATACCGGTGATACCAGGCTGCTCCAGTCCGTCGGATATTGAACAGGCCCTGGAGTTTAATCTCGAGGTTGTGAAATTTTTTCCTGCTGAAGCTATGGGGGGAATCAATACAATAAAGGCTATGGCGGCGCCCTATGGCGGAATCAAATTCATTCCAACCGGCGGAATAAATGAAAAAAACCTAAACGACTATTTATCTTTTCCAAAAGTTATAGCTTGCGGCGGCAGTTGGATGGTAAGCGATGCTTTGATAAAGTCTGGCGAATTCGACAAAATTACCAATTTGACCCGCCATGCAATCGGCGAAATGCTTGGATTTAAGCTTGCCCATATAGGCATAAACGGCGAAAATGCAGATCAGGCATCTAAAGATGCTGACAGCTTAAGCCGGATGTTTGGAATAGAGTATAAGGAAGGAAACAGCTCTATATTCGCCGGAAAGATCATTGAAGTAATGAAGAAGCCGTTTTTGGGTAGAAATGGACATATAGCGATTAGCACCAATTACATCGACAGAGCGGTTGCTTACATGCAGCTCCGGGGTTACGAGCTGGATATGGATAGTGCAAAGAAGGATGCAGGGGGAAATATCACTTCTGTGTATTTTAAGCTGGAAATCGGCGGCTTCGCGATACATTTGGTTCAGAAAAAATAGGAGGCGGAGAAATGGGTAAAGTTGTTACATTCGGTGAAATAATGTTAAGGCTAGCTCCTGAAGGGTACAACAGGTTCGTTCAGGCAGAAAGCTTCGGTGCGACTTACGGAGGCGGAGAAGCAAACGTTGCTGTTTCTCTTGCTAATTACGGTCTGGATGTGAAATATGTTACAAAACTGCCGGAAAATGATATCGGTCAGGCTGCTGTAAATTCTTTGCGTCGTTTTGGCGTTGATACCGGCGAGATTGCAAGAGGCGGGAACCGGATAGGTATTTATTTTCTGGAGAAGGGGGCATCTCAAAGAGCTTCGAAAGTCATATACGACCGCGCGAACTCATCTATCGCTATGGCGGCGCAGGCCGATTTTGACTGGGATAAGATATTCGACGGTGTGGAGTGGTTCCATTTTACAGGGATTACTCCAGCTTTGGGGGACAATGTGGCGGCGATCTGTCTGGACGCCTGTAAAACCGCAAAAGCTAAAGGCATTATTGTAAGCTGTGATATAAACTACCGTAAAAATTTGTGGAGCCGTGAAAAAGCCGGCCAAGTGATGAGCGGACTTATGCAGTATGTAGATGTATGTATAGCAAATGAAGAAGATGCTGGAGATGTGTTCGGAATATGGGCTGACAACACTGACATAACAGGCGGAAAGCTGTCGAATGAGGGCTACAAAAGCGTTGCAAAAAAACTGGCCGAACGGTTTGGATTTAAAAAGGTGGCAATAACACTGAGGTCTTCCGTTTCCGCAAACGACAACAATTGGGCCGGAATGCTCTATGACGGCACTGATTATTGCTTTTCCAGAAGCTATGCCATACACATCGTCGACCGTGTAGGCGGCGGCGACAGTTTCGGAGCGGGGCTCATCTATTCGTTCGCTACAGGCAAGCCGTCCCAGAAGGCGTTGGAGTTCGCAGTTGCTGCCAGTTGCCTAAAGCATACCATCGAAGGCGATTACAACCAGGTGAGTGTTGATGAGGTAAACAAGCTTGCAGGGGGCGACGGCACAGGAAGGGTACAAAGATAAACATAAATCAAAAGGAAGCAGGGGGAAGGTTCTTCTGCTTCCTTTTAGCATGGACAATTGTATTGAAGCGATCATAAAATGTAAAAAGATATTTTGCGGCTTTAAGCACAGATTATCTTGAAAAAGTCATGATAGATAATATTCTGAATAATTGATTGAGATTTATTAGATTGAAAAATTGGCTGTATCTGAAATGGATCAGTTGGTTTTGTTTTGTACAAGATCTCGATATATTCAGAAAACCCTGGGACCTCGTCATATTCCATATCTATGCAACTCTAAGGTACACGGTATTTATGTAAAATTTCTTATTTTGTTGCACTGAAAGGTTACATTTAAAAAATCTCACGGGAGATTTCTGGTTAAGATGTTCGTTCGTGATTTTGACATTGAAAATTACGTGTAAAGTATTGACATTCACAAAAAGCACTACTATACTAAATACAGAACAGAAGATTAAAATAATTCTGTATACGGAATTTAAAGGAGACGTTATGATTATTGACTGCCATACACATTTAGCATACCCGGAGCATATTGGCGGAGAGTTCCTGTCCGGCGCAAAAAATGCTTGGGGTGATTCCTTTAGTCTGCATGCGACACCGGAAGAACACGAGGAAGCATGTAAGGAATGTGACGCAGCAATCATATTACCGATTGATGCAGTAGAGATTGGCTACAAAACGCCAAATGAATTTATTGCAGAGTATGCAAAACGGAATCCATCCAAATATTTCGGATTTGCAAGCGTCAACCCCAATCGGATTGATGCTGTAAAAATTCTTGAACATGATATACGCGAATATGGATTAAAGGGGTTAAAACTTGGCCCTATTTATCAACGCTTCAATCCGATGGACGCGATGGTATATCCTCTGTATGCCAAGGCGAATGAACTTAAAATTCCTATTATGTGGCATCAGGCAACATCGTATGTACCGAGTGGCCCGCTGGAATACTGCAATCCGGTCTTACTGGATCCGATTGCTCGCAGCTTCCCGGACCTGAAAATGGTCATTGCACATCTTGGCCATCCGTGGACGGCTGAAACTGCGTGTGTTGTCCGCAAACACAAAAATGTTTTTGCAGATATGTCGGCACTGGGAACCCGTCCGTGGCAGATGTATAATGCTATGGTTTCGGCCCTGGAATATGGCATTCAGGACAAGATTATCTTTGGTACGGATTTCCCGTTCTTTACTGTAAATAAAACAATTGAGGCGTTCCGTAATATCAACAAAATTGTTGAAGGCACTAAACTACCGCTAGTTCCTGAAAAGGTCATTGAAGACATTATTCATCGCAATACACTTGAAATACTTGATCTTGTCTGATCGCGGACAAGACAGAAGGAGATAGGAAATCATGAAATTACAGTCAATTGATTTGATTCCTGTTAAGCTGCCATATAAAAGGCCTGTGAGCGATGCCTGGGGCGTATATCCGGCATCCTTTTGCGGTATTGTCGTTGCAAAAGATGAAGCAGGATTGGAAGGATACGGTGAAATCTCTCTTGCATGGTTCGGTGGTGTCCACAACCTGTGTAAGGATGCGCAGGAAAATTGGATACCTAGCCTGCTTGGTATGGACACCGGCGATCTTACCGCTATCAATGAAATTCTTGATTCGTTCTGTACGTTCTCCCGCAGGAACATCCTTGTTAAAGCCGGCATTGAGATGGCAATCTGGGATCTGCTCGGCAAGGAACTGAAAATGCCGGTTTATAAGCTTCTTGGCGGCAAGCTGAGAAACGAATTGCCGCTGACCGGCGGCATTGCAATGGAATCCCCGGAAGAAATGATGGAACAGGCGAATCGGGCTGTTGAAGCTGGTTTCAGAGAATTGAAGATAAAAGTCGGTCTGGATGATAAGAAGGACCTTGAAGTGGTTCGGGCAATCCGTGCCGTAATTCCGGATGACATCGCATTGCGCGCTGATGCCAACATGGCCTGGACCAACCGGAAGCAGGCAAAGTACCTGATGGACGCGCTGTTTGATTATGGCGTCCATATGGTGGAACAGCCGCTTGATTACAGAGATATTGAAGGTCTGAAATGGCTGCGTGAAAACTCTAGGTGTAAGGTGCTGATTGACGAAGGCATCTGGGACTGGCATGATGCTGCAAAGTACATTATGGCAGGTGCGGCAGATCTGCTCCATGTGTACGCATGTGAGGCAGGCGGCATCATGGGAATGAAGCGCGTATTTGACACGGCTGGAGCATTCTCAATGGAATGCACAATTGGTTCGATGCCCGAAGGCATTGTTGGCGCATCTGCGGCAGCTCATGTAGCGGCGGCAATGTCGAATCTGTCCAGGCTTCCTTCCGACTTGCGCGGGTTCACGGTATTTGCGGATGATGTCGCGACAACACCGATGCGTATTCAGAATGGTAGACTGATTCTGCCGGATGGAATAGGTCTCGGATTTGAGATAGATGCTGAAAAGCTTGAGAAGCTGCGTACTGACAGATAAGAGGCGAATAATATGATTTTCAACGAAATGACACGTCCCGAATTGAATGTAGTCGATAAGAATGCGATTGTTGTGCTGCCGCTTGGCTCAACGGAGCAGCATGGCTTGCATCTGCCGGTTAATACCGATACGAAAACCGTAGAGGCAATCAGCCGTGAACTGGAACATCGTCTTCCGGATAAGGTTTTGCTCGCACCGACCAATTGGCTTGGACATTCGCCCCACCATCTGGAATTCGGCGGGACAATCAGCCTGAACTATAATATTTACAGCGCAATGCTGATAGAAATAATCGAATGCTTTCGTGCAATGGGATATCAAAAAATCCTCATGTTGAACGGCCACGGCGGTAATGGCATGCCGATGAGCATCGCACAGCAGGAAATGAAACTAAGAGACCCTAAACTTATGCTTTGTGCCTGCAATTACTGGGAGCTGGCGCGTAACGAAATTCTCTCAATCCGCGAGGGCGGAAAGTATGCAATGGGTCATGCCTGCGAGATGGAAACATCATTATACATGTTCCTGGATGAAGCGAATGTCAGGAAAAGTGAGATCCGCGATGCCGGTTGGACGTTCAATGAAAATTATTTCGGTTATGGAATGTTCAACGGCGGCCCGGTATCTTATCTTGCCAATTTTAACGAAATATCGGATACCGGAGCGTTCGGCGCTCCGTCTTTTGCCAGTTATGAAAAAGGTGAGAAGCTGTTCAGCGTGATATCCAATGCACTAAAAGCTTTTGTTATTGATTTTTACAATATAGAAAAGATGTTTGAGGAGAAATGAGCATGAATAAAGGTATTAGTTCTTATAGCATTCCCCCGGTATTCGGACCATATTCATCCGGAGTACAGGCGGGCGATTTGCTGTTCGTTTCCGGCAATGCCGGCTTTGATGTCAACCAGAAGCTGGTTGGCGATGATATTAAGACGCAGACAACAAAAGCGCTTGAGAACATCAAAATACTGTTGGAGGACAATGGCTTCTCGATGGATGACATTGTACGCAGTACAGTTTACCTAAGCGATATTGCTCTTTGGAATGACTTCAATGAAGCATATGAGCCCTTCTTCAAAAAGCCGTATCCTGCTCGTACCTGCATCGGCTGTCAGCTGAATGGCTTTCTTGTGGAAATAGAATGTACGGCGGTTCGCCAGAGGAGGAAAGAATAATGTTGAATGTTGGTGTTATTGGCTGCGGCGATATTGCGATAACAGCGCATTTCCCAGCACTGCGGCGCAGCAAACGGGTTAAGCTGACCGCGATTTCAACTCGTACAGAGGAACGTCTGCAAATGCTGCGGAAAGAATATAGCGTTCCCTTTGCAACTACGGACTACAAAGAACTGCTAAAACGCGATGATGTTGATGCAGTTATCATTACAACCCCGCCGTGGATTACGCCTCAGATTACGATTGAGGCACTGAACAGTGGTAAGCATGTCCTGTGTGAGAAACCGGTGGCTATGACGATCGAAGAAGCGGAAGAAATGAAAGCAGCCGCAGAGCGCAATGGCCGCAAGTTAATGGTAGGCATGACTTATCATCATGATCCGATCCTACATAAGTTAAGAGACTGGGTCCAGAGCGGTAAGATCGGAAGTCCTGTCTTATATCGTGTCAGCATCTATGATGAAACATGGGATCCGGAAGAAAATCCGGAACACTATAATCGTATTTTTGAAACGCTGAAGCACGGCTCGCCTTCCGTACATGAAGGGGCCCATGTCTTCGACTGGCTGCATGTCGTGAATGATTCAGAAATTGACCAACTGGCAAGCTACGGCCTGAAGACACGTGAAGAATTCCAGAATTCAAACTATGATATTTCAATATTGAAGTATAAGAACGGAGACAGCGCAAAAGTCGAAATTGCCTGGTTCTTGCAAGTGTTCCCCGAGTATGATTTCGAAGCGGTCGGACCGAAGGGCATTGCCTCCATGAACAGCCATACGCGTCTGGCAGTGCTTCAGACCAAGGACGAGACGGAGAAATACAAGGATGAACATGGATGGTGGGAGCATTGCTTTGACCTGCAGACGGACCATTTTATTTCCGCAATTGAAAATGGCGGTCCCTGCCGACCGGATATCGATGATGCTATCTTTACGATGCGTGCAACCGATGCGGTTCGGGAATCAATGAAGAAGGGAAGCGCCGTTCAGTTCGCTGATAAAGGCAAATAACCATCCAGCCAAAGGAGGAGAGATTCCGATGATCAAAATCGATGGACATGTTAATCTTGGCGATGGTATCTATAAGAAACAGGATGTCGAAACAATCCTGAAGAACATGGAAGCTTGCGGTATCGATAAAAGCGTGCTGTGTCCTGTGGAAGAATATGTAACGGTTTACAACCGGGAAGGTAACGCAATGATTGCTCAGGCATGCAAAGAGCATCCCGACCGCTTTTATGGGTTTGCGGTTGCAAACCCGTGGTATGGCGAAAGGGCAGCTGAAACACTGCGGGATGCATTTGAAAGCGGCCTGCATGGCGCGTTCTTCGTTTCGTCGTTGCAGGGCTTTTCAATAGATGACAGAATTGTCGATCCTTTGATTGAGCTATGCGAAAAGTACCAAAGACCCGTATATTTCCATACCGGGACCCCGTCATTCGCGCTGCCGCTGCAGCTGAACTATCTGGCAAGAAGGTTCCCGAATGTAAATTTCATTATGGGACATTGCGGTGCGAACGACTTCGTGTATGACATTGATCCGGCTATGTTCCATATGAACAATATCTATCTTGAAACCAGCCTGAACTATTGTGAAACCATTTTTGGAGTAGTCGAGAAATACCCGGAACGGGTAATCTTCGGCAGTGATTCTCCGCGCAGCCCGGTTGAATTCGAAATGGACAAGGTCCTTCGCTCCAGTACGGATCCTGCCGTAATGAGCAACCTACTGGGCGGTAACCTGCTGAGAATATTGGGAGGTGTAGAGGTTGATTATTGACGCGCATGTTCATACACTGGATGGCCGTGGCATGCTGTACAATACTGCTGTTGACCCCGGACGCATGGTAGAAATCATGGATGAAAAGGGCGTTCAGGAAGCATGGGCCAGCCCGATCTCCGCGCTCATGCGGGATTTCAGAGAAGGAAATCTTTGGCAGTACAATATTACAAAGGCATATCCCGGACGATTTGTGAATTTCTATTCTGCAAATCCGAATTATCCGGAGTTGATCGAAGAGGATATCCGACGCAGTATTGAGGATAGAGGCTTCCGTGGAATTAAGATGCATCCCTGGTGCACCGGATTCCCGGTAAATAATCCTGTTGCGCATCGCATTGTTGAACTTGCGATTGAATATGACGTTCCGGTTATGTACCATGACGGTACACCGCCCTGGTCGGAAACGTTGCAGGTGGCATCCGTTGCAGATTATTATCCGGAGGCAAAAGTTATTATTGGCCACTCCGGCTTGTTTGACGCTTACCGTTCCGCAATCGAGGCGTGCAATTCGCACGACAATATCTGGCTTTGTATCTGCGGCCCTTGTGTGGGTGATGCTATAGAAATTATCGAAAAGGCACGTAAGGACAGACTCCTGTTTGGCAGCGATTTTGCCTGTAATGATAAGCAAGATTTACTGAACGAGAGACTTAAGATAATCGATTACGCGTGCTCCTCAAAGGAGCTGCGGAACAAAATATTCTACGAGAACCCTCGTAAATTAATCAAACAAATTTAAAGGAGGCAATGAAAAATGAAACTTACCAAAAGAGTCCTAGCCTGTCTGTTTACAGTTCTTCTGATTGCGTCTATTTTCGCTGGTTGCGGCGAGCAAGCCGCAACAAAAGAAAATGGTGATGCATCTGCAACCACTGCAACCACCAACGCTGCTGAACAGACAACGACCGTCAGCGATGAACCCGTCACCCTAAGCGTAGCATGCAATGTTGATAACCAGGAAGCCTTTGATGCATTCTTCAAAGGATTCGAGGAAAAGTATCCCAACATTACCATTGACTTCTTCCCAATTGGCGGTGCTCAAGAACAATCCTTCCTGCAGTCCCGTATTGCAATGAACACTATCCCCGACGTATTTGGTATCTCTGCAAGCGGCTTTGGACAGGAACTGGCGGAAAAAGGCATTCTATATGACCTATCTGACACTGTTGCTGCAAAGCGCTTGGATCCAAATGCGATTAAATCCTACTCTTCCAAGAGCGGTAAGTTCTATGCCGTACCTTATGGCCTGTCCACAACCGTTTTATATTATAACGCGGACCTCTTCAAAGAAAAAGGCTTGGAGGCGCCTAAGAACTGGCAGGAATTTCTTGATGTATGTAAAGCTCTGAAGGCTGAGG
The DNA here is from genome assembly GCA_023439545.1 of Bacillota bacterium. Classification (GTDB taxonomy): domain Bacteria; phylum Bacillota; class Clostridia; order Acetivibrionales; family DTU013; genus JAEYOM01. The sequence goes on from JAEXNT010000042.1 coordinate 102,301, forward strand.
GCATTACTCCACTATCACTTTCCATGGACGTATCTATCGGCAATACCGCTTTCAGCTATGGCTTCGGTAATAACATGGCTGGTAAAGAGTGGAGGAATTCAATGGCTGATGGTACATTTAACTTTAAAAGCGCCGAAGTTATTGACATCTTTAAAAAAGTTAAGGAACTGAATGATCTCGGTTATCTGCAGAATGGCGTTGTATCCAGCGACTATAACACATCACTTGAAATGTTTGTTCAGGGCAAGGCCGCTATGCATTTCGCCGGTATTTGGTTCAACGGCAGCATAATAAATGCTGATTTCAAGGTCGGCACCTGCGTTCCGCCTTGGAATGTAGGAAAAGATCAGTGCACTGTTGTTGCTACTGAAACCGGTTGGGCTGTCAATGCAAAGACTGAGCACATGAAAGAAACGCTGCTTCTGATGGACTACTTCACCGGTGAAGGATATCCCATCCTACAGAAAGCCCGTCAGAGCGTCCCAGCGCTGAAGGATCAGTCCAATGCTACCGTTAATTACATAGTAGAAGGCTTCTTGCCGAACTTCAGCAATGCAACGATCACAGCTCCGCTGTACTATGAATATCTGCCTGGCGTGTTCCAGACTGACCTGAGCAATATATTCCAGGGTGTTATTCTCAATGACTATACTCCCGAAGTGGCCGCTGAAAAGTGCCAGCAAATGTATGACGATTCCTTTAAAAAATAAAATAACCTGTCTCGGAAATATTTTGTCGTAAGTAGTAATCAGGCGGGGAAAGGAATTTCCCTGCCTGATAATTATGATAACAATAAACTCCCGGCTATGTACGAGAGAATCAAAGAGCTTTAGCTTAAAGCACATAAAGAAAACCTCCAATGTGCCAATTCTATCAATTCATGGATCGGTTCATGGAAACGTCCTAAGTGAATCGCAGATATTCAGATATCGAGATAAGGATAAGCCCGAGGGTCTCCTGAAAATGGTAGGCAAATTGCGAGAAATATATAGTAACCAAAGAGTAAGGAATGCCGAAAAAGCAAAAGATTCCGCATGATGTGGAGTATAGGAATTAAGTATTTGCTCCAATCGAAAGATAGCTGACGTCGGCATGTATACTATTACAGGAAAGAGATGAATTTATTATGAATGAACAGAATTTCCCAGATAGGAGAATGCAAATGCTGTTAAATTATCAAGAAAAACAGCACTTGGTTCATATCATGTTCGTGTTACCAGCGCTTGCTGTTATTGCTGTGTTTATGGTATACCCCGTGATTATGAATATCGGATACAGCTTCACGAACTGGAACGGAATCTCAAGTGACTTCTCTTTCGTTGGATGGGACAACTATCGCAGGGTGTTAGCCTCGCGGGAATTTGTTGGCATCATTACTAATACAATATTCTTTGCAATTATTTATCTTCCAGTTCTGAATATCATGGCACTGTTGCTTGCATGTCTTATCCGGGCATGTGGAAAACTGAGCGCCTTCTTTAAGGCTATTATTTACTTCCCATGCCTATTGGCGCCAGCTGTTGTTGGCTATATATGGCGCTTAATCTATGATGTGAATAATGGCCTTCTGAACAAAATTCTCCGAAGTATTGGCTTAGAGGTGGCCGCGCTGAACTGGCTTGGCCAGAAGAATACTGTATTGCCGTCTATTGCATTAACAGTTATATGGGCGTGCGTAGGTTACTACATGATTTTATATTATGCTGGTATCATGGCAGTTCCTTTGGAACAGTATGAGTCGGCGAAAATTGATGGCGCATCTGTTATCGGGAGGTTCTTCCATATTACGCTGCCCAATATCAGATCTTCTATCAGGATGAATCTTGTATTCTCGACAATGGGTGTAATTACAATGTTTGACATACCATACACCATGACGGGCGGCGGTCCGGGTTACAATTCCATGACATTGGCACTGCAGATTTATCAGTATAACTTTAATCTGCAACCAAATCTCGGCGTAACAATGACGGTTACTCTGCTGCTTTTTACAATCGCCGTTGTCTTGACTCAGAATTTCTTGTTGGGTAAGGAGGACTAAGCAATGAGTGAAAAGAAAAGCGACAAAGTAATATCCAGTATCATATTGTCAATTATAGTTTTTTTAATGGCGGTCCCGCTTTACTTCTTAATTAACAATGCATTTAAACAAAGGTCGTTTATAGTTAAATCCCCGCTTGTACTGACAAGCGAAAGTTTTACATTTGGTAATATTACAAAAGCATTTTCGCTTATGAAGTTTAGCCAATCGGCATTAGTCAGTATTGCGATACTTGTGATTTCCTGCGCCGGACTTATTATTCTTGGTTCGTTGGCGTCTTTTGAAATTTCAACTAATAAAACAAAGGGAATGAGAACCTTGTACGCAATTATTGCTGCTCTGATAACGGTTCCGGTTTCCTGCGCACAGATTCCGCTAGCACGCGAGCTGTCGTCAATGGGCCTGCTCAATAATTGGTTTGCCCCGTCGATTGTGTATATAGCTTTTGGCCTTCCTTTTACGATTTTTATCTTTACCGGATACTCATACAGCATACCGGCGGCAATCTGGGAAGCAGCAAAAATTGACGGTTGCAGTCAGATGAATGCATATATGCACGTATATTTACCGCTAATAAAGATGACGACAGCTTCAATTATTATTATGCGCGGTACTTATATCTGGAACGATATTCTTGTCCCGCTTATTACAATCACAAGCGGCAAGGACCAGACATTGCCACAGAAACTGGTATCTTTTGCATCCAATAGCATGTCCCGATGGGATCTGATTTTTGCGGCAACATTGCTTATCTCATTGCCCATGCTGGTATTCTATCTCTTTTTCCAGAAGTCTTTTGTCAGTGCTTTGACGGGGGGAGCTGTAAAGGGGTGACAATGTGCGAGAAATATTATATTCAGAGGGTCAAACAGCCAAAAGAAGATATCTTTGAAACGATACCCAAGGCAAGTCTGAATTACTGGTATCCAACAGAAACCGCAGATTACAAGCCAAAGACGTATGGACAAATCTGCAGATCTTCACTCGCCTGGCATATTAACATGGTATGTGAGGAAACACAACCGTATGCAGTACAGACAATGCCGAACAGCCCTGTTTGTACGGACAGCTGTATGGAGTTTTTTCTAAATCTTCAGCCTGAAGACAATACCTTTATTAATTTTGAAATCAACGCTATAGGAACAATGCTGCTCGGCATTAATCAAAATGGAAATTTTCGTTGCCTTGATCCTGCTCTGCAAAGAAAGTGCTTTGTATCAGTCAAGGTTGACAATAAAGCTGGATTATGGCAGATACGCTTATGCATACCCAATTCGTTACTGCAGAGTATTTTCACCCAATGGAATCCAGAAGGAACGGAGCCGGTCAAAGGCAATTTCTACAAATGCGGAGATGATACAAAGAAACCGCATTATGGAAGCTGGAACCCGGTTGCGCGGCGGCCCATTGATTTCCACTGCCCGGAATGTTTTGGCGAATTTATTTACTAATACATATTAATGAAAGGATGAAGTTCAATGGAAGATAAGAAATTATTTGCGTGGGTAAAAGAAAACCTGTATGTTGCTGCTGTGTGTGATATTCTTGATACGCTGGGATATCGCAATCAGGCAATGCATCAGAGATTGAGACCGCTGGACGGCGACAACTGTAAGTTTGTAGGCCGCGCTCGTACAGCACGTTGGATGGATGTCGATTATATCAATCCTGACAATCCATATGGCAAGGAAATCGAGTTTGTTGATTCCTTGAAGGAAAACGACGTAGTAGTTCACTCGACGGATTACGCCGGTTCCAACGCACCCTGGGGTGAACTGATGTCTACGGCTGCAACCGTACGTAAGGCAGTTGGCTGTATCTGCGACAGCCAGATCAGAGACTGCATTAAGATTAAGGAAATAGGATTCCCGGTATTTTATGCAGGTATCCGCCCGCTTGACAGCAGCGGAAGAGGCCTCGTAGTTGATTACGATGTACCGGTTCAGTGCGGTGAAGTTCTTGTTCATCCGGGTGAACTGATCTTTGCTGATTTCGATGGCATTGTTGTTGTACCTAAAGAAGCGGAGGCAGAAGTATTCCGCCTTGCACACGAAAAGGTCGGCGCGGAAAACAGCACGAGGAAAGAACTTCTGGAAGGACGTTCACTGAAGGAAGTTTATGAGAAATATGGCGCGCTCTAGGTAGCCTCTGTTCCATTATAGAGCATGAAAAATCAGGCGTTAGTATAATGAAATTAATTCCTAACTATGGCCTGTTTTTTCTGCTTTTAATGGAAGAGCCATAATGACAGGTACTACATAGAGTGAAATTACTATAGGGATTTAGATAGCATAAGCAACCAATTTACCTGAATGATAAAACTATGTATTATAAACTAAAGGATGCCCCGGAATGGCCGGATAAAGAAATACTGAAAAGTGTATTTAAAAAGATATTGGATATGACGGGCTCTGATAAAAAATAGTTGCGCCTAAAGACTGATCAAAGCTAAGAGCTGCTCAAATATCGGAGCTCAAGTTATATAAGAAAAATGGCGGTAAAGTCTTTCCCTACAGTAAGTAAGCTCTCTTTGTAGGGTTTCCTTGACTTGACCCAGGAAGTGATGTATTATGATAAAGATGGATGGAAAAATATGTTTTTTTATAGGTTCTTATTATGAAAATACCCGAATATTGGCAGGAAAAGTGTGTGCCGGGCAAAGTGCTTTATATGCAAATGAATATTGTGCGGATTTCGATATCGACAGTATTTCATATATGGTGACAACGCCTGATGCATATCTTTTAGGATGCATAGAAAAGTCTTGCTATCAGGGACAGCCTGGCGGAGCGATTGCTGCATTCCGGATAACGGAGGAAGGATTGGCGCTCACCGATTGTGTAAGAGGGTTAGGCAGCGGTTCGTGCCATGTTTGCTATACGCCGCATCACCGATGGATCTTTGTCAGCAATTATGGCGATGGCAGTATTGATATGTTGCGTCTTTCTGAAAATGGAAAACTTACAAAACTGAAGCATATTAGGCGGTTGGGAGGCGGTCCACTTACAGAGCAATATGGCCCGCACGCACATTGCAGCTTGGCGCCTGACAATGAGGAGACACTGTTTGTTTGCGATTTGGGAACGGATCAGATCGGGAAATACTCTCTTCCGGATATGAAATTAACAGATAATATTCAGTTCCCGGGTGGAACCGGTCCACGACACGCAGTATTTTCAAAGGATGAGAGTGTGCTGTATGTTGCCTGCGAATTAGGAAACGATGTCTTTGTCATGCATACTGACGGCTCTGTTTTGCAACATTTCAATCTACAGATAGACAAAAATGTCTTTACCGCTGTTTCATCTGTTCGATTGACTGAGGATTATTCGCATCTCGTTGTGGGGATTCGTGGAGATAATAAAATTGCTATTTTCCCCATTCAGAAAGGGAACAATTTGCTTGGCAAACCAGTAGTAATATTGACAGAGGAGAAGTATCCGTGGGATATCGTACCATTGACGAAGGATGCATCAATTCTGCTTACCGCGTTTGAGCAGAGCGACTGCGTACAATTACTGCAAATCTCAGCGACAGGAAAAGTGCAGATATTAGGAGAAATGAAAGCAGTACATCCAACATGCATCTGCCTTAAGTAAAAGCGAGGAATATAAAATGGAAAAGTCGACGAAGAAGCCTGAATCAAAAGAATACCATGTGCCGGCATTGGAAAAAGGCTTGGCAATTCTTGAGTACCTTGTTGAGACCGGCGGTAAGAATTTAAACCAAATCTGTAAGGCGTTGGGTATTTCACGCACAACAACATTTTCTACTTTGAAAAACTTTGTTGAGACCGGATATTTGCAACAAAAAGGGGATGGATCATACTATCCAACCTTAAAACTATTCAGTATGGGGATGCGCGTACAAAAACAGGAACATATCAGCGAGTTAGTGTTGACGAATCTTTATGACTTACAGGCAGAGGCACAGCATACAGTGCACTTTTTGACTTACGTCGGCCATAATAGCGTGCTTCTTAATAAGTTGGATGGCCCGGGCGTCGTACAATTTCTCTCTTTTGTTGGAGAGATGAAGCCATTGCATTTATCCGGCGCCGGTAAAGCAATCTTGGCTTATATCCCGCAAGAGAAGTTTGATGCTTATTTCTTTTTGGCGCTTGAGTCAAGAACGAAAAACACAATCAGCTCCCGGGAGGGACTCACGAAATGCAGAGAACAGATCAGAAAGCTCGGTTACTCTATCGATGACGAAGAGGGTGAGAAAGGTGTTTTTTGCATTGGCGCTCCTGTTTTCGCTACAGACGGTTGTATATTTGGCGCTATAAGCGTTAGTATGTTAAAGAGCGTTTCCATTGATGGTATATTCAAACGGAATGTTGAGTGCGTACTTCGGACGGCAGAGAAAATATCACGGAAATTGGGATATACAGGGCCATATCCTAAGCCGGACTGCAGTGACAATACTGATAAAGATGACAAGCAATAATCTATTATAAATGATAAACTAGCTATGGAGCACATTATACGTGCTTATATAGCTTGTTTTGTTTTATTACGTAGTAACGAGGTATCATATGGTTTTATCGGCGGGGAAATTACACCCCTGCTCCGAGCCTGTATACCATCTTCTGTAATACTGGCGAGTAGTACTGCGGTCGTTTTTATCGCTCTAGCTTTCTTTCATTAAGTAAATTTGCAATCCTTCATAACGATGGCTGCGCTGGGTTTCGGCGCCGGTACATTTGTATTAATTTTATAACATTTAAAAAGATCTCTTTTACCTATATTATTTGTTGTCTATCAATGCTCGAATTGTTGCAGTTGCGATCTTAAGTTCACGATCATCATACAAATAAAGCAACTTGTAAGATATTCAACCTTGGTATTGCTTTGTTGATTTTCGGGATAAAAGATAATATCCGCAGATATGCCCAATTCCCTAATGAGTCGGAACAGGACATCGTAACTTGGTTTTTTGCTCTCGTATTTCTACCCGGGCGAAAAGTCCAGTAGTTGCTCAAGTTACTTGACCGTCTGCAGGTATGTTAACTGCAATATTTAGATAAGTACTACTAAGGTCAGGATCCAGGTTGTTCACGGGATGCTAAAAAAATTTCAGTAAAAAGTAAAAATAATTGAATAATAAACAAGATGACAAACTGTATAATTAACTTGTAATTACAGAAATAGCTTTTTGACGTCAAAAATGCAGTGAAGGCAAAATGTGAGGAGGGTAATACTGTGAAGAGGATTACTGTATTATTACTGGCTGTTGTTTTTTTAATGTCTTTTGCCCTGGCAGGCTGCGGAACAACAAATAATGAGGCTCCGGCCGCAGAAACTACGACTGTGCAGGCAGGTACGCCGGCCGAAGCAACTGTAACTGAAACAAAACCCGCTGAAGCTGTTCAATTGTCTTTCTGGACATTCCAGGAATTGCACAAGGGCTTCTGGGATGATGCCGCAGCAACATGGAACAAGGCTCATTCTGATAAACCGATAGAATTGAAAACCGACGTATACCCATTCGACGAGATGCACAATAAGCTTTTGATCGCCCTGCAGTCAGGAACGGGTGCACCCGACATAGTGGATATTGAAATAGGTAAATTCGCCAATTTCCTTAAGGGAACTCCGGCATTGGTTCCGCTGAACAGCATAGTTGATCCCGTCAAGGATCAGCTGATAATGGGCAGATTGGACAACTATGCGAAGGACGGGAAATATTATGGCGTGGATTACCATGTCGGTGCTGAAGTAATGTATTACAACAAGGAAATCATGGATAAGGCCGGCGTTGATATTAACAGTATCAAGACCTGGGATGACTACCTTGCAGCCGGTAAAAAGGTACTGGCAGCTACAGGAAAACCGCTGTCAACCATAGAGACGACGGATCACTGGTCTTATTACCCGCTTATCAACATGCAGAATTCCGACTACTTTGATAAAGATGGCCAGGTAACGCTTGACAACAGCACAAACGTCAAAACCCTTCAAATGTTTAAAGATGGACTCAAGGACAAGATATTTGTTTTAGCTCCGGGCGGTTTCCATCACGCTGAAGAATATTGGGCATGGATGAACAAGGGTAATGCCGCTTCAGTCTGGATGCCTCTCTGGTACATGGGCAGGTTTACGCAGTATATGCCTGACCTCAAGGGCAAAATGGTTGTCCGTCCAATGCCTGTTTTCGAAGGCGGAAAAGCATCTGCAGGCGAAGGCGGAACAGGAACGGCTATCACAAACCAGAGCAAGAATCAGGATATTTGCCTGCAGCTTATGGCTGAATCAAAGCTTTCAAAAGAAGGATCCATCAAGACCTGGACAATACTTGGCTTTGACCCGATAAGAAAAGACGCCTGGACCGATCCGGCAATGACTGCTTCGAACCAATATACGGACTATTTCGGAACGGATGTATTCAGTACTCTTCAATCCATAGTCGGCGATATCGGCGGATTGAACCTGACCGAAAAATTCCCGGATGCTGTTACGCTGGTGTCTAAGAATGTTATGTTCAAGGCCTTGAAGGAAGAGAGCCAGACTCCTGAAGAAGCTTTGAAGACAGCGGCAGACGAACTGCGCAAGTAATGCCGCATTTTATGATTAATCACCATAAGTAAAAGATTGTACTTCTGCTGAAACTTTTTCGGGGAGCTGCTGTCGGGCAGCGTTCCCCGAAAAAGTACAGGAAGTAATATTTCAGCCGGCCTTGAGTCTTTTACTTTAGAGGAGGCGCCGAAATGTCCGGAGAACTAGTCAAAAATACAGAGCCAAATAGTCGATCAAATATCCGCAGGAATTTTCTGAATTCGGCTAGAATCGCACCTTACATATTTGTTTTACCTTTTATCATTTCTTTTTTATTGTTTTTTCTATACCCGATCATCTCAACCGGGATTATGAGCTTTCAGGAGATACAGGGACCATATGATGTAAAATTTATCGGATTCGATAATTATAAAAACCTTTTTAACGGGCACTTTTTTAATGCGTTAACCGTAACGACCAGATATACCTTCTGGACTATTCTTGTACTAATACCATTGCCAATGCTGCTTGCAATATTCCTGAACAATAAGGAACTCAAAAGCAGAAATTTCTTCAGATCGGCATTTTTTATACCAGCCCTGACCTCGGTCATTATAGCGGGTCTGTTTTTCAGGCTGGCATTCGGAGAACAGGAAACAACCCTTGTCAACTATGTGCTGGGCAAGCTGTTGGGCGTTGCTCCGGTAGTGTGGCTGCAGGGAAAACATACGGCTATGTTCGTCATGGTTGTACTCTGTACATGGAGATGGCTCGGTGTAAACATCATTTATTTTCTCTCCGGCATGCAGGCTATACCGCCTGAACTTTACGAATCCGCTTCCATCGACGGCGCAAGTGCATTCCAGAAGCTAAAAAGCATAACGATACCCGGGCTTAAACCCGTTATTATCTATGTGCTTACTATCAGTATTTACGGAGGCTATTCCATGTTTGCCGAGTCTTTTGCGATTTTCTCCGGACCGCGGTCACCTGGAGAAATTGGGATGACTCTTGTGAATTATATATACCAGGAGGGTTTCAATAACAACGACCTTGGCTTCGGTTCGACAGTCGGCATAACACTGCTGCTGATTGTGATGCTCATAAACATTTTGCAGCTGTCGGTTATGGGCTTTTTCAAAAAGGAGAGTGATTGAGCATGCAATCAGGTAAAGCCGGTTCGGTTGATGTCCGTTCAACTGTCGCACGCACGGCTGTTTTGATAATATTGGCGGTTACCGCAGTATTTTGTCTGGCGCCTTTCTTCTTTCTGCTCCTGTCATCTTTCAAACCTGGCAAAGAAATGATCGTTAACGGTATTTCCTTTAATTTACAGTTTGATTTGATGAATTTGAACAACTATGGCCTTCTTTTATCGGGAAGAGAGGGTATTTACCTTTACTGGTTCAGAAATAGTGTGCTGATTACCGCCATTAATACGATTATGTCACTATTCCTTACGTCGTTTGTGGGGTATGGTCTGGCAATGTATAAATTCAGGGGAAGAAATCTTATTTTCACCATAGTGCTTATTGTTATGATGGTACCCGTGGAAATATTGATATTGCCGTTATACCGCCTCTCGATCCTCTTTAAACTGATCGATACGTATTGGGGCGCTATATTGCCCTTTGTTGTTTCGCCATTTGCCATTTTCTTTTTCAGGCAATATGCAACAGGTTTGCCCAGAGATTTTATGGATGCCGGAAGAATAGACGGATGTACTGAATTCGGTATCTTTTTCAAAATTATGATGCCGCTTATGAAACCCGCATTTGGCGCTATGACCATCCTGCAGGCCTTATCGAGCTGGAACGGCTTTGTATGGCCTCTCATTGTACTTCGATCCGATAAAATGCTGACGATACCGATAGGGCTTCAGTCGCTGATAACCCCTTACGGCAATAACTATGACCGCCTTCTGTCAGGTGCGGTTATGTCGGTGATTCCGATTATCATAGTATTCTTGTTCAACCAGAAAGCTTTTATATCCGGGCTGACGATAGGCGGAGTCAAAGGCTGATTATTAATTCAAACGGGAAAAGTACTGCTTGTTGGAGCAGTACTTTTTTTGGAGCAGATATGGTGTTTATGCTATAATTGCTAAAAGAGAGAAACAGTATTAAGGATCAGGCTGGAATTGGCGAGGCGTATATGTACAAGCTAAAGTTCGGGGCGGTAAAACCGATAATCAGGAGCATCCCGCACAATATCCAAAGAATAGCCCTATTATTCAGAAACATAAAAATACAGGCCAGGCTTGTATTATTGTTCATTGTACTCTCTGTAGTTCCGCTTTTGATCTCAGGGGTGGATTCCTATAACAAATCCAGTAATGCGATCAAGACTAAAATCAGCACCTACTCGGTCCAGGTAATGAGCCAGATAAGTGTAAATATCGGTAGAGAGATAACAAGACTGGAGAATGACAGTATTGAAATCAGTTTTTCAGATAAAGCACAGTATGTTTTAAAAAACTACAATAACATGACTGAATGGGATGTTATGGATATACAGGACAAAATGAAAGGGGATCTTGTAAAAAAGTTCTCGTCTCTGCATGATATCTCGGATGTTTTGCTCTATACGCGAAATCAGGATAAAATCGTGGCTTACGGCGACAAAACATTCAAACTGAACCTGAAAAAGAGCTTCCTTGAACCTTATCTCGAAACGATATCCAAAGAGGCCGGGTCTCCGGTCTGGAAGGCGGTAGATACAGGGGTGGAGGAAAACATGGTGAAATACGCCACAAGCCCCGAACAGCACAGCAAAAGCAACGGCATTCTTATCGGCAGGGCTGTTAAGTCAATGGATACCGGCGATATTATCGGTACGCTCATTATGCGTACGAATGAACGGTACTTTTTAAATGTTTACGTTAATACAGACATAGGTGAAGGCGCGGATATTTTCCTGGTGGATCGGGACGGAACGGTGGTCTCGAGCAGGAACCCCGATCTAAAGGTAACAAAGCCGTATGTTGATGCACAGCTGATAAACAGGATAAAGAGCGATGAAAAAAACAAAAAAAGCGTATTTAATATGAAAATGGGGGATAAGGACTACCTCGTCGCTTACGCACCGGTTGCAAATGCGCCGTGGTATGTCGTCGGTACGATACCGTTTTCCTATCTGAATTCTGAAACGGATAATATAAAGAGCAATAGTATAATTGTGGGCATCATTTGCTTTTTCGGTTCGGTGCTGCTGTCGTATATATTTTCAATGAGCATATCGAGCCCGTTGAAAAAGCTGGTCAAGGCTATGAATCAGGCTAAAAAGGGGAATCTAAACGTTTGTGTTGCCGATTGCAGTAAAGATGAGATCGGGGAGGTTACCAATAATTTTAACAGCATGGTAACCGAAATAAAAAACCTGCTGGCTAATGTGAAGAATAAGGAGAAGCAGAAAAGAAATGCAGAATTGAAAGCACTACAGGCTCAAATCAATCCGCATTTTCTCTCAAACACTCTCAATACGGCAAAATGGCTTGCCGGAATCCAAAAAGCAGAAAATGTTGAAAGTATTTTGACTTCCATGATTAATCTGCTTCACATGAGCATGGGTAAAGGCAATGATTTTATCAGCATCCGCGAGGAAATGGAATATATCCGGGATTATATCAATATACAGGAATATCGGTATTATAATAAATTCAAGGTGAATTATGAGGTGGAAGAGGATATCCTTGACTACAAAATACCGAAATTCCTGCTGCAGCCCGTTGTAGAGAATTCCATCATTCACGGTATCGCACCGATGAAGGGGCAGGGGCTGGTCGTTGTAAAAGGCTTCAAATATGGATCGGAATTGAAGATTACCGTAACGGATAATGGGGTTGGAATTCCGGAAGAGAAGATAGAAAAAATCCTTGAAAACGATTCGGACCAAACCAGGTCGCAATTCAGCGGGATAGGCATAAGAAATGTTCATGAAAGGATCATCATGAATTTCGGGGAGCAATACGGCCTTTATATTAAAAGTGTGTTGAATTTATATACGACGATTGAAATCACACTGCCAATAATCAGTGAGGGGGCAGAACAGCATGCTGTTGAAGGTATTGATCGCAGATGATGATGCGGTTGCCAGAACACATTTAAAAACGCTGATCGAGTGGGAAAAGTTTGATTATGTAATCTGCGGCGAGGTGTCCAACGGGCTGGATGCAATCCGGGTGATCCGGGAAAACCTTCCCGATATAGTGATTACGGATATGAGCATGCCTGTAATGAACGGTGTGGAATTAATCAAGTACATAGCCAGTAATCATCCCGCAATCAAAACGATTGCTTTAAGCGGTTATGATGATTTTGACTATGTCAGGCAGAGCATGATACAGGGCGCTATTGATTATTTATTGAAATACAGGTTGACCTCGGAGAGCCTGCTCGAGGTTTTATCAAAAGCCAGGAAGGCATTATTGCAGGACCGGGACGAAAATGTTCAAAAGCGGCTGATGCAGGAAAGATTGACTGCAGGTATGACAGCCCAAAAAAAGGATTTTATCAAAAGACTTCTTTTTGATAATCCGGGCGATCCGGAGGATTTGAAAAAAGAGATCGATGCACTGGGGCTTGATATCGAGTTAAGGAACCTGGCTGTCGTAGCTTTTGAAATTGATGATTACCATATCCTTCAAAAGAAATTTACTATGAAAGAAATGAATACGATCATATCTTCAATTGAAGATATGGCTGCCCAGATTTTGAAGGATACCGGCAAAGCTGTAGCTTCGCATGTCGTCAATGAAAAATTCATCATTATATACTCGTTTGGAAAAATTCGCAGTGACTTGTTTATATATAATCAGATGCTTACAAGTGTGGACAGGATCAAAGAAAGTATCAAGAGGTACCTTAACATAACTGCAAGCTTCAGCGTAGGCAAGCTTTTCAGCGATTTGACCGCTATCGGCGGGTGTTACTCGGAAGCGGAGCTTACCCTTAAAAACAAGTTTTATAAGGGGAAGGACAATATATTGAGGGAAGCTTCCATCCACAAGGCAAAAAGTAAATTCACAAATCTGGATGTACAGGATGAGAAGAGTATTCTGTATGCTGTTAAAGCGATGAACCGTAAAAGTCTTATGGAACATGTCAATGATGTATTTAAAAAAATGATTGAAAATGAACCTGATTTTAAATCAACCCAGATGATATGTGTTGAAATGATTAACATTTTAAACCGGGTTGCGAGAGAGATGTCGATCGATATCGGCAGGATTTATTCCGATGCCGACATTCCGTATGATGAAATGAAGAAGTATGAGACCATAACCGATGTAAAGCAATGGATACTTGATATTTTTCTCAAATTTATCGACTTGATCGAGGTATATCAAATCAGAACCGATTTTTCAGAAAATATTCAAAAATCCATAGAATACATTCACAAAAATTTCAAGAGGAATATATCGTTGAATGAAATTGCCGAGTACATCGGGGTAAGCAGCTCCTATTTGAGCAGGACATTTAAAGAAGAATGCGGGAAGGGTTTTGTTGAATATTTAAATCTTGTCAGGGTGGAATATGTAAAGAGGTTGATTGAAGATGGGAATGGCAGGCTTAAGGACATTATCGTGGAGGCCGGCTTTAACAGCTACACATATTTCTTCAAGGTATTTAAAAGTATTATGGGTATGACCCCTGTGGAATATGAGGAAACATGCGGAGTGAAATATGAGTGATTCGCGGGGGATATGAAAAAGTTGTGGAACTGGTAAGACAGTTCTGATATATTAGTTATAGTCTGGCATATTCATGTAGATCCGGGAAAGCATATCTTGACTTAAGCATCAGGAGAGGGTTAATCGCAAATGAAAAATCTTTTGATTAAGCATAAATTACTGCGCACGCTTTTTGAACTGCGCGGGAATCCACGTGCCTGTGTTTATACCGAACCCATGTGGGGACTTTCCATGAACCTGTGTCTGCCTTACGCAACGGTATACATGCTTACTTTCGGCATGGGTGATGTACAGGTTGGGATTGTCACTTCAATTTATATGTTTTCCCAGATGATCTTTGCATTTTTATCAGGCGTTATTATCGATAAAATGGGGCGCAGGAAGAGTACTGCGGTATTCGATTTTCTGGCCTGGAGTATCCCTTGCCTTATATGGGCATTCAGCCAGGGCTTTTGGTTCTTTGCCGTAGCCGCACTGCTTAACGGTATGATGAAAATAACCACGGTATCCTGGGATTGTCTGCTGGTAGAGGATGCTCCAAAGGATAAAATAACCCATATTTATTCCTGGGTAATAATCGCAGGTAACCTCTCGGCACTGTTTGCACCAATATCTTCAGTCCTGGTGGCAAAGCTGACCCTGGCGCCCGCCTTACGGATACTCTATATCAATGCTTTTATTATAATGACCGTAAAAATATTGATCCTTTATAAATTTTCAACTGAAACCGGTACTGGGAAAATAAGGCGCGAGGCGTCACGCAACATATCATGGAGTGAGATGCTGTCCGGATATAAAAGTGCATTGCGCAAGATAATCACTTCTCAAGGTACAATATTTGCTATAATCATCAGTATCCTGGTAGAGATCGTAGCTATGCTTGGAATGACCTTCTGGCAGATAATTGCTTCCCGTCGCATCGGTATCCCGGATACATTATTACCCATTTTCCCGATGGCCCGAAGCATACTTTCCATTGTCCTTTTCTTCACCGTTATCGCGCATATAAAGCAAACGAAGCTGAAATGGCCGCTGTATGGAGGATTCTTAAGCTCCATAGCCGGCTACATATTGCTGATCTCGATTACAGGCGCCGGTGTGTGGGGATATGTAATATTAGCGGTTTCTTTAGTGTTTGATGCGCTGGCTGGAGCTATTTTAGGCACGCTCAGAGAATCCCTGGTCGCTATTCATGTCGACCCTGCGGAACGCTCGGGAATTATGGCCTTGCTTCAGACGACAGTAATGCTTGTGAGCGTACCGTTCGGATACATAGGCGGATTACTGAGCGATATCTCGAGGATATTACCCTTTGTGCTCAGTATTATGTTGTCGTTGCTGGGTGTCCTGGCAACTGCTTTATTCTATCACCGATCTTCCATTAACAATGATAAAGTTGGTTTGAATGGGAATTTATAGCATGTAATTATACTACAAGCTTTCGCAATTCCTCGGAGGGAAACAAATGAAGCTCCTTCCACAGATTTTCCTTATATTTATTATATGTGATCATGGCTGATGTGGTATCTCCTAATTGCAGCAGGATGGTAATCAACCTTATGACAATCTCCTCGTCAAACTGATCATGGAGTAAAATCCTCCGCAGCCTGTCGCAGGCTTTATCGTATTGTTCCTGTCTTATATATTCATCAGTCAATATATTTTCAATATATTTATATTCGTTCTCCAGCCAAATATTATATTTAAAAGCCCATTCATAAATTCTGCCTTCTAAATATGAGGCGGCATAAAGATCAGCAGCCTCCACTAATGCAGAATAGTCTACAGGAGGAAGCTTACCCGATTTAACTTTTGACAGGAATCTGTGCATATCGCAATCCAGACGATCTACATCGAGCAGGTAACTATCCCTGTCTCTTAGGATAATATCTGCAAAGCCTTCTTTCTCAAGGGCCTTACGAAGATAGGTACAGGTTACTCGAAAATAATTGGAGGCTTTTTCCGGGTCGGTATCAGGCCATAGCTTATTGATGAGCTGTTCCTTTGAAGCTGTCAAACCGTTATATTGAAGCAGCAGAGCGAACAGTTCCTCTGTTTTCGAGGTCCTGAAACGGATACGCGAGGATTTGTCCTGATCGGTACAGCACATAAAGGAGCCAAAGCATTGTACATACAGTTTTTTGCCAGGTGTAATGGCTGGTTTATGCTTGTTCCGTAAATCAAGCTGATCAAATAATTCCTTCATATCGCTGATTGCAATTGGCTTTAGCAGGTAATCATAAGCATGTAAGTGAAATGCGTCAAGTGCGTACTGATCATGTGCTGTGACGAATACAATGTCAATGAAAGGATTGAATTCCCTGAGCATACCGGCAAGCCTGAGTCCTTGTATTTTCGGCATGTCAATATCCAGAAAAGCGATATCCGGTTTATGTTCCCTGCAATAGTTAACCGCATCCTCCGGATTGGTAAACGACATCAAAGAAGAAATGCGCGGCTCTTCAGCCAATAAACGCTTAAAGCGTTCCAACGCTTTTAATTCATCGTCGACTGCTATTATATTATACATATCACAAGTCCCCTAACGCGTTATCTCAAATTGTATCACAGTACCGGCCCCGACGGTGCTGCTAATTGTAAGCCCTTTTCCATAAAGCCGGATAAGCCGGGTATGGATATTATAAAGCCCAATGCTCTTTAAATTGGCGGGCTTTGTTAACAGTCCGGATAATTGTTCTTCATCAATACCTGCACCATTGTCCTCGACAGTGCATAATATGGCATCTCCAATATTTTTGATTTCCAATTTGACTAATCCGGCCGTGTCCTTATTGCGTATGCCATGCCTGATCGCATTTTCAACAAGAGGCTGAAGCACCAAAGAAGGAACAGCGCGGTCAAGTAATGTATCATCAACATGAAATTCCACATGAATATTCTCGAATCTTGCTTTTTCAATATGGTAATAAGCGGATACCAATTCGAGTTCTTTCCTCAAAGGAATGACCTCGCCTAGATTTTCAAAGCTTAAGGTTCCTCTCAGATATTTGGATAAATACAAAATAAGCTGTTCAGCCTCTTCCGGATCGGACTGACAGCACTGCGCAATTGTATTGAGCGTATTATATAGAAAATGAGGCCTAATCTGAGCATTCAGAAATGCTGTTTCGGTATCCTCGATTTTATGTAAGGAATGCTGAAGATTGGAAGACAGAAGCTCGACACTATGGGTGGCATTCATATACCGCTTCCCAAGAAGAAGGAAGTTTACAGAAACAAACAGAACCATACTGTAAGGCAGACAGTAAAAAATATCAATTACCCGCAGGTATTGCAGGATGTTGAAAAACGAACCGGTTGCCAAAACTACCACACCTGAGATGTAATAGAGAGCTTCCGGCCTTTGTTTAATCGTAACCCGGATCGATATATAGACTCCGTACAGGCAGACCAACGCAATACTGAACAGATAGGGAATAAACAACTGAAGATAATTGTAGGGCTTGCATACAAAAACTATCACAGTATATAAAAGATTGGTAACGACAATTATCCTGACAGCAATATTGGATGTATCCTCACTGTAAAGAGCCCGGGTATAAAGCGTTACCGAAATAACACATAACGGTATGGTTAGGGTTACCAGCCTGGAGCCGACTGAGAAGGGTAGGTCCGGAAACAGCCGCATAATCAGGGCCTCGTTGAAAAACATCGTCCATATTCCTACGGACAGGCATAGGATGCTGAAATATAGCGTTTCAATACCTTTCTTGCGCAGAAGGAAAACCACTAAGTGATACAATCCGGCCAAAATGCAGATCCCAATCAAGAAGAAATCGAGTGCAAACCGGATATACTGCCTGGTGTGAATGTCGGAGGGACTACCCAGCAGAATGCTTTCACCGATGCCAGAATAGAGGTGCAGGCTGTTTTTAATCTGGAGAGTAATTACCAGTGAAGTACCAGCTGCATAAAAATCATAAGTTTTCGGGCAAAGGAAAGCCGGTTCCCTATCTTCTTCAGACAGGTTACTGCCGATTAACTCATCATTCACCCACAGCTTGTATTCGGTATAAATATCGGGGGTGGAAATTGCGAGTACTTGCCCGCGGCTATCCAGCTTAACGGATAAACGATAGGTAGCGTAACCCTTCGGGGAAAGCTGAAGTCCGCTATAGCCTGTCCAGTAACCGGGAAATTGATAGCAGCCGGTCAGAGAAGCTTCAGAAAGGTTTTTGCCGGGAGAGATTAACTGCTGCCAGTAAAATTCCCATTTCCCGTCAAGGCTCACAATGCCGTCTTTACTAAAATCCCAATCTGTTAAATTGAGGACTCCGTCGTATGCCTGCCGCTTAGAGTATGCCGTCTGACAACCGGAAAGGAGCAGCAAAGGAAGAAGTATAATTAAAAGAATGAATTTTTTATGCTCCATAAACTACGCTGCCCTCTTATAGATTACTGAAACATTGACAAATATCATTACCATTATTTATATTATAACATTCTATAAAATATAGTTGAACATGAAATGACTTTTTTGGATATGAAACGGCATGAATTATTCCTTTGTTAATTCATGGTTAACAGGTGTATGGTATAAGTTAATATAACTATGATTCAAGGCTTCCAATCACACCCGCGTTTGCGGGCCGGAGAAAACAACAGATTTATGGATTAAACACGAAAGAGAGATAAAATATGAAAAAACAGTTGAGCTTATTGATCGTTATTGCAGTGCTTTTCAGTGTGCTTCCATCAGTTACTCCGGCGGCACAGGCAGCTTCCGAAGGCTTAGGCACAATCACCGAGTATACCATTCCGACCACCAACAGTATAGCGTTGAACATTATGGCAGGCCCGGACGGCGCGCTGTGGTTCGCCGAGATGAATGGCAACAAAATCGGCAGGATTACCACGGACGGTACGGTAACCGAATATCCCGTTCCGACCGGTAACAGTGTACCGGGGAGCATCGTGACAGGCCCGGACGGCGCACTGTGGTTCACCGAAACAAATGGCAACAAAATCGGCAGGATTACCACGGACGGCACGGTAACCGAATACCCCGTCCCGACCGGCAGCAGCCGGCCAAATGGCATAGCGGCAGGCCCGGACGGCACACTGTGGTTTACTGAATACGATGGCAATAACATCGGAAGGATTTCGACGACCGGTGCAGCCGCCGAGTATTCCATCCCGTCCCCTTCGAGCGGGGCGGTTGACATCACAGCGGGCCCTGATGGCGCTATATGGTTTGCTGAAAACCTTACTAACAAAATCGGCAGGGTCACCATGGACGGTACAGTCGCCGAATATCCCGTTCCTACCGGCGACAGCGGGCCGAGAAACTTAGTGGCCGGCCCGGACGGCGCCATGTGGTTTAGCGAATTCTACGGTAACAAAATTGGCAGGATTACTGAATACGGAACGATCACCGAGTATCCCATTCCGACCTCCAGCAGTTTGCCGGCGAACATTGTGGCAGGCCCGGATGGCGCACTGTGGTTCATCGAAATGAATGGCAACAAAATCGGCAGGGTTACCACGGACGGCACGGTCACCGAGTATTCCGTCCCGACCGGCAATTGCAGGCTAAACAGCATAGTGGCAGGTCCGGACGGCGCCCTGTGGTTTATTGAACTGCAAGGCAACAAAATCGGCAGGATAACTACGGACGGCACAATCACCGAGTATCCAATACCGACCGGCAACAGCGCATCAATTAACATAGTGGCAGGCGCGGACGGCGCCCTGTGGTTCACCGAGTCGAATGTTGACAAAATCGGCAGGATAACGGCCTCGACCGGCGCCGGAGGATCCGATGCGCAGACGGTTGAAAGCGCCAAGGCACTGCTGATTCCGGCGACGTTGAACCCGGTGGAGGGTGTCGACACAAATATAGTTACAAAGGCGCAGGCGATAGTCGACGCAGCATACGACGGGGTTACAGTGACGCTGGACTCCTCCTCAAACGCTCAGATAGCGGCCTCCGGAGGAGCAATTACATACGGCGCTGCTATAGTTACAGGCGATGTGACCTTTCATTTAGCTAAAAATTCGGCGTCCGGTACGCAAACCGTATCGATTACAGTACCCGCACGTTCTGGCGAGACTCCGGACGCCGTCGATACGGGCATCATTACCGAGTATTCCGTTCCGACCGGCGGCAGTTGCCCTTTAGGCATCGCGGCGGGACCGGATAGCGCCATGTGGTTCAGTGAAATGGAAGCTGAAAAAATCGGCAGTAAAATCGGCAGGGTCACTACAGAAGGTGCATTTCAAGAGTATGCTGTCAGCGGCAGTCCGTATATGATAGTGACAGGCCCGGACGGCGCCATGTGGTTCACCGAGCCGGACGAAGGTAAAATCGGCAGGATCACAATGGACGGTACTATTACCGAGTATACGATCCCGGGCAACGCCTACTTCATTTCAGCCGGTCCGAACGACGAACTGTGGTTTACCGAGCCGGAAGCCGGTAAAATCGGCAGGATCGCGACAAACGGCACAGTCGCCGAGTATCCTGTGCCGGCATATGAGGGCGCCATGACTGGTATAGCAGCAGGCTCTGATGGCGCCATGTGGTTTGCCAATGAGAATAGCAGCATCATCGGCAGGATTACTATAAGCGGGGTAGTAACATTGTTTTCTCTTCCTGCTGACGATGGCAGTACCCTCGACATAGCGGCAGGCCCTGATGGCGCCATGTGGTTCACCGAACCGGAAGCGGATAAAATCGGCAGGATCGCAATGGATGGCACAATCATGGAATATTCCTGCAACGGCGGCAGTTATCCTACTTTGCTTACTGCCGGCCCTGATAATGCAATGTGGTTCACCGAAGCAAAAGCTGATAAAATCGGCAGGATCACAATGGATGGTACAATTACCGAGTTTTCCATTGCGACCGATGGTTACCCGGCGGGGATTGCTTACGGCCCGGACGGAAACATGTGGTTTACTGAATTCGAAGCAAATAAAATAGGCAAGCTATCAGCGACCTCTTTGGTCGCAGCCGGTATCACTTCGGTAACATCACCGGAGGCCGGTTCCACCAGCCTGACCATGCCGACGGCGCCGGACGGCTACGTCATAGCCATTGCTACGTCCAGCAACACCGATGTCATTGCCGCCGACGGCACGATTGCTCCTCCGGCTGCAGCCACCACAGTGAACCTGACCTTTATCGTGACAAATACAACCAATCACTCGACCGCCTTAACCGCCAGTATTCCTGTAACGGTTCCGGCAGGCAGCAGCGGAAACAGCGACGCCATACTGGCAAGTGTGGCGGGAAAGACGGACAGTACACCGGGAACACAGAGCGGAGCGAATGCCGCTGAAGCGATCACATGGGAAGTAAGTGTGGATAACTCAAAGTCGGCTTTGTCTTTAAGCGACATTACAGCGACAGAGAATGCAAACGTGAAGTTATATTCCAATTCCGGTTTTACGAAAGAGATCACGGGAAGCAATACTCTTCCCCTGACAGCGGGCCGTACAACGACGGCTTACATAAAAGTAACGTCGGAAAACGGCGAGACGGTCAAATACTATGCCGTGGCAATCACCAGGGTAGTTAAGCTTGATGTTCCAACCGGACTTGCGTGGGATAGCACGGTGAAGGGAAAGGCGACATGGGGAGCCGTAAGCAATGCGGTCAGCTATACGGTACAAATGTATAAGGACGGGTTAGCGGCCGGGAGCGCGGTAACAGGAATCACCAATACATATTATGACTTCTCCGCAATGATAACGGAATCGGGCGTATATACCTTTACGGTAATAGCGGCAGGAAACGGCGCGGCATACGGCGACAGTGATTCTGCGACGGTAAACTCAGCTTTGTCTGTTTACGCGGTTAATTTCAAAAGAAATTACAACGGCTCGGATACGACAGTCTATCAGGAGCAGATCATATTTGACGGCGGCAAGGCGGCCATGCCGGAACAGCCTGCAAGAAGCGGCTATACTTTCGGAGGCTGGTATACGGAGGCCGTCTGCACTAACGCATGGAATTTTATAAACAATCCGGTAATTGAGAACACTATTCTCTATGCAAAGTGGAATGTTAAAGCCGTTGCGACCTATAACGTAAAGTATGACGGAAACGGCGCGACTTCAGGCAGTGCGCCGGTAGACTCCTACGATTATGTCTCAGGCGCTTCGGCGAAAGTGAAGGCGAATACGGGAAGCCTCGCCAAGGCAGGCTATACCTTTGGCGGATGGAGCAGCGGCGGTACAACCTATACGGCCGGGCAGACCATCACCATTTTGGGGGATGTCACCCTGACTGCCGTTTGGATGGAAGCGCCGGCTAACGTCACCTATACGGTGACATATAATAATAACTATGCCGGCGGTGGAATGTATACTTCACAGACGGGTATCATACCGGGCTCGACGCTGACGCCCCCTTCAGCTCCAAGCCGCAGCGGTTATACGTTCATGGGGTGGTATAAAGACACTGCTTGCGTAGACGCATGGAAATTCGACATCAATGTCGTCAGTGCAGACACGAACCTGTACGCCAGGTGGGCAGCGAGCACGTACACCGTAAGCGGTACGGTTGTGGACGATGCGACAGTGCCTGCCTCCGTCGGCGGCGCGTTGGTAAAAGTTGTTCAGGGAAATATTCAGTTCGGAACGACCGCAATCACGGATGAAAGCGGAAGCTTCACCGTGGCAGGCATTCCGGACGGCGCCTATAACCTGATAGTTACCAAAGACAGCCAGGAGGTTACGGTCTGTATTACGGTCAGCAACGGTGATTACACCTACGCGGGTTCTATTATACTGCCAAAAGGCAACAGGAATTCCAAGCTGGATGTAGTAGGCTCGGAAACGCCCAATGTCGTAGTGGATAATTTGAATAATGTGTTCAATGATTCATCAATTTATGATTCCTCCGATGAAACAAACGTAGCAGGCGGGGGTACGGTGGAAATCAAGCTGACAGTACAGAAAAACGACTATTCGGCGAACAAGGCCACAGTGGAAGCAGCCATGAGCTCCGGCGGGTACACAGCTGGGATTGTGCTCGATATCGATATGACAAAGACATCAACGTCAGGCAGCGGTGTAACTGAGGAGTCGCCTGTCACTGCGACAAACAGCCTTATCAAAATAATCATACCGCTTCCTGCAGCGCTTCAGGGTAAAGCCGGCTATGCAATATACCGCGCCCATGATTATGGCGGCGGTGTTGTGGCGGATACCATCACGACCACTGTTAACGCAAACGGGGAATACATTGAAATAAACGGCGATAAGACCCAGGTCACGGCATATTTGAAATACTTCAGCACTTATGCCGTTGCATTTGCCAACGGCAGTACACCCCAATCTCCACCCTCGCCGGACTCAAGCGAGAGCTCCGTACCGAGCTTTGCGATTACCTCTGAGGCAGGCCCGGGCGGCAGCATTAGTCCCAGCGGCAGCGCTACTGTATTCAAAGGCGCAGACAAAGAATATACCATTAAGGCTGATAAAGGTTATCTCATCTCTAATGTACTGATAGACGGAAAAAGTGTCGGCGCGGTTGCAAGCTATACCTTCACAAATGTAAATTCAGCACACACTATAAAAGCGGTATTTGCTAAGATCGAAGGATTGCCATACTATGCCGACGGCAAGGGAGGCAACATATTTATCGGCTTTGCCGCGGATATTGGAGGCGAGATGAAATATATCGCGCCTAAAAACAAAGCAATATTATTCAAGGAAAACCCGAAAAGCTTTAAGGATATTTCCGGGCACTGGGCAAAAGCTTATATCGATTTCGTTACGGAACGGGAACTTTTCCTTGGAACAGTCAACAATGCTTTCTCACCCGATACCGGAATGACGCGTGCTATGTTTGTCGCTGTTATTGGGCGGCTATATGAGAGATCATACGGGAAGATCACAACGACGGGTACCGGAAATAAATTTGCCGATGTTGACTATGATGAATATTATGGAGAATATGTGGCTTGGGCGGTCGAAAACAGCATAATTGACGGTGTCCGGAAAGATAGGTTTGAACCGGATCGAAAGATAAGCCGTGAGGAAATGGCTGTGATGCTTTACCGCTTTGCCAAATCTCCAGACCTTCCAGTCACAGCTTTGGACGGGTCTCAATTAAGTTACCCCGATGCTTCGGCTATTTCAGCATGGGCTACCGATGCGGCAAGCTACTGCCGGCAAACCGGAATTATTTCAGGACGCGACGGCGGCAAGTTCGTTCCGAAGGGCGTGGCAACAAGAGCCGAGGTTGCGGTTATCCTGCAAAGGTTTATCGAGAATATCGTAAATAATTTTACAGGTATGAATTAACAGTAAATTCAGCTGGAAGTACAGGCAAATACCGTCCCTGGAGAATACCGGCAACCGGGCTTCTTTGGGGCGGTATTGCCATAATGAATAAGCGGATTTATTTGTTCCGCTAAAGCTTCACTGCAGGCCGGATCGGGTAGATTACATTTATCGCTTTATTCCCTCCACGCGTACTTTTGTTATATGTACCGTGGCAGTTGAACCTCTGTGCCCGAGATTGAACTCGAGTCTTCCGTTCGGATCGTCCTTGTCTTTCATTTCAAATTCATATGTGTAAGTTTTTCGTTTTGTTGAGACAGATAGTGTCGTATCCGGGAGATAACGTATCCAGTTATTGTCCGGAGCCGATACGCACACTATGATATCTCTTGTTTTATCAGCAAACGCATCAAAAGAGACTCTGTATTTGTTACCCTTTATCATGGGAAGGTTGGGTTGTACAAGCTGTACGGAATAATCGACGTCGCCTTCATTCTTTGACGTAATCGTAATCATTCCATTCTTGATCTCCGCGGCGCCCTCTCCGTTTTGGAACAAAAGGAATTTCCAATCTATATCGTCTGTCAGGTCCTCCGCTTCGGAAAAATCACCGTTGTGAATATAGTTACCGTCTTCAAGCGGCTCAGCGAATTTCTTTTTCGGCTTCTGAACATTCATGTCGTATGCCGGTTTTTGATACACCCTTACGTAATCGACCTGAAACTCAGCATTGTCGAAGTTGGTGGTTGCATCGGGATTACCCGGCCAGGTACCGCCTACCGCAAGATTGAGCTGCACGAAAAACGGCTGATTGAACGGGGCGGGGTAAGGTTTTTCATCCTCGCCGCTTACTGCGGTAAACCAGTCGTTCACGGTTTTATACAAGTTACCGTCAATGTAAAATCTCATTTCTCCCGGTTCCCACTCGACTGAAAATTCGTGGAAATCGCTTGAGAATGTGCCGTTGGTAAGTACATATGTGCCCTGCTGCTGAGCGTGCGGTTCTCCGTAATGTATGGTTCCGTATGTGGTATTCGTCTGGTTTCCCAGCACCTCCAGGATGTCGATTTCACCGCATTTCGGCCATTGCCCGTAACGGCTTTCGTCCTGCGGCATCATCCATATGGCCGGCCAAAGGCCCTTTCCCTCGGGGACCTTTGCACGAACTACCACCTTGCCATATGTGAAATCCCTCTTATTCTGGGTAGTGATCTTTCCCGAGGTGTAGTAGTCCTTTCCACCGGCATCCATAGTTTTAACAGCTTTAATTACGAGCTGTCCGTCTTTTACAAAAACATTTTTATCAGTAGTCGTATACTCCTGCAATTCATTATTAGTCCAGCCGGGTTGGTGCGGCTCGTAATTCCAGACGTTCGTATCGAGGCCGGTTCCGTCGAATTCATCATTCCACAGCAAAGTATATCCGTCAAACTGAGGAATAGTCGTAGGAGAAGCCAGGGCAGCCGTAGAAGCGGGAGCAGCCGTAGAATCAGGAGCAGCCGGGGTTGCCGTAGAAGCTGGGGTTGAAGGATTGGACGATAGTGCGGTTTCTTCGCCCTTTGTCAGTTCGGCCGAATTACCGCAGGCTGTTACACTTCCCAGTAACAAGACCACCGAAACGAATAAGCATAGACTTTTCTTAATGCTCATAATAAAATCCTCCCTTTCATTAATAAATTAAAGCAGTTTTATTATCTCATCCAGGATCCCGTGGTAATGTTCGTCCGCTATTCCGAAATCCTTGCCTTTATAGGTCCACAATGCCCGGGAAATACCATATTCTTCAAAAACGCTGTTGATATCCGAAAACCAGTTCAACGTTGACGCAAGATCGGCTTTGTCGATTATTCCGTATTCGCCGCAATAGATGGAGGCATTGCGTTCCTCCGCCGCTTTCAGCGCATCGGCAAATGCGGCCCGTATAAAGCTTTTATCAACTTTGCCGGTGCGTATGGTATTGTAAAATTCGCGGCACATGGGCGGAAGATGTTTCTCCGTCTCGCTAACAACAGTGTCGTAATCGTTTGGATATTCCATAGAGTAATCCGATGGCATTTTATCCACCCAATATGCCGACTGGTGAGTAAAAATCAGCGGTTCATAAAAATGAAAGGTATAAACAACATTCTCATCGTATGGAGCGTCAAGCCTTCTTATCCAAAGCACACTGTTGCATCTTACTCCGCCCACCAGTATCTTTGTAAACGGAGCATATTTTCGTATTACCGCGATTGTACGTTTTACGATGTCATTCCATACATCCGCTGCATTAATGTCCACCACTTCATTCAAAAGCTCGAACGAAAGCCTGTCGGCATATCTTCCGTAGCGTCTCGCAAATTCCTCCCACAACGCAATAAAACTGTCCTGAAGCCTCGGATTTCTGAAAAAATCGTCCGCTTTTTCATCGAAAGAAAAACCGGCTGTTTTGTGCAGGTCCAGAATCATGTTGAGATCATAGTATTCGCACCATTCGAGGCACCGGTCGATATATTGGAAGCCGTCATTGTTTAAGCGTCCATCCGCCGATCTGACAAGCTCATGGTCAACAGGAAGCCGTACGTGGTCAAGTCCCCATTCTGAAATCTGTCTTATGTCGCTTTCAGTTATGAATAAGGCATAATGCTCTCGGCTATGATTGCACTGTGAAAGCCAGCCGCCTAGATTTATCCCCTTTCTGTACCCTGTAAATTCCTTCAAATAAATCGCCTCCTATTCAGTTTCACTTTATCATTTTTGTATCGGCGAATATACCGTTTTGATTGCTTTTTTATCAAGATAGTGACATGATATGAACATGCAGATATTGGGGGTGACGCCGTCTTGAATGCGGATAAGGAACTAAGCTACAGAGAATACATTCTGCGTGAAAACCATGACTTTCACGCACCGCTCGGCCAGGAATTCGCCTTTTATGTAGCTGTGAAAAACGGAGAAGTCAAAAAGGTTTCACAGATGTGCGAAGATGAATTTTCAAATAAGAATGGATTCGGAAAGCTATCCGAAAATCCGCTTCAGAATATGAAATACCATTTTGTAATTACGGCCGCTCTTATTGCAAGATACTGCATTGAGGGCGGGATGGAGCATGAGGCGGCATACGGCCTGAGCGACGTATATATCCAGAAGGCCGATAAGTGCGGTTCAATTACACAGATATCCCGACTGCACACAGCAATGTCTGCCGATTATGCTCAAAGGATGAAAAATCTTCAGAAAAACCGGGTTTTTTCAAAACAGATAGTAAAGTGCATTGAATATATTTATGACAATCTTCACAAGAGGATCCTGATTTCAGAGCTTGCACAATATACAGGGCTTAATTCAAGCTATCTGTCAAGATTGTTCAGATATGAAACAGGCATTACCGTCACTGAGTATATTCAAATCAAAAAAATTGAAACAGCAAAAAACATGTTGAAGTATTCCAAATATAATCCGTCTCAAATTGCAACAATACTTGCCTTTCCGAATCAGAGCTATTTTATTGAGGTCTTTAAGAAAAGAGCCGGGATGACGCCGAAAAAATATCAGAATATGTGTTTCAGAGAAATTGGAATAAATTCCGGAGCACGATTGCTGTAAAACAAGGTTTATAAAACTGCTATTTTGATAAAAAAGATATGAAAGTTCTTATTAATTCGGAGGTATGCTTTGGTAATCAAAAATATCAATACAGTATGGATGTAACGATCAATATGGATCTGGATAATTACGATTGTATACTGATCGATCTTTCGGAAAAAAATTCGGAAAACCGGAAATAATCAGCGTGAACGGAAAATCCTTATACAAGGCGCATCAGTTTAATTCGGACGCGTTATTGATCGGTTCGAAGAAATTATAGTATGATTGCTTCAAGGAAGATAGCAGTCTCTTAGCGAGAACGAACATAAAGATGCAGTCCACAAGTCCTCTGAGTATTATACACTAAAATCCGGATGTTCTCTTGCATTGTTTTATACAAACTAATAAAATTATATTGATATCTTCTTTTAAATTCCAGAGGATATATACATGTTAAGTTGTTTATCTGAAATAAGGGGGACTAACATGGAAACGAAACGACTCTATTATATCGACTGGCTCAGAGTACTGGTGATTCTGTCACTAATACCTTTTCATGCCTCACTGACCTACCTGAGATACGGAATCGTCTATATTAAAGAGCCGGTATCCGGCCTAGCTGCGCTGCCGTTTCTTATCATTGAGGTACCGCTGGGTGACTTTTTTATGAGCCTCTTGTTTTTTATTTCGGGAATAGCGTCCTTTTATTCCTTTAAAAAGAGAGGAGTCGGAATGTATATCGGGGAGCGGGCGAATAAGCTAATGCTGCCGCTCCTGCTTGGATATCTTACCATCTGCCCTGCGGCGGCTTATCTACAGGCTCTTTACGAAGGATATCAGGGGGGATTTCTCAGCTTCATCCCGCAGTATCTCTGGTATCAGGTATTCCATTACCATGGGTATGGCCATTTGTGGTTCCTTTTCTACCTGTTCGTTTTCTCTTTGCTCTGCGTACCTCTTTTCAGCTGGTGGCAGAGAGAAGAAAGACATATTGAGCGGATAGGAGTTTTTCTGACTAAAGGGAATCGGCTGCTGTTGCCCTTTGGCTTTATCATCCTGCTGGAGCTGTGTTTACGCCCCTTCTTTAATCCGGGCGCCTATATAATCGTCTTCGACTGGGCAAACGATGCGGTTTATCTGAGCATGTTTATCTTTGGCTACATATATGCGGCGGATGGGCGCATTCAGGAGAAGATCAAAGGGTATTACAAAGCCTCGATGGTGACTGGTGCTCTGGCGCTGGCCATGATGTATTATGTGAATATCCAGTCTCAGGTGCTTTACTCCAACGAAGCATACCTGACGCCATTATGGGTACTTTCCAAAGGGATATATGAGTGCTCCGCCATCATCTTTCTTTTAAATTTCGGAAGGTCCTTCCTGAATAAAGGCGGAAAGGTTATAGGGTATCTGAGCCGGGCGTCTTTTACATACTATTTCGTTCACTTTTTTCCGGTCACGTTGTTTACTCTATTGTTTATCGACTATAGGATACATATATTTATCAAATATTTAATGGTTGTCGTTTTTTCTTATATCACGGTATTCCTTATATATGAGCTTCCGCGCAGAGCTTCCGTATTCAAGGAGCACATGGTACTTAAAAAGCAGTGACCTCTATATTCCTTCCGCCAAGGATTCGCCAGGTTCGAACAGCATCTTTTTTGTCTATTCAAGGCACGTTGAGTTAAGCCTTGGAAATTAAGTAAAACTAAATGCTTAATTATTTAGTTTGTTGGGGATATGTAGTGCATAGGACTTTGTTCGAATATATAAGTATGACTGTGAGAATAGATTAGCGGAGGCGATTGTAATGCAAAGAGTTGTTCCTCATTTATGGTTCGACAAGGAAGCTAAAGAAGCGGCAATGTTTTATACCAGTTTATTTGATGAATCAAAGATATTGGATATAACCGTTATAGAAGACACTCCGTCAGGAGATGCCGAGAGCGTTAGCTTTGAGCTGGCCGGGCAGCAGTTTATGGCAATTAGCGCCGGTCCCTTCTTCAAATTTAACCCATCTATTTCCCTGATGGTAGCCTGCTACTCCGTAGAAGAAGTGAATATCAAATGGAAAGCATTATCTGAAGGGGGAACGGAACTGATGCCATTGGATGAATACCGCTTTAGTAAATGGTATTGCTGGATCCAGGATCGGTACGGTTTGTCCTGGCAGCTGATGCTCACAGATAAAGGACAAAGTGTTCAAAAGATCACACCCAACCTGCTTTTCTCAAATGAGTCGTGCGGAAAAGCAGAGGAAGCAGTAAGGTACTACACCGGGGTGTTTAAAAATTCAGAAATAGGAATGATCAGCAGATACAAAGAAGGAGAGGCAGAGTCACCAAAGGCAAAAATAAACTATACTGCTTTCAAGCTGGACGGTATTGCTTTATCTGCGATGGATAACGGCTTTGATGTGGAGTATGGTTTTAATGAGGCATTTTCACTCATTATAAACTGTGAAGACCAGCAGGAGATTGATTACTTCTGGGACAAGCTCTCTGCCGTACCTGAATCAGAGCAATGCGGCTGGATAAAGGACAAGTTTGGGGTATCGTGGCAGATCATACCTGCGGTCATGGATGAGATGATGAAATCGGGTGACAGGGAAAAGAGACGCCGGGTGACAGAGGAATTCCTCAAAATGAAGAAATTTGATTTGGAAGCTTTGCAAAAAGCTTATGATGGGATTTAAATTCTAGGACAAAAATGACAATGCCAACATATCATTTTCATAGGCTTGTGAGCCGGATTCCGGCTTGCAAGCCTTTACTGCAATATAGGGAAAATATCATCGTCTGCCGCATGCTTCAGGATATTCCTGACTTAACGGTATGAAGGCGATTGCATATGTGCTCGAAAGCGGTCGCTTTTGCCATTCTCCGAATTCTGGAAGTATTTTGCGGGAAGTATACTGCAAAAATTTATAGTATATTAAAAAATTGTTCAGTCCTTAACAGGACTGCTTTTTTTATAATAGACATTGTTGAGACTGTCATATAGAGACTTTGCTTGCCGGAACAGCAGATCGCATGTCGTCAGAATAAATTGACCGTTCAGTTATACTTTCCGAAGGGGTGTGGATATGACAAATATATACGAATTTGAAAGCGGAAAGAAAATATTCAAAGTATCTAATCGCGAAATGGTTGATACCAAGGTCAGTGACATGCTTTGCAGCAACTTCATTGAAGTCGGCTTCGGATATCAGGTCGAGGCGATGTGGTCGGAAATGCTTTTTAACCGGAGCTTTGAAAAGATCGCACAGCTGACCCCCGCGACTTACGACTGGTTCGGCGGCAAGGATGTCATCGGCGACGATTGGACAAAGCAGGAGTGGTACCACAGCGGCTATGAGCATAACCGTTGGTATGCCTGCCCGTCACAGGACCACACACTGTCCATGGCGCCGGACTGCTCGTTCATAATACCCAAGGCCCCATTTTACAGTATTGAAATTCAGCAGGCAGAAGGCGGAGTCCACGGCCGGCACTGCCTGACGGTACACAATTTTGAGTCTGTACGTATGTGCGGTATAGCTCAGAATGGAAAATACTTAAAAACCGGGGAAAATTACGATTTCCGGGGATATTTCAAAAATATTGGAGATGTACCAGCCGGTGCTGAGTTGCGATTTTACAAAACCGATGAAACGATCGATTGGGGAAATCCTCTTTTTGTTGTCATGCTGGACGGAATAACCTCAGAAGGCGGAACAATAGAAAGGAACTTTAAAAACACAAGCTTTACCGGCTTTGCAACCTTCGCTCTGTTTCTGGCGCCGGGCACAAAGCTGATGCTCGACGCCTTTTCGCTAAGGCCCGGAAGCACAGTTGCTGGCTGGCGTGAGGATGTCGTTGAGAGCTTGCGCCGGGTAAATCCCAGACTCATTCGTTTTCCGGGCGGTTGCTTCGCTTCACTGCACGACTGGCGCGATGCCATAGGACCGTTTGATTCCCGCAAGCCCGAGCCGTCATACTTCTGGGGCGACATCAATTATAACGACGTCGGCGCCGACGAGTTCTTGCGTCTGTGCGAAGTACTCGGCTGCGAATCGATGCTGGTTGTTAATTTCTTTCACCCTGACAAGCGTTATCTGCTCGCCAGCGACATAAATATCGACCCCCCGGGTTTTGCCGAATATTCTCCCCACGGGTATGACCTTCCCGGCATAACAGACATCGATGCCGGAGTGAAATGCGCCGCTGAATGGGTGGAATATTGCAACGGCGCCGTAACTACGAAAATGGGTGCATTACGCGCTGAAAACGGCCACCCCGAACCTTATAACGTCCGCTACTGGGAGATGGACAACGAGACCTTCCGCTGGTTTTCGGTCGAAGACTACGCAAAGACCGTCATCAAGTACTCGC
The DNA here is from genome assembly GCA_023439545.1 of Bacillota bacterium. GTDB lineage: Bacteria > Bacillota > Clostridia > Acetivibrionales > DTU013 > JAEYOM01. The sequence goes on from JAEXNT010000042.1 coordinate 134,731, forward strand.
AGGCTATGAAGGCCGTTGACCCCGCTATCAAGATCGGACTTTGCTCTTATCACTATTATAAGTTTTTTATCGAGGAACTGCTTGATATCTGTGGAGAGTATGTCGACTTTTTGGCTGACCGCGTGTGTGAACCCGATAATCTGGCAAAAAAGATCGCCGCAGTGCGCAGATTCAACGCAACCCACAAGCACCAGATCTTTTACGCCGACACCGAAGCGCTGCAAAACCGCGACCCGACGCCTGCGCCGTTTGTGGGGGAGTTTTACAAAAAAAACGGCATAACTCTTCGAGAAGCTCGCCGGACTTGGATTTACGCGCTGTCGCTGGTTTCGAATCTCATGATGGACCACCGCCTGGGCGGTGTGGTCAAATTCATGTGTTTCAACAATCTGGCAAATACCTCGGGACAATCCTGCATCGAAACACCTAAGGAAGGGGCCATGCTTTCGGCTTGCGGGCTTATCTATGAGCAGATGTCGCGAACAAGGGCAGCCTGGCCGCTTGAAATCGAAGGTTACTCCGCGTCAAGCCGCAAGGAAGCTGAGATTCAAGCAGCCTGGGACAAGGATCGCAGCGCGCTTATAGTATACCTTCTTAACCGTAGCGATGAGGATACCTGCGTATCACTTGATTTCTCCGCTCTGGGCAGGCCGCTTGTCAAGGCGGCAATGAGACGCATGTCGGCTTCAGGCGGGCGCGTACAGGAGACAGCCGCCTCACAGGGCAACGTAAAATATGAATACGCATATTTTCCGGTCTCATCTATTAGCCCAAATACTTTTGAAATGCCAGGCTTTTCATTTACAGAAATAGTAATCGAATCAGAAGGAGTGATTTAATGAATGCTCTTGTCGGAGTGACGGATCATAAGAGTGTGACAACCAGATTCAAAAACTTTTTTCGGAAGAACTGGGGACTTTATCTTTTAGCCGCGCCCACGCTAATTTATGTCGCAGTATTTCTTTACGGTCCGATGTTCGGCATTATTATTGCCTTTGAGGATTTTTCACCGACAAAAGGTTTTTTTGGAAGTCCGTTCGTAGGGCTTAAGCATTTTCAGACGTTTATTGAATCCTATAATTTCTGGGATATCTTCAATAACACGCTTACGCTGAGCTTATACAGCCTTGCCGCAAACTTTCCTGTGCCGATAATTTTCGCGCTGCTGCTCAATCAGCTGACCTCCCAGCGCTATAAAAAGCTTGTACAGACAGTGTCCTACGCTCCGTTTTTCATTTCAGTCGTTGTAATGGTTGGTATGCTCTCGGTATTTATGTCGCCTCAGACAGGTATTATTAACGTATTCATCAAGCTGGCAGGCGGCCAGGGAATCTATTTTCTGGGTAAACCCGAGCTTTTCCAGCATATATACGTCTGGTCGGGCGTCTGGCAGGGTACCGGTCAGGCAGCCATAATCTATATCGCAGCGCTGACAAGCATCAGCCAGGAACTGCACGAGGCTGCGATGGTCGATGGCGCGACCAAGCTGCAGAGGGTCTACCACATCGATATTCCGGGCATTATGCCCACGGTTATAACCATGCTGCTGCTCAATCTGGGACGTACAATGTCCCTCGGCTTTGAAAAGGCATATCTCATGCAGAATACGCTCAACAAGCAGGCCTCTGAGATCATCTCAACCTATGTTTACACCATTGGTCTTCAGAATTCCGAATTCAGCTACGCCACGGCCATAGGTCTGTTCAACGCTGTTATAAACTGTTTGCTTGTAATACTTGTTAACAAAATTTCGAAAAAATTCACCGACACCAGTCTGTGGTAAGGAGGTAATATATGACGAGATCAATCAAGCCGGTAAGGCATATCCGTCGCTCGCCATCAGACATCGTATTCGACGGTTTTGTCTATTTTGTAATGACACTGACTCTTATCGCCTGCGCTTATCCGCTGTACTTTATACTCATAGCCTCAGTGAGCAACCCCATGCAAATCTCCTTGGGCAAGGTGCTCCTTTTACCGAAGGAATTCTCCCTCGATGGTTATGAGAGAATATTCTCTTACACCAAGATCTGGACGGGCTATGCCAACACGCTATTATACACTGTGCTCGGTACATCCATCAATCTTGTCTGCACGATAACCGCGGGCTACGCCCTCTCCCGCAAGGAAATGACAGGACGAGGAATACTGCTTAAATTAATCGCATTTACCATGTTTTTCAGCGGTGGTTTGATACCGACCTATATGCTGGTCAAGGGTCTCGCGCTGACAGATACCATATGGGCGATGGTTATTCCAAATGCCGTGCAGGTATGGAATCTTATGATAACGCGTTCCTTCTTCGAGAGCACGATACCGGATGAATTGCTGGATGCCGCGTCAATAGACGGCTGCGGAACGCTGCGCTTCTTTGGAAGGATAGTTCTGCCGCTGTCCCCGGCCATCATCTCGGTTATGATACTTTTCTATTCAATCAGCCATTGGAACGCATTTTTCAATGCCATGCTCTACCTCACAAAACCGAAACTCATGCCGTTGCAGCTTATACTGCGTGATATACTGCTATCCAACCAGTCCACCTCTATGGTTGACGACGTAGAGACGCTGCTCGAACGGCAAAGGGTGGCAGAGACGCTTAAATACGGCGTTATAGTCGTCGCAAGCGTTCCGGTGCTCATATTATATCCGTTTATGCAGAAGTACTTCGTTACCGGCATCATGGTCGGGGCGATAAAAGGCTGAATTCATACAGGGTAACCTGTTTGAATAATAAAAACTCTTAAAGGGAGGAAAAAATGATGCTAAAATCAATCACCAAGGCTGTTGCGATTATGGTCGTTCTTGTGATGGTGTTTACCGGCTGCCAGTCGGGCACATCCACCAACACTCCTGCCACTACCGCTGCCGCCACCACCGCTGCCGGTTCTAATACCGCTTCCGGTGAGATCAAAAACTTCAACCCGACAGGTTACCCGATCTGCCCGGATGAGCCGGTGACTCTACGCGTCCTCACCCAGTCACGCGCCGAAATGCCCTCGGATTTGAACGATCTGCCGCTTATCCAGAATGACTCAAAGGTTATGAACGTTAAAATCGAATGGATAATGGCAATGGGCGCAACCTTCAACGAGAAGAAAAACCTCATGCTCGCCACCGGCGACCTGCCGGACATCATCGAGTCGGCTATACCGTCCTCTGACCTTACCAAGTACGGGCCTGACGGTACGTTTATTCCCTTGAACAAGCTCATAGAAGAATATGGAGTCAACTTCAAAAAGCTTTATGCAGAAATACCCATGCTGGAAAAGTATATCACCGCTCCGGACGGCAATATTTACAGCCTCGCACGCATTAACTCCGGTCCGTGGATGCCGACTAACGGCGTCGGTATAATAAACAAGATGTGGCTTGACAATCTGGGTCTCAAGATGCCGACCACCATCGACGAATTTGAAGCCGTACTGAAGGCTTTCAAAACCGGTGACCCGAACAAAAACGGCCAGGCTGACGAGATCCCGATGACCTTCTCGATAACGAACGGCGCTTCCCCGCTGTCCGAGAACAACGGTCTAAGCTATCTGTTCTCATCCTTCGGTCTCGCTATCGGAAACTCACCCACTGAAACATATGTGGGCGTAAAAGATGGCAAAGTATACAACCAGGGCGCCGCACCCGAGTTCAAGGAAGCCATTGCGTGGTTTGCAAAGCTTTATAAGGAAGGCTTGGTAGATTCCGAAGGTTTCACGCTCAAGAACGCTGATTTTGTTGCAAAAATCAATGCTGAGCCAGGTATAATCGGATACAGCCAGCTTTGGGATAAAAACGACGCTGTCTCCAACCCGACAAACAACAAGGCATACCAGTATATGCCGCTATTAGCAGGCCCTGGCGGACGCACACCGGTATTCTTCAAGCAGGTGCTTCCTGGAACTGTCCGTGGCTGGGGTGAAATCACCAAAGCCTGCAAGACCCCTGAAGTTGCAATGCGTTGGTTAGATTACTTCTTTGATGAAAAGAACGCCATTGAACACATTGAAGGACCCATAGGCGTCCGTGTTCTTGAAAATCCCGATGGAACGCTTTCCGTACGCAAGCCGCCCGAAGGAAAGAGCGTAGCCGAGGACCGTTTCTCCAACTGTAATGCAGGTATCCTTGCAATGCCCGCGAGCGCTTATACAAACAAGCTCAAGTTGCCTTCAACCGATGAAAAGGTCAATTTCATCAACACGTTTATGGATCAGCTGAAAGACAAGGAGCCCTTCCCGCCGGTATTCTACACCGCCGAAGAGGCCAATGAAATGAACAAGCTGCAGACAGATATCTTTAATCTGATCGAGAGCAAAGCCAGCCAGTGGATCATAAACGGCAATATTGACGCCGAATGGGACTCGTACCTCAAGGAATTGGATAAAGCGGGTCAAGCCAAGTGGCTTTCAATAAAGCAGGCTGCTTACGACAGGTTTACGAAAGAGTAAGGGAAAAAATCAATACAATCGATAAATGAATTGAGCTAAAAATTCAGTAGATAATATCACTTAACAGATGGCAAGGACTGGGTTCGGTTTTGCCGGGCTCAGTCCTTGCCAATATAGGGAGGCGTAATCTGATGAATACCCAAATAACCATCAATGCCAACTGCGGGAAGCATAAGATCGACAGGAACATATACGGGCATTTCGCCGAGCATTTGGGTCGCTGTATATACGATGGCTTCTGGGTCGGAGAGGATTCCTCGATACCAAATAACCGCGGGATCAGAAATGACATCGTCAAAGCTTTAAAAGGCATAAAAATACCTAATCTGCGTTGGCCGGGAGGGTGCTTTGCAGATGAATATCACTGGAAAGACGGAATCGGTCCGAAGGAGAATAGGGCGAAAATAATAAACACTCATTGGGGCGGAGTCGTAGAAAATAACCATTTCGGTACCCATGAATTTTTTGACCTTTGCGAACAGCTCGGAACGGAACCGTATATATGCGGCAATTTAGGAAGCGGTACGATTTATGAGATGCAGGAATGGGTAGAATATATGACCTTTGACGGCGAATCGCCAATGGCCAATTTAAGAAGGGCAAATGGAAGAGATAAGGCATGGAAGCTCAAGTATTTCGGGGTAGGAAATGAAAACTGGGGCTGCGGCGGAAGAATGAGGGCGGAATATTACGCTGATGAATACAGACGTTACTCACTCTATGTCAGGGACTACAGCGATGAGTCCATATATAAAATAGCAGCCGGACCCAGGGGAGACAATTACCACTGGACAGATGTGATGATGAGGGAAGCGGGCTATTTCATGGATGGGCTTGCACTCCATTATTATACTAGGGTCAGGGATCACAGTATTGTTATTGAAAATCCGGATGGAAACAAGATATACTTAAAAAAGCCAAATGCCGTAAGAGGTTCAGCGATAGATTTCGATGAAAGCGAATGGTTTGCAATCATGAAGGCGGCTTACTTTACAGAGGAGCTTGTAAGCAAGCATTCCGCCATCATGGATAAGTATGATCCTGAAAAGAGGGTAGCTCTTATAGTGGATGAGTGGGGAACCTGGTTTGACGTTGAGCCGGGAACGAACCCCGGATTCCTTTATCAGCAGAATACTCTCAGGGATGCGGTTTCCGCTGCGATCAGCCTTAACATATTCAACAACCATAGCGACCGTGTGCGCATGACGAATATAGCACAGACAATAAACGTGCTCCAGGCTGTTATTCTGACAGAAGGGGAGAAAATGCTGCTGACGCCAACTTATCATGTATATGAAATGTTCAATGTGCATCATGATGCAACACATCTTCCGATTGAAATAAAGACCAACGAATACGGATATCTTGATGAAAAGTTACCGCAGGTAAGCGCATCTGCTTCTGTGGATGAGAAAGGCGTAGTTCATGTGAGCCTTTGCAATATAAGTATAAATGAAGCGGCAGAAGTCAACTGCAATATAGAAGGATTAAAGGCAGGAAAGATTTCCGGCAGAGTGCTTGCGTCTTCCGTAATGAACAGGCATAACACTTTTGGAAATCCAGAACAACTAAAACCGGAGGAATTCAAAAATTGCTCGCTTTGCGGAAAGGGCTTCAATGCTGTGTTACCTCCGATGTCTGTTGTGGTGCTGGCTATAGAATAGAGGGGGACGGGAAATGAATCAGAACCTGCCATGTCCGGATTGTTCAGGGACGGTACGGGTACCTCCGGAAGAAGTTGCTAAAATACTCAAGATCATTATTGAAACCAGACATGTAGAGGTTGCAGATGATGAGGAGTATGGAAAGCGCATGGCTATTTGCAAAGAATGTGAGAGTCTCGAGTTTGGGACAACCTGCCTTTACTGCGGTTATCTTGTGGAGATAAGGGCCAGGATTTTGGGGGAGTATTGCCCGAAACCGGGGCATAGGAAATGGTAGATAGGTAATTCAAATTCGTGCACGGGACTGTTGAGAACTATCAATAGCCCTGTGCACGCTTTTTCATCGGGGAGGATGTATGAGGCTCCAGCCGTGTACATACAGGATTTTTCAGTATGAATGAACAGAATTATATGCTAGACTTATGGATAAGAATCCATAGCTGAACTAATATTATTTAACTGTGAAGGAAGTCAGTGGAATTATGCTTATAGAGCCGGGTATAGTACGCAAAAAGTCCAGGACCTTTCTGGGCCGGAGTCCTGTAAACCCACATGTCGTGACTTTTCTGACAGGCCTTTTGAGAAGGATAAAAATTCAAAACAGGCTGGCTGTGTCTTTTGCTGTGCTGACACTTGTGCCTGTGATGATTACCGGCGCCTATGCCTATCATAAATCCAGCGAGGCCATTAAAAACAAGATCGGCACATATTCCATACAGATTACCAACCAGGTTAGCGAAAATGTTAAAAACGAGCTTATGAAGCTAGAAAATGACAGCGTGGACATTGCTTTTTCAGACCTTGCACAAAATGCCGTGGCAAATTATGATAATATGAGCGAATGGGAGAAAAATGATACCGAGGCCAGGCTTCAACGTACACTGGCTAAAAGATTCTCGTTTTCCCACAGTGTTTCGGATGTTCTGGTATATACAAAAAATGCCGACAAGATCATAGCATATGGCGATACCTATTTTAAATTCAGGCTCAAGCCTGATTACCTAATTCAGCTTACCAGAGAAATTAAACTTAAAAACGGAGCTCCTTTTTGGACTATTGAGGACAGTAATGTTGAGGAAGATACCGACAATACCGGGTACAGAGCAAATAATTACGGTAAGGCCGGGATAATGATTGCAAGAAGTTTCAGATCATTGAATCAGGACTTTGATTTAGGATATATCATCATAAGGATAGATGAAAAATATATAGCAAATATCATTAAGGATATTAATATTGGAAGAGGTTCGAGTATTTTCATACTGAATAACAGCGGGACTGTCATATCCGGAAGTGGCAAGGGAATAAATGTTGCCAAGCCATATGAAAATACCGGACTTATTGATGAACTCGTAATGAACCGGCAAAATGGAGTATACTCATTCAATTCTACGATTACAGGTGAGAGAAGTTTAGTGGCCTATACCTATATTCCGAGCTCCGACTGGTATGTTGTCAGCATTATACCATTTTCCTACCTGAATGCGGAAACAACGAAAATAGGGATATATATCGCCGTACTTGGAGTAATATCCTTCCTGTTTGCATTACTTCTGTCCTTTCTGGTGTCAAAAAGCATATCAAAACCATTGAGCAAGCTGGTTGTTTCAATGAACAATGTCAAGAATGGGAATTTCGTAGTACGCATGGCGGATGATTCCAAAGATGAGCTTGGTGAAATGACGGTTCATTTTAACAACATGGTGAACGAAATACGATATTTGATTGAAGAAGTGAAGAAAAAGGAAAACCTGAAAAGGATTGCCGAATTGAAAGCGCTGCAGGCACAGATAGATCCGCATTTTCTTTCAAACACGCTGAATACGGTCAGATGGCTGGCGAACATTCAGAAGGCCGAAAACATATCGAGCATCACCAAATCCTTGATACAATTGCTGCAAGCCTGTATGGGAAAGGGTAGTGAACTGATAACCATCAGGGAAGAGGTTGAGTACGTAAAAGATTATCTGAATATTATGGACTACAGGTATTATGACAAGTTCAAGGTCCATTTTGAAATAGAAGAAAGTATAATGGAGTTTAAAATTATGAGGTTCATACTCCAGCCGATCGTTGAAAATTCACTCATTCACGGGCTTGAGCCGATGAGCGGACAGGGACTCATTATACTGAAAGGATACAGGAGCGGAGATGAGCTTCATATTTCGATTACGGATAACGGTATCGGAATTGCTCCCGATGATCTGAACAGCTTGATGAAGGACAAACCCTCCGGCGAAAAGTCCACTCTTAGCGGAATAGGCATTTGGAACGTGGATGAAAGGATAAAGTACTATTTTGGAGAAAAGTACGGAGTTACCATTGAAAGCGTACCAAATCTGTTCACTGCTGTAGAGATAACCATACCGGCTGTTGAGAAAGGAGATGTGGACCATGCTGCTGAAAGTACTGATTGTAGATGATGATGCTTTTTCGAGGACAGATTTAAAGACGATAATCGATTGGGAAAAGGCGGGATTTTACATCTCCGGAGAGGCATGCAGCGCGCCTGTAGCTATACAGCTCATAGAGAATGAATTGCCGGATATCGTGATTACGGACATGCATATGCCTTCGATGAGCGGCGTTGAACTAATAGACCATATCAATAAGAACTGGCCGCAAATAAGGGTTATCGCCCTAAGCGCCTATGATGATTTCAACTATGTCAGGCAGAGTATGAAAAAAGGCGCGGTGGACTATGTGCTCAAGCATCTCCTGGACTCAAAGACACTCCTCGATATTTTGGAAACAGCCCGGGAAGCTGTTATGGAATACAGAAATAAATGCACCCAGAGTGTTATGATAACAGAGCAGCTCTCCAGCAGAAAGTCTATATTGTGCAAGGAATTCATTCAAAGGCTTGTAATGGGGGACCTGTCGGATATCGTTGAAATAGAAAGCTCCATTTCCACACTGGGAATAAATCTTGATAAAAAAAATCTTGTAGTTACCATTGCGGAAATAGATGACTTTGCATTTATCGAAGACAAGTATTCCCCCAAGGAAATGGATGTACTGATCAGGACTTTCCTGGAGATGACCAGGGAAATATTGAACGATTGGAATAAATCGATCATCGAGCATTTATCAAAAGGAAGGTTTGTGATTATTTTCTCCCTGGGGGACGTCTATAGTATGCTGTTCATATATAACAGCCTTTTCACAGTGATTGACAGGATAAGGTCCGGAATTAAAAAATACTTGAATGTGTCAGCCTGCTTCAGCGCAAGCAAAGTTTGTCCGGATATATCAAAGATTTCACAGGCATACCGGGAAGCCGACCTCATGCTTAAGGACAAGTTTTATAAAGGAAAGAACAGTATTTTTATAGAAGATGCCACAAAGAAAAGCAAGGATGGATTCCTGTGCCTGGACATAAGGGATGAAAGGGATTTGACCTCTGCGTTGAGGGAACTGGATAATGAAAAGGTAAGGCAGCATATAGACGTCATTTTTGACAAAATTCTGAATAATCGCTTGGGGAGCAAGTCAACTCAAATGATTTGCGCCGAGCTTATAAATATAGTAAATAAGGTTACGAAGGAGACCGGACTGGAGATTTCGCAGATATATACGAATGAAGAGATACCATACAACATGATGCAGAAGTATGAAACCATAGTAGATATCAAGGAATGGATCATGGAGTTGTATGAAAAACTGATTTCGATCCTGAGGAAGATGAAAATCGGGGATAAATACTGTGAAATTACCAGAAAGGTGATCGAGTATGTGAACAAGAACTTTAAAAAAGATATATCCTTAAGTGAGATCGCGGAATTTTCCGGTGTAAGCAATTCATACATAAGCAGGGTCTTCAAAGAAGATTGCGGGATAGGCTTTGTTGAGTATCTGAACCGTGTCAGGGTTGAAAATGCGAAGAACCTTATTGAAAATGGCGAGTTCAAGTTCAAGGAAATCGTCGTGAAAGTAGGATTTAATAACTATAATTACTTCTTCAGAGTATTCAAAGAGGTTGTGGGGATGACCCCTTTGGAATATGAGCAGGTTTGCAGAAAATAAACACCCCACACTTACGGTTTGAAGGGAGAAGCGGCAAAATGAGAAAAATTATAATTGTTCTTCTTATAGTTCACTTAATTCTAGGTTCAGTCTTGATTGGGTGCAGCAGTGGCTCCAATAGCAAGCCAAGCCGGGGAATCAGCTCCACGACCGGAAAGGAACCGGTGGAGCCGGTAAAATTGACTCTGTGGACATTTCAGGATATTCATAAACCCTTTTATATGAAGACCGCAGAGATGTGGAACAAGACTAATCCTGCTTCGACAATAGATCTGACTGTAAACGTATATCCAAATGCCGAGATGTACAACAAACTACTGATTGCCATCCAGTCCGGCGTCGGTGCGCCGGATATTGCGGATATCAACATTAATTACTTTTCCAACTTCCTGAGGGGCGACATTCAGCTGGTTGAGCTTAACAAGATCATCGATCCGGAAAAGGATAAGTTTGTGCAGTCAAGGTTTGATATTTACAGCAAAGACGGAAAAAATTATGGAATATGCTTTCACGTCGGGGCAACCGTGGTTTACTACAATAAGGAGATCATTGATAAAGCCGGTGTCAATGTTGATATGATACGGACCTGGGCTGACTATACAGAGGCGGGGAAGAAAGTGGCGGCTGCTACAGGAAAACCCATGACTGCTTTTGAGTATAACGACCAAAGACCGTTCTGGCCTATGATTATCCAGAGAGGCTCCGATTACCTGGACAAGAACGGCAACGTCATCCTCGACAACGATATAAACATAAACACATTACAATCCATGCAGGATATGGTATATAAAGATAAAATAGCTATTCTGATGCCAGGTGGAACAACAGGATCCGAAGAGTTTTTCACATTTATGAATACGGGCGGAATGGCGTCTCTTATCATGCCTATGTGGTATATGAGCAGGTTCCTGGCATACATGCCCGATTTGAAGGGCAAGGTAATGGTGCGCCCAATGCCCGTATGGGAAGAAGGAGATATGAGGTCTGCCGGTATTGGGGGTTCAGGTACTGCTGTAATGAAACAAAGCAAGGCTCAGGATGCCGCAGTGAATTTTCTGGGCTACGCGAAGCTCTCAGTGGAAAGCAATATAAGGATATGGCAGGAGCTCAAGTTCGACCCGATCAGATGGGAAGTCTGGGACTCTCCGGAGCTGCAGCAGCCAGACCCTTATTTCAACAACGAAAAGGTTTTCAATATTCTCTTGGGAATGAAGGATGAGATTCCTTCACCGAATATGGGTGATTTGAACTCGGCAGCTCAGGAACTTGTGAAATCAAATGTGATGTTCAAGGTTCTGAAGGACCGGAGCCAGACGCCGGAACAGGCTCTGAAGGCAGCGGCTGACGAACTGCGCAGACAGCAGAAGAAATAATTGGGATCCTGCAAGTTGTTCCTCACGCAAGGACCTGCGGATAGGACATGAAGTGGATGGTTCCGATGCTTATATAGCTTTGTTAATGTGTTGAAAGAACCAACCTGTTTCTGAGGCAAAGCGCTCAAAAAAACGCTGTTCGGAGACATCGGAACAGATCATCTCGATTCCTGCGGTTATAGTGCTGTTTTCATTTTGCAGATGCTTAAAAAATGCACGGGCGGTTTCATGAGTGTAAACGCCGCCCTTTACACTGAATAATGGGTGCTTGTCGCCAAATAAAGGAGAATTCCTGTCAAGTACGCAATTTGCCAAATGGACATGGGTGCAATGTTTCTTTGCCAATTCCCATGATGAGTAAAGCTCCTCATTGAGCTGAGCGATATGGCTGATATCAAAAACAAGGCTGATACGCGGCACTTCCGCGAGTATATCGTCCATAAAGGAAACTGCCATATCTGTGTGACCGATCAAATGATGGTATTCAACATCCCGATCACCGGGTTCCAGTAAAATATCAATATCATTTACTCGTTGATGCAGCTCGCAGATCGAATCCTTCAAATATTGCAGACACGCTGTATCGTATTCTTCTTTTTCAGGTCTTCTCCCGCTGTTGATCAATACCGATTTTGCGCCTGCCTGCCGGGCGAAACGGAAACATTCGGCCAGCGCATCGATCGCTTTCCTTCTGTCGCCGGCTATAGGAGTACATAAATTAAGGCCCTGGGCTTTTTGAAGAGCGGCGCCCAGAAAAACACTTTTGTACTTGCCCAAAAGTTTACGAACATGATCGACATTACAATTTTCGCAATAATACTCAATGCATGAAAAATCATAGGGCTTTATCAATTCAACCGCATTTTTCAGTGCCTCAAGACTGTTCTTTGAACTTGGAACAGCGGACAATAAAACAAACGATTTGTGAACAGACATATCATTACCCCTCGCAATTATGTTTCTGCTGCTGCCTCGATGACCTGTTCTTCGATATCGACCTGCGTATCCTTCATCAGCTTCAGGTGGTGATCAAGCATGCTGATGGCCGCTGTCTTGTCCCGTGCCTGTATGGATTCAACCATTAGTTCATGCTGTTTCCAGGAAAGCAGGACGATCGATTTGCCTTCTTTGTTGTTGTATATCCTCTGCCTTGCTATAAGCAGAATATTTTCTATTTCAGTTATATATTTGATGAGCCTGTTGGAATGGGATACTTGTGCGATACTTACGTGAAACTTTACGTCATATTCGTTGTGAAGCATAGCGATTTCCTTACCGTTATCCGAATTTGAGTCACGCAGGATAATATTGCATTTTTGATTGAAATCGCTGATGATTTCTTTAAAATGCTCTATATCCTCATCGGTGGCCAAATCTACACATTTATTAAAAGAAATGGATTCCAGTGCAGTTCGTATTTCCAGCAGATTCAGAAGCTCCGACTTTGAAATACTGACACAGTACAGACCTTTCCTTTTTATATTAACGACAAAACCGTTCTGTACGAGTTGATTGACGGCTTCCCTGACCGGAGTCCTGCTGATGCCGATTTTCTCCGCGATTAAATCTTCTCTGATTCGCTCTCCAGGCTTTATTTCCGAAGACAGGATCATATTTAAAATAGAGGAGTAGGCATAATCTGTCAGTACAAAATTGTTTGTCATATACTTGCACTTCCTTATATTGTTTTTATTTAAAAAATATCACTAATGTACTACCAAGTAAAGAGAAAGTTGAGTATTCATCTCTATAAAAATTATAAATTATAATATTATTTAGTTTATCATGGCTTTATGCATAAATCAATTATTTTATAGAAAATTCCTTGTAAGCTGGTAATTCCGGTAATTTCGGCAATTACTCCATTGCTGTGCCTAAAAATAAAATAATAAAATTATAAATTATAAATTATAATATTATTGACTTTTGCAAGAAGGATTCATATAATTTAAGTATGCTGTGAAATCTTCAAATAAATTCTAGCGTTAAATAACAACTATAGGATTTTTCTAAAACTGGGAAGGAGAATAGAATGGCTAAGCTAAATGTAATTCCATACAAAAACAAAAGACGGTTGGCTGAACTCTGGAATTCCAGTAAATATGCCTTATTGTTTTTGGCCCCATGGATAATCGGAATAATCGTATTTTCGATTTATCCAATTATTCGTTCCCTATATCTTTCATTTACCGATTTCAATCTTTTTCAGGCGCCGAATCTAGTCGGGGTGGAGAATTACAAATCTCTTTTCAGTGATCCGCGTTTTATTCAATCCTGCAAGGTAACCAGTATATATGTATTTGCAGGAGTTCCTCTTCAGCTTGCTTTTGCTTTGATACTGGCATTGGTTTTGAACAGGGGAATACACGGGTTGAAGTATTTCAGGGCAATTTACTATCTTCCGGCCCTTCTCGGCGGAAGTGTGGCAATTTCGGTTTTGTGGAGACAGGTATTCGGATTGCAGGGAATTGTCAACCAGTTCCTTGGATTCATGGGTCTGCCGGATACCGTAACATCAATCAGCTGGATATCCAATCCCGAGTATGCTTTAATAACGCTCATTATATTAAGAGTCTGGCAATTCGGTTCTCCCATGATCATCTTCATTGCGGGTTTGAAACAAATTCCGATGGAGCTGTATGAAGCAGCGTCCATTGATGGTGCAAATACGATCAGGAAATTTTCTCACGTTACGTTACCGATGCTTTCGCCCATAATATTATTCAATTTGGTCATGCAGATCATTTCTGCGTTCCAAGCATTCACTCCTGCGTATATCATAGGCGGTACCAGTGGCGGAGCATTGGATAGTCTGTTATTCTATACGCTTTACCTTTACACGATCGGTTTCAATTACTTCAAGATGGGATACGCTTCTGCGATGGCCTGGGTGTTGATGCTGGCAATATCCGTGTTGACAATACTTATCTTCAGGTTCTCGAAAAATACTGTTCATTATGAGTCTTAGGAGGGCAATGGGATGTCAGGATATGTAAAACGATTGGGCATAAGCAACGGTCATAAGATATACAAGCTATGCACTACTGTTATTATGTCACTGGGTGCGTTGATAATGCTTTATCCTCTTGTATGGATGGTGGTCAGCTCATTTAAACCGGAAGTCATGATTTTTAAAGATAAATCCCTTATTATTACGGAATTTACATTGGAGAATTATGTCCGTGGTCTAAAGGGAGTTGCTGGAACAAGCTTTATGGATTACATGGTTAATACGTTGAAAGTTGTCATACCGGTTGTGGTCGGGAATCTGATATCCTGCTCGTTTGTAGGTTATGCCGTTTCAAGGCTGACATTCCCGTTCAAGAAGATCGTATTCCCGATGATTCTGCTGACAATGATGCTGCCGATCCATGCTACGCTTATTCCGCGATACCTGATGTTCCGGAACCTGAATTGGATCGATACGTATCTTCCGCTGACAGTACCCAGCTTTTTCGCAATACAAGGTTTCTTCTGCTATTTGTTTATCCAATTTATGAGGGGCATTCCGAAGGATCTTGATCAGGCAGCTACGGTTGACGGGTGCGGACCGATATCGATCTATTTCAGAATCATAGCGCCCCTGTCGGTGCCGGTATTTATAACAGCCGCCATATTCTCATTCATATGGACATTTGACGACTTTTTCTCACAGCTTATTTATATCAACAATCCTGCCAAATTTACCATAGCTCTATCACTGAGACAATATACGGAAGCGTTTGAGCTGTCGGCTTTTGGTGTTCTGTTTGCAATGTCCACCCTGTCGCTGATACCGATTTTCATATTCTTTATCAGCTGTCAGAAATACCTGGTGGAAGGGATCGCTACAACCGGTCTCAAGGGATAGTCGATTTACCTGTAAAGCAATTTATGCAAAGGGAGATGGGTTATAGTGATTAAAACCGTAATCATCGGGGCCGGGGGGATCGCGGAAAAGCATGCGGAATCCGTTAATCGACTGCCGAATGTGAAGGTAGCCGCCGTCCTGGACGTAAAAGCCGAAAATGCAAAGAAAATTGCGGATATTTGCAATTCAAATGTAATTTCCAAGCTGGACGATGTTCTTGATGAAGTGCAGATGGTGCACCTTTTGACTCCTCCCTCCAAAAGGCTGGAGTATGCGGAAATTGCTATGAAGGCAGGAAAGCACGTGCTTTGTGAAAAGCCGATCGCTGTTGATTTGAAGGAGGCGCGAAAGCTTTCGGAACTTGCAAAAGAAAACGGCGTACTGTTTATGACCGCATTCAACATGCGCTTCAGACCCGGTTATCTTAAGTTACAGGACGATGTTCTTTCAGGAAGGCTTGGGGATATCATCAGCATATGGAGCCACAGGATAGGGCCGGGATCAGGCTTTAAAGCGCCTCTTGGCGATTCCTGGAGGACAGATCCCAAATTGGTATGCGGTATGACGATAGAATCACTGTCACATGATATAGATATGATCAGAGGGCTGGGGGTCGAAATCACAAGCGTGTCCGCAAGGGTCAAAGGGGTAAGGCCCGAGCTTTCCTCCTTCGACAACAATGCACAGGTTGTTCTGGGGTTGAATAATGGCGCGAGTGCAATTATAAATGCAAGCTGGTCATCCCATCTGCCGATGAGCTCAAGAGGTGTGATAGGAACAAAGGGCACGGCAGTGATCACCGGTGCAGGCTTCTTTGACTTTATGGAACACAGTATCAGGACGGAAGAGATGGAATGTGTGCATACCTCGCATATTAACGACCCTTTTGACAGTATGTCCTATTATGAAGAAAACAAATACTTTATTGAATGCATAGAAAACGGCAGAAGACCTTTTATCACGGCGGATAACGGGGTTGAGGCTCTAAAGGTTTCACTGGCTATTCTGGAGTCAAGCAGGGAGCAACGTTTGATTCAACTGTGAGGTGAGCGAAGTGATCAGGCTTTCATGTGCAACATTGACTTTCGAGGGTTTTGGAGAAACGGACTTCAGCAGAACTTTCGACCTGGCGCCCAGGATCGGCTATAAGAATATCGAATTCAACTGCTGGTATCCTTCCGCATTTTCTCCCGAAATGATACGTTCGTTGAAGCATAGATGCGCACAACATGGGCTGAACCCCATGGCGATCCATTTAAACGGGGGATTCGGCGGAGATCCGGTCAGGGATTTTTGCCATAAGGTACAGGCCATGCAGGCGATCCAGGCTCTCGGAGGAAGAATGATAGTTTCCTCAGGATTTGAACGGGGCGAAAACGGAGGGATTCAGGGCGTCATCACATCCCTTAAGAATTTGGCGCCGGTTGCGGAAGAAATGGATGTCGTCATCAGTCTTGAAAACCATGTGAACAACAATATTGAAAATATCGATGATTACAGGCGCATTTTTGATGCGATCGAATCAAAGCAGGTGGGCTTGTGCATCGATACCGGTCACTTCGATGCGGCGGGAGTCGATATGGACGCGCTTATAGAGGAATTTGCGCCTCGGGTTAATCACTTGCATTTGAAAGAGAATCAAGGATTTGGTAAAAAGAATTTTACACGCTTTCAAGAAGGAACTACGGACAATTATCACATAATCGAGAAACTGATCTCAATCGGGTATTCGGGATATATGACTGTCGAGCTTTCTCCCGAGATCGGGGAAAAGGACAGCAGGCCATTCCAGACGGAGGATCTGTATCTTCCATACAAAATGTTTTCAGTATATGAAATAACTTAACCCGTTTATTTCCGGCAAGCAGCCGGTTATAAAAATAAATATCAGGAGGAATAACATGATACTCAAAAAAATGTTAGGTGGGATGTTGGTTCTGGTAATTTTACTCTCCGGTTTTGCCGGATGCGGTTCCGGTTCCAAGGACCAGACGGAACCTACGGCAACTGCGGCACAAACCTCGACAGCAGTTGAAGCAGTAACTACCGCAAGCAGTGATAAGCCTTACGAGCTTTCTGTAGCATGGTGGGGCGGCGAAGCAAGACATGAAAAGACATTGAAAATGATCGATGCGTACAAGGCGAAATATCCTAATGTGACGATCGTCAGCCAGTATGCAGCTTTTGCTGATTACTGGACAAAGCTGGCAACACAGGCTGCAAGCTCAAACCTTCCTGATGCTTATCTCGTACAGCTTACTTATTTGGGAGAGTATGCATCGAAGGGGCTTATGAGGCCGCTTCAGGATCTGGTTGACGCAGGAAAGATCGACGTATCCAAATTTACACCCGGAGCTCTTTCAAGTTCGTCCTACAATGGCAAGCTTGTCGGTATTACCTTCGGTGACACGGGAAGCGTGATGGCATTCAACAAGACTCTCATTGAAAGTGTCGGTTATGCCCTGCCGAAAGATCAGATGACTTATTCCGAAACCGCCGAATATCTTAAGGGGTTGGCAAAGGTACTTCCCAAGGGCACCTATGCTTCCGGATTGTCAGAACGTGCCGAATATGCAATTGAGAACTTTGCAAGGAATTATGGCATGTATGGCGTTACGTCGGAAGACGGCAAGTCTATCGGATACACAAAGGAAATATTGGCAAAATACCTGAACTACTATCTGGATCTATATAAAGCAGGAGTGAACGGTCCGATGGAAGTTATACAGGAAGACCGTACGAAGCAGTTCGCAGACTCTCTGGCCGGAAAAGGCAAAATAGCCATGTGGGGAACAAATGCAAACCAGTTGAAGATATTCCAGGCATCTGTTGAGGATGAATTGGATATGGTTCGTTTCCCAGTAGCCGACGATGCGACTAAGAAGAACGTAGAAGCGGCGGTATGTTCCACCTGGGGAATTTCCGGAACAACAAAGAAAGTTGACGAAACAGCTCAGTTCATCAATGAAATGGTTAACAACTGGGAACTCCAGGAAATCTACAACATGGATATCGGTGTTCCGGGATCCAAGGACATCCAGGAAAAACTTATCGGCAAACTTGACCTGACAAACAAAGTCGACATAGCAAAAAAGAAAGAAATCACCATGATGCAGAACATCCTCAACACGATCGAGCCTTTCAATGGAAGACCTTCCGGTTATGGGGCTATTGTTGACGACCTGTATAAGAAAATTGATGAAGTATTGTATGGAAAAATGACGGTTGACCAGGCTGTAGACGCTCACTTCAAGGCTGCAGAAACCCTTCTCAAATAAGGTGTATCAAAGTAGCTAGTGGGTTATCGGGGATCAAGTCTTTAAAAAAAGGGCTTGCTCCCCGATTAATCCGGATCAAATAAAAAGTATTAAATTAGAAATCAGTTCCTATTTAAATAAGTAGAGTAAACTGTTAAATTTTTGCTTGCCAGGAGGGCTAAATGAAAAGTTTCAAATCGGGAGGACTTGGCAGAACGCTTATTATTGAACTTGAACGTGGTGACAAGATAATCGAGGGCGTTTGCGATGCGCTTGAGGCAGCCGGTATCGAGAACGCCATTGTAGGAAGTGCGGTCGGCTCCATACAGAAGCTGAATTATCACTGCCCGACAGATATGGGAGCTGCGGCGTCCGATGAATTTGTGACAGTTGAGCGTCCCATGGAGATCGGTTCCCTGATCGGATCCGTTTTTGGGGGCGCCGTCCATTTCCATATTGTTGCATCGGACACCGAGAAGGTCTATTCGGGACATCTTGAGTATGGTAGCGAAACCATGTATCTTCTTGAAATTATTATGGTAGAAGTGAATGATTGTAATCTAGAAAGACGCTCAACGCCAGAAAATGTAAAAAAGCTGTTTGAGAAAGCATAGACAGGATATTCCATATCTATTACAAATCAGGAGGTAAGGCATGTTTAGAATGTTGCCGGAATTCCCCAAAGTCGATTTAAATGGTATCTGGAAATACAAAATTGATGAAAAGAATGCAGGAAAAGAGCAGGGTTACTACAAGCAGGATGTTAATTTTTCCGAGTGGAAGGATATGCTGATTCCGACGAACTGGTACCTTACCGAAGTTGGCGATTACTTTGGAGTAATTTGGTTTGAAACCTCCTTCGGTGTACCTGACGGTTACAGGGGCAAGAGATTGTTCCTGCGTTTTGCAGGCGTCGATTATTACGCGGATGTATGGCTGAACGGACAATTTCTGGGCTCTCACGAAGGAATGTTCAATCCGTTTGAATTTGATGTTACGGATATCGCGAAAACGGACTCCGAGAACAGACTGGTCGTCCGTGTCAATGCGCCCAGGGCCAATGCCGAATACAAGCTTGCAATAGATTCCGAGAACCCGCTTTCCAAGGATTATAAAAGACATCAGGCCGTGGATATCGATCTTGTGAAAGGCCATATGATCGATGCCATGCACCGTCCGGGCGCCATGACCAAATTCCGCGGCGACGGCAATAGTGGCGGTATCTGGGATGATGTCTCCCTCATAGCCCGTGAGGATGTATTTGTTGAATACGTCAAAATATTCACCCGTGTCGTGAAGAAGAAGGACTGGGCAGGCGACGGAATGGACAAATATGACGGAACCGGCCTGGTCACAGCGGACGTCAGGATCAACAATACTACCGGGAAAGTGATCCCGACGGATATTGAAATGATGGTGAAGCCGTATAATTTTGAAGAATCCTATGAAGGCAGGCGGACCCGCAGCGTAGTACTGCAGCCTGGCATGAACACCTTCAAGCTGACTTTGACTGTCCCGGATGCAAAGCTCTGGTGGACCTGGGATCAAGGCAAGCCCAATATGTATACGGCAACCTTCCGTGTCTGCAACGATGTGCTCCATCAGAATTTCGGCATCAAGGAAGTGGAACATGACGAGAAGACAGGCAGCTGGAAGCTCAACGGAAGGAAGATGTTCCTGCGCGGCATGAGGTATATTTCAAGCAACTGGATGTCCGAAGCAAATGAAAAAATGTGGGTGGAAGACCTCAAGAAAATGCTTGACATGAACATCAACTCGATCAGGATAGGAAGCCATGTCGAGAAGGACGGCTTCTACACGCTGTGCGACGAGATGGGCTATCTGGTGTGGCAGGTATTCCCTCTGCATTATTGTGTAAGCGATTCCGATGATTTCATCGATCGCGCCGGCGAAATGATCCGGGAAATGGGCGAAATGCTGTATAACCATGCTTCCCTCGGCATGTGGTCCACGTTCAAGGAACCGGAAATCTACAACTTTACAGAAAGACCGAACAACTTTTTCCGTCTGTGTGAAGTTTTGAAAGAGACCTTGGGAACGGTTGATCCGACCCGTTGGATACACAAGGGGGATTACAGGGAAGGCGTCCAGAACTTCATGATCGGTTGCTGCCATGACGGCGACACCGACGTGAGTAAGGTGACTTTCCAGCCCAATGTCGTTGAATTCGGAGCACAGTCGATTCCCTGCATGGAGACCCTCAAAACGTTTATTCCGGAAGACAAGATGTGGCCCCCGCACTGGGATACATGGGAATACTGGGGACTTTTCTATGACCTGACATTTAAATTTGCCAAGGTTGAAATGGGAAATTCCGTGGAAGAATTTATAAACAATACGCAGGAGTACGAGGCAAAGGTAGTCAAGGAACAAATCGAAGCCTGCCGCCAGAGAAAGTATGCTCCCGTGGGCTCCATGTACCTCTATTACTGGTCGGACGCCTGTGCGATGATCGGTTCCGGACTGCTTGACTACTACCGCAGGCCATATAAGGTGTACGATTCGATGAAGGCAGTCTATACTCCTGTCCTGATCAGTCTTGAGTGGAACGCAGATCCATATATCATTGGCAGGGACAAGATTTATCAACCTTCCACCACTTTTACGGGCAAGGTCTGGGTCACCAATGATTTGGGAGCGTTGAATGACTGCAAGGTAGAATGGCAGATTGTCAATAAGGCGACCGGGGATGCAGCGTGTAAAAATTCGTTTGTGTCCAATCTCGAGCCTGATTCGGCATATGTCATCGACCACATTGTATGGAATATTCCAAAGGATGCATTCGGTGAGTATGTTGTAAAAATGAAAGTAATTGATAATACCGGCGCTGTGCTTTCGGACAATTATACGGATATTATTGTCAGATAGTGCCGGGAAGAGAATTTGTGTACGGATAATTTAAGCTCGGTTCCGGAGAGTAAATCCGGAAAGAAAGCGAGGTATGGAATGAGAGCATTAAGGAAGATAAAACCCGGGGCCGGGGCTGATTTTGTTGATATCCCCGTGCCCGAGATAGGCGAACACGATCTTTTGGTAAGGGTAAAAGCCGCTGCGATGTGCAAGTCTGATGTTGAAGTTTTTGAATGGACTCCGCTGGTGGCTTCAGCCAATTACGACCTTCCGTTCACGCTGGGCCATGAATTTTCAGGCGAGGTGGCAGCGGTAGGCAGACTGGTAAAAAACTTTAAACCCGGAGATCGCGTAGCAGGCGAAACACATATCCCATGCGGTTACTGCCACGAATGCAGGACGGACAACCAGCACATCTGCACGAATCATATGGGCGTGCTAGGAAGAAATGTCGACGGATGCTTTGCGGAATATATCAGGCTGCCTGAGATATCGGCCATAAAGCTGGCAGATGATGCCGACTTTGTACAGATGTCGTTGCTGGAACCGCTGGGTACTGCTCTGCACGCTTTGCAGAAGGCCGAGCCGAGCGGCAGGAACATTGCAATACTGGGTGTCGGCACAATCGGGCTGATGGCCTGCGAGTTGGCAAAAATACTGGGAGCAACCAGGGTAATCGCATTGGATGTGAACGAAAGCAGACTGGCATACAGCTTGAAGGTCGGTGCGGATATTGCAGTAAACGGTATGAAGGAAGATTTTGTAAAAATAGCCAAAGAACAGACCGACGGACAGGGTTTGGACTGCATAGTGGATTTCACAGGAAACAGGAAGGTCATCAACCAGGCTATCGATGCATTGGCTACAGCCGGTACGCTGGTACATGTTGGTATGGTGGAAGGAGAGCTTGTCATACCGAACTTTATGTACCGCGTAGTGTACCGTGAGCTTAAGATCAAGGGCCTGTTCGGCAGGCACATGTTCAAGACATGGGAACTGTTGATGCGTCTTGTGAATAGTGGAAAAATCAACCTTGCCGCTTATGTCGGAGAGGTCATGCCTATTACTGAGTACGAGAAGGCGCTGGATCATTTCAATGATCTGAACGGACGTGCCGTAATGATACCGTAAAGGCATTGACAAATAGCAAAAGGAGGGTGAATGAATATGAACAAGGCAGTATTTCCAAAGAGGGTATCCATTTTTGAAGTGGGACCGAGGGATGGGCTTCAGCCCGAGCCGGAATTCATTCCGACTGAGAAGAAGATCGAATTGGTAAACCGGCTGACGGATGCCGGATGCCAGAGAATAGAGGTAACATCGTTTGTGCATCCGAAGTGGGTGCCGCAGATGGCCGATGCAAAAGCTGTTGTTGCAGCCATCAGACGGAAAGAGGGCGTTACGTACAACGCACTGATCCCGAACCTGAGAGGCCTTGAACTGGCAATGGAATGCGGACTGAAAGAAGTGGTCACCATTATGAGCACCAGTGAAAGCCACAACAAGAAAAACCTTAACATGAGCAGGGCGGAATCCTTGAAAGAAATCGAACGGATCAACAAGGTGGCAAAGGAAAACGGGGTCAAGGTCCGCTCCTACATTGCCACGGTATTCGGCTGTCCGATAGAGGGGGATATGGCTCCGGAGCTCGCGCTGGAAACGGCGCTTGCGTTGGAAAGCTTCGGTTCGTATGAAATATCACTGGGTGACACAACTGGAATGGCGAATCCCATCTCCGCATACGAAATCCCCAAAATGATCAAGGAAAAGCTGACAAGTGCGAGCCTCGCGGTGCACTATCACAAATTCAACGGGTTGGAATTTGCGAACAATCTCGCTTCTCTGCAGGCCGGAATCACCATATTCGACGGTGCGGCAGGAGGCCTCGGCGGATGTCCGTATGCACCGGGAGCAAAGGGTAACTGCCAGACGGAAGTCTTGGTTGAAATGTTCCACAGAATGGGCATTGAAACGGGTATCGACCTGCCAAAAATAATTGAAGCCGGCCAATATGCACAGACGCTTAGTACACTGCTTCATCAAAAATGCTGTTAAGGAGTCGATAGAGATGAATGATAAATTAAAAGAAATCAAATTGAAATATGCTTCGGGCGAAATAAAAAGCCAGAACCTTGAGACCGTTATATTCACGGATATATACGGCTCTGACGCTACAATGGTCAAGGAAGCTTGCAACGACGCCGCGATAATACGTTGTGAGGCTACAGAGGAAGCGACCGGCATCTCACTGAAGCAGATCAAAAATACCAGAATCGACAATTGCTCGCTGGTCGGAGGAGAGAGAATCCTTTCCGGTATAGAGGGAAAGATCGGCGCTGCGGTAATACCCTTCGGCATTGCGGGTCCCGTTCAGATCAACGGACAGTATGTAAAGGAAAAGGTATATATTCCGCTGGCCACTAACGAAGCGGCACTGGTAGCAGGAGTACAGCGCGGAATCAAGGCTATCAACATGTCAGGCGGCTTGAACACGCTGGTACATTTTGACGGCATGACAAGAGCTCCGTTGATCGAAGCGCCTGATATCAACAAAGCGCATGAGTTCTGCATCCGTATCCAGACGGACATGGAGCTGTTCGCGCAACTGGGCAAACTATCAAAGGATCCGTTTGTAAGGCTGGAAAAAATTGATCCGTATCAGTTGGGAACAAAGGTCTTCCTGCGTATGACCTTCAAGACGGGCGACGCGATGGGAATGAACGGTGTAACGAAAGCTTCCGCAGATATCACACGCGGAATTCTGGCCATGATGCCCGATTGGAAGCTGATTACCATCAGCAGCAATCTCTGCAGTGATAAGAAGTCGTCCCATATCAACGTATTGAACGGACGCGGAAAATCGGTAGAGACGGAAGTTTTCATCCCCGACGAAGTACTCAAAGCGGTATTCAAAAAGGGTGTAAACCCGAGAAGCGTCGAGAAAACCGTATTCCACAAATGTTACCTTGGCTCGTGCTTCAGCGGTACCATTGCAGGTTTCAATGTAAATGCCGCAAATGCGGTAGCTGCGTTTTATGCAGCCACCGGACAAGACCTGGCCCATGTCATTTCTTCGGCAAGCTGTTTTGTACAGGCAGATGCGACGGACGACGGAGTGCACTTCATGGTAAGCCTGCCATGCATGGAGCTTGCGACCATCGGAGGCGGCACCATGTTCGGAACGGCAAAAGAGGCGCTCAACCTCATCGGATGCGGTGGATTCGGCGCCAGTGTGGACGATAATACCAACGTCCTGCGCCTGGCGGAAATTGCAGCAACAGCCGTGACGGCTCTCGATCTGAATACGGCCTGCGCACAGGCGGCTGGTTACGAAATGGCCGATTCACATGTAAAACTCGCGCGCGGCGAAGAAGATAAATAGCAAATTGCGGTAGTATAGAATCGGAAAGGTGAAACATATGAAAATAGTGGTTTTGGACGGGTTCACACTTAACCCGGGAGACCTCAGCTGGAAAGGCCTCGAAGCACTTGGGGAACTAACGGTGTATGAACGTACGGCCGCCGATAAAATATCGGAGAGAATAGGCGATGCGCAAATCGTTTTCACAAATAAGACTCCGCTTACCAGGGAGACGTTCGTCAAGCATCCGAATATCAAATATGTAGGAGTCCTTGCAACCGGATACAATGTCGTAGATACGCAAGCTGCCAAGGAATCCGGGATAATTGTGACGAACATACCCACATACGGAACGACGGCCGTAGCACAGTTTACCTTTGCGCTTCTGCTTGAAATCTGTCATCATGTATGGGAACATTCTGAAGCAGTTAAAAAGGGTGACTGGACCAAGTGCCCGGATTTCTGCTTCTGGAATTATCCACTCATGGAGCTTGCCGGAAAGACCATGGGCATCATCGGATTTGGAAGGATAGGCCGTTCAGTGGCTGCGGTTGCCCAGGCTTTGGGGATGAAAGTGCTTGCCTTTGACAGTTACAAGGATGCCTCCGCGGAGAATGAATATATCCGATATGCGGAACTTGACGAACTGCTAGCAAAGTCCGACATCATCAGCCTGCACTGTCCGCTGTTCGATAGTACGAAAGGGATCATCAACAAGAGCAACATAGAGAGAATGAAGGATGGCGTCATCATCATCAATACCTCCAGGGGTCCGCTGATCGTCGAGGAGGACCTGGCATCGGCGCTGAACATCGGCAAGGTGGCTGCTGCGGCTGTGGATGTTGTTTCTACCGAGCCCATCAGGATGGATAATCCATTGCTGAATGCGAAGAATTGTATCATTACCCCCCATATTGCATGGGCTCCCAAAGAATCAAGGGAAAGATTAATGAACATAGCCGTTGACAATCTTGACGCATTTATAAACGGTAAGCCCGTTAATGTAGTGAACCTATAAAACCTTACTCCGGCAGCGGAGCGGCAGGAGGCCTGGATCCAGGCCTCCTGCCATTTTATATCCACTTTTAATGCGCCCTCATCGCGAAGATATATGCCACGAGCCGGTCTTTCTGCCATACGGCCAACAATAATGTCTATGGCCGCCAGAATTTATCCCGAAAAAATTCCTTACTTAGCAACTGAAAGTTTTTCTATTTTTCCTCTGGTAAATTACATATTGAAATTATAAAATGATTAGGATAATTGACAATAATCTAAAAAAATAGTGAATCGGAATTTTGTGTGGAATAAAATGGAGATAAAAGATATATGATAATTATTTATGAGTCAAAAACGGGTTTTACAAAAAGGTATGCCGATATGCTCGCTGAGAAGGCGGGATTGAAGGTTTTCCGGGTAAAAGAACTTTCAAAGGTTAGCCGCGGTGAAGAAATCATATTTCTCGGCTGGATGAAAGTGGGGAAGATACAGGGACTTGATAAACTGCGGAAGTATAACGTCAAAGCTGTTTGCGGATCGGGTACCGGGCAAACCGCAGAGCCCAGTACCGAGGTAGTTATAGCCAGGAACAGGATTGAAAGCATACCGTTTTTTTATCTGCGCGGCGGGTGCTTCCCTTTGAAAGAATTGAAGGGCATGGATAAAATCATGTTGTCCATGTTTGTAAAGATGCTTAAAAACCGCAAGGACAAAGATGAAAAAAACGATGAAGCAATCGCTATCATTGAAAATGGTTTTGACGGCGTAAAAGAGGAAAATCTTGAGCCTGTGCTCGAGTGGCTGAATGCAAGGTAAAGGAGAACTGTTTATGAAAAATGTGGTGATAACCGGCAGTACGCGCGGTATTGGGCTTTCCATGGCAGGGGAGTTTTTGCGAGCAGGCTGCAACGTTACGCTGTCCGGCAGAGGTGAAGCTCTGACAGAGGCAGTTCGTACCGAACTGTCGCCTTTTGAGGGGAAATACATCTATTTCCCGTGCGACGTCCAGGAAAAAGCTAGGCTGCAAAACCTTTGGGATGCTTCCCTGGCAAGATGGGGCTGTATAGACATATGGATCAATAACGCAGGACAAAATGTGCCTCGCAAGTTTGCGTGGGAAACGGGCGAAGCTTACACTGAGAACGTTATTAAGACCAATATTATCGGCATGATATACGGTTCTCAAATTGCGGCGTCTGAAATGTTAAAACAAGGACATGGCGCGATATACAGCATGGAGGGTTTGGGCTCCGACAGCATGATACAGCTTAAGACAATACTGTATGGAACCACCAAGCACGCCCTAAGATACTTTATGAAAGGGCTCGCCAGGGAACTGGAGGGTACCGGCGTAATAGCGGGACGGTTATCACCTGGCATGATGCTGACAGATTTCATTACAAAAACGCCGGACGGAGATCGACCGGCAGTCATATCGGACGAGAAATTTAAAAAGCTGTTCAACATATTGGCAGACAAACCTGAAACGGTCGCAAAATTTTTTATACCAAGAATACTCGGCAACACAAAAAACGACGCTCTGATTGCCTGGCTGACTAACAGAAAGGCGGCATGGCGTTTTATGACTGCAGGCTTGCGTAAGGACAGGCTGATTTAGAACAGGCGTGGAAGAGGCTACCGTCTTTGCGGCATCGAATCTCTCCGCCGATAGCGGCAATAACCGGATTTGATAATACGATAGTATTTTATTGCGATTTGTTGGAGAGGATTGAGAATGAGGTTGACGAATGAGTTCTATTTAAAAATATAAAAGGAGCGTATCAGCATGAATGACAAAAAAGATGCTTTAGATAAGGGTCCTTTTTTTCATGGTACTAAAGCAGAATTAAAAATTGGAGATTTATTGGAACCACAACACTTATCAAATTTCCAAAATAAAAAATCCAACTATATTTATTTTACTGCAACATTAGATGCTGCTAAATGGGGGGCTGAATTAGCGACATCCAAATCAAAAGAAAGAATTTATATTGTAGAACCGTCAGGTGAATTTGAAAATGACCCGAACTTAACTGACAAAAGATTTCCCGGAAATCCAACACGTTCTTACAGATCTAAATCTCCTTTGAAAATAATAGCCGAATTAGGTTCATGGGAAAGACATTCCGATGAAGAAATAAATCATATGCTTACATCTTTAAAAAAGTTAAGTGATGAAGGAAAAAATGTAATATACGATTAAGCCATAAATATACAATTAGCAGCATAGCGGCTTTCTGTCCCGGGCTACGAATTGATGATAACCATGGGAAAAACTGCAAATAAGTGATATAATTATTTCATTGCAGCTAGTCAATACAGGAAGCTTTTATTGGGCCTTTACGAGGGACTGAAATGACCGCAAATGATGCTTTAATGGAACAAGGACTAATTAAAACAAAGTATAACAGACCTGGGACCAGCCATAACCTGATTCACCGCCCGCGTATTTCTGAAAAGCTGGACCTTGCTTTAAAACATAAGCTGACCTTTGTCACTGCGTCTGCAGGCTATGGCAAGTCTACCGCCGTACTGGAATGGCTTGAAATGAGAGAACGGCCGTATGCATGGCTTTCACTTGACGATGGAGATAATGATCCCGTCAGGTTCTGGCGGTATATAATGGCAGCTGTTGAAGCAGGAGGGTTTGTCCGAACGGACAATTCGTTTGCTGATATATCTTTAAACAAAGAGCTGATTTTTTCCAACATTTTAATAGACTTGCTTATAGATAAATTATTCACTGCTGCCGAAAATATCATTTTAGTTCTGGACGACTATCATATGATTCATGACAGGGTAGTACAAAATAGTCTGGAATACTTCATTAAAAATGTCCCCCAACACATTAGGATCATCATTTTGAGCCGTGAAGAACCCAGTGCCGGGCTCATGGGTATGTATGCCAAAGGCCAGGTTCTCAAGCTGGGAAACAGGGATTTGTCCTTCGATTTCAATGAAATCGCCGGTTTTTTCAAACAAAGAGGATATGAGCTTTCTACGGATGAAATCTTAAACCTGGAGTCTTGTACGGAAGGATGGGTGGCGGGGCTTGTGATTGCCGCTCTTACAATGGAGGAAGGTTTTGATGCCAGCACGGCAGCCAGCGGATTCTCCGGGAGCAACCGGCATATAGGCAGCTTTATAAGGAGTGAGGTTTTTGATCGTTGGCCTGACGAGGTGAAAGATTTTTTGGTTCATACCTCCTTTTTGGGCAAACTCTCACAATCACTTTGCGGTAAAGTAACCGGAAATGCCAAAAGCGCCGAGCTTCTGGAAATGCTGTCCGCAACCAATAGCTTCGTCATTCCGCTGGATCAGGAGAATCATTGGTTCCGTTATCACCATCTGTTCCAGGAGTTTTTGGCGAACAGGCTGAAAACGGAATGCGTTAAATCACAGAATAGGCTTTATGACCTGGCAGGACAATGGTATATGGAAAACGGTTATATCCAGGACGCGATCGACTGTTTTATCAGCGCCGGGGTATATGAAAAAGCCTTTCCGTTGGTTTGGGACATTTACCTGACGATGACTCAAAATGGTGAATATTCGACCTGGCGGATGTGGATGGAGCGCATGCCCGCTGAACTTTGTGAAAATGATGTAAGAGCATGTACAGGGTATTCCTGGGTATTATCGATGGAAAACAGGCTCGATGAAGCCGAGCTATGGGCAGATAAGGCATTGGCATGCTATAACCGTATCAAAGACGGTATGGATAACAGAGAAAAGGAATTTCTGGAGACGAATATAGCGCTTTCATACGCGAATGTAGCCGTTTTCAGGATGGATGCGGCAGGCGCTGTCCTCTGTTTCAAGAGAATACGGGAATTTAACCTATATACGCCCATTATCATTGGAGAGATGAATTCGGGTGAACCGAATCTTTTAAATACCCTTTACGGGTTCAAAGGGAGATTGAACAAAGTAGAAGGGGCTTACAGCAGTGTCCTTGGAGAGCTTAAAAGATTTCTGGGTGACTTTTCGGCTTACATTGCCGTAACGATTGCGGAGTGTCATTATGAACGGGGTAACCTGAAAACCGTATATACGACGCTGGTAAGTAATATGGGAAGAATAACCGGGCTGAATAATTCCGGAATTATCGTTCCCTGTTTTATTACCCTTGCCAAAGAGAAGAAGGCAAAAGGCGATATGAAGGGGGCCTTTGAGATAATTAATTCCGGCAGAAAGATTTTGACAGGGAAGAATAAGGAACTGTGGAGTTACTTCTTCGATGTTTTTACAGCAAGTTTATATATTAGCACAGGAGATGCCCATAATGCTTCCAAATGGCTGGAAACCGGACGGATCGGCATATTCGATAACCTTTCCTCCTCGCGGGAACTTGAATATATCGTTTTTTCAAGATTTTTAATACTGACAAACCGGCTTGATGAAGCGCTGCTTCTGTTAAATCGCCTTGAAGACTTCGCACAAAAGGAAGATCGACTGAAAAGCCGTATTGAAATACTGTGCCTGACAGCAATCGCCCAATATCTGCAGGAGGATGCTTCAAACGCCATGCCTGTGCTGCATAAGGCGATAGAGCTTGGCTCGGCGGACGGTTATGTGCGCACCTTTGTCGACGAGGCCCGGCCTATGGCTGAGTTGCTGGAAAGATACAGCGCATGGGGGAGACAAACGGGTAACACTAAATATATCGAATACGCCAAAAATCTTATGAAGCTGACGGAAGCGCACATCAGGACGCAGACGGCAGCGCTGCAACCGCTCTCTGATATACCTTCAAACGCCGAACCGGCGGAAATCCTTTTGAGTAAAAGGGAAATGGAGGTTTTAAAGCTTCTGGTTGCCGGACATTCAAATCTTGAAATAGCAGAGGAGCTTTTCATTTCGGAAAGAACAGTAAAGTACCACAATGCTCAGATTTATGAAAAGATGAAGGTTAAAAACCGGCTTGAAGCTATTATAAAAGTCAGGGACCTGAGGTTGATCGAATAGCATGGTCTGTCCGTTATATCGCTTCTGAATTTTTGATCCAAAGACAAGAAAAAGGCTGCCGTCCCGTATGTGACGGCGCCTTTTTTGTCTAAAAAAGCAAAAAACTGTACCTGGGTACAATTACGGAATCTTTTATTTTGGGATAATATGAAATTTGAGGCCCGGGGTTTGATGGTCATACCGGCTGGAAGCAATGCGTTATGAAATCCCAGTGCAAATTGCAAATCTATTTAAGGGAGATGTATCCATGGTTTTGACGGCCTTGTATAAGAAAAAATATTTTATTTACATGATTCCTATATTGATTTTATCCCTGTTGATATCAGGAACGGCGTTGCAAGTGTACGCAGACGAAACGGATCCGCTCGACCAGTGGTACATAAGGCATGATCCTGAATTGGGCATCTCCGATGATTATGACCTTTGGGAGATTACCTACGGCAACGGAAAATTTGTGGCGACGGGCGATTGTTTTAATAACAATCATTACGACCCCATCCTGACTTCAACGGACGGCGCGAATTGGGAAGAACAAGTCTCGGGAGTGAAAGGAAACAGCCTTGGTGCGGTAACCTTCGGCAATGATAAATTTGTGGCTGTCGGCATGGGAGGATTGATCCTGACCTCGCCGGACGGGGAAACCTGGACGGTAAGAAATCAAAGCAAATCCGGTGAAAATAGTCTCCTGACGGTGGTCTACGGCAATGGTACTTTTGTGGCGGCAGGCGTAGACGGTACTATCTGGACCTCGCCGGACGGTGAGAGCTGGATAAAAAATCCCGAAAGCCTCTCTTATGCCAATATTAGTGAAATTATATACGACAAGGGTACATTTGTGATGGTGGGTGAATACGGGAATATTTGGACTTCGACTGACGGAAATAGCTGGACACCTCAAAGCTCAGGCACTGCCAACGATCTCAACAGCGTAGTCTTCGGTAATGATATTTTTTTGGCAGTGGGCAGCAACGGCACAATACTGACTTCTTCGGACGGCGTGCATTGGGAGAATCACAGTATAGGCGGCACGGGAGGTATTCCCGATACTTCGCCGGGCGGGGCTCAGTTGGAGGCGGGAGATAATCTAAATAGCGCAGCCTTCGGTAGCGGCACATTTGTGGCAGTGAGCAGAAATAGCGCTGTCCTGACATCGACGGACGGAGCAGCTTGGACTCTGCGTAATACTGCTGTTACGGAGGAATTGTCCGGGGTCGCCTACGGCAATTACACCTTCTGTATCACAGGGGGCAGTGTAATATTTCAATCCGGTAGTCTGGAACCGGTTGTACCTGCAGCCAATCCGACCATCAGTAAACAGCCTGTAAATAAAACGGTCATCGCCGGACAGACGGCAACTTTCAGGGTGGAGGCCGTCGGAGACGCGCCTATATCCTATCGGTGGATAAAGGACGGCGCTGACCTGTCCGATACAGATAATATCAGCGGAGCCGCAGAAGCGGCGCTGACGATTCACAGTGCGCAGGAAGCCGATGAAGGAAGCTATACGTGCTATGTGAGCAATGAAAAAGGAAATCTGACAAGCGACGCCGCGGCTCTCACAGTAATCGGGGAGGGAGAGGCGCCGGTCGGGAACTGGAGCGACTATACCGGCGTTCCCGACCTTAGCGGCGGCACTTATACAATAGACAGCGCGGAGGAGCTGGCCTGGCTGGCGAGCGAGATCAACGACGGGCATAACCTGAGCGGTTATACCTTCAATGTCATATCCGATATCGACCTGTCGGTCCATTACTGGACGCCGATTGGTATTACGGATGCCTATCCTTTTAAAGGATGTTTTGACGGCGGCGGAAATACCATAACCGGACTGAAGGTCGGCTCGGCGCCAAGCCCTGCAACATACGATTATATCGGTTTATTCGGCGCGTCGGGCAGTTCCGCTCAAATTGAAAATGTTAAAATCGCGGATGCTTTCATTACTGCATGCTCTGGCATCGAAGCCGGAGTGCTGATCGGATACAATGAAGGCACGATAGATAACTGTTCTGTTACAGGCGCCGTCGAAGGCGGCACGGAAGCCTTTATCGGCGGTCTTGCGGGGTATAACCATGGCAGTATTTCCGATTCCAGTGCGGAATGTACGGTGAACGGCGGCGATGGTTCCTATATCGGAGGCTTTGCAGGATGCTCCGAGGGAAGTATTTTCAATTCAAGGGCAGAATGCACGGTAAACGGCGGAGCAGGCTGCAGCATTGGCGGCTTCGTCGGGGATAGTACCACCATGAGTGGTTCCATTTCCAACTGTTATGCCACAGGAGACGTGACCGGAGGCGGGGCTACATCCGAATATGACTCCTGGATCGGGGGTTTTGCAGGATCCAACATGAGTGCTGTCTCAAACTGTTACGCCATAGGAAATGTGACGGGAGGCGGGGTTGCAGCTGAATGTGACTCTGATATCGGAGGCTTCATAGGCATTAATAATTATATAATCGTTAAAAACTGCTATTCTACGGGAAATGTGACAGGGGGTAACGGTTCAACGGTTGGCGGATTTATCGGACGCAACATGTATGCTAATCATGTCAACATTTACTGGAACAGCAGCGCATTGCAGACGGTGGACGGTTCGGCCCGTGAGGAAAACCTGGGCGTGGGAAACGGTAAGGATACGACCATCGGAAAGACCGACGGTGAGATGAAGAGCCCGTCCTTTACAGGCGATCTGAACGGAGGAATCGGGTCGCTGCCGGCAGGTACCGAATACCTGACATGGGTATCCGACAGATGCGGTATAAATAAGGGCTATCCGATTTTTATAACGGATATAACGCCGCCTGAAATCAGTTCTGCAACGGTTGATTACATATTGAACGTTCCAGACGATGTAAGCGCTGAAATCATATGGAACAGTGCCCAATATGTAACCGCCGTTGAGTTCGGCTCTGTTAATTTGAGGGCGGACGACGATTATACCGTCAATGGCAATAGTATTATTCTTAAAAATGAATTTTTATCGGGCCTGGATCTGGCTGAGAACGGCGCCGCGGTAATAAAAATAAATTTTGACCTGGGAGGCAGCGTTACGCTGACGATAAAAGCCGTAAAATATGGAAGCGACGCATCGCTGAAGGAGTTGAAAGCAGGCGGTAATCCGGTTGCAGGCTTTGTGCCCGGCAATTACAATTACAATATACTCCTGCCATACGGTACTGAACCGGGCAGTACGGCTACCATTGTTGAAGCGGTTTCTACGGATCCGAATGCACACGTAAGCATAACGCAGGCGGCAAGCCTGCCCGGGGATGCCGTTGTGGATGTAACCGCGGAGGATGGTAAAACAAAGTTGTGCTATACGGTCCGTTTCACGCTGGAAGATAAGCCGAACTCCCCGCCTGCGGCAAAGAGCCCTGTGCCAGTGAAGAGTGTGAAGATGGGAAGCTCCGTAAGCTTTACCGCCTCCGACATCGCGCAGGATCCGGACGGTGATACGCTGGTAATCACTGCTATGGTGACCGGCCCCGCGCCTCAGACAGCTGCGGCAGTATTGAAAAACGGAGAGGTTACGATAACCGGAGTATCGGTAGGCAGTACGTCTATGACGGTCACAATCAGCGACGGAACCGAAACGGTGGATGTAACCATACCGGTTACGGTAGCCGATTCCCCGACGCCGCTATATGCCCTGACTGTTACGGCGGGAACAGGCGGCAGCATCACAGGCGGCAACAGCGGAAATTACGCGGCAGGTGCGATTATCAACATTACCGCGTCGGCAGATAAAAACTACAGCTTTAGCCGGTGGATATCCACTGGCGGCGGAGCTTTTGCCAGCGCTGCGAGTGCGGCTACAACTTATGTTATGCCTGCAAATGCAGCTGTTATTACTGCAAATTTCACACGCGACGAATCCGGAGATAAGGGTGGCAGCGTAAATCCTGCGAATGTATCGTTTGATCTGGACAATCCTTCCGATGTAGTTACTGCGGTAATATGGAATAGCTCAGCATCAATCACCGGTGCGGTCTGTAATCATAAACCGCTGGCGTCGCCATCGGACTATAAAATAGCTGGCAACATGCTGACGATCACGAAAAAGTTTCTGTTGGGACTGAAGCTATCTGAAAATGATACTGTTGATATAAGTCTCTCCTTTGATACCGGAAACACTGCTATCCTGACAGTGAAAGCGGTGAGGACAGTCAAAAGCTATAAACTTACTGTCAACGCAGGAACGGGAGGCAGTATAGCGGAAGGCGGCGGCGGAAATTATACGCCGGGTACACATGTTACAATAAAAGCAATACCGGCGTCCGGGTATGTATTCGCACAATGGACGTCTGAGGGAGGCGGAGCTTTTGCAAATGCTGCGAGTGCGGCTACGACTTATGCTATGCCTGCAAATGCGGCAGTTATTACAGCAAATTTCAAACACGCCGACTCTGACGATACGGGTGGTGGAAATGGCGGTGGAAATGGCGGAAACGCAGGTCAGATACGGCAAATTGCATCTGTTCTCACCGATGGTTCCGGTATTACGATAATGACTCTGCCGGTCATTGTCGATATGGGCGCCGGCAGCGCTATTGTCGACCTGGGTACTCAACAGGGAAATGTTTTCACCGGTGGTGAGGCAAAAACCATTACAGTTCCCGCTATTCCGGGCGTGGATAAATTAACCCTTCGTATACCGGCTGATTATTTGTCTGCAGCCAATGGAAAAGGCACACTAAGATTTACTACCGGTATAGGAAGTTTTACTATCCATGAAAATATGCTTGAAGGCATTGATGGGACTAAAGGCAAAAAAGCAGAGATTTCAATAGGCCTCATCGATAATTCCGGTTTATCTGATGCGGTGAAAACAGCAATAGGCAACAGACCCCTGATTCAGATTACTCTGGCGATAGATGGTAAACAAACCGACTGGAACAATCCGGATGCACCTGTCACGGTATCCATACCGTATAAACCGACAGCAGACGAGTTGTCGAACCCTGAAGGTATTATAGTCTGGTACATCGACGGCAGCGGCAGAGCGGTACCGGTACCGAACGGACATTATGATCCTGTAACCGGTACGGTGACTTTTAGAACTACTCATTTCAGTTATTTTGCAGTTTGCTACAATAAAGTGAGCTTCAGCGATGTATCTGCGAATGCATGGTATAATACAGCAGTGGGCTTTATAGCGTCAAGGGGCATTACTACAGGTACCGGCAATGGTATTTTCAGTCCTGAAGCAAAACTGACCCGCGCCGAATTCCTGGTGATGATAATGCGCGCTTATGGCATATCTTCGGATACAAAACCGACGGATAACTTTGCGGACGCGGACAGCAACTACTATACGGGTTATCTGGCTGCAGCAAAAAGGCTTGGCATATCTGAAGGCATAGGAAACAATATGTTCGCTCCTGATAAGGAGATCACCCGTCAAGAAATGTTCACCATGCTGTATAAAACATTGAAAACGATTAAAGAGCTGCCGGCCGGCAAGTCCGGGAAGCAGTTGTCAGCCTTCACTGACGCAGGACAAATAGCTTCCTGGGCAAAAGATGCCATGACGCTGTTTGTAGCAAGCGGAACAGTCAGCGGTAACTACGGCAGACTATCTCCGGCAGGAACAACCACCAGGGCGGAAATGGCACAGGCGCTGTATAATTTGTTGTCAGAATAACCTCAACTTACTTTCGAAAGTATAAGGGGAAGGCACATTGATATTTTTAGCCGGTGGGTAACCGTAAGGCTGCTCACTGGTTTTGTTTTATCTGCCATTCATTATCATCCTTTACATATCCCTTGAAAAACGGCGGTATTTTCCCGTTCGGCGTTTCATTGGGGTCTATATCCATAAACAAGCTCTTTCTCAAATTATACCCGTTTGGGATCGTAATGAATTTGAATATCCAGTTGCTGCCGACCGAGAACAGCCTTTCATAGCAGACGTCGTACCTTTTTCTATCAAGTATACGGATGAGCGGCTTTGAAGCATTATAGTTATTCTGTACCACCCCTCCCGAAGTGCGGAATATGAACACCTTCTTAAGGCGGTATAAAACCAAGAATTTACTGTTGCAACAAGAAGTTACCTTTTCGTTTACACGCGAGTGTGAAAAAACTATTGACCTAGAGTTTACTCCAGCGAGTATAATCTTAATAACTGAACTGCAAATAGAATCGATTATGAAGCAGGAGTGAATAAGAATGGAAAAAGCAAAGGTATATTTTACGGATTTCCGCACGATGGCTTTCGGGGACGGATTGCCTGCCAAACTCAAAAAGCTGGTTAAAAAGGCCGGCATCGGGCAGATCGA
The DNA here is from genome assembly GCA_023439545.1 of Bacillota bacterium. GTDB lineage: Bacteria > Bacillota > Clostridia > Acetivibrionales > DTU013 > JAEYOM01. The sequence goes on from JAEXNT010000042.1 coordinate 171,814, forward strand.
CATGAATGGCAAGTTCGTTGCGATCAAGATGCATTTCGGTGAGAAAGGGAATATCAGCTACCTTCGCCCCAATTACGCCAGAGCTGTTGCAGAAGTGGTGAAGGAGCTGGGCGGGAAGCCATATTTGACCGACTGTAATACAATGTATCCCGGTAGCCGGAAAAACGCTCTGGAGCATTTGGAATGCGCCTGGGAAAACGGATTTTCACCTCTGACGGTGGGCTGCCCTATTTTGATCGGCGACGGGCTGAAGGGTACCGACGATATAATAGTGCCCGTAGCGGGGGGCGAGTATGTCAAGGAAGCTAAAATCGGCCGGGCTGTCATGGACGCGGATGTGTTCATAAGTCTGACCCATTTCAAAGGCCATGAGATGACAGGGTTCGGCGGCGCTATAAAAAATATAGGCATGGGCTGCGGCTCACGAGCCGGAAAAAAGGAACAGCATAGCAGCGGCAAGCCATACATTGATCCGAGGTTGTGCCAGGGCTGCCGCAAATGTCAGAGAGAATGCGCCAATGAAGGTTTGGAGTTTGACGCCGCAGGTAAAAAGATGACGGTCAACAGAAAAAATTGTGTTGGCTGCGGACGCTGCCTAGGCGCATGTAATTTTGACGCAATCGGGTTCAACTGCGACGTAGCCAACGAGCTCCTGAACTGTCGTATGGCGGAATACGCAAAGGCGGTAGTGGACGGCCGTCCCTGCTTCCATATTTCGCTGGTGGTGGACGTATCCCCCAACTGTGATTGCCATGGAGAAAACGATGCGCCTATTCTGCCCAATCTGGGTATGTTCGCATCCTTCGACCCGCTGGCGCTTGATCAAGCTTGCGTGGACGCCTGTATGAAAGCTGCGCCGCTTCCCGGGAGCCAACTGTCCGACAACCTGGTCCAAAAAGGCTTTGTTAACCGCCACGACCATTTCACCAACTCTGCGCCCGGGTCCGAATGGCGCAGCTGCCTGGAACACGCGGAGAAGATCTGTTTGGGTACTCGGGACTACGATTTGATAGTACTCAAATGAACAGGGTAAAACAGGTATAAAATGAGAAAAAGAGTATCGTACAGCTACTTTATGCAGCAGCGATACTCTTTCTTCAGGTTCACGGTCAAGTACCCTGTAACAGCGGCATTTCTGTCAGGCGAAGATTTGTGCACCCATAGGGGATCAGGCGAAGTTCTTCAACAGTATCTGAGATCCCGGTCATAGGAGGGTATGGTGCTGCCGAGCCTTGGATTAACGGCCAGTCGATCCTTTTCCCGTGAACCTTGACGCATACCGGAGCGCCATCGGGAGAGAATGGAATCTTGGTTACCGGATATTCCATAAATTCAGCTTCTTTTTCCAAATGGTCTTTACTTAAACATAACGCATAGTTCCAAGGGGTGGTCGGGTACACTTCATAATCACAGTGAGGAGCCTCGTGATAAGGGAGCTCGCTGTCGATCCTTTCCCAGCGCTCTCCGATAGCAAGGGAGTAGACCAAGGGTCCGCGTACTACAGCATACATATTTCCAGGACGTGGCTTTAGTAGAATACGCGACGGAAGGTTAAGCGTAAGTATTGTTTCACCTTCCCAAACTCGATCCAGTCTGTGAAATCCGCCCTTTGATACGGGAAGGCTACCTTCAGGTTTCTCCAGCCAGGCGCCTTCCGCCCATTCAGGTATTCTCAGCCATAAAGCAAATGATACCTTTTTATCTGTTTTAACTTTGAAGCGTAGTTGTTGCCTGAACGGGTAGTCTGTATCGAGAGTTATCGTTACATGCGCGTCATTTATCACTGTGTCAACTGTTGAAGGGGCGTAGACGGAGGCTGCCAGACCGTCGGGTGTCCTCATGAACGTAGACAGGGCCAATTTTGGCCATGCCTGATGCAGGTTGGATGTACAGCAGCCGAAGTTAGGCTCCAGACCAAAAATGTTAGCATCTCCCCTGTTAGTGGTGTAAATGGGATCTGCCTGCTGGCTGCACTCTATCTGGTTTACCTGTTGGTCATATTGATGACTCCACATATCCGGACTCATTGTTGCAGGAAGCGCGTTATAAGCGATCATTTCCAGGCGGTCTCCCCAACGGGCTTCACCTGTGATGGAAAGGATATGTTCGAGAGAATACATGTATTCTGCAACTGCGCACAACTCCGTACCGGATACGGGACTGACGCCTGCCAGACATTCATCCCCGGAGAACACTCCGGTGACCATGCCGTGATAGCGGTCCAACATATCGGCCATCTGTTCGGCTCCATTTTTATGCTCCTCCATACCCGTCATTCGCCAAAGCAGCGGCCCTGATTTCAATGCCATCGCGTTGTTGACCACATGACTCATTAAGCTCCAGCGGCCTTTACCGTCGGATTCCTTATATGGCCAGCACTTAAAGAAGGAGAGCCAGTCAAAGCCTTGGCACTGCAGTTTTGTAACCAGTTTCAGCAACCATTCCTCAGGCTTTTTTTCATAAAGCCAATAGATGGGGATGAGACATTCGAACCAACGGAATTGCGCCCAGTTAAAAAGGGTCGTACCATCTATGTGCCGGTCAAGGTATTTCAGAGCTTTCCATACTACGTTCCCGATCCTGTCATCTTCTGTGAAATCGTGGTAGACGACCATCACCTTGAGGATCAGGAAAAGAGCCCAGAGATCGTATTTGGAGCGGTCCGCGTCCGGATCCGGGCAAAGCCAGCCATCCGGCGCCTGGTGCTCAATAATATGATTCATGTATTTATTTGCACGTGATTTCATCTCCTCGTCATCCAATAACCAGGCGAGGGGAATAAAGCCGTCCAACCAATACGGCATCCGCTCCCAGGAGTCGGTAGTACCGCCGATCCATTTACTATCCTTGATGTCGGGCCAGAATTTGTCCAGGTTTCCTGTAAGTCCCGCGGCCTGTATTTGCAGTTGCTGCCGCAGCCAGCCCTCCGGTCGGATCTCTTTCATTGGGAGAGGCTGCAGTTTTATGGGTTGTAGCTTGTTGGCCATTTTTATACTCCTTAACATTGCAAATCTCGAACAACTAGATGCTTTTCAATAGTAATTCTATCAGGTAAAATTAAAACATACCATTGCATATAGCGACATTTATATTGCAAAAGCAGGATTGGAGTGGTTTGATATGTTCTGCTCCCCGCCGGGAACAATTGTTTTGGAAGTACCGCCATGGCCGCATTATCTGGTAAGCAGCTACCGCCGGTTCATGCCGGATGAAAAACATATTACAAGAGTTTGTACGGACTTTGTTCTGATTTTTATGTTTGAACGAAGTCTTTGCTTTACGGAAGCCGGTACGGATATCGAGGTGGCAAGGGGCGAGTGGTATTTGCAGGTTCCCGGACTGAAACAGGAGGGCAGGGTGGGGAGTCCTGCTCCGGAATATTATTATATCCATTTCAGGGCATCAGGGCGGCCGTTTGAAGAACGTTCAACGGAAATTCCGGAGGTTTTACCGGAGTGCGGGCTGGCCGGGCTTGACGAACAATCCGGCCTAAAGCAGATTATCCTGCCGACGCGCGGAAAATTCAACTCCCAGAAGTTTACTCCGCTTTTTGACCGTTTGGAGTGCCTGAAGAAGGACCGCATTTCACCTTTCATAGAGCAGGAGGCTACATTTCTTGCCATCCTTGGAGAATTGCAGTCTGCAGCTTCGGATCTTCCTGAAACTAAAATGAAGGAGCTCGCCTCCCGTGCAATGGAATTCCTGTGGACTAATTATAATAAACCTTTTATCTGTAGCGATTTATCCATGGAGCTTAATTATTCGATAGATTATATAGCGAGAATCATGAGAAGATTGTACGGCATCACACCCTTGCAGTATGTGCACAAGATCAGAATCGAGCATGCCTGCGAGCTTCTGGCCGATACGGATTATACGCTGGATGTGATAGCGCGCAAACTGGGGTATAGTGATGCATCTTTGTTTTATAAGTCTTTCCGGAAGCAGCTGGGTATGTCTCCCGGAGCATGGCGGCTGAAAAGCCGCAGACTTCAGGACTGATCCCGCAATGAAAATGTAGTGTGGATAAAATTGGTTTATTGTTGCGAAAACAGCTTGAAATTCAGCTTTCAGGCTGTTTTTTTAATAGATGAGTTATATTGCTTAAATTGTCCTATTGACATATAGAAAAGGGTATATTAATATACTAATATATTAGTATCCAATTAAGTTGTCAGACGATAAGTAAAAGACATAATTAAATTAGAGGGGGATTCATTTGTCAAATTATACAATTCGGCCAATCAATACAGGCTATATTCCTACTTACCCCAAACAGTACCATTATCATTTTTCTACGTTAAAGTATCTACCGGACGTCAAAGACGACAAGGTAGCATTGCCGTGCTTTACTTTTCTGATCGAGGGCGGTGAAAAACCGATACTTGTCGATACAGGAATGGCATGGACAGAACGTGCGGATAAATATCATCATGCAGGTTCGTATCAGCCGGAGGGAATGGCAATCCATGAGCAGCTTGAAAAAATAGGGTATCGGTGTGAGGATATAGGGATCGTTATATTCACGCATTTACACTGGGACCATGTCTATTATATGGAGAAATTCACAAATGCAAGGTTTATAGCACAGAAGACGGAATATGAATTCGCACTCAATCCGATTCCTGTTTATTATAAGTCGTACGAATTTCCTCTGCTGGGTTTAAAAAGGCCATTCGAGGGCATTAATATTGAAACGGTGGATGGAGAAACTGAGATTGTCCGGGGAATAAGGGTCCTTCCAACCCCTGGACATTCGCCCGGACATCAGTCTGTGGAAGTTGATACTGCCAATGGTTCTTACATATGTGCAGGGGACTCCCTTTTCCTGCTTGCAAACACTAATGAAATTCCGGAAATTCATTATTCCGTCACACCGCCGGCACGTTATGCGGACATTGTAGCGTGTTATAGAAGTATCGAAATGCAGAAAAACAGGGTAAAGAGGCTGGAACTGCTTTTGCCCTGCCATGAACCGGAATTGGAGGAGCGAATCAAAAAGACTCCGGTTTTAGGACTCTGAGAAGTATTCTTCCTGAATACGGATGCCTGGAGATGAATTATGAAGAAGACGATTGCCATTATCGCGAGCTTGGATACAAAGGGTGAATTGGTCTCATACCTGGATTGTAAATTGAGACTTATGGGCAGCAATACCTATATTATTGATATAGGAGCGCATCCTTCAAGCGAAATCGATGCCGATATCAAGCCAGCCGAGATTATGGCGGAGACCGGAATCGTTTGCGATAATCTTTTCGAGATGCAAAAGAGCGATATGGTCTCACGGCTTGAAAAAGGCATCGCAATGTTAGTACCCAGGCTTTTTGCGGCTTTGAAATTCGACGGCGTGATTTCTATCGGCGGTCTCCAAAATACTGTGATCGCATGTGCGGCGATGCGCGCCTTACCGCTTGGTGTGCCTAAGGTAATGGTTTCGACAGTCGCCTGCGGAACACGCACCTTCGGAATGTTTGTCGGCAGCCGGGATATTCTTGTTATGCCGTCTGTTGCCGATCTTGCAGGGCTTAATACGGTTACGCGTATTATCCTTTCAAATGCCGCCGCTGCAGTTTTCGGTATGACGCAAACCTTCGACAGTTCTTCAATAACTGCAAAGGGAGCATCGATCGGCGCCACGCTGATGGGTGTTACAAATGATGCAATTATGAACGTAATAAACATTATGAAAAAGAAGGGTCACGAAGTTATCGGCTTTCATGCGACGGGCACAGGCGGCATGGCTATGGAGGAACTGATAGGGAAGGGAGCGATCGATGCCGTGATGGATCTTACGCTGCATGAGGTGACTTCTGAATATTTTGGCGGGGGCTTTTCCTACGGAGCGATTAACCGATTGGAATCGGCGGGCAGAATAGGTCTGCCGCAGGTTGTTGCGCCAGGTGGTGCGGATTTTATAGATTTTGCTGCGGATCAGATTCCGGACAAATTCACGCAACGCAGATATGTTCTGCATAACGGGAAAGTAGCGCATATTTCTCTTCTTCCCGAGGAAGCCTCGGAAATCGGCAAAATGATAGCGCAAAGGCTCAATTCAAGCAGGGGAAAGGTTACAGTGATTTTGCCGATGAAAGGCTTCTCCAAAACCACGTCTCCCGCAGGACCTTTGTATGATCCGCTTGTTACCGGGGCGTTTGCCAAAACACTTCATATGGAACTGCGTAATAATATTAAAATTATAGATCTGGATGTCGGGATAAACGACTATGAATTCAGCTTGATAGCTTGCAGAGAGATGCTTGCGCTCATCTGAAAGCTGATGGCAAATTGTTGCCGGAGGTGTTTGTTTTGCTGCCATATTTTGATTTTCCCTATGCTTCCCCCGAATCCTTATCGGATGGAAGTTATGTGATTGCCACCTATCTTGCGAGCGGTATATCGGTATCGGATGCCATTCGCCGGTCCGGCACTTTTGCAGTGGGGCAGAGTATAGGAACATGGATTGACGTCCCGGGTATCACGCGTGAAATGATTTCAAAATACCAGGCTCGGGTTTTAGGCTGCTATTGTGTTCAAACGACGGACGAGGCTGCATATTTACTGAGAATTGCATTCCCGATTGAGAATTTCGGTTCATGCTATTCTATGCTTTTTACGGCCCTCATGGGTAATGATACCTCTACGGCTCTGAATACAAGGCTGATCGATATCGAAACCGCGAATGATGCTTCCGGCTTTTTTAAGGGGCCGCGCAAAGGAATTGATTATCTCAGGGAGCTGACAGGCGTCAAAAATCGTCCTCTCATTCTGAATATGCTGAAACCCTGCATCGGCTATTCGCCTGAATACGGCGCCAAACTTTTCTATGAAGCCGGTAGAGGCGGGATAGACCTCATTAAGGATGATGAGCTGTTGGGGAGTACCTCATTCAGCCAGGTTGTGGAAAGAGTACGGGCTTATAATCTGCAGGCACAGCGGATTTATGACGAGACGGGAAAAAGACCTGTTTACATAGCAAATATAACTGCCAAGCCTAAAACGATGAGGGAAAACGCACGTGCGTGTCTGGATGCGGGTGTGAAGGCTGTGATGGTTAATTTCGTGAGTACGGGTCTGGATGCCCTCTCAGAAATCTGTGATGAGTTTGGAAATCAATTGTTTATCCTGGCGCATTATGCCGGATGTGATGTTGTTTCAAAAGGTGTCGGCATACCCGTCATCCTGGGAAAGTTGCCCCGAATGGCCGGTGCGGACGGTGTTGTGGTGATGTACCAGAAAGACCGGAACAACAGTGGATATTCTGACTTTATCAGAACCATGCAGGCGCATAGATTGCCGTGCTGCGGAATGAAACAGACCGTGAGTGTCATAGGCGGCGGTGTATCGCCGTTGTGCGCGGCGGAATTGTACAATGATTTCGGGAAGGATATGGTTCTGGGCGTTGGCGGCGCTATTCAGGGACATCCTGACGGGGCGTCTGCAGGCGCAAGGGCGATGCTGCGTTCTGTAGAAGCTGCAATTAAGGGCGTGGATATCGATGAAGCTGCTTCAGAATGTCCTGAGCTTGCCAAAGCGATAGAGTGTTGGAGAAAATAGCCAATTATTTGAAGGGCTTCACCGGAAAGAAGGGATTTTGCATAATGAGTGACAGAAAGCTTTATATAGGGACGAATCTCAAGATGTATAAAGATGCAAAAGATACATGCAGTTACCTGCAGCAGCTGCAGGAATTGACGAAAGGGTATGTAAGCGACGGATTGACACTCTTTGTCATACCGTCGTATACATCATTGCCTGCGGCATATTCCCTTCATCTGAATTCCATCATGCTGGGTGCGCAAAATATGTGCTGGGCGGAGAAGGGCCAATATACGGGTGAGATTTCACCGCTGATGCTTAAAGAGCTGAACATCGATCTGGTTGAAATAGGACACTCCGAAAGAAGATGGGTCTTTCATGAAACAAATGATATGATTCATAAAAAGGTGATGGCTGCGCTGGAACATGGTTTCAGAACGCTTCTCTGCATAGGCGAGACCTTTGAGGATATGACACAGGAGATTGGCGCCGAGGCGCTTAAGATTCAAATCAAAACGGCATTAAAAGATGTGCCTCAGGATTGCACCGATAGAATATGGGTGGCGTACGAACCTGTATGGTCAATCGGGGAAAGCGGGATACCGGCAACGCCTGAGTATGTAAATTCAAAAATAAATGATATAAGGAGCACTCTGATACAACAGTTTCCTTCTGCCAATTCGACCATCCCTGTGCTGTATGGAGGAAGCGTCAATATGGATAATGCCTGCGACTTTATTGAAAAAGCAGGTATCGACGGGTTGTTTGTCGGAAGAGCCGCATGGGAAGCGGCAGGGTTCGAAAAACTCATTGGAAAAGTAATAAAGACATGGGGTAAAGTGGTTGGTAACCTTGCCTGATGCAGATTCATCAATAACAGGAATGGAGTGATTGCGTGAAAGAGTATTCCGAGTTGATCGACAGCTTTCTGAAAGCTGCGTCGAGGGCTTATGCCAGAGGAATTCAGACCGGAAGCGGCGGAAATATCAGCGTGCGCATTCCCGATAAGGACCAAATGATAGTAAAGCCGAGCGGATTATCCCTGGCGGACTGTACGCGTGACAATCTGATAATAACCGACTTTAAGGGGAACTTAATTGAAGGCGTGGGAAAACCGACGCGTGAAGCATTGCTGCATGGTTACATCTATCAGAATGTTAAAACCGTCGGGGGAATTCTGCACTGTCATGCACCCTGGTCGATCAGCTGGTCTCAACGCAGACAAGCGCTGCCTCTGGTGACCTATCATGCACAGCTTAAAATAAAAAAGCCGATAGAAGTGTTGAATATTGAGACTCCTGTCGTCACAGAAAATGATATGCCAAAGGTGCTTGCGCTTTTCAGCGAAAACCCCGAACTTATGGCCTTTATCCTTGCAATGCACGGTATTGTAGCGGTTGCGGAGAATGTCATAGATGCCGAGCATACGGCCGAGCTCGTTGAGGAGACCGCGATGATCAATATTCTGACCGGGATGGGGACGAATTAAATTGGAAAGTACTTACCGCCCGGCTGTATAATGTTTTCTGTAGAATCATGCGGGTATGTCCGCTACAATTCTAAAGGATAATACATTTTATGAAATGAGGGGTGTTATGAGTAAAAGCATTGAAAAGGGACTGCCGGTAAAGCCTCTGAAGGTGGAATATCAGAGCCTGTCCAAGCTTGTCGAGGGCCAGATTATCAACTGGATCATGGATGGAACGCTGAAAGTCGGGCAGCGGCTGAATATTGAAGATTTGGCCAATACCCTGGGCGTAAGCCGCATGCCCATACGGGAGGCAATTAAATCTCTGGAGAAAAACGGACTCGTAAAGAGCGAGCCTTATGTCGGGACGACCATTACAACGCTTCAAGGTAACGACATCGAGGAACTGTACATCCTTCGGGAGGTGCTTGAATCCAAGGCGGCGGAAATAGCGGCCAGGAATATCACGGATGAAGAGATTGCGAATCTTGAGGCTATACAGGCTGAACTGGAGCAGACTCTTGAACGGGAGGGCATATCCAATCGACAGAGCATTTATGAACTGAACCGTAAATTTCATGAATGCATCTACGCAGCGTCGCATATGCACCGCCTGTGCGAATTTATCAGCATCCTGTGGGACAATATCGCGTTTTACAGACTGGTTGCCGCCTACAATGAAAACTACGGGAGTAAGATGCGCATGGAGCACAGATCCTATATAGACGCGCTTAAAAACCGGGATGGCAAGCTCGTTAGCAGCCTTATTACGAGATCGCTCCAGAAACATCTGGATGAATTGCCTGTGGAACTCCAGAAGTATTGCGGTGAACTTAAATAGTACAACTATCCCTCCGCTGTTTGTTGGCTTATCTGTATGAAAGGAGGATAATTTTGCGTATTGTAATTGTTGATAATGAAGTTCGCACAAGGATCAATATCGGTAGCCTCATATATAATTTCAACCGGGAATTTCAGGTCATTGGCGATGCCGATAACGGCTATGATGGAATGTTATTGATCAGGTCTCTGCTGCCTGATCTGGTGATTACGGACATATCGCTGCCCAGAGTGAACGGGCTGGATATGATTGAGATTGCAAAGGAATGTTCTCCCAAAACGCAGTATCTTGTTTTCAGTGACAATGCAAATTTTGACTCCGAAAATAAGGAGACCGATTTACCGTCAGTAGACTATCTTGCGAAACCGATTTCCAGCATGCAACTGGCAGAAGCATTGTACAAGGTAAACAACAAGCTGACTGGTCATGAGAAAAAGGAACCCTGTGAAGTCAAAGTGAATAAATATTTGCCATTTGTCAATTTTATCGTGAATGATATCAAGGAAAACTATGCCCAGAAGCTGAGACTTGATAAGTATGCCAGGAAGTTCAAGGTTTCGGAGGAGTACGTGGGAATGCTTTTTCACAAGGAAACCGGAAAGAGTTTTTGCGCATATTTGCGGGACATCAGAATGAAAAAGGCGCGGGAACTAATTGAAAATACAGATTTCAAAATTTATGAGATCGCATTTCGGACAGGTTTCTCCGATCCAAAATACTTTTGCAAGGTCTTTAAGAACTATAATGGCGTATCTGCCAAGAGCTATGTTCGTATCGAGCAATAATAACACTAATGCAAATAGTCTGGATTTTTACACTTTTTTAAAAAAATTAGAATACCATTGCGAAGCAGTAAAATGATATATTAACTGAGAAGATAATGGAGGCGGTATTTTGGCACTTCGACGTTCCACTTCGATCTATGAACAAAGCCCTGCATTGCGAAAACACAAAGGTATGAGTGAAAGAACTCACAATATATTTACGGGTTATATGTTTGTTGGCCCGGCATTGATTTACATGCTTTGCCTGATCGGCTATCCTATCGTCTACAATATAATGCTCAGCTTCAGGGATGTTTCTGCTTTCAACCTTGCGGGCGGGGCTGCCAGGCCGTTTGTCGGATTCCAGAATTATATCACGGTCTTTAAGGATGAAACGATGATGGCTGCGATTGTGAATACTTTTAAATACACAATTTTCTGCTTGATATTTCAGTTTTCAATCGGATTGATGCTGGCGCTTCTGTTTAACCTTAAATTTTCCATAGCAAAGCCGATGAGGGGATTTCTTGTTATAAGCTGGATCATGCCGGTTACAGTTACGGCTCTGCTCTTCAAATATATGCTTAGCCCTGATGGCGGTATAATCAACATAGTGTTGCAGGCTTTACACATAATAAACCAGCCTGTCGGATGGCTTATCAATCCAAAAACCGCAATTTGGGGACCGATTATTGCGGCCACGTGGATAGGCACGCCATTCAATATGCTCCTCCTGACGACCGGTTTGTCGGGTATACCCGAAGAAGTATACGAAAGCTCCTCCATTGATGGGGCAAACGTATTTCAGAAATTCTTCCGCATAACTCTCCCTTTGTTAAGGCCGTCAATTATGTCGGTGCTCGTTCTTGGATTTGTTTATACGTTTAAAGTGTTTGATCTGATTTTCGTCATGACCGGAGGAGGCCCTGGAAACTCAACCGAGGTATTTGCCACCTTTGCATACCGGCTGTCTTTTTCAAACTACTATTTCGGGCAGGGAGCCGCGGTAGCAAATGTACTGTTTTTAATACTGTTCTGTGTGGCTTTGGTTTACTTGAGACTTATCAACAAGGAGGAAACGATGTAATATGAGACTTGTCTTGAAGGAAATGTTTACAAAGAACTCTTTGCTTTGCATTTTATCATTATTAATATCTCTGGCGTTTTTGTTTCCTCTTTATTGGATTTTGTGCAGTTCCTTTAAGGGAGATGGCGAGATTTTCAGGAATCCGCCAACGATATTTCCTCGCGCATTTACGCTGGAACCGTATGTAAGCCAGCTAACAGGAGAAAATTCGCTGCTTAAGACTGCCAAGAATTCCTTCATCATTGCAACCGTGGGCATGTGTATTTCTTTCCTGCTGGCTGTTCCTGCAGCATATGGAGTAACGCATTTTAAATTTCCCGGCAGCAAGATCATGATATTGATATTTCTGGTTACTCAAATGCTGCCCGCATCGCTTCTTCTGACGCCTTTGTTCTTAACTTATAACAAGCTTCACATCCTGAATACCTATTTGGCGCCCATATTGTCGGTTACAACGATTACCATTCCTTTCACATTGCTGGTCCTCAGACCGATGTTTATGGCGTGTCCGGCCGAAATCGTAGAATCTGCCAGAATCGAAGGCTGCAATGAATTTTCAGCGTTTATGCGAATAGTACTTCCTACTATAAAGCCAGGTCTGATTACTGTTTGCTGTTTCGGCTTTGTACAGGGATGGAATGACCTGGTATATTCCTTGACGTTTAACTCCAATCACATGTTATGGCCGATGACGACGACGATTTACAACTTGATGAACCAATTCGGAACACGTTGGAATTTGATTATGGCGTATGGCTGTATATTGGTTACACCTCCCGTACTGATTTTCATATTTGCCCAGAAATATATTATAAGCGGATTGACAAGCGGGGCTGTCAAGGGATAATGAGCCCATATTTGAACTAACTTAAGAATTTAATAGCTGTTTCCATGGGCGGCTTATTAAAAATATAAATCAGGAGGAATTTCAATGAAAAAATCGATAGGTATCCTTATTCTGGCAGTAATGCTACTGATCGCGTCAACCGGTTGTTCCAGCACCAATTCTTCAAATGCAACACCCAGCACCAATGCTTCAACTGCTTCAACTGCATCAACTGCATCAGCCAGTACCGGTACTTCAACTGCAACAGATACTGTGAAGGATGAAAAGGTAGAAATTACGCTTTGGAATTACTTCTCACAGACAAACCATGATGCGTTTGTCGCAATGATAAATGAGTACAATGCTTTACCCGATGGAAAGGCCATTATTAAAGAGCAGTATATGCCGCGTGCCGATCTCAATAATAAGTATACCCTCGGCGCTATTTCAGGAGAGCTGCCTGATATAGGGGCGGTCGACAATTCGGATAGCGCGCCGTATTCGGCTATGGGTGTGTTTGTCGACTTGACCGACATGTTCAATGCATGGGATGATAACAAATATAACGAAGCACCGCTGAATTCGGGGAAATACAACGGCAAACAGTATACTATACCAATAAGAAGCAACTGCCTCACATTGTGGATCAATGACGATATGTTCAAGCAAGCCGGCATAACAGAAATGCCGGCGACCTGGGACGATTTGAAAGCTGTTTGCGACAAGCTGAGAACCGCATTCCCCAATAAGTATCCGCTCGCATTTTCAGCATTGAAAGGCGAAGAAGGGACTTTCCAGTTTGTACCTTTCCTCTATTCCGCGGGCGCCACCTTCGAGACATTGGATTCCCCCGAGGGAATTAAGGCTCTATCGTTTACAACCGAACTGGTTAAGAAAAAATATGCAAGTTCAGAAGTTGTAGGATGGACCCAAAATGACGCGGAAAAGCAGTTTGTATCCGGAAATGCCGCAATGATGATCAACGGCTGCTGGCAGATTCCCAACATTAAAAAGGATGCGCCCGATCTTAAGTACACGGTTGTAGCGATTCCTAAGGATAAGGAATATAAAACAACACTGGGCGGCGAAAACTTCGGAATAACCAAGTCATGTAAAAATGTCGACGCGGCATGGTCTTTCCTGACATGGTTGCTGGGTACTGACAACAGTATCAAATTCAATCATGCTGTTGGTACCCTTACTCCTCACAGCAATGTCACGGCGGATCAGCAGTATCCGAACGATCCCGTTATGAAAGTATTCGCCGATAGCCTTCAGAATGCTGTTCAGCGCGGTCCTTACGTGAAGTATTCCGATATTTCACTGGCTGTGCAGATGGCTATCCAGGAGAGTCTGACAAATACAAAAGCTCCCGACGCAGCTGCAAAAGATGCGGCTAAGAAGATCGCCGATATCGTCGCATCGGAGAAGGCATCGTCAGCTAAGTAGTAACTGGTTTTCCCATTATATTCCCGCATTCTGAAAGAGGCTGTCTCACGATTAGATTAATTCTAATCTGAGGCAGCCCTTTTTTGTGAATAAGGTTTGAATTTACATAAATATATGGATAAAATTACGATGATATTAAAAGCAATTGAAAATAAAATCCATATTAAATATACTTGACTTAACAAGAGGAACCTGACAACTGACGGGAAAATGTATCGGAGGGAACATGTCGGGAGCAATAAAAATCTACGTTGATGACGAAAACTGGAACTTTGATGATGAAATCTCAATCAGGCTCGTAAAGTGCGGCAGAGAGAGATGTTTATCAGATAAGAAGGAGGAGAGCGGAAATAGAATTTATTGCAGTCTGCACTATGTTCTTCGCGGAGAGGGATACCTTCTTGTTAATAAAGAGAAAATAAAGATTGAAAAAGGATATGTTTTTCTTATCCGTGCGAATGAGGATATTATCTATTATCCGGACAGAAACAACCCTTGGGCATTCGTCTGGGCGGATTTCATCGGTGAAAACCTGGATATGGTCTTTACTGAATGCGGGCTTGGAAAAGACAAGCATTATTTGAAACCCAAGACGCAAAAGGTTGCCGAATGGTTTGAACAAATGTTCGACGCCCACTTCGAAAAAGGACGGCTTTTTGAAAGTACGGTTTTACTTACACGAATACTGTTTAAGCTTGTCGAAGAAAATCATGACGGTTTTACCCACAGTATCAACAGTATCGCCCGGGAAGCGCTCATTTTCATAAACGATAATTATAGAATTGATATTTCTCTTGATGTTATTGCAAAAAGCGTTGGAGTAAGCCCGAATTATCTTGTAAATTTGTTTTCTTCGGAAGTTGGATTTACACCAATGAAGTATTTATCGATGTTCAGAATTGCCAATGCTTGCGATTTGCTCAAGGAAAACAAGTACAGTATCAAGGAAATAAGCAGAAAAGTCGGCTATAAGGATCCGCTTTATTTCTCAAGATGTTTTTCTGAGATAAAAGGCGTCCCTCCTAGAGAATATACCAACAAACGCGCGAATGACGATCCGTGGGAATTTATAAAAACATCTAACCTGGATTTTGACGACAGGAAAAGGAAATTCTTATGAATATTCAGCTTGCAAGGAATGGTATTAGAATATGTGGAAAGGAAGAAATTTTGTTATGCTCGTCCTTTTTCTACTTCAGGATTCCCCCAAAAGAGTGGGAATCCCGTGCGAAATTGATTTCCTCGCTAGGCTATAATTGTGTGGATGTCTATTTTCCATGGAATTTCCATGAAACAGAACCGGGAATTTTTGATTTTTCCGAGGAACGTGATATTGAACGGTTTTTAGAGATCTGTGAAAGAAACAGCTTGTTCGTTGTTGCCCGCCCGGGCCCCTATATCTGCGCGGAATGGGATGGGGGCGGTTTACCTGCATGGGTGCTCAGCGAATATGAAATCAGACAAAACGACAAGGGTTATCTTGCTGAAGTAGAAAAATGGTTCGATACAATTCTGCCGATTATTGCAAAGCATCAGATTGATGATAGGGGAAACGGCTGCGTTATCTTTTTGCAGTTGGAGAATGAACTCGATTTTTTCGACTGCAGTGATGCGGAGGGGTATATTGAAAATCTTAAAAAAATGGCCCTTTCCAACGGGATCGGCGTTCCCTTGTTCGTGTGTGCCGGACAGGGCGATGTAAAACGCAGCGGAGGTTTGACGGACGGGGTCATTCCGGCCTTTAATTTCTACCCCTCATTGTCTGACGAAACATTTGACTACAATATTTCACAATACGCCAAGTATATACACAAAAGGAATCTGCCCTTTTTGGTAAGTGAGACGGATCGGAAGCATAGCGTTTTGAAAAGGGAACTGCTGACTGGAGCTAAACTGCTCGGAGCTTACAACCAGATAGGAGGATCGAATTTTGCCTATTATCAATCGGTTAACAATTGGGGAACCCCGCTTTCGTTGATTTGCACGATGTATGATTTCGACGGAATCGTCGATAATCTCGGGCATTGTACAAAAGAGGCGGATGAAGCGCTCCTGCTGTCGGAAATGATACTTGTATTCGGTAGGAAATTAGCGGCGGCCGAATATTGTGAAATGAAAAGCCCCTTTGCCTTCAAAGAAAAAGGCGTGTCATTCACAAATGCTGTCAATTTGGCTGACGACAGCGGGCGACTCATATGTGTGAGAAACGTTAATGAAGGTCCGGTATTTTTACAAAGCGAATACGAGGGGAATGTCTTCGAAGTTTCGCTGGACGGATTTGAAGCGCTTGCTCTCCCGTATCATCTTAAGATAGATGATTACGGGATAGTATTCTCCAATAATGAAATTTTTTCTATCAGCCCGCTTGTTTTTATCAGAAGAAACAAGCCGTTCCTTATAATCGAGAAGAATGGTAAACGGATTACAATAACCGGAAGCGGAACATATGAAGCGATAAAGGTCGGCTTTATTTCAAAAGAAGAAGCAGTCATGAAGATTAAAGAAAAAAGAAAACTGAGTATTGCATACTGCAAGGATGTGTTGCCTACAAAGATTGAAGATTGCCTGGTAGGCTGTTTTAATAATAGTAATGAATTTACAAAGGCAAAAAGCTCCCTCTTTTCTGAAAACAAAATATGGTATGGCGAAGTGGAGTATAAGATTAAAACGAGCGACAGGAAATTGTTTCTAAAGGGAGTCGGAGATTTTCTTACAGTGAAAAACGATGATAAGGTTGTTTATTCGGGACTTTGCGCATGCGACGACGTAATTGTCGACGGCGCCGGCGACGTAAGAGCCATTGTGGAAAAGTGGGGTCACAGCAATTTTGACGATGCAAGAAAGAAATCGTTGAGAATCAAAACAAAACGCGGAATTGAAAAAATATACGGCATAATTTCACAAACTGAGATAACCAGATGGAGATTCACAGAAGTAGACAGCTTTTCCAGTAATGTTGAGATCGGGAAGTCGGAAGATGACCCGTATATTTCGATCAATAGCTGGAATTCCACCAGAGAACCCTTGCTTGCGGCGTATTATACGGAAATTGTTCCTGATATCCGGCCTGGAGAAGAGATCATTTTATCTCTTGACGGGATGAAAGCGGAATGTAAATTGTTTTTAAATGGAAAATATGTTTTCAGCTTTACCCAGGGTTCAAGTAGTGTGAACATTACAAAGCTTATTCAAGTGGACGAAAAAAATCTTCTGGAACTTGTTGCCCGGAAATCGAATTGGGCTGAAAAAACAGGAAATTTATACATGCTCAGAGTGGTTCCCTGTGAGTTTGAAATTCGAACAATCGAGCATCTTGATGTTTATAATTCGGATTTCGAACCTGCAAAGCTGCCCCTGAAACTGAAAAAAGGGAAAATGTATTCGGCATGCGTTCAAATAAACGTTCCCTATGATACATACGGATTCGCCCTGGGGTCGGGATTTCGCGCTACAATAATGCAAAACAGGAAAGTAATAGCCCGGATCGTAGCTGAAAGTGACAGCATTATCCAAGCCGGATGTCCCAATAGCTCAAAGTTCCTTATCCCAAGCGGTATGGATGACAAGCTCCATTTCTTTATTGAAGCAATGGAAGACGGCAAGTTTGAATTTGCTATTTGTGAGGACAATAATGAAAACTTTGAAAATCTGCACAAAAAAAACTCAACAAATTATTGACGGTTGGGGTACCTCTCTTTGTTGGTGGGCAAACGCCGCGGGCGGCTGGACCATGAAAGGCGACAGCGGCAAGGAAAAACGGGAGGAATTGGTGCGGTTGTTTTTCTCGGAAGAAGGCCTTAATTTCAACATTGCCAGATATAATATCGGCGGCGGCGACAATCCTGACGAAAAACCGCACATGTTCCACTTCAGGGGAATGCCATGCTTTAAAGCAGCGCCCGGCAGCGAGTTTGACAAGAAGGCGGATTGGCGGCAGGTCTGGATATTAAAAAGGGCTAATGAGATCAGGAGTGGAGATTTGATTACCGAGGCATTCGTAAATTCTCCGCCGTGGTGGATGACCAAGTCTCTTTGCAGCGGCGGAAATGTCAAAGCCTGTGATGAGAATCTCGACCGGTCCCGATATGAGGAATTTTCCGGGTATTGTGCCATTGTTCTGGAGTACTTGCGTAATGATCTCGGAATAAAAACCGACTATTTCGTACCATTGAATGAAGCTGCTTCTGACTATTGGGAAAAGGGCCGGCGGCAGGAGGGAAACAAGGTGAATCCGGGAGAAAGCCAAAGTAAGTTGCTTACCGCAGCCTGTGAAAAACTTGGCGGTACAAAGCTCGATACGGAAATTGCCGGAACCGACGAGACCAATCCGACGGTTGCACTGAACAGTTATCGGATGCTGAGCGCGGAAGTCAGGGAGAACATACTTAAAAAAATAAATTATCACCATTATGCAGAAGATTATGAAGCATTGCGCCAATTGCGGCAAATCGCCTATGAAAACGGCTTTGATAAACCCAAATACAAGCTTTGGATGGATGAGGTATGCTACGGTGACGGAAATGACGACTTTGAGCTTGCCAAAAAGCTGATAGCCGCCATCGGAAGCGATATCAACATTGCTCACGCAAATGCCTGGCTGATCTGGCAGGCTATGGATACGATGTCGGAAAACATAATCAATAAATGTCATTGGGGACTTGTCGAGGGGATGTTTCAAGACAAGAACAAAAATGAGCTTGAAGGGGTTCTCGATGTCGCTGGAATGGGCTTTGAATACGGCGATTATACCATTACGACTCAATATTATGTGATGGGTCACTATTCAAAGCATATCAGGCGGGGTTACCGCATACTGGAGAATAACGGCGGAGAATATTACTGCGTCAGCGCCATCAGTCCTGATAAAAGCACGGTTATTGTCGTATTGTTCAACGACGAAGCTCAGAGTAAATCAGTATTGATCGACCTTGAAGGATTTGTCCCGCAAAAAGCGGTGAAAATTGTTTCGAGCGCCGAAAAAAAGTGGGACATGACTGAACTCACAGGGAATTTTACCAGTATTGAACTGGAACCGAAATCCATCGCGACCTTGAAATTCATGAAATGATGCGATTAAAACCTTACTAGTAAAGGTTTTAATATATTAAGTGTAAGCCGGCTTTACACGAAATGGTATTGTATGAAGGAGGTAAAAGGTATGAAAAAAGCGTGGAAAAAGAGTGTGGTTTTTGCAGTGAGCATGATTTTGCTGGTTACCATGAGCTTTACCCTTGGCGGCTGCGGCGGCTCTGCGAATGATAACGCTGCAAACGGCGGCTCCGTGAACAACAGCACCGTGAACGACAGCTCATCGAAGGAAGGCTCAAATAGTGAAAGCCCCAAGAGCGATGTCAAAATCAAAATTGTCATGGACAACAATTCGCCTGACAAGTATGCCGAGTTGTTCAAAAGCATCGGCGATAAGCTCGGAATCAGCATCGAACTTACCGTTGCTCCCGGAAATTATGAACAATTCCTTCAGACACAGTTGCAGTCAAGTGAAAAGCCTGACCTGTTCAAACTAAACGGCCAGTATTTGACAAGCTTTGTGAAGGACGGACTGGCTACGGATCTGAATTCCTATTTCAGCGACGCCTGGAAAACCGAGCTTGGAGCTGATAACTGGGACAAGCTCACGAAGGGTACTTTCAATCAGTGCCGCCGTGAAGCGAACGATCCGACAAAAAAAACAAATGATCAAACCGCTCCCCTCTGGGCAATTCCGTTTGATTCCGGTTGCCAATGCTTCGGTATCAACCGCGGAGTAATAAACAACACCCCGGCTTTGAGCAGCAAAATTGATGAAATGGTAAAGAATGGCGTTATTCCCTGCAAGCCGTGGGAAGTAGGAATGGACGGGCAGGTTGCGGCATACACCTATTCCGAATTTTCCGGATTGCTCAAAGGTCTCCAGGAAGTTATCAATGCGGGAAACCTTACGGGCGCGGCGCAAAACTTGAAATATGCCTTCCAGGGGAATGATGCATTCAAACTGATGACCTACTCGGCAGGCGGATCCTTCCTGAATGAAAATAGCGATAAGGTTACGCTTACCGGTGATGCAGTTGTGAATACGGCGTACTTTATTAAAAATGGAATTAACGAAGGATACATCGATAGTATGGAGGATGGCGGAGAAGGCTGGAACAACTGGGTTTCCGGAATGTACCTGGTCGATGCGAATACTGGGACCTGGGAATACGGAACTTATATTGAAAACGGGATGGATGTTCCCATGATGCCTATTCCGGTTCCCGACGGCGCCGACAGAACAAAGTGGGTGAGCGGACAAACCGGTTCGTGTATGATTCTTCGCAAAGGTTCTTCCAATGAGGAGATGGCGGCAAAAGTCATGTGTGAATTTATCTCAAGGGAGTCCGAAGCTTATCAGCTGAAGAATGCGATGAACATCCCTCTTTATGACGACTCGTGGAACGATTACATCAATAAAAACGACGCAAACAACGGTGGCTTTTACCCCTATGATGCGAATTGCAAGAGAGTGTTCAATGCAATAATCAGCGGCGCTCACGGACGGGTACAGGAAACTTACTTCACAGTGGGAAGAACCTGGTGGTCAACGTTCATGACGAATTATACAAATATATTCTGCCTTGACAAAAAAATCATTACAAAACAGGATGTCTACGATTCGCTCAAGGCTCAGCAGCCGGAACTACAGACTCTTCTCGATGAAGGCAAATAACGGCGGGATTTTCTGCCTGACTAGTTCAGCAGTATGCTTGAGCAGTAAATACCCCGGATTCATCCAGGGGTATTTACTGCTGCAACAGGGGTTTCATGGCGATTCGGGGCGACCAACACTTTTTGGAGGTTCGTTATGAAGTTATTGACGACAAATACCGGAATGAAGACTCGAGACTCAATATGGGGATTACTTTTTGTGGCGGCCCCTGTTCTGTCCGTCGTGCTTTTTGTGTTTCTTCCAGCGCTGTTTTCCGTATACATATCCATGGTGGAATGGAACGGATATATTCCAATCGGTCAAGCGGCGCTTGTCGGTTTTAAAAACTTTGCGCTGTTCCTGACACATGGCGGGCTCTATACAAAGGAATTTCTCAATTCGTTTTTGGTAACGCTTATACTGATGATATTCATTCCTTTAAGCATCATCATTTCGTTTCTCCTTGCCTTCATTCTGAACAAGAAAGAAACATATATGAACAACGCTCTCCGGCTTGTCTATTTCTTGCCGTTTGTATCAAGTGCGGTGGCAATTACGCTGGTATTCAAGAATTTGTTCGACATGAACGGGGTTGTAAATTCTCTTTTTGCCTTTTTGGGGATGGAAGCGGCAGACTGGCTCAGGTCACCCGGCCTTTCCCGCGTGGTGATCATCGTAATGCTGATCTGGAGGAGTATAGGCTATACGATGCTGATGTACCTCGCCGGCCTGCAGGGAATACCCAACGAGATATATGAGGCGGCTAAAATTGACGGGGCTGGAGTATTAAAGATAATAACGAAAATCACCTTGCCTTCTTTGAAAAACATAACTTTTTTCATAGTCGTGACAAATGTCATCGGCGGACTTCAAATATACACGGAACCGGCTATTCTATTCCAGGGTACTTTTGGGAAAGGACCTCTGAACGGAACGGAATCAATGATGATTTTCCTGATGTATTTATACACCGGAAATAACCTCGGAATGGCTAGCGCGATTTCCTGGGCGATAACAATTCTGGTACTTTTAGCTACTTTTATACAATTTGCCTGCAAAAAAAATGAGGGGTAATTATAATGAATCAATTAAGGAAAATGCCAGCGGGCGCATATGCCGGACGAAACCTCGGAAAAGCAATACTAAATGCAATGCTCATCCTTTTCGGCTTTTGCATGCTTTATCCGTTTTTGTGGATGCTGTTTACCTCCGTTAAGCCATTGACAGAGGTCTATGTAACGGGATTTTTCAACCACAGATGGATATTTGACAACTACGTTCAGGTATGGAGGAAAGTGAACATACTGAGCGGACTGAAGGCAAGTTTGTTTTTCACCGTAGGTCTTACCATATCCCAGATGTTTACTTCATCAATGGCCGGATATGCTTTTGCTAAAATCAAATTTCCTTTAAGAAACACCTGCTTTTTTATTGTCCTTGCATCAATGACGATTCCGTATGTAACAATCATGATTCCCCAGTTTATGATGCTCGAGCAGTTCGGACTTGTCACAAACGGACCGTGGGGATATATCATTCCTCGGTTTGCAGGCGGAGCGGCAACCATATTTTTTGTACGCCAGTTCTGCTTCAGTATACCTGACGCGTTCATTGAAAGTGCGAGAATGGATGGCGCGGGACAAGGGAGAATCTTTTTCAGGATTATTTTCCCCCTGCTTGTTCCTGTTGTTACTGTACAAGGCTTGTTCACTTTTATCTTCATCTGGAACGACTACCTTGGGCCTTCAATTTTTCTCGTGGACAAAGATTGGTGGACCATCCAGCTTTATGTTGCGAGATTCAGTTCAGGTCAGATCGGCTCGGTCGGAGCCGCAAACATTCCGATGCAAATGACCGTTGCGGTGATCATAACAATCCCTCTTCTCGCATTATTTCTATATGCGCAGAAACATATCGTCAACTCGTTGATGGCGACCGGAATTAAAGAATAGGAGAATTGAGAGGCTTCTGAAATGCAAACCTGGAAAATTATCGAAGAGGCAAAAAAAGTTTTATACGGTAATATCTATGTTGAGGATGACAAGCTGGGCGATACGAACAGGACTCTTTTTACGGCTCACAGAGTCATTGTTCCGTCCAATCCGTACTACTACGGATTTTGGAATTGGGATGGGGCGTTTCATATGATCGGAGCCGCACTCCATAACGATGGTGAACTTGCAAAAGATCAGGCGGAAACCATGTTTGCGCTGCAGTTGGGCAATGGAATGTTTATTGACTGCGCCCGTGTCGACGGAAGCCGTGTTGACGGTTTTTCAAAGCCGCCGGTATGGCCATGGGCTTTTCGTACCGCTGATGAAATTCTTCCTTTTGAAAACAACTTTCTCGCATACTCCTTTTCAAGGCTTGATGCAAATATGAAATGGTGGGAAAGAGAGCGCTGCGACGGAACGCTTTTTTCGTACGGGGTGCATCCGTATGAAAGCGGCATGGATGATTCTCCGCGCTTTAACGAGCCATTCGTCATAGACGATCTTTGGGCAGTCGATGTGAATGGATTCATGTATTCGGCATATCAAAGCATGGCGTACATTTCCAGGAAGATCGGAAAAGCGGAAGAAGAGAAGGAGTATCTGAGAAAAGCGACGCAGCTGAAACAAAACATAAACGAATTACTATTTTCGGAAGAGCTTGGCGCGTTCTGCGACTTTGACAAAAAGAGCGGCAGATTTACGGGACATTTATCTCCTATGTCGTTTATTCCTTTGTTTGCGTGCTGTTCGACCGATGATAACGCGCAGAAAATGGGTAAGATAGCCGCAAGTCCGTTGTATTTCCACGACGGCATGCCTACAATAGCATATAACAGCAAATGTTTTAATGAGAGTTTGTTTTGGAGAGGCCCCTGCTGGCTTAATACGGCATATTTCGCAGTGAAAGGGCTGGCGAACTACGGGTTCGACTCCCTTGCCCTTGACTATTGCAGGCGTATTCTTTCGTGGGTCGAAAAAGAAGGGTTCTGGGAATACTATAACACGAAGCAGAATCGCGGAATCGGTCAGAAAAACTTCAGTTGGTCCAGCGTTTTCGGCGTTTTATTTGTTCTTCTTTATGAAGAATTGGGGGGAGAATGATTGGCATTGCAAACGGAGGAAAGAATAAAGTATATTGACGAATACAGTTTTGCCGAAACGGTTTTCAACAGTCGTGAACTGGCCAAGACAGAATCGATCATGTGCCTGGGCAATGGATACCTCGGCCTGAGAAGCTGCGCCGAAGAATCGTACATCGGGCAGAGCCGGGGGCTGTTTATTGCCGGGACATTCAATAAGTTTGATGAAAACGAAGTCACGGAACTGCCCAATTGTCCCGATTTCATTGGAACAGAAATACAGCTGGGCAATGAATTTCTTGATCTATCAAAAGGCGAACTCGTAAATTATGAAAAAAAATTAAGTATGAAAAACGGGCTCCTTACCCGCAAAGCGGATTGGGAAGCCGGCAATAACAGGTATTCTCTGGAATTTAGCCGTTTTGTTTCGCATAAGGATTTGCATGCGATTGGTCAGAAAATAACAATTTGCTCTGAAAAAAAGGCGCCGGTCAGGATTGTGACCGGTATCAACGCCCGGATGACCAACAGCGGGTCGCAGCATTTCACAGATGGAGATAAGAGGTTCATTGACAAAAAATATCTGCAAATGGTGGTTCGAACAACACAAAGCAGGATCAATGTTTTTCTGACTCTCGCAATTAAGGTTCTTATAGATGGAAAAGAGATTGTAACAAATCCTAATATTATGATTGACAGGCGTAGAATGCTCATTGAACTGGTTTTTGAGCCGGAAGCCTTCCAGAGTGTGGAAATTGAAAAAATAATCGATGTTCGAACCGACAGGGATATTGAAAGCTCGGGCTTGACTTCAGACAATATAAAACGGAAGGCTCAGGATTGCGTCAAAGATAATCTTTTGAAGGGTTATTCCGCTATGCTTCGGGAAAGTGCGGAAGTGCTCGATAAAAAGTTATGGTCAAGAACTCCGGTTAAAATATGCGGCTCAAATAGTTTTGATCAATTAGCGGTTAATTTTGCACAGTACCATTTACTCATTATGACACCCGCGCATGACAGCAGAATGAACATCGGCGCCAAAGGGCTGAGCGGGGAGGGGTACAAAGGCCATACATTTTGGGATACCGAGATCTTTGCGCTTCCGTATTTTATCTTAAGTAACCCGGAGGCCGCCAGAAAGCTTGTTGAATACCGCTATCTTTCCCTGGACGGAGCGCGGAAAAAGGCAAGGGGAAATGGCTATGAAGGGGCGCAATTTCCATGGGAAAGCGCCTGGCTCGACGACGGTGAAGTCACTCCCGAATGGGGGCCGGCGGATGTTGTCACCGGCCTGCCTCTTAAGATTGAGTCGGGGTTTATTGAACAGCATATAACAAGCGATGTTGCTTACGGCGTCTGGCAATATTGCAAAGCGACCGGCGACGAGCAATTCATGCTGGATTGCGGATACGAACTTATATTTGAAACGGCTTTATTCTGGGTATCACGTCTGGAATTCAATAAAGAGGATAGAAAATACCACATCAACGATGTCATGGGTCCTGACGAGTATAAGGAGCATGTCGATGACAACGCTTTTACAAACTATATGGCGTGGTGGAATATCAAGCTTGCTATTTATTGTCATGATATATTGATGGTACAAAACAAAGAACTCTTTGAAATGCTTGATAAAAAGC
Organism: Bacillota bacterium; assembly: GCA_023439545.1. GTDB lineage: Bacteria > Bacillota > Clostridia > Acetivibrionales > DTU013 > JAEYOM01. Next base: position 197,186 of record JAEXNT010000042.1, read on the forward strand.
TGAATCTGAAGTACGCCCGCGATAGCTTTTTGGAAAAGGCTGATAAAATCTTTTTGCCCGAGACTCGTAAGGACAGTGTTCTTCCGCAGGACAAAACATATCTGTCATTGAAAACCATCGATCTGAAAAAATATAAGAATTCAAATGACGCGGGGGCCATATACAAAGATTTTAATTCGGAACAAATAAGTAAAATACAGGTTTCGAAACAGGCTGATGTAATGCTTCTGCTCCTCCTGCTGGAAGATTTGTTCCCAATTGAAGTTAAGAAAGCCAGCTGGGCATATTATGAGCCCCTAACCATTCACGGGTCGTCTTTGTCGCTTTCAACCCATGCGATATTGGCTTGCGATATGACAGACACAGCGTTGGCATACTCACTTTTTAAAAGAGCCTGTCTTGTCGATTTGGGATCGAATATGCATTCCAGCGATGACGGTATCCATGCCGCGGCGATGGCGGGGATCTGGCAATCGGCGGTGTTCGGCTTTGCCGGGGTCAGGATGCTGAACGGTGAGCTGAGAATAATGCCTGATTTGCCAAACGAATGGGATAGTATTGAATTCATATTGTACTGGCTTGATCAAAGGCTGGAGATTTGTATTTCTCACAGTCAGATTGGCATTATGAATAAAACCAATAATGTACCGATAAAGATTAATGTTATTGATGAAACCATATATTTTGACGGAGGCGGGAAATCGACCCTTGTCACAAAAAACACAAATCTAATAAAAGCGGTTATTTTCGATTTGGACGGAGTTATTGTCAGTACCGACAGCCTGCATTACAAAGCCTGGAAGAGGGTGGCCGATGAAGAAGGAATCTGCTTTGACGAAACAGATAACAACCGTTTGAGAGGCGTCAGCAGGATGGAAAGTCTCGAAATAATTCTTGAACGGTCGGCGAGGCAATATACTCACGAGGAAAAGGCATCGCTTGCTGATAGAAAAAACAGTTATTACGTAAAGCTGCTGGCAGAGCTTACGCCCGATAACGTACTGCCGGGTGTCGAAACAGTCCTGGCAAAGCTTAAGAGAGCCGGTATCAAGATCGCAATCGGATCGTCAAGCAAAAACACAGGCAATATTTTAAAAGCGGTCGGGCTCACCGGAACATTCGACGCCGTAGTGGACGGGAACGAAATAAAGCATTGCAAACCTGACCCGGAAGTATTTTCAGTTGCTGCTGAAAAGCTTGGAATACCTCCTGAAAATTGCATCGTAGTTGAAGATGCCGTATCAGGAATAGAGGCGGCCGTTGCTGCCGGTATGACCGGCGTGGCCGTCGGGGCTGCGAAGGGGTGCGGTTTGGCGAGGTACTGCCTTGATTCCATCGATCTCCTGATGGATATTGTAAAACATAATGCATAGTTCCCAACCTGGATGGTTTTGAAAACGGTATAACAGGAACGGGAAAATCACGGCATTAACCGTAAGAGAGTCGAATAGCACTGGTTCAGAACAGCAAAACTCCGATGATTCCGGATGCAATAATAACAAATATAGGATGTACTTTGGTTTTAAACATCACGAAAAATGCCAAAGCAGCTATAATTACGCTTTTAAGTTCAAAAAGATATATACCGGGCAAGGCGATATTGAGGCCGTTTTTGATCAAATTGCCGTTTGCAGGGTGAAGAATACCGTTTTTCAGTGCGAAGCTTGCGGCTGCATAAAGTATAATACCGACTATAGCCGGCTTCAGCCCGTAGAACATGTCTTTTACCCTTGGGTGCGTACATATCTTGAAGAAAAAAATCGCTACTACAATAACAAGCAGTGAATTGGGAATCAGTATGCCAAGAAAAGCGGCTATTGCTCCGGGGAAACCTGCCACCTTGTATCCGAGACCTATGGCGGCATTTACTGCAATAGGGCCTGGTGAGACGCCTGCAATTGCGACTACGTCCGTCAGCTCGGATACGGAAGCCCAATGATTCGCCTCCAGTTCATGAAGCATTATCGGAATCATTACATATCCCCCGCCGAATGCGAAGACACACAATTTAGCGAATAATAAAGCCAGTTTGAACAGTATCATTTATCTTCACTATCCTCTTTTACTGTATTTATCTTATGTTTTGAGTATTTGTAGGTATTTATCGAGGATAATACCAAACCTGCGGCAATACCGCCCAATATGATCAAAAACGGATGAACCAGAAAAGCTGCTATAAAGGCCGCAATCATGATGATCACGCCATATATGTCTTTTACGGAAGTCTTTGAAACCTTTACGGCAGCTAAGGCAATGAGTGATATTATTACCGGTCTTATTCCCATAAATGCCGACTGCACCCAGTGATAGGAGCTGAATTTATTGAACAGGACCGACAGTGTGAGCACAATAAAAAAGGGAGGCGCGGTACTTCCAAGCAATGCTATTACAGCTCCCGGAATGCCGGCTATATAATAGCCGATAAAACCTGCAGAATTCATGGCGATCGCACCCGGTATGGATTGCGATACGGCAAGTATGTCGACCATATCCTTATCATTTATCCACTTCTTTTCGGTAACGACATCACGTTCTATTAATGCAACCATGGCGTATCCTCCTCCAAAGCTGAAGCAGCCCAGCTTGAAAAAGGTTAGAAATATCTGACCTAAAAGCTTGATTTTTTCTTTGTTCATATTACCCTCACTTCAGGAAAACATATACCGCCATTTTTCTATTTAAAAATTAAAATAGTTCCCATTACAGGCAAAACACAGATGATTACATATTTAAGCTTCCGCTTGTCTATTTTCTTAAAAACGCTTAGCCCGGCAATACCCGCCAGGACAGCTCCCGCCGCTGATAGGCCGATAGCTTTTATCAAAAACATATCAGGCTTTACATAAATAAGATTCATGATCAGGGAGTAAATGCCCCCCATCAAAAAGCTGAATTCAAGATTTGCCTTGAATTCGAGGCTGTCCTGGCTGTTCTCATAATAATACAACGTAAGAAATGGCCCGATGATATTGAACATACCTGTTGTAAGCCCGGTCAGCGCCCCAATAACCATGCCGCCTGCGAATCCTTCCCTGATCCTGATCTTATATTTGTTGGTGATATAGAAATAGAGGGAAAGGATTATCAAAAATACGCCCATAATGGTTCTCATCATATTCTCGTCGGCAATTCTTATGATGTAGATACCCAGCCAGGTTGTGAGAATGCAAAAAGCCATGGGAATTATTACTTTTTTTATTCTTATATGCGAATGCAGCGAAATTGTCATTTGGATGCCTATAACAACAATAATAGCCGCGCTGATGACGGAGCATTGCTGAAAGGGAAGGACCAGGGGCATGAGAAACATTGCAAATATTGCATAACCGAGTCCGCTTGCAGCCTGAATGAACGCCGATAAAAAGTTGATAATTGCAAGTATGACAATAGTCAACCTCTTAGCCCCCTATGCCCAGTGAATTAGCCGATCCGCTTTTACGCAGCAGCTTGATGCTGTACTGGTATTCATCTCCCCGGTAAGTTGACTTTTCATAGAGAATCGGGTATCCGTTCTCTAAAAAGGTAGTCCTCTTGATAACGATTACCGGCTGACCTACCCTGTAATCCAAAAGCTCTGCTTCCTTTTTATTGCATATGCCTGCCGAAATTACCTGTTCAGCATAGCTTACGTTGTATCCGCAGTGCTCAAGGTACTGAAAAACCTTGTCGCTCTCCAAATCCAGTTCTTCAACCAGTTTGCCTATATCGTGCAAAACATAGGAGTAGTTGGCAATCAAAGGCTTATTGTTACTAAGGATCAATCTGGAGAATGCGTAGACCTTCGAATTATCCTCGGTTTTCAGGTGATTTCTGATATCGGTTGTTATTTTCTCATAGCCCTTATGAAGCACCTTCACCCTTATAATATTGTCAGCCCCGGATAATTCCTCAACTACGCCCAGCAAGGTTCCCAAGCGGTGGCTTACCTTGCGGCTTGCCACCACTGTTTCCTTTCCCCTGCTCCGGATCAGATAACCTTCTTCAACCATATTGCCTATACATTTGCGGATCGTTACCCTGCTCACGTCATACATCTCAGCCAGGGTCCTTTCACCAGGCAGCGAATCCCCGGGGACCAGTTCGCCGCTTTCTATTTTCTCAACCAATATATCTCTGATCTGGAGATATAACAATTTGTTAATTCCGTGATAGATCATATGGTTTCGCCTCTCAAAAGACATTTCATTACCACCACTTTATCTGATCGGTGACATGCTTTCTGATCTTGATAAACTCCGGAGAAACTACATCTCTCGGCCTTGGCAGATCGACAATTACTTCTTCCTTGATGGTGGTTGGCTTGTTTGTCAGTATCAGAATCCTCTCGGCCAGATAGACCGCTTCTTCAATATTGTGGGTAATAAACACGACTGTGCTGCCCAGCTTCTTCCAAAGGCGGACAACCTCGTCCTCAAGGTAAAATCTCAGCTTTACGTCCATCTGTCCATAGGGTTCATCCATGAGAAGAAGATCGGGATTCATGGCAAAAGCCCGGCCGATGATAATCCTTTGGGCAGTACTGACCGAAAGCTGGTGGGGATATGAATCCCTGAACTGCTCCAGACCCAATAATGATATGATCTCATTTACTCTTTTGTCTATTTCCTTCTTAGGCAGCTTTTTGATTTCCAGCCCAAAACGTAGGTTCTGTTCAACAGTAAGCCATGGAGCAGATGATGGTTCCTGGAAAACGAAAGCCAGATTATGCTGCTTTGGATCAGCTGGCTGCCCATCGATATATAAATCGCCTTTCGAAGGCATGTATATCCTGGTGAGCAGGTTGAGAAAAGTAGTCTTTCCGCAGCCTGTAGGACCGACAACACAAACAAACTCACCTTTTTTTATATTGAAAGTAATGTTATCCAGTACATGCAAATCACCGAAGTATTTGGTCAGATTCCTGACCTCAACCTTAATATCCTGTTTTGTATCTATCATTGTATACCCTCCATAAAAACATACTCTCTACAGAGCCAAGTCTGTGTTTTCGGATACTTCCTTACGTATCCTCAAAAACTCTGGATCTATGGTATTCCTGGGTCTTGGCAGGTTTATGTCATAAATCTGCTTGACTGTTGCGGGGCACTGGCTCATTAAAATGATCCTGTCTCCGAGATATACCGCCTCTTCTATATTGTTGGTGACGAAAACAATAGTCCTCTTTTCCTGCTGCCAGATCCTCTGAATTTCGCCCTGCATGGAGTAACGAGTCTGGGCATCCAATTGGCCGAAGGGCTCGTCCATAAGAAGTATCTCGGGATTATTGGTGTAAGCCCTGGCTATGCCGACCCTCTGCTTCATACCGCCGGACAATTGATTGGGATAGGATTTTTCAAAACCTGTAAGCCCTACAAGATCGATATATTTCTGCGCCGATTTTCTTCGGGTTGCCTTATCGACGCCGGCTATCTGGGGACCGATCTCCACATTCGACATTACAGTCTTCCATGGCATCAGAGCAAGTCTCTGGAATACCATACTGATCCTTTTGTCATGTCCTTCCACTTTCTCGCCGTCAAGATATAAATTTCCGCCTGCAGGCTTTTCCAACCCTGCAATAATGTTGAGCAGTACGCTTTTGCCGCAGTGGCCGGGGCCAAGGATAACCAGGAATTCGTTGTCATAGACATCCAGTGAAATATCGGATACGGCGTCACGCACTTCGTTGTTTACGACATAACTTTGTGATATATGTTCAAGCCTCAGCTTGATGTTTTTCTTGTCCATGGGCATACCAGCCTTTCCGCTAATTGTGTAACTATCGAAAGCATTGCTCCGACAATACCTATGGCAATCATAGACATAAGTACCAGCGGCATATCGATGGAGTCCATACCTCTTGTAATAAGGAAACCGACGCCCGATTTGGCTCCGAGCATTTCAGCGGCCAGTACGACCATCCATGCGGCGCTTGTCGATGTCCTGATACCTGCGAATATTGCATCGAGCGCAGAGGGTATGGCTATCTGAAACAATTTCTGCCTTTGGTTGGCATCAAAAATAGTACCTACATCAAGATATAGCTGTTCGATGTTACTCATTCCTGCCTGGGTGTTTACAACAATGGATGCCAGCGAACCGAATATAACAATGAGTATCTTCGGAAATTCGCCGATACCGAACCAGATGGTTATCAACGGGATCCAAGCAAGCGGCGGGACCGCCCTGAAAGCGTTGAAAAGTGGTGTAAACAAGGCTTTGCACTTTTTGTTCCAGCCTATGAGGATACCGAAAGCTATACCGAATGTCCAGTCGAATATCAAAGCTGCAAATACTCGGATCAAGCTGGCCCAGACATGTCCGAATATGTTTTTGCCCTTGATCGGCTCCTGGAACAAAAGTATAAGCCTGTCCAAAGTCTCCTTCGGAGTAGGGAAATCAGAACTGCCTGACGTCGTTAGCCATAATACAATGAGTAGAAATATGGATATGACAGGCAATATCAAGTAGAGTCGGCCATAGTAAACGGCTTTTTTCTCAGCCGCACTCATAACAGCAGTTTTGTTAACACTCATCGCTTCTTCCACCCCAATACTTTATTTTCAAGCATGTTTATCAACATTGTTATTACAACTCCGATGGCGCCGATAACAACTATGCCCAGGATGACCAGGTCAACCCTTCCGAACTGCCTTCCCATAAGGATCATGTAGCCCAACCCGCTGGAGGCCGCAAGCATTTCTGCCGCTACAAGAGTTGCCCAGGCGTTGCCTATGGCTACCTTAATCCCGGCAAACGCCATGGTCATGGACGAGGGTATGCCGACTTTCCAGAATATCGTAAAATTCGATGCACCGCATGTCTTTGCAACATTTTTCAAGACCTCGCTTGTCTGCCTGATACCTGTATACGAATTGATCAGGCATGGTACAAACGCAGCGAAAAATACTATCAATGCTTTAGCCTGGAGACCTATACCAAGCCATACTATTGTGAGCGGAATCCATGATACGGGGGGGATGGGCCTGATTATTTCAAACAAGGGCCTCATGAATCTGTCAAACCCTTTATACCAGCCCATAAAAAGTCCCAGCGGAATTCCAATTATAATCGCTAATCCAAAGCCAGACAGGGCAACTGTGAGGCTTGATAATATATTGACTCCGATCACTGCTCCGTCCGGATCAGGATTGGAAAGCTTTACTATAAACAGATTGAAAATCTTTATTGGCGCGGAAAGATATTTGCTATCTACAATTCCGGCAGCTGCTACTATCTGCCATAAAATCAGGAAGCTTAAAATACCTGTGACCGACAGTATGGCATTCTGATATTGTGTTCTCTTTCTCTGGTTCTGAATCGCTGCGACCAGTTCGGCGTTGCTTAGAGGCTTAAAGTTCGAATTTTGTCCCAACTTTCAATTCCTCACTTTCTGAAGAATAATTTGAATGATTATTCTCCCCTGCCCTGAAGGACAGGGGAGAATATAGCTGTACCCTTAGTATTTTATTCCCTGGTTGTCGAGCATTTCTTTTATGCCATTGGCAACGGACGGGTCGACCTGGTTTTTATCCAGGAAACTGCTGCGGTCGTCATTAGTGTACTTGCCCTGTGAAACGAAGAAGTCGAATCCTATGAGAATATCTTTCTCAGCCTGAATCAGATCTCTCTTTGTATAAAGCTTTGTGTCATCAGCCGATTTGGTCGTAAACAGGCCGAGGTACTGGGACATCGAGGGTCCTCTATACCAGTCGATAACACGAGTAGCTATGCTTTCGTCAACTTTCAGGCCTTCGTCGGTGCAGTTCTCAAGGTACCATTCAGCAGCCTGTTTCTTGTTTGCATCGCTCTTGCTGACCCACTCTGCAGTGAAGTGGAATAATGCAACTGCCTTTTCAATGAGCTCTTTTTTCTGCTGGAGAGTCTCATCTGTTACAACTGTTCCGCAAGGAGCTTTAAATCCTAGTTCTCCTGCATCTGCAACCCTTACGAAGCCTGCATCTTCTGCGTTGAATGCTACTGCATTCCAAACGCCGAGTCCGTCGCCCGTGCCGCCTTTAAATCCGGTAAGGGCATTGGCTACGTCCATGTTGACCGACTTGACATCCTTAAGCGTCAGACCAACCTTCTGGAGTGCTGTAACAAGCGTTGCCTGGGCAGTTGTTCCGGCAGGGTAGATCCAGGTCGTTCCCTTCCAGTTTTCAGGTTTGGACGGATCCTTTGAGAGAGGACTGTCCTTACGAGCGAACAGGGCAAGGTTTTCTTCATAATCGTTTATGTCTATGATTTTAAACCCTTTTTTCAATCCGGTTGCAAGACCTCCCAAACCCATGCTGCCGATATCCCACTCGGAGTTTGCTTCCAGCATCGCCGGACCATTTGTGAAAGGAACGTACTGAACTTCGATGTTCAATTCCTTGAAATAACCTAATTTATCTGCAAACAAGTACGGATAGGATAACGGAGAACCAGTAAAGAAACCTACGCGAAGCACCTGCTTTTCTTTGAAAGGCTCAAGACCGAAGGTTGTTTTTGCATCACTTACAGAACTGACTTCCTGGGTGGTGCTGGGTGCTGGATTTTGAGTATTGCCACAAGCTGCGAGCATTCCTAAAACCAGAACTGCACACAACAGAAGTGCTACTAGCTTTGAATATTGTTTCATTTTACTAATCCTCTCTCCTTCTTTAATATGGTTGATGTTAGATTTATATAGAACACGAAGCATAAAAGCCCCAAGGTTCCCTAAGATTAGAACTTGCCTGTGACTCCGAACCGGACTTAATCAAGCTTGGAAAAATGCTCTTCGAAAATCTTTGTGATTGCGCTTGTATCTTGTTTTGCGAGGCCTTTTCCCTTGGCGTTTTCATTGATCATCTGGACAAAGCCGGCTATTAGAGGTGTCACTCCGGCGTCCTTGGTCATCTGAATACCCAGCGCTGCATCCTTGCATAACAGTTCTACCGTAAAGGTCGGATTGTCATATTCTTCGGAAACGATCCTCCTTGCGGTTTCCCTGAATAACCCGCTTACAGTTGCAGCATCGCTGTTTGCCACAACGTCATAGAATACTTTTTTGTCGACGCCGACTATTTCTGTTAAAGCCATTACCTCGGTACTGACACAATTGATAACCGAAAACATCAATTGATTCAGCAGCTTCACAGAATTACCCGTGCCGTTGCCACCAACTCTGACCACTTTTTTTGCAAAAGTCAGCAATGCCGGTAATGCAAATTCGATTGCTTTCTCGGGGCCTCCCGACGGAAGCAGCCAATTTCCTACAGCACTTGGCCTTCCGAGTATGGGAGCATCTACGTAACTTGCCCCCTTTGCCGCTACTATTTCTGCACCCTTTTGTGAGGTTTGCGGACTGACCGTACTGGTATCCACAACAACATGCTCATCAGTCAGTGAATCCAGCAGACCGCTATCGCCGCTAATTACCTCAAATACCTGCTTTGGCGCGGGCAGCGACATGATAATAAGTTTTGCTTCCTTTGCAAGCTCTGCCGGACTTGCAGCAACCTCACCTCCTTTACCCATTACATAATCCTGAGCTGCAGGGAATGGGTCATAGGCTGCGACTTTGAAACCATTTGCCATCAAACGGTCAAGCATGCATTTTCCCATTGTCCCAACACCGATGAGCCCTACTTTACCTGATTTATTTGTCAATTCTGTCGATGATATCATAGAGAACTCCCCCTTCTGCATCCTTGGGAACATCCATTCCCATAATCTTTGAAATGGTTGGCGCCACATCAATTATCCGTGCAGCGTATTTGCGTTCGTACGGCTTTACGCCTGGACCCGCCATGATCATCACCGCATGCATATCATGCAGTGAGGGCAGAGCCAGATGAACACCTGTAAAGTTTTTGCACAGGGCTGCTGGTTCATATAGTTCGGGATTTACAATTATCCTTTCCGATCCATCCCTGTATTTGACTGCTGTTCTGTATATAAAAGGGTGTGACATATATCCAGGCTTCCAGGCGTATATAACATCACCGACTCTGTCGAAACCCGGTCCTTCCTGGATACCCAATGCTCCGGCTTCTTTCTTTTTAAGCGCGAGTGCTACAACTCTTTCACCGGTTTCAGGGTTCTTCATCTCGTATAACGCCTTGATAATCTCTTCCTGAACCCTTTCATAATCCTTTTGTTCTACAATTCCATGAGGGTCTCTGCCTTTCAGGTTAATAAAGATATGGGCGTGACACGGCTCCAGCGGATGGCATTTGGTATTTTCCCATCTGATGCTCAGATTGCTCGGGTTGTCGTGTGATAAATCCAGCACATATTCAAGCAGGCCATTTCTGGACAGGTGTTCCTTTACATACGGACTCCAGTCCAAATGAGTCATACCGTGATCGGAGATCAGTATTACAAGCGTTTCTTCCAGGTTTACAGCTTCGAGAATCTTTCCGATGTTCCTGTCTACCTGTTTGTAAACCGTTCTGATCTGCTCCATGCACCATTCAGCCTTGTCGGGATCATACACCCTTGCTTCAGGCACAATTCCCGAGTACAGTACATGCTCGATATGGTCTATCGTACCGACCCATGAAAAGCCCAGATCCCACTCCTTATTGGAAAGCACGTACTTCGTGGCATTGCCCCACCAATCGGCGTGGAATCCCAGCTGCTCCATATAGAGCCCGGCCGGCATCCAGCCGTCCATGAACGCCCAGGGGTCGTCCACTTCCATGTAGGTTCCCGCTACCTTTTTTACTTCGTCTGTCAAACTGGCGGGTACTGAATAATTTTCTGCGGTATTTATTGCAGATTGGTATAATTTAAAGCTACTGCCGTCTTTTGAAAGCTCGAAAAGCTGAAATCTGAAGCAACCGTCTCTTTTGCCGTCTCTGGCATTGAAGTTCCTTGTGATCCAGGGACCATAGTCACCCAGGGTAATATCAGTCAAAGCCGTGGCTGCATCCTTTGTTTCAGCGATCAAAACTCTGTCATAACCTTCCTCACTTGACGCGTACATGGCAACCTGCATTCTGTAGCCTTCTATATAAGTCGGAGGTACCGTTATTTCAAATTCCAGAACGGGTCTGAAACTGTCCGGCAGGTTGGTCCAGCTCTCCGCGAGCCGCGGCATGATCTGCACCGCTCTGCCCGGTATCTGGTTGCAATTTAACAGCTTGTCTGAAAAAACAGCGCTTGACGCGACATCCCAAAGAGGCATGTAAAAGTATCTGAAAGGAGGATTCAGCGAACCTGCAAGCTGAACTCCCTGATTTTCATCGATGCCGCCGAGAGGGAACGTTACAGGCCAATTGATCAAAGCAGTCTTCAACCCGCTGCGGTTTCCGACATCCCAAAGCGTTTCACAGAGCACTTCATTCCTGTCAAAGGAAGTATGCCAGTGGTCTAGCTCTTCACCGGCATGCTTCACCATAAGACTGGGAACGCCGTTTGTTCCTGAACCGGCGCCGCTGACTATGGCAGTCCATGCTGCGGCAGTGAGGGGAGGGAAGACGGTTTCCAGTCTGGAAAATACCCCCTGATCCATAAGCCTTGCTGTGTTAGGCATGTTGCCTTCCTTTGCAAACTTCTTTACGAGGTCGGGCATAGCGGCATCAAGTCCCAGGAATAGGACTTTCCTCTTTTTATCCATTGTTTTACCCCCTAATTTGTTACTATTGGTTTCATCTGCTGAATTTATTAAGACTTCTGAAGAATAAATACCATTTTGATTACTGGTATTATGTATACTACCAGTATGATACCACCCGCCCTTAAAGCTAACAATGGTAATTCTTACATGACTTAATGCATCTCTACTATTAACGATCTTTTTGAATTATGTAAAGTAAATATTTCTGTAAAAAAAACTCTCCGCGTTGGAAGATAACGGAGAGCTATAGCAGCAGAACCAGTATATAAAGCCTGCTTCAGGCTTTTTATTCCTTCATGCAAAGATGAACAGCCGCTGTTTTAAAGGTTCTGGGCAGGGCAAGAATGTTTGGGTTATCGCCGACAAACTTTTTTGCATCCCTCAGCGCATCTTCAAAGGTCGCCCTTGTTTTCATGCCCATACCTCTTGCGTACCCGGGTTCCTGGGCGCCTACGATATAAATGGCCGAGCAGTTCATTTCCGCTATATGACCGCACGATATCATTGAAAATGCATGGAATGGGTGGTATCCATAGTTGAAACGGTACTTGCTGATGTACTCCTGCTTTGTACTCAGATACTCTCCAAACTTTTCTATATCGGGAAGTATGTTGTTATAATCGCTTTGGAAGAGCCCGTAAACCTCTTTGTAAGAGGGAAATTCTTCGTCGTGGAAATAGCCGTTGCATATGGATGAGCAGATTACGACACAGTTGTCCTTCAAAATCCTCTTGTGCCTTATGATCTGTGCAGATATGGCCTGAAGCATGAGTATAGGGTTTGTGCCCATACCGTTTCCATAATGAAATGCCTGCGGCATGCCGAAAACCATTATATCGTACTTCTTTTCCGCCCACTTCACATATGTCCTCTTATCGGCCACCTCCCAGGACAGAGGCTGAATATCATTTGCATAACCGGCAAATACCGCGATCTGCCTCATGTACGTATCAAGTACGGCGTCCACTGTAAAGAATTTCTTTCCCATGGATTTCTCCATGTGCCGGCCTATGGCATCGAACTTGCTTCTCATCAGGCTGTGGTTACTGACAGGGGTAAAGTCTTCCCGGTGCATCACATGCGGTATGTGATGTGAGCCTATGCTCTCCCAGTGGGTTATCCCCGTCGTACAATGTTTATATCCGCCGGAATAACCCCCGTACGGGTTGCCGAGGGTATGCCCGATTAGTACCGAAAGATCGGAATCATGGACTTCCTTGTTCATAATAACTCTGTCGCCCAGTTCATCATAACCTAAATCTATCAGATTGTTCCAATCTTCACTGTCGTGGTTCACTATCTGGTTTGAATACCAGAATTCATTAAATACCTTGTCGCCAAGAAGCGATCTGATCTCTTCCTTTGTATTCTTTCTATGCAGGCCATTGCTGCAAATAAGCTTTATGTCTCTCTTGTCGACACCGGCCTTAACGAGCTCTTCAATTATTATTGGAATTGAAACCTTTCTGTGAGAAGTCTCTTGAAAACCCCCCTTCACCTTGTCCGGAAAAACTATCGTGACCTTGCTGCCTTTTTTCACAAGCTGGGATATCGGCGGCATACCTACAGGATTAAGTATTGCCTTCCTTGTTTCTTCTTCGGGATTATTAAGGAACGGAGGGTCCGGCACAGTCTCTCCCGGAATAAAAATATCCGTATTGTCAGGCAGGTTTGCCTCCATTAAGCCGTGACCATATTCAAAGGACAGTTTCTTCATTAACTTAGCCTCCTCTTGACACCTGAGTATTAATTGCTGGTTTTTTACATACGCCAAACTTTGTTAATTATATTGCGCATATATTGCCGCTGCTATTCTCATAATGTTAACAACCGGTTACAAAGCTTTATAATAAAGGACGCATACCTCATAAAGTAGATATGCGGTCTGCTGCCCGTCGGCTCCTGTATTGCCTTGAAATTTCATCAGGTGAGGCCATATTGGAAATTCCGCAAAAAAAGCAGCAATTTAATCTGGTCTATTTACTCATGAAAATCAGAATTGTATACTTAAATAAAACAATTTGTCAGGATTGGATACGCACCGAACCTGACTTTCCGATGGAGGCCGGTATGAATACGCCTGTAACAAAGAAGAACTTCATGAGTGATTATATGGAAGGGGCGCATCCCCTGATCCTGCAGCGTCTGATAGAAACAAACATGGAAAAGACGCCTGGCTACGGACTGGACCAGTACTGCGAGACAGCCAGGGAAAAAATCCGCAAAGCATGTAGCTGCCCACAGGCCGAAATACATTTTTTAATGGGGGGAACGCAGACAAATGCAACTGTAATAGCTGCACTCCTCCATTCCTATCAGGGTGTCATTGCCGCCGAAAGCGGCCATATAAACACCCATGAAGCGGGAGCAATTGAATTCTGCGGTCATAAGGTCCTGGCTTTGCCGCACACGCTCGGCAAATTGAATCCGGAGGACTTGGAACGGTACTTGTTCGAATTCGCCAATGACGGTAACCGTGATCACATGGTTATGCCGGGCATGGTTTATATCTCTTTCCCTACCGAGTACGGAACACTATACTCAATAGATGAGTTGGAAAGCATCAGCGGCATTTGCCGCAAGTATAACATACCGTTGTATCTTGACGGCGCCCGGCTTGCGTACGGCCTGACGGCAGAAAACACAGACTTGACTATGGAGGACATTGCCAGGCTCTGCGACGTTTTCTACATAGGAGGTACAAAATGCGGAGCTTTGTTCGGGGAAGCGGTGGTTATAACGAAACCGGATATGATTCCGCATTTTTTTACTATCGTCAAGCAGCATGGCGCATTACTTGCAAAGGGATGGCTGATCGGTATACAGTTTGATACGCTCTTTACAGACGGCCTTTATTTAAAGATTGCCATGCATGCAAACGAGATGGCCTCAAAACTGAAAGAGGGTTTGATTAAAAATGGCTATCGTCTCTGGTTCGATTCTCCGACCAATCAACAGTTCGTTATACTTGAAAATCGTCATATGCAGTCACTGTCCGAAAAAGTCGGCTTCAGCTTCTGGGAAAAGTATGATGACAAGCGCACAGTAATACGGTTGGCGACAAGCTGGGCCTCAAAAGAGGAAGATGTCACGGAACTGTTAGAAATCTTGCGCAGCAATGCCTGAACGCACATATGAAACACAGCGGCAAAACTAAGAATCTGCCTTGATATAAACGAGGTGGATTTTTTTAACATCAAAAAATTCCAGTATCGATATAATGAATTTCCCATAATCGTTAATAAATTACCATTAATAAATAATTATCTCTATTCTTGATTGTCATAACTAAGCATAAAATTTATTTAATAATTTTTATTATGGAGGAATAGTTATGGCAAAAAAGTTACTTGTGCTTGTATTGGTGCTGGCAATGCTGGCAAGCGTGTTCGTCGGTTGTGGTCAGGCGAAATCGACTTCGAGCTCCGGTAAGCTCGTCGGTGTTACAATGCCTACGAAATCGCTCCAGAGATGGAACGAAGACGGCGCCAACGTCAAGGCTGCTCTGGAAGCCAAGGGATACAAAGTTGACCTTCAGTATGCAGACAACAAACAGGCTGATCAGAACAGCCAGATCGAGAACCAGATCACCAAGGGAGTAGATGTTCTCGTCATCGCTTCTATCGACGGGGGCGCGCTGGGCGGAGTTCTTAAGCAGGCAAAGGCTGCAAATATCCCCGTAATAGCTTATGACAGACTTCTTACGAACACAGACAAGTGCGACTACTATGCCACATTCGATAACTACGGCGTCGGCAAGATGCAGGGCGATTTCATCGTCAGTGCGCTTAAGCTTGACAAAGGAGAAAAGGGCCCCTTCTCGATGGAATGCTTCGGCGGAGACCCGGGCGACAATAACGCAAAACTGTTCAACCAGGGTGCTATGGACGCTCTGCAGCCTTACATAGACAGCGGCGTGCTCGTAGTCAAATCAGGCCAGACCAAATTCCCGGATCAGAACGCTATCACAAACTGGGAGTCCAAGGGAGCTCAGGACAGGATGGACAATCTGCTGACGGCTTATTATGCGGACAAAAACATCGATGTAGTTCTTTCACCGAATGACAGTCTTGCACAGGGTATTGTCGCTTCACTGAAGTCCGCCGGATACGGCTCGTCCACAAAACCTTTCCCGATAATTACCGGACAGGATTGCGACAAGATCAACGTAGGCCAGATCATCCGCGGCGAACAGTCGATGTCTATATTCAAGGATACGAGGGTTCTCGCAGATCAGGTCATCGCTATGACCGATGCGTTACTTGCCGGTCAGACAGTTCCGACAAATGGCAAATATAACAACGGGGTGATCGATGTTCCTTCGTTCAATTGCGAAATCAAGTTTGCAAACAAGGACAACTGGAAACAGCTGCTCGTCGACAGCAAATATTATCAGTTATCCGACATACCGGACGCAAAGTAAACTAGTTATATGAAAATGGCGGCAGCATGGCTGCCGCCATTTTTAATACCGGGAACAGAAAATAAAAGCTTTAGCTTATAACGAGGCAGTGGCTGCCTCGTTGAAATGCCGCAGCGGTAAGTAAATTTTTCTATAACCGAAAAATTTACTAATAAGCCGATGCGTTATAAAGGAGCAGACGTATGTCGGAAAATATTCTGGAAATGGAGAATATCACTAAAGAATTCCCGGGTGTCAAGGCTCTCAGCGATGTCACTTTTAAAGTTAAAAAGGGCGAGATACATGCCCTGGTTGGGGAAAATGGAGCCGGCAAATCCACGCTGATGAATGTTCTGAGCGGAATATATCCCCACGGTTCATATAGCGGTAACATAATATTTAAGGGAACGGAATGCAGGTTTAGAAACATACGCGACAGCGAAGCGGCGGGAATTGCCATAATCCATCAGGAGCTGGCGCTCAGTCCTTTCATGACGATCGCGGAGAATATTTTTTTGGGAAATGAAAGAGTGAAGAACGGTGTAATAAACTGGGATGAAACCAACAAAGAAGCTATCGGGCTAATGAAAAAAGTCGGCCTTAATGAAAAGTATACGACGAAGATAAAGAACATAGGCGTTGGTAAACAGCAGCTTGTGGAGATAGCAAAGGCATTGTCGAAAAACTGTGAACTGCTTATATTGGATGAGCCGACAGCAGCGCTCAACGACGAAGATTCCGACCACCTTCTCGAGCTTTTGCAGACGCTCAATAAAGAGCATGGTATGACGTGCATAATGATTTCTCATAAGATCCACGAAGTCATAAAGATCGCGAATAACATAACCGTTCTGCGGGATGGAAAGACGATAGAGACTCTGGATAACTCCGTGCATGTCAGCGAAGGCCGGATAATTAAGGGGATGGTAGGGCGCGAGCTTACTGACCGATTCCCGAAGCATTCGGCAAAGGTCGGCGAGGTAGGCTTTGAGATAAAGGACTGGGTAGTGCACGACCCTCTTGATGATGAAAGGGTCGTCATAAACAATGTTAACATGTCCTTCAGAAAGGGCGAGATAGTGGGACTTGCCGGCCTTATGGGCGCGGGAAGGACAGAGCTTGCGATGAGCGTATTCGGCAGGGCGTACGGCAAAAAGATTAGCGGGAAGCTTATCAAGGATGGCAGGGAGATAACCCTGCACAATATAAGCCAGGCGATAGACAACGGAATGGCTTATGTTACCGAAGACAGGAAAACGGCGGGGTTAGTGCATATACAGGATATTAAGAAAAACATTACGCTGGCCAATCTGAAAGCAATTACAAGAGGTTTCGTCGTAAACGAAGATGAAGAGATCGTAATCGGAAAGGATTACAAAGAACGGTTCGGTATAAAGTCGTCAAGCGTGTTTCAGAAAGCAGGCAATCTTTCGGGAGGAAACCAGCAGAAGGTGGTGCTCAGCAAATGGATATTTGCCGCCCCTGATGTGCTGATACTCGACGAGCCTACGAGAGGAATCGACGTCGGCGCGAAGTATGAGATATACAAGATAATCTTACAGCTGGCAGAGACTGGTAAATGCGTCGTCATGATCTCTTCGGAGCTGCCTGAGATATTAGGAATTACCGACCGCTTGTATATAATCAACGAGGGACGTGTCGTAGGAGAAATGAAGACTAGCGAAGCGACCCAGGAGGATATCATGTCTACAATAATAAGAAGTTCAGCGGGGCGATAGGGGGAATATATATGAACAACGTTAAGGAATTTATGAACCGTAACTTGCGGCAATATGGGATGGCGTTTGCCCTGGTTGTTATTGTGATCTTTTTCGGGGTCGTGACCGGCGGAAAGCTTATCTGGCCAAGAAATGTGCAGATGCTGGTGCGTCAGAACGCGTATGTGCTGATACTCGCCATAGGTATGATGTTTTGCATATTGACGGGTGGTAATGTCGACCTTTCGGTCGGCGCGCTGGTCGCCCTGGTAAGCGCAATGTCGGGGCTGATGGCCACGACGCTTGGTCTGCCGACCTGGCTGGCAATCATCTTCAGTATTATAACGGGCCTTTTGGCAGGCATATGGCAGGGCTTTTGGATAGCGTATGTCAAGGTGCCGCCATTTATCACAACACTGGCAGGTATGATGGTTTTCCGAGGGATCAACAATATTATACTGGACGGTAAGACCTTACCACTTTCCGGCTTATATGCTATTATCGGAACGGGTTCGGTTCCCGATATCGCTCCAAATACCGTCACGGATTTTTTACGCATCGGCGATTTGCTGCAGTTGCAGAATAAGCCTGAGTTTCTGAATGTAACGATGCTTATTGTAGGGCTTGCATTATCCATCATTTACGTTTTGTTTGTTATTTACAACAGAAAAAGCAAGCAATTGCGCGGATATGAAGTAGCATCTTTAAATTCGGTCGTCACAAAAGCAATTTCGTTTTTTATTGTTATAAATGTTTTCGCATACTGGCTGGCGATGGATGAAGGCTTGCCCATAATGCTGATTTTACTGGCAGCTTTATACGCACTCTATACGTTTATAGCGACCAAGACTATACCCGGGAGACATGTTTACGCTATGGGAGGAAACATTAAGGCGGCGGAGCTTTCCGGCGTCAACACTAAAAAGATGATGTTTCTCGTGTATTCGAACATGGGGCTTTTAGCTGGTGTTGCAGGCGTAGTAACTGCCGGTAGAATGATGGCCTCCTCGCCTAATGTCGGCTTGAACTTTGAACTTGACGCCATAGGCGCATGCTTTATAGGCGGCGCTTCCGCATACGGCGGCATAGGAACGATATGGGGAGCTGTCGTAGGCGCCCTTATTATGGGCGTCATGAACAACGGTATGTCTATTATAGGCTTGAATGTCTTTTTGCAGTCTGTAGCAAAAGGTATGGTTGTATTGCTGGCTGTGGCATTTGACATGTACTCGAAATCAAAGTCCAGACTCGGCTAGACTGAATCAAGGGAAGAAACACGGGGACGGTTTTTTTGGCTCTTCGTTTTGCTTAACGAAACAAAAGAACCGTCCCTTTATGTCCGTGTTAATAAGGACATAATGTGAATCGTGGGTAGTTTGCCGAGGCAGACAGCAGATTAAGCTGTCTGCTTTTGTATTTGTGCCCGGATAGCATCCGAAACTGCTCATTGATTACCTTGCAGAGAACGTTGTCATCATATAACCGTTTGAATAATTTGCTGAGCTCGGTATCCCTCCGACGCATGGCATCCAGTTCTCTATGCAACAGTTCAATCTCTCGGCGGGCTTCGGCGCTGTTTTTCTGATGGATGTGTTGCTTAAACAGAACCGGCTGCTGTCTTGCGAAGCGGGTCACTCTTATTTGAGACGGCGCGTGATCTGGTTGGGGCTTCTGCCGCTGGCGCACAGATTAAAATCCTTTGCACAACGGGTGCGGTTTCCTCGTCGGGAAAAATCTTTTTCTTGGGATTTACCTCGTCCTTCTCGTAGCCGTAGGTTGCCCGCACTCCCACACGCTCGCCCCGTTCTGCCTTGGACTTCACTACCGCGTGGATTTTCTTGCTGGTATCCTTGGCATAGAAATCGTTAAACAGACTCTTGAACGTGGTGAAGTCATTCTAACCGTAGAGGCTGTCTATGTTATCTGACGATTGCTATGAATCGGACGCCGCAGCTCGGAAATACCATCTCAGTATACTGCCCGACCATCAAGTAGTTTCGCCTAATCGGGACATATCCTTGACGATATTCGTCGCCAAAGTTTATGCTCTACGGCTCGGAGGTTGCGTTTCCCGCTTGCGAAATCAGCAGCAACAACTTTATCAAGCTCCGCAACATAGCAAAGCTGTTCGACATCGACGTGGACTTGCGTGACAACAGAGCGTGGATTGAGCCCGACGTGTCGCCATATACGGAGGACTGACCGCGCCGCACCCACTGACAAATTAAAACCGAAACCATGATTCATGTCGAAAAAATCATGTTTCATGCAGCAAACGGTTTTTTGAGAGAATTTTTGATAGATTGGATTCAAGGTAAGCGGCAAAAACAAAACCGTTTGCCACCTTACTTTGTTCTTTTCAATAGAAGGTCAGGACTGTGAGCAGCAGCTTAGCTTTACTTATGACACGGGGTTAAACACCTCGCTTGAGGCTAATATGGACGATATTATTAAGAGCATTTCATTGGAGTAATACCCTTATGTACCAGCGGCAGGCAAAGCGCTTCATTTTCCCGCCTGGCATACAAGCTGCAAAATGGGCGGACGGACAAAATCGTGGTCTGCCCGCCCATTAAAAAATAAACGAGGAGGACTTTATTATGCTGCCAGCTTTCATCACAATCATCGTAATTGTTGCGGTCATTGTTCTATGGGCTATCTCTACCCAGCGCAGACTAGTCGTGCTTGATGAGAATATCAGCAATGCCATGAGCCAGATCGGGGTGCAGCTGTCAAGCCGCTTCGATGCTCTGACGGCTCTTTTGGATTTGGCAAAGGGCTATGCCAGGCACGAAAGCGAAACGCTGATTGAAACAATTAAATCAAGAAGAAGCGTGATTACGGCAAAATCCACACCGGAGGATGTGCTGCGCCAGGAAGGGGTTATTTCCGAAGCCTTGGGTAGGATTGCCATGGTAACGGAGCAATACCCCGAATTGAAGGCAAACCAAACATATAACAAAACCATGGACGCGGTGCAAACCTTTGAAAACATGGTACGCACCAGCCGCCTGATCTACAACGACAGCGTGACTAAGTTAAACCGTGAAATCCGGATGTTTCCGGTCTCTACGATTGCCGGTATGATGGGTTTTCGACAAAGAGAGTATCTTGTGGAGCAGGCTGGCAAGGTGGATATGCCAAGCATGAAATGAGGTGTCCTATGGGAAAAAAAGTGAGCGGCCTGATTCTATGCGTTGTCCTGCTGTTTTCCATCGCTCTCCCGGCTTTTGCGGCAAATCAGGTGAATACCATGGATATTCAGGCTGTCATTTACGAGGACGGCTCCATGTACGTTACACAGGTCTGGAAGGGCGATTTTAACGAGGGAACCGAAAGCTACATTCCCATGAACGTACCCGATTACCTGACCATCAGCGAGCTTACGGTATCCGACCAAAACGGGAGCTATGAGACCGTGCCGGATTGGAATACTGAATGGAGCTTTGAAGAAAAGGCAAAAAAATGCGGCATCCATGATACGGATAGTGGGTATGAAATTTGCTTTGGCATCAGCCGGTATGGGCAAAACAGCTATGCGATTGAATATAAGCTGGACAATGCGGTGGGCGGTTACAGCGACAGGGACGGCGTAAATTTCCGATTCGTAAACGATGGAATGAATATCACCCCTACCGATGTGAAGGTTGAGATCCGACTGGCGGACGGAACGCCCATCACCGATGAAACCGCCGATGTATGGGGCTTTGGCTATGACGGACAGGTGGAATTTTCAGACGGCGCCATTCTTGCCTGCACGGAAAGCCCTATCTATCCCGAGAACCATGTGACGGTACTGTTTTCTCTGGATAAGGGAATCCTGTCCCCCTCACGGCAGGAACCGGGCAGCTTTGAAGAAGTAAAAGAAACAGCCTTTGAGGGCAGCGATTACGACAATACCCACTCTGCCGGCGAGGAGGTGTCCACATTTGCAGCGCTTAGCGTGACACTGCTGTCCATCGGACTTCCCATCGGGCTGATTATTTGGTTTTTCAGGATGAAAAAGAAACGTGCAGAGAAAAAAAGGCAAAGATTCGCAGAGCGGTTCGGGTATTTCAGGGATATTCCCAACGAGGGCAACCTGAGCGCTACCTATGCGCTGGGGAGAATGTTTGATGTGTGTGAAGATGGTGCGATCCTCGCCACAGGAATGCTGCGGCTGATTCAGCTGGGCTGCCTGTCCCCGGTGGAAACGCAGGAAGTCGGCTTGATGGGGCAGACCAAGGAAACAGTCAGCCTGCGGCTCATGGGCAGCGAGCATGACGAGTACCTTTATACGGTGTTGGAGGGTGCGGCCGGTTCGGATGCCACCTTGCAGGCAAAGGAACTGGAACGCTTTGCAAGTCAAAATGACAAGCTGCTGCGAGCCTACATACAGAAATGCGACAGCGCGGGCAGAGCGTATTTGAATCAAAAGCACTGCCTGAAACGGTGGGATATGCCCGCAAAGCTTACCGACCTGACCCCGGCCGGTGAGCAGGAGCTGGGCGAGCTGATGGGGCTCAAACGGTATCTGACGGATTTTTCGCTGGTTGCCGAGCGTGGCGTCATGGAAATGCCGATTTGGAGGGAACTGCTGACCTATGCCATGCTGTTTGGCATTGCCGATCAGGTGGCGGAGCAAATGAAAGAGCTATACCCGCAAATTTCCGACCAGCTGACCGATTACAGCCAGAGCATGGTGACCGCCTATTCCTATCACTACCTGCTTTACAGGAATATGAAGGAAACCGAGGAACAGCGCGCGCAGGAAAAGCGCAGCGGCGGCGGGGGCGGATTTGCTTCCCTTGGCGGGGGCGGCGGCTCCATCGGCGGCGGTTCAGGCGGTGGGACAAGATAATTAGAACAAATGGAGGAAATCATTATGGGTCTGTTTTCTAAAAAACCCCCTTGCCCCATCTGCGGCGGCAAGATTTCGTGGCTCCTGCCATCGAAAATCGAGGGCGAATACATCTGTGGCACCTGCTACAGCAAGATCGATATGGAAAGCGACAAGGAAAGCAAACTGACGATGCAGGGCTTTCGGGACTATTTGTCATTTTACGATCAAAACCAACTGCTAAAGGAACAGTTTGTTACTTCTGAACGGATTGACTTCGGCCTTTGGGACACCAAAATGATCTTTGATTACCAAAACAAGCTGTTCTGCATGAGCAAAAACCCGGACAAAACTGTGTTTGAGGCCGGGCAGCTAAAATCCTTTATCATCAAAGAGGACAACTCCCCCCTGTTTGAGGGATCGGCGGTGGGTATACGCCGCTATACCAGCATCGTGCCGGAGCGCGCCATGGCTATGGCGCCGCAAATCTCCCAGCTTGTGATGAACAGGCAGATGACCCGCACCCTTGAGAAACTGGATGACGGCAAGGCAAACGGGTCGGCGCCGATACAGTATATTGATATTCCTGAACCCTTTCGGGCATTTAATGTTGAGCTGCATTTCGACCATCCTTACTGGACGGTTATCAAATGCGACATGGACGGTCCCCGATTTGATAATACCCACCCGGATGTGAACGACTACCTCCGCTCCTACCAGCAAAGCATTGAAGAAATTGAAAAGCTGGCGGCCGCACTCAGAGCGGCAGCCTTTCCGGGTGTGCCGGAGCAGTCCGTCGGCCTTGGCACAGCGGGAACGCAAGCGCTGCATACAACCATGGCTCCCCCTGTCGACGCCATCGAGGAAATCAAGAAATACAAGGCGCTCATGGAGGACGGCGTTATTTCCCAGCAGGAGTTTGAGGCCAAGAAAAAGCAGCTCCTTGGAATTTGAAGGAAACCGCTGTATCCATGCGGAAAGGAGGGCATGACATGACTTACGCCTGTGAGGACTGCGGCTTTTTATTCTGCCGGGTGGGAGCGGTAAAGGAATGCCCCTCCTGTGAGAAAAACCATATTCGTTCTGCCACCAAAGAAGAAGCCGGAAGGTTGCAGAAACTTTTGGAACAAGGAAAACCAGTTTTACGAATCAAGGAGATCAGATCTTATGAACAAACGATTACTAAGTATGTTTCTGGCGCTGTACATGGTAGTGACCATGCTGCCGGTTTCGGCAATGGCTGAAGAAGCGCATACGACAATTGGCCTAATGCGGGGAAATCATCAGCTTTGCGCCGCTCGCAGAAACAGAAAAAACAGTTGCATCAGGCACGTCCATTGAAAATTTAGATCTCCCCCGACTCTGATCGCCACGGTGCGGACAGCCGTGACCTCTGAGGAGGAGTCTGTGCTGGATTCCGGCAACCCGGACGAGGATGTATCAACGGACGATTCCTTGGTTGCGACCACCAGCTCCGCCGTAGAGGCAGTGGTCAACGAGCCAGGGGAAACAGGCGAAGCCACCGAACTTGAATGGGATGAAACCACCGTAGAAATTCCGGTGACATGGACTTCTCTGGACTATTATCCGGACACCGAGAGCGAGTATGTCTTTACCCCGGCGATTGGGGGCTATACGGTCAGCGCTCCACCGCCACCCGTGCTGAAATGGCGCAAGTGCTGTACAACCTGCTGGGAAAATAGCGAAAAGATTAACTTAGTATTTCTAGACGCAAACAAGGCACTTCGCTCGAAGTGCCTTGTTTGCTGCATTTCCGTATCGGTTTGGGGTATGGTTCAATAAGTTTCCCTATTGAACCGTGCCTTTAGTTTCTGTCTCTTTTTGTTATACATAAGTTAGTTTTAAAATCCCATTTATGGTATAATGGATAAAGATTACAAACAGGCTGGCAGCCCCTATTCAGAGGTGATGACAAAATGAAATTTCTTTACAGGATATCATTGGGCCTACTGTTTGCCATTGTGGTTGCATCGGCTGCAATGGCTGTGCATTACTTCAACATGGTCAATAAAGTCTATGACGGAAACACTGCAAATGTATTCGGCGTGAATCCGAAATATCATTTCTCGCTCATTTTGAATTCCGGAGACGACGAATACTGGCAGAAATTCAAAGAAGGGGTATTCGAAGCCGGGAAAGTGCATAATGCCGCAATCGAATACAATCCTATATCTGAGCCGGACAGCATCGATAAGACAGTAGAGTATGTAAATATAGCGAACAAATCCAGGGTCGACGGCATTATTGTAAACGGCGAGAACTCGGCGGAGTATTCGGATGCAATAAACAGTGCGGCTGAGTCAGGGATCCATATCGTAGTAGGTATTGTCGAATCCGTCGACAGTAACCGGCTTTCATATGTTGGAACCAACTTTTATGATTTTGGAGTAAAGGCGGCAAAGCTGATATCCCAGGCAGTAGACAAGGATACGCCGATCAATCTGGCGGTGATTTTATCGGATGCCGGTCAAAGCGAAACAGATAAGATTGCAATGTCACAAAGCGATATCATGATGAGCGGCATAACAAGCATTATTGAAAGCGAGAAAAAAATCAATCTGCTTTGCACCTTATATAGAAAAAACGATCTGCTCGGGGCGGAAGACCTTACGGAAAGCATACTGACAGGGCAACCCGACGTCGATGTGATATTCTGCAACAACGCCAAGGATACGGTAGCGGCGGCGCACGTTATTGTCGAACGCAATCTGGTGGGAAAAGTCGTCATAGTCGGTACAGGTATCACGGATGAGATAAAGTACTACATCAAAAAAGGTATCATTTTCGGGGTGCTTGACAGGAATGGATACAACGCCGGGTATAAAAGCGTGGACATATTGTGCGGCAGCGTCGGGAACTCATTTCAGTCGAGTTATCTGAACGTCGCCACAGACATATATACAGCCATAAATATAGACCAGAAATAACCAGCGGGTAAATGCATTATGAAAAAAATATGGAATAGAATGTTCAACAGCATAAAGTCAAGGATCATTGCGATCTTCGTTCTGACCATGATTCTAGCCAGCGTTACGAGCATATCCATTCTGGGATTGTCCAGCAATATAATAGAAAAGATGGATGATATGTTTGCCGCCAATGTCGAGATAAAAGAATTTCTGAGTGATATGTACAACGTAAGCACCAATCTGTCGAATTATCTTGTTGCCACCGATTCTGACAGCCTGCTCAATTATTACAGGTATAAGGATATCTTCAGTGAGAAGGCGCAGGGCATATTTGATGAATCGCACGGGATATACAGCCAGAATGACTTGATCTACAAGGATGTCGCGTATATGGTCGATTCATATCTCAATGAAACGGAAGCGGCTGTGGAGGCAAAAAGAATGGGCAACGCGGATGAGTATATCGCGAAGTATGCCGAGGCAAACAGGATAGCAGGATATATACGTACATATACAGACCGACTGAATCTGAACATTTTGAATATCAATACCGCTCAATACCTTGGAATGTCGGAGAATCTCAACAAGCTCAGGACGACGAATCTGATTCTCATAATATCCGTTATACTACTGAACATACTGGTAATATCCTACCTGACCTACAATATGACAAAGCCTATAATCAAACTTGCGCACTCGGCTGAAGAAATGTCCAACGGCAATTTCGAAGCGGACGACGTCGAAGTATATTCGCAGGACGAGCTCAGCATAATGGCAAACGCCTTCAACGCAATGAAGCACAGTATCAGGAATTACATAAGCGAGCTGCACAACAAGGCAGATACCGAATCGCAGCTTCTTGAACAGCAGATAGAAAATCTGAGGATACAGTCGCTGCTCGTGGACGCGGAAATGAAGACGCTGCAAATGCAGATAAATCCTCATTTTCTGTTCAATACGCTCAATGCCGGGGTACAGCTTGCAATGATCGAAGGCGCCGACAAGACCTCGGATTTTCTTGACAATATGGCAAAGATATTCAGATACAATGTAAAAAGCCTGGACAGAAAAGTCAGAATCAAGGATGAAATAGATACTGTCAGGGCATACGAAGACCTGTTCTCCGTACGGTTCGGGGACATCATGAAATTTGAATATAACATCGATCAAAGCCTTCTCAATATCGAGGTTCCGCCTCTGATCATCCAGCCGCTTGTGGAAAATGCCACGATTCATGGTATAGGTAACCTCGAGAGAGGAGGCGTGATCAATATCTCGCTTGACAGAAACGATACCGTTGTAAGAATGAGCGTTCAGGACAACGGGGCTGGAATGAGCGAGGAAACAAGGCTGAAGATATTAAAATGCCACAAGTTTGAAAGCGAAATATCCGGGCATACGACAGGGATAGGAATATACAACGTGGTGCAGAGACTGAAGCTGTTTTTCAACTGCGAAGATGTGATAGAAGTGAACAGCGCTCCGGGCAAGGGCACAGAGGTGATTTTAAAAATACCGATAAAAAACTGGTTCGATATTGTTGAAGGAATAAGCAGGTAGAAGAGGGTGGTGGTTCCCATGTATAGTCTTATGGTATGTGATGATGAACAGATAATGATCGAATCCGTACGGCATATTGTTGAAAACGAATTCAGTAACATAAGGATTATCGAAACAGCAAGATCGGGAAGAGAAGCTATAGAAAAAACTCTTACCATAAAACCGGATATAATATTGACGGATATCAAGATGCCGGGTATTAACGGCCTTGATGCAATCAAGGAAATAAAGAAAGTTCATACCGATGTAAAGATAGTCATAGTATCGGTCTATGAATTTTTTGAATATGCCAAACAGGCTGTTGAACTGGGAGTCAGTGAATATTTGATAAAACCTGTAAAAAAGGATAGACTGGTGGATACCCTTCAAAGGATAATGGTCCAACTGGATGCCGAAAGGCGCAAATACAGCTGGGAGCTCGAGGCGAAAGAGAGGATCGAAAAGATGCTTTCTGCCGTAGAGCACAGCTTCATTTATTCTTTGCTCTTTAATCAGGTAAGAAAAACCGATATCATCAAGTACAAAAAAGAATTTTTTGATATAGAAAATGAGACTGGCTATATTTTTGTGCTGACGTTCAACAAAAAAGGTAAGGATGGCAATTTCGAAGCCCAGTTGGGCGATAGCCTCGATAACCAGGAAATTTATACTCTTTTCAAGGATAATTTAAAATGCAGGTGCAAGTGCATAGTAGGCCCGGTAATGCTGGACAGGGTCGTCGTTTATGTTGCGGAAAGCATAGAAGATCTGTATGAACAGAGGGTGCAGGCCATAACCAACATAGAAGATATCATGCGCTTATTGGAGGAAAAATCCGATATGGAATTCAAGGCCGGGATAGGAAGGATTCACAACGATCAGGATATAATGATATCCTATCAGGAAGCGCTGAAGGCGCTCAATTGCAATGAAGGCGGCAGAATAGTACATATCGACGATATAGCTCCCAATGTATACAACGTGGGATTTGAAATTGTGGCCCAGGAACATAAATTAATAACAGGTCTCGAAAATGGAGATGTGCAGAAATGTATGACAGTTTTGTCGGATATCTTCCGGAAATACCCCAATTTCTTCGAACAGGAGAACCAGCACTACAGGATCATAGAAATGATGGCGGCAGTACGCCAGGTCGCTATGGAAAACGGAATCAACGATGATATCGAACCCGGACATTATATTAAAAAGATTCTATGCTGCAAGTCAAGGGAAGAATTTGAGCAGATATGTACAGAGGAGATAAGGCATGTAGCCGGCGCGATAAGCGTCGGGAAGAAATGCAATATTGGAAAAATAGTTGAAAAAACAAATATGCTGATAAACGAAAGGTTCAATCAGGACCTAACTCTGGATGATGTTTCAAAAGAGCTTTATATCAGCCCTCAATATTTGAGCCGGCTGTACAAGAACGAAACGGGCGAAAATTTCATTGAAAGGTTAACGTCAGTGCGAATTGAAAATGCAAAAAGGCTGATGAAGGAAAGCAGGTATTCCATAAAAGAAATCTGTTTCATGTCAGGATACTGCGATCCCAACTATTTCAGTAAATTGTTCAAAAAGCATGTGGGTATATCTCCTTCAGACTATCTAAAACAGATATAGGGAGGTTTGGGAGGTTTGTTATGAGGAAGCTGCTTTTTTTGTCTTTGACTGTGCTTTTAATTTTCTCGTATGGCTGCGGTTCGGCCAAGACCGTTAACGCCGAGGATAATGAGGTGAAAATAGGATTTATTTACGAAACGATGACGGTGGAAAGATGGCTGCGGGACCGGGACATATTTGTTGCGAAGGCAGAGAATCTTGGCGCCCAGGTCATTGTGAAGGATGCATATGAGGATAGCGATCGCCAAAAAGAGATCGGTATGGAAATGATCAATCAGGGGGTCAATGTGCTCGTAATCGTCGCTTACGATAAAGACAGCCTGAAGGACCTCGTCAAATATGCACATAGTCGTAACGTGAAGGTGATTGCATATGACCGCATGGTAAAGGACGCCGACGTTGACTTTTACATATCCTTTGATAACACCGAAGTTGGTTATATGATGGGTAAATCCGCCACGGAACAAATGCCTGAAGGAAATTATCTGATTCTGAACGGCTCGCAAAGAGACGACAATTCCTTCATGCTGCACGACGGATATTATAGCGTCCTTCAGCCGTTTATTGACAAAGGCGATATAAATGTCGTCGGAGAGACGTGGATAAACGCCTGGCGTGACGAGGTCTCATATGACTATGTAAGTAAGATCCTGAACAGCGGTCAGAAGGTAGATGCAATCATTGCGGCGAATGATCAGATCGCGGAAGGTGCAGTTACCGCTTTGAGCGAAAACAGGCTTGCAGGGAAGGTATTTGTTACGGGGCAGGACGCGGAACTGGGCGCCTGCCAGAGAATAGTAGAGGGGACACAGGGCTCGACGGTTTACAAGTCTATCAATATCCTTGCGGAGGATGCGGCTGAAATTGCCGTGAAAATGGCTGACGGCGAAGACGTCGGTCCCTATGAAATTTTGTCGAACGGGGCATATAATGTACCAAGCAGGATTTATCAGCCGCAGCTTGTAACAAAGGATAACATAGATGAAACAGTAATAAAAGACGGCTTTTTTACGGCCGAGCAGGTATATGCAAACGTACGTTGAATGTCAGACGGGGTAGGAGCGCGGGATTTATCCGCGCGCCCAGTAGTCTATAACCATGACCTTGTCTATCACCGGCTTCAGCACGTTCCCGAAGGCAATGTGTGCCGGATGGGGAAGATATGCGTTCCTGTCCTGCTCGCTGTCGAAGGTCACAAGGAAAAGATGGGTGAAGCCCTGGCTTATACCTTCCGGACTTACATCCGTGCCCCATTCCAGGGAACGGACCAGAGGGATGCTGTCCTTCAGCCCGGCGAAGGCTTTTTCGACTGCTTCGATCCCTTCCTTTGCAACGCCTTCCTTGAATTTGAACATTACAACATGTCTCAGTAATTGTTGTTCCATAAGATCCTCCCTGGTATGTTATCGCAGACCTGCTTTTGTCATATGGTCGGCATTACGGTACCGCCGTTTACAGGTATATAGGCTCCCGTTGTAAAGCTGGCCAGGTCGGATGCCAGGAATGCCACCATGTTTGCGACTTCCTGGTCCGTGCCTCTGCGTCCCATCGGTACCATTTTCAAGTAATCCGAATTTTTGTCCGTACCGGTCAGCCTGTCCCTGTCGCTTATGGTCCAACCGGGCGCAACCTGGTTTACCGTTATCTGGTACTCTGCAACCTCTCTTGCAAGGGACCGGATAACGCCGTCCATACCCCTTTTCCCGGAGGCGTAGGCGGACTGGCCGATATTGCACTGCATTGCGGTTTCAGTGTTGATTGCGATAAAACGTCCGGCCTTTTTTTCGAGCATGAAGGGTATAAATGCTTTTGCCATGAGAACATTCTGCATTACACATGAACGGAACTGGCTTTCATAATCTTCGGGAGCCTGTTCAAGCACCGGCTTCCACGTGTATTGTATAACGGCATTGTCTACGATGATGTCAGGCTTGCCAAGGCCGGCGACAATAGTATCCCTCATTTTCATAACAGAGTCGTAATCCGTAATATCAGCCTGTACCATAATGGCTTTTCCGGAAAGTCTGCCGATCTCCTGCAAGAGCTCTTTTGCCTTTTCCTCATTCTTGTGGTAATGGATAACCACATCCGCGCCGCATTTTGCAAGGGTGAGCGCCATAACCCTGCCCAGTTCACCGGTTGCGCCTGTGACAACTGCAATTTTGCCTGTCAGATTGATTTCCATAATTCATTCACCTCATACATCAGATTATGTCGGATCGTATAAATAAAATCAGATCAAATAAAATCAGATCGAATCGACCTCTTCGCGAGCTATCTCCACCCATCTGGCAATGCGCTCCGGCCGGTTCAAGATCGTGTGAGTGTCCTTCATGATGATTTCCAGAACGTTATTC
The DNA here is from genome assembly GCA_023439545.1 of Bacillota bacterium. Classification (GTDB taxonomy): domain Bacteria; phylum Bacillota; class Clostridia; order Acetivibrionales; family DTU013; genus JAEYOM01. The sequence goes on from JAEXNT010000042.1 coordinate 228,146, forward strand.
TTCGCTATTTTCAACGTATTGCGGATATCGTTCCGGATAATCTCCTCGTCGAAATCCGTGCATACAGGGGAAGGATTCGGCTTACGGCTGAAAATATAATTCTTGCCAAGGTAGTCCGCCATTTTCTCCTGATCACACCAGGGTGAAACAGATACCCTTCTTAGGTTCGGGATGGCCTTGATATACTGCCAGCGGTCCTGTAAGGGCTCGCAGCAGCCATAACAATTCAGCCCGAACAGCTCCATCATGGGTATCTGGTACTGGAAGACGAATTCGTTAAACATGGCGGGGGATGCCCCTATGGTCTCCTGTGAGTCTGTCCGCCCCCATGTGTCGATCAGACGTACCGGCGATCCTGCCTTCAGGTCCTTCCGGGGAAGTTCATCGGTATATCCGACTCCGCCTGTTCCGACATAGTCGTTTTCATTATCAAGCATCAGGAGGCCTTCCCTTTCCAGCCACTTGTAGTACCCGATCCAATCGTCCGAGAGGAATTTGATCAATCGGTGCAGATTGTCCGGGTCGTCGTACATGTTCGTGAACATATTTTCCATGCCGATGAGCTTCATCGCCTCCCAGGTGATGGAGCAGGTATAGTAGGTATAACCGCGGACTCTGGAAGGGAGAAGATCTCCGAACAGTTCCTGAGCAAGAGTGTAATTTTTTTGCACAAGCTCCCTGTCTACCTTGAACTCCCTGAAATGCAGTTTCTCGAAATCCCTTTCGAGGTCGGTGATCGGCGGTTCGTAACGGAAACTGCCAAGGCCTTCTCCATGTACTTCCTTTATTTCTACGCCATAATCCCCGGGTGTGATTTCCCAGGGTATGTTGAACCAGGGCTCAAGAGTATTATCGTCGTTGATATGCTCCCACCAGTAGATCTGGCTGCGCAGTTTCCACTCCCAGGCTCGAAGCCTGGGATCCTCACAGGTCATCTGGCTCTCGGGGAGCAGCTCCCTCCACGCTCCCTCCGGAAAGCACAATACCATAGGCTTCTCAGGTTTGAGAGCGTTGAATCTGTAAATATTTTGCCTGCGCTTTTCCATCATGGGCAATTCGGCTATTTCTCGGACTCTTCCTGCCAAACTGCGTATTATTTCTCTGTCTTTCCGACTAATCATTCGATGCATCCCTTTCCGGTATTATTTATAAGGATAACAGGCGGTTCGTCAGAGGAACGGTATGACTATCTCGTCCTTCCTTTCCAAAACAACTGTTTCTTCCTTTATCCTGACAATTACCTTTTTTGCGGTCGGGTCCGGCTTCAGAACCAGATCTCCCGGCTTTTCAGCTAGGATTTCCAAATACAGCGTATCCCTGTCCAGAACATATCCCCTGATCATGACCGGTATATCGGTTTTTATAATAGCGCTGCCATTGCGGAACACGGACAAGCCCCCGTCCATGGTCACGTCATAGATGTCGCTGGTTCCAACGGGGAAGTTCTTAATGGAGGCGTATTCACCGTTCAGGTTCCCGAACCGCAGGCCGCTCCATGGCTGGGCTTCTATCAGTTCGGAAATAGCCAGGTAGCCAAGCAGCCCTCCCCAGTGATAAACCGGATCTGCATTTTTTACATCACAGCCCTCTCCGGTTACGGCATTGTAGTTTTCATGGATGTGGTTCTTTTCCTGCCACTCCTGCTGGAAAAGCAGCTGGCTCTTCCGTGCAAACCGGTAGGCCGTATCATGGAAGCCATACCTTTTGAGTCCTTCTCCTACAAGGAAGTTCATCGGCCCCCAGATCCTGCCCCTCCAATAGTTGTTGTCGGGGAAGGCGGGATCGTTCCTCGCAATGCTTGGAATTACATACCGGCCCCAGAATTCCTCTTCGTTAAGCAGGTGCTCCTTTACCATGCGTTCAGCCTGCTCTTGCGTTGCTATCCCGGCTATCAGCGGATAAAAATTGGTGGGGGAAAGACGGTAGTTGAAGCGGCCGTCCCAGTGACGGTTCAGGAAGATCCCGGTTTTTTCATCCCAGAGTTCTTTCTGCATGGTTTCCCGCATCCTGGAATACTCTTTTTCCAGAAGCGCCGCCTGCTCCATTTTTCCGAGGATGCGTGAAATCTCTGCAAGAGCCCAGCAGTCCATGGCATATAACGCATTCAGGCCGACATCCGCATATTCCATGGTGTGAGTCTGCTTGTTGTATTCAACTCCGTCGTACATCGGGCTGTTATCCAGACCCGATTCGTACATTGCCGCCTGATGGTTGTCCGCTTCATACTGCACTCTGCGGCCTTCCGGATATGGATTGGAGCCCCATTCCAGCAAACCGTCCCCGTTACCGTCGCGGTTCTTCATCCACCAGGAATTCCATCTTGTCAACCTTTCATATGTTTCTTCAAGCAGCCCGGTATCCCCGAACTGCCGGTAAAGCTTCAGTATACAGTAAGCGCCGACAGGAGGCTGGGAGCGGTCGACGCTGCAGGCGTTCTGCGCGCCGAAATTCGGTATCATCCCGTCTTCAGTCATTTCCTGCATTATGCTTCGCACCTGCTGGCAGGCAAAATCCTTGTCCTGCGCTGCACTCATAAGCCCGGCAAAAAACGTATCCCATTCGAACAGTACGTAGGAGCCGAAGCCTGTACCGTTGCCGGTGCACCATGCACGGGACACCGGAGAGCAAATGCGTCTGCCGGTCGGTTCGAAGATCGTGTTCCAGGTGATCCCTTTGATGATCGCCTGGGGTGTGTCCGACAGCATGCCTTCTCCCTGGCAGTAGCAATCGATGCACTCCCTGCGCTTGATCCTGAGGAATTCTTCCATTTCTTCCCGCGTCAGATCCGAATTGCAGCTGATATAGACGGGGGAGCAGGTATCGAACAGAATACCCTGGTGGCTTGTATTGACAAGGGTATCCCTGTCCTGGTTCCCGGTAAAGGCAAACCTGTAATTGCGGCCTTTTGCAGACATGGTGACGGAGCTGTCGTCCATCAGGATATTGCCCTTGGCTCCCCACCGGAACATTGCTGCGATGTTCAGCCGGTATTTCGGCTGTGCTTCTTTAAAAGCGATTTTATATACGAACTTTTCTCCTTGACTGGCAAATTCAAGTGAAAATACCGCATCTATAAATTTCAGATCGATGTCGAAATATTCCCCGATGGGGTGGTGATAGCCGAACCGGACTACATTGGACCAGAGAAATTCGTCCTGGTACAGGTGTGTTTCCGTGTCATACACCGCGACACGGAGCTCGGTCATCTCGGGTATTTTCATTACGGCGTTAAGGCACCGTATATCCCAGGTGTTCCAGCTGGATAAATTCAACATTTTTATTTCTCCTTTTCCCTATATCAGCCCTTGAGGCCTGAGAACGTAATCCCTTCGATGAAATGTCGCTGAGCGAAGAAGAATATGATGATCATCGGTACGATAATAACAGTGGACGCCGCCATAAGTAAATGCCACTCGGAATTGTACTGGCCGATGAACGACTGTAGCCCCAGCGCCAGCGTATACTTCTCGCCGGTATTCAAATAGATCAGAGGTCCGAAGAAATCGTTCCAGTTATACATGAAGGTAAACACCCCGACAGCAGTGAGCGAAGGCTTGGACAGCGGAAGGATGATCCTCCGGTACACTGTGAAATAGGTGCCTCCATCCAGGAATACAGCTTCATCATATGCTTTAGGTATGGTGTAGTTGAATTGCCTCAGAAGGAAAACAAAGAACGCATTCCCGAAAAATGCAGGCAGGATAAGGGGCCAATAAGAATTATAGGCTCCTGCAAATTTCCAGCCGATGAACTGCGGTATCAGAACCGTAGAATTCGGGATCATCATCGTTGTGAGCAAAAGTGCGAACCATAGATTCCTTCCCTTGAACCTGATCCTTGAGAACCCGAAGGCGATAAAGCTCGAACTGAGAATACACCCGACCATGTTCAATATGACGACTATCATCGTGTTTTTAAAGTAAACCGCGAAGGGAAGCGCTGTGAGAGCCTCCTTGTAATTTTCGAACCGAAGCCGTTTGGGCAGCCATTGCATTGGCATTGCAAAAATCTCCATGGAGCTCATGAAAGAGCTCCTGATCAGCCAAAAGAACGGGAAGAGGCTGAACAGCGCAAGTAGTATTAAAATCAGATAAACAACGCCTTGTCCAGGCTTGTATTTATTTTTTTTTGCCATTTTTATCCTCACCTTCAATGAACACCCACGTATTGGAAGTTTTAAATGCTATCAAAGTCATAATGCCGATGAGTACAAAAAGTACCCAGGACATTGCGGATGCATAACCCATCTCCTGGTTTCTGAAAGCCGTCCTGTAAAGCAGCAGTACGATGAACATGCTGGCGTTGTCCGGCCCGCCCTGCGTCATGATATAGGGCTGTGTAAAGACCTGCATACTGTTGATTATCCCCATGACCACGTTGTAGAATATGACAGGGCTCAGCATGGGGAGCGTTACATTGAAGAATTTGTGAAAAACGTTCCCACCGTCTATATCGACAGATTCGTACAGTTCATGTGAGATCCCCTGCAGACCTGCAAGGTAGATAACGATTGTATTCCCCGCGCCCCAGACGGCCATCAGGGCCAGGGAGGGAACTACCGACTCTTTTGCAAACACCCAGTTCTGAGGGGGTATGCCGAATAATCCGAGAAAATAGTTCAAAAGCCCGAAAGCCGGGTTATATAGAAACATCCAGAGAGCGACATTAGCCACCATCGGAACAATGGAAGGAATGTACAACGCCGTTCTGAAAAAAGACATAGCCCTTATTTTCGTATTGAGCAGTACCGCTGTCAGAAGCGATACGACGGTTGTAGCCGGCACCGCGATGAGGGTGTAATAGAGCGTTACTCCAAGGGATTTCATTGTCAGCTCATCGCTGAACACTCTGGCATAATTGTCGAAGAGTATCCATTTCGGCGGACGGACAACATCCCACGAATTGAAGCTAATGAAAAAGCTGAACAGCATAGGACCGAAGTAAAACACGATCAGACCGACGACAGCCGGTAAAATGAAGAAGTAGCCCCATAGTGTGTCCGAGTGTTTTGAAAAAAACGTGCGCCTGCTTGGTTTATCCATTTTCTCCATGAGTTTTCACCTTTCAATAGAAAGGTTCCCTCCGTAAGCATTCGTATACGATTGTGCCTTTCCGGAGGGAACCCCTATAATCAAAACATCTGATTGCTCTTATTTATCCCAGTATCCCTGCCACTTGCCCGCTGTCTTTTCCTCGAGTATCTTGACCATTTCCTGCGCTGTCTTCTCGCCCAGCCACAATTTGTCCATTTCAGGGCTGATCGTCTGATCGACGATGGGTCCGAAGTTCTTCAGGTCGACGTTCTCAGGAGTAATGGAAACGTTCATGATGGAAGGCACTGCCTTGAGGAAGTCCGCACTGTGCTTGTTCAAGCCGGACCACTGAGTGAATTTGCCTTCGTCGGAGTAATAGCTCTTAAGGTTCGGCAGATTCATCTTGAGGACGTTTTCATTCTGCTCGCCGTCAGTTACGTACTGAAGGTACTTGAAGGCCTGATCCGGGTACTTGGAGGTTGACGACATCATATAGCAGGAAGCCCATGCGATGGAAACAGGTTTCTGCAGTGTTGGATAAGGTGCTACGCCAACATCAAAATTCTCCGTTACAAAGTTTACATCGTCCCAGGTACCGCTGGGAAGTATGCCGAGCTGCCCGTTCATCAGCATCGAGGCTGATGCCGGAAGGGATTTGGTAACTGCAATTGAAGGAGCGATATGATCCTTGTTCATCAGGTCGGAAATGCTCTGCATAACCTTGGTCGCTTCCGGACTGCCGAGTCCGAGAGCTTTTCCGTCCGGAGTAGCGTAGGATGCATTATTGCTGTAAAGCAGTGTCATATTGTGGAGCCAGAAGGTCGGGGCAAGAATACCGTATGTCTTGATGGATTTGGGATCAAATCCCGCCTCATCGGCGTGCTTCCCGTTTTTATCCGTCGTGATCTTCTTTGCCGCCGCTATCATTTCGTCCCAAGTCCACGAGGAGCTTGCGTCGGTTGAAGGAAGCGCGATTCCAGCGTCCTGGAACAGTTTCTTATTATAGTATACCATCATGGTTGCAAGACTTGATGCAACGCCCCAGATCTTGTTGTCGCCGGATTTGAACAGAGAAGCGCCGACATACTTGTCTTCCGGATTAACTCCGTTCTTTTCGTAATAGGGCCTCAGGTCGGTTCCGATACCTTTCTGTCCCCATTCTACAGGCAGGTATTCATTGATGTAAAATATGTCCGGCGTTGAATTAGCTGCGATCAGAGTGTTTATTTTGCTCAGATAATCGTCATACTTAATGACTTCACCCTTTACTTCGATGTCCGGGTTGGCGGTATTGAACTTTGTTATGTTGTCCATGTCAAGGTCTCTTTCAGAGCCTTCGCCCCATTTCAGGAAACTGATAACCGCCTTTTCTTTGGGCGCATCCGAAGTGGAAGCTGTGGATGCCGCAGCTGCCGCAGAAGACTCCGGGGTTGTCGATGACTGGGCTCCGTCGTTTTTTGCGGTACCGCAGCCTGCAAACATCGATAAGGATACTATTGCCGGCAGAACAATACTTATAATTTTTCTACCTTTCATTTTTTCCATCCTTTCTGAATTTCGTTATTATGCCTCTTTTTATATACCGTTACGAATGATAGAATAAAGCTGAGTGCTGGTCGACCCGTAATTAGTATAGCAAATGCATTTCAGGAGCAATGGTAATATTTTTAGTTTTGAACAGGTAAAATATTTAGTTCCGTGGGGTCCTCACCATGAAGAATTTCATTTTGAATATAAGAGACTCTTTCCGCAGGTTGAAAATCAGAGATAAAGTGTTTATGCTGATTTTGATGGCGACTCTTCTGTCAACTACCATCTTTTTCACCATATCCTACTTCATCTATCTCAATTCGGTCAAGACCAAGGCGCAGAGCTACAGCTATTATATGATCAGCCAGATGATCAAAAACACCGATTCCTATTTCAAAGGAATCGAGAGTATAGCCCTTTCACTCGCATATAACCACTACATCCAGAAAATTGCCGACAGCAATGCGGAGAACAAGGATTTCTATTCCTACCAGGATGCGGAATATATCGACAATGCGTTGAAACTGTTCGTCTATTCCAGGAGCAATCTGCAGATCGCCGTTTTTATGGAGAACGACGTCAGTTCCTTTTTTACGCTTTATACCAGTATCAATCAGAACCCGAACTACAATTTCAAGGAGGACAAATGGTATCAGGAAGCGGAAAAATCGAAGGAGCCGATGATCATTCTCCTCGACAACCCGCAGAACTATTACGCGGAGAAGGACAGAAAACCGGTATATACCATGGTGTACAAGATCCACAGCTCCTTTACCCAGGACGTTATAGGGTATATTCTGATGGATATCGACAAGAAACAGTTCGAGGACTTTTTTAAAAACGAGTACCTGGACATCGCGCATACAATCATATTGGATGAAAAAGGGAATACGGTGTACAGCTACCCGGAAGACCAGTCCTTCCGGATTGCACAATACCTGCCGAAGGATCAGAAGTGGGGGTATTTCAGCAAAATTATCGATTCGAACGAATATATGGTTATTTTCGGAACCTCGGAATATACAAAATGGAAAATTGTGAACATCCTGCCATACAAATCGATCCTTAAGGATGTGGACAACCTGAAGACGCTTTTCATACTGATTTCACTGTCCCTGCTGGTGGTTACGCTCATAATCTCCTACCGGTTTTCGGCACGAATCACCAATCCCCTCGTGCAATTGTCCCTGGGTATGGAAAAAATCAAAAACGGCGAGTTTCAGTTCACCGTACCGGCTGCATCCGACGACGAGATCGGCGCGCTCGTACAGGACTTCAACAGCATGACGAATCAGATAGATTACCTGATGAAAAAGAATGAAACTATCGAGCTCATCCGTAAGGAGACCGAGCTTCAAGCGCTGCAGCAGCAGATCAACCCTCATTTCCTTTATAATACGCTTGAGATAGTAATCGGTCTATCCAGCGAGAATGAAAGTAAGAAGGTAATTGCCATATGCAAGAATCTGGGCAGCATGTTCCGGTACAATTTGAACAGTCAGCGTGTGGTATGCATCAGGGACGAGCTGCATCATGTCCGCAGCTATACCCAGATACTGGAATATCGTTTCGAAGGCAAATTCAAGGCGGAATATAACATCAATCCGGACGTTTATGAATACAAGACGGTGAAATTCATACTGCAGCCCTTTGTGGAAAACGCAATAAGCCACGGATTCAAAAACATCACCAGGGACGGCTTGTTATTATTGAATGTGGATTGGCATGAGGAACGGATCCGCTTCACAATTTCGGACAATGGGTCGGGAATCGATGAGGATATACTGGATACAATCCACTCCACCTTGCTCCATTACGGCGGGAATTCCATCGAGAAAGCCGATATACCGAAGCATCTGGGCATCATCAATGTATTTATGCGGTTGAAGCTCCTGTTCCAGGAACGTTTCCGCTTCTCCATAGAAAGCGGGCCGGGTCGGGGAACCACTGTAAAAATAGAGATACCGCCGATCACGTAGCCTTTTGCCTTGCCGCATGCACAAGTTTTCCCGGGGAAGCCCGGACGGATGGAAGAAAATGAGCAGCCGGACCGTGGACCGGCAGAATCAGGGGTTGATGAAATGTACCGCGTCATGATCGTGGATGATGAAAAATTCGTTAGAAAAAGTATAATAAACAGGATAGAATGGGATCAAAGAGAGCTCTTCCTGGCAGGAGAGGCCGATAACGGCGCGGATGCCCTTGAACTTGTCAGTCTGGTAAAACCGGATATCATCCTGGTCGATATCAGAATGCCTATCATGAACGGGATCGAGTTGATCCGGAACGTTAAGAGGGATCATCCGGAAATCTTTTTCATCATTCTCAGCGGGTATGACGACTTCGAATATACAAAGGAAGCTATCAAGCTGGGGATAACCAACTATATCAAAAAGCCTATCGACGAGAACGAGCTGAATGAGACATTGAGCCTGATAGTCAACCTTATCCGGCATCAAAAGGAAAACGAGGAGCAATTTCAGGATATTTCCAGGCAAATACAGAAAAGCAAGGCTATTATGCATGAAAAATACCTGAACAATCTTCTGTATCGCCAATACAACCTTCTCTCGGAAGAAGGCCTTGAATTCGCCTATAGTAAATTCAGCCTGCTGCTCGCTTACATCAAGGAAGCCCCCGGCGCGGAGCATGTACAGGGGCCGATGGCGGAAGCCGTTCAGCAGAGCGTCTCGGACATACTGAAGGCAATGCCGGATTCCCGGCTGGATGCGTACGTCTTTCCAAATCCGCTTCACCCTGAAGAAATCCGCATCCTGCTGAACGGAGACTCGCTTTCCGGCCAATCGTACAGTATTGCCGTCAGGTTGCATGCCCTGCTTCGGAAAGAGCTTTGTCCGGCGAAAGCCGGGAGTATTTCCATATCTGTAAGCGCCGACTGCGACAGAGTGCAGGGTATCCCGCAAATATACCTGCAATGTGTCGACCAGCTCAAGCGTAAGATACTGCCGGGCCAGCCTCCTGTGCTGCAAGAGGGGGATACGGCCTTAATGGATTCCGTTTTTGCGGAGTTTGTGTATCGCTCAGTCAATTTGCTCAGGGAATTTATGGAAAAAAGAGATTTACAAAACGTCTACCGTACGCTTGAGAAAATATTCGATGCCAGAAATGAAAAAAAATTCTCAGTCGCTTTAGTTGAAAGTATTATACTGGAAATCCACAATACTATAAAAAGGTCTTTTGTGAAGCTTGAAATACAAATTCCGGGGTTTTCCGTCAAAGACCTGTTTCAGCCGGACTATCTTCTGAAATTCAACGACCTGGCAGAGCTCAGGCAGGATCTTGTTTCGCTGCTGAGACAGTCCCTGGGGCTGTCACATATGGAGGAGGGTACATTGATCAACAGGATCCGGCAGTATATACAGGAGCACTATGCAGAAAACCTGTCCCTGTCTAAAATAGCACAGGAGCATTACCTGAACCCAAGTTACCTCTCGCAGCTGTTTAAAAGCAAGACCGGTGAAAACATCTCCCGGTTCCTTGAAGATACCCGGGTGGAAAAAGCCAGGGAACTGCTGTCGAGTCTTTCGGTTTCGGTCGTTGACGTAGCGTTTCTGGTAGGATATAACGACGCGAGGTATTTCAGCAAGGTATTCAAGAAGAATACCGGCATGCTGCCATCTGTCTATCAGGAAAAGTATAACACGGACGCCGTCCGGAAACAGACAATACACGATTGAACCACATACCCGCCTTGAAGGCTTACAGACCGGAAAATGAACTTCAATAATCCCTACAAACATTCATGACAATTCATAGTCGTAATATTTTTATCGGCTGTGCTTGAAAAATCTAGTAAAAAGAGTTATCTTAATTAAATAATATCACATCTGAACCAATATATGTATTTCGTGGCAGCAGCCAACCTTTACGTTAAAAAGGAGAATAGATATGAGTGAAATGATTTTGTACAGAGGTCCCGTAGAAGAAACTCCCGAACTGGCGGGATATGACAGCAGCAGGATAGAGGCGCTGAATACGCACCTGTGGAAAATGATCGATGATAGTCGTCTCATGGGTGCAAGCTATTGCATAGCCAGAAATGACAAGGTCATTGCAAACAATGCATTGGGTTACAGCAGTTATAAAAGGGAACAGGGCGGGCTGATGAAGCCTGATACCGTCATGCGGATAGCCTCGGTTACCAAGTTCTTGACAACAGTAGCCGTGTTCAAGCTCGTTGAGGATGGTTACATCCGCCCGGACGAGCAGATGTCGCGTTATATTCCGCAGATGGATAAAGAGCCTTTCAAGGCTATAACGATAGCACAGGTGTTATCGCATTCATCAGGTCTTCCGTTCGGTTTGGATGAAGCTTCAAATCCTTTCGCGTACATAGATAAATGCAAGAAGGGCGACGACTGGATAGAAGCCGGACTGAAAGCGGGAGTTACCTGTAAGCCGGGAGAACAGTGGATCTATTCCTCCTTCGGTTTCGTTCTGCTTGGAGCTCTGATCGGAAATGTCACGGGCATGAGGGCAGAGGAGTATATAACAAAGAACATTCTGGAACCGCTCGACATGAAGGATTCCAGCTTCAGACCCGGCCCGGAACTTGGCAGTCGCCACCTGAGACAGTTCGAGGAGTATGATAAGGACATCGACAGTATGATCAGCGGCGTATCGGACCCGGAAGCCGAAAACAGTATCTGGAGCGATGTGCCCGGGACAGCAGGAGAGATGCACTCGACAGCACCGGATCTGTCCCGTTTCGCAAGGATGCTCTGCAATGGAGGCCGTCTCGGAAATGCCAGAGTATTGGGGAAAATGGCCATCGAAAAAATGCGTACCAAATATCTTTTCAACGTACCGGATTACTGCTGGGGCGCAAACAATAAAGACAGACTGTACGGTATGGGGCCCGACCTGCGTAGGGGAGACGCCATCATTACCAGCCCGGATTTCTTTTTCCACGAAGGCTGGGGATACTTGTCGGTAGTAATCGATCCAAGGGAGAAATTGTCTGCCGTCTGGCTGGTTCCATATACCGACGGCAAAGTCTGGTATCCGGAAAGTCTGCTGAACGTCAAGAACATAATCTGGTCGGGATTGATGTAATGAATCGCACTGCTGATGTCTCTTGCATTATATTGTTGTTTACTATTCAAATATTGCTTTTAACTGATGGCGTTATAGTTTACCGCCATCATTTTTTTGCTTTTTATTGCTTTTTTTTGCTTGCTTATTTGCTACCTATTTAATTAATTAGATAACTTTTATATACTATTTATATACAACAAAGGTTTTTATTCTAAATATACCAAATATTATCTTTCTACAGCATTTGTACGTTCTTCGGCTTGAATACCAATACTGGATGACACTTTAAACCGCAAATCAAATATGGTGAAAGAAGGATATTTCTTTGATTGAGATTTTGAATGGAATCCATGAAACTGTAGATTACCACGGAGATTTCAAGATTCGCATATATCAAAACAAGGAATGTGAAAATTATCCGCAGCACTGGCATACCGACGCCGAAATAATCATGCCCATTGAAAACAGTTACAAGGTAACCATAGATGAAAAGACGTATGAACTGGAGGACAGAGATATAATTATCATCCCTTCCGGCGAACTGCACCGTATATCCGCGCCTGTTGCCGGACACAGGATAATTATCCAGTTTGACTGTAACATGCTCTATAGCCTTAACGGTTTCAATTCGGCATTTAAAATGTTCCATCCCTGCATAACGATAACGCCTTCATCAATGCCCGACGTACACACGGAGCTCTCAACGCTTGTTTTAAATATAACGTCTGAATATTTTTCTGCGCTGCCATTGAGAGAAGCATCGATCTATTCCATGCTGATACGCTTTTTCGCGATACTAGGCAGAGATTACATAAACAGAAGAGATGAGGCTTCAAATACGAAAAACCAAAAACAGCTTGAATATGTAAACTTATTTTTTAACGTATGCAATTATATAAATGATCATTGTACCGAAAATATCAAACTGGATGACATCGCCAACATCGCCGGCTTCAGCAAATTTCATTTTGCCCGGCTGTTCAAGCAGGTAATGAACATATCCTGCTATGATTACCTGATCAGTCGCAGGATCATGCTTGCAGAGAAGCTGTTGACCAATCCGGACATTTCCATAATGCAGGTTGCCATGAAGTCCGGTTTTAGCAGTCTTGCGACATTTAACCGTTTATTCAAGACTAAAAAGTGCTGTACCCCTACGGAATACAAGTCTCTTTACGGGATACGCGCTCAATTCCGCGACAAAAACCAGATAGTAACGTCCCTTTAGCTCCTTGCACAAGGCATTTCCAAATCCTTGCGCTTAAGATATAAATAAAAAGAACCAGAGGTGAGGTGGTGATTTTTAGAAATTATTAAGCCGAAAAACAAGCAATATTTGATTAGGAGATAGCAATATACAAGGAGCACATTTAGGAAATATGTTATATAATTCAAATGCAGTTGCACTTAAAATTGTGCATTTTGCATAAATTAAAAGGAGGGAAATCATGAAACGTATTCTTTCTGTTTTACTCGTTGTTATGATGCTTGTTACCGTAGCATTCACTGGCTGCGGCAAAGCAACCACCACCGAAGAGCCGGCCGGCACTCCGGCCACCGCTGAAGCCACTGCTCCGGCAGCCGAGGCTTCCAGTGCAGCTGAGCCAGTTGCTGCTCCGACAGTAGCCGATGATCCCAGCGTTAAGGTCATCAACATTTGGGCCTTTACCGACGAAGTCCCAAAAATGATCGACAAATACAAAGCTACTCATCCGGACTTCCCGTATGAAGTAAAGAGCACTATCATCGCTACCACCGACGGTGCTTATCAGCCCGCTCTTGACCAGGCTCTTGCAGCCGGCGGAGCAGATGCGCCTGATATCTATGCCGCAGAGGCTGCTTTCGTCCTCAAGTACACGCAGGGCGATGCATACAAATATGCAGCAGCTTACAAAGATCTCGGCATCGATGTAGACAACGCACTGAAGGCAGCTGAAATAGCTCCTTATGTCTCCGATATCGGAACAAGTCCCGATGGCAACCTTATCGGTCTTGCTTATCAAGCAACCGGCGGCGCATACATCTATCGCCGTTCGATAGCCAAGGCTACCTGGGGAACAGACGATCCGGCAACCATCAAGGATAAGATCGGACCCGGCTGGGATAAATTCTTCGCAGCGGCAGCTGAACTGAAGGCCAAGGGTTACGGCATAGTTTCAGGCGACGGCGATATCTGGCATTCAATCGAAAACAGCTCTGAAAAGGGTTGGATCGTTGATGGCAAGCTCTATATCGATCCTCTGCGTGAACAGTTCCTGGATCTGTCCAAGAAACTGAAAGACGGCGGTTACTACAATGATACTCAGGACTGGACCGATGCCTGGTATGCTGACATGAAGGATGCCGGCAAGCAGAAGATATTCGGATTCTTTGGCCCTGCATGGCTTATCAACTACGTTATGGCTGGCAACGCCGGCAGTACAGTTGGCGACTGGGCAATCTGTGAACCTACAGTTGGATTCTCCTGGGGCGGCACATGGGTTCTTGGAAACAAGGATACCAAGCTCAAGAAGACTGTTGGCGATATAATCAATTGGATCACCCTCGATACTTCCGACACTGGTCTCCAGTATATGTGGGCAAACGGAACCTTCAGCATTCCTGAGGGCGCAACCGTTGGCACCAAGGATACTGTTGCTTCCGGTACCGTTATGAAGAAGTCCGATGGTAAGCTCGACTTCCTGGGCGGACAGAACATGTTCGACGTATTCGTACCGGCAGGCGCAACTGCTACTGGTAAGAATAAGACCCAGTACGACGAATCCATCAACAACATCTGGCGTGATCAGGTACGTCAGTACACCGGTGGCAAGAAGAGCCGCGATCAGGCTATCGCAGACTTCAAGCAGCAGGTCGCTGATAACCTTGGTATAGCTGTAGAGTAATTAGAAGCAGTAAACAGGGGCGGGCGGATGCCTTTCCGACCGCCCCATTTTATTATTGATTATTTATGCCCAAACCCTTACCGGAGGTGATCCAATGCGACGCAAGAGTGTCAGCTATGCCAAATACGGCTATATATTTTCAATACCATTCGTACTTGCGTACCTCGTTTTCTCGTTATACCCTACAATCTACACGGCAGTTATCGGCTTTACAGATTTAAAAGGTTTAACCAAAACCGATTGGAAATTCCTGCCGAATCCATTTCAGAATTTTGAACAAATTCTGAAGAATCCATCTTTCATTACTTCAACCAAAAATACGGCGATTATATGGATCATCAACTTCATTCCGCAAATACTGCTTGCACTCCTGCTTACCGCCTGGTTCACCAGCCAGCGCCGCCATATAAAAGGACAGGGTGCGTTCAAAGTTATTTTTTATATGCCGAATATAATAACAGCTGCTACGATAGCCATACTTTTCAGCTCAATGTTCGGATATCCCATGAGTCCGGTCAATGACCTGTTCCAGACTTTTGGTTTATCCAAAGAGCCGATTTATTTCCTGAACTATAAGTGGACGGCTAAGCTCATCGTATCATTTATACAATTCTGGCAATGGTACGGTTATACGATGTTGATATTAATTTCAGGCGTTTTAGGTATAAACCCGGAACTCTTTGAAGCAGCGGAGATGGACGGCGCTTCAGGTTCAAAGACTTTCTTCAGGATAACTATTCCCAGCCTAAGGCCCATTATGCTCTATATGCTTGTTACAAGCCTGATCGGCGGTTTGAATATGTTCGACATCCCGAAGCTTTTCGTACCGAACAGCGGTCCGGACAACGCCACGCTTACGACAAGCGTATTCATTTACAATCAGGCATTCAGCGGGAGTTACATGTATAACCGCGCGGCTGCTGCAAGTATGATCATGTTTGTAGTTATAGCCATACTATCAGGAATACTTTTCTACAGCATGCGCGATAGAGATGCAGCCAAACTTAGAAAAGCGGAGAAGAACAGAGCAAAAGCTTATAATCAAGCCAACAAGACAGCGGCAAGGAGGTCGGAAGTATGAGAAGCAGATCGAATATATCCGGATATGCATTGAATACGGTTATATATGCCACCTGCATTATCCTGGCCATATTGAGTATATTGCCGTTCTGGATCATGATTACGAACGCGACGCGCGGAACATTTGAGATACAGCAGCATGCCGTATCGCTTTTGCCTTCGACACACCTGATGGATAATGTAAAAGTGCTGGAAGGCAAGAGCTTCAACGCGATGACCGGCTTTATCAACTCTATGATAATTTCCACCGGCGCCGCGGTATGTGCAGTGTATTTCTCTTCGCTTACCGCATATGGTTTGGTTGCGTATGACTGGAGGTTGCGCCAGCCGTTCTTCACCTTTATAATGGCCATATTGATGATACCCGCACAGGTGGTAACTATAGGCTTTTATCAGTTTATGTACCACATCCACATGACGAATAATTTTTTACCATTGATACTTCCTGCCATAGCCGGACCGGCGATGGTGTTCTTTATGAGGCAGTACCTGCTGGCAACGCTGCAGCTCGATATTGTGAACTCGGCGAGAATAGACGGCGCAGGTGAGTTTTACACGTTCAACAGGATAATCCTGCCGATCATGAAGCCTGCCATAGCAACACAGGCGATATTCGCATTCGTGGCAAGCTGGAACAGCCTGTTCACGCCGATGGTTCTGCTCAACGACAAGTCAAAATACACGATGCCGATAATGGTAAGCCAGCTGCGAGGCGATATTTACAAGAAGGAATACGGTTCGATCTATTTGGGCCTGACCATGACGGTAATACCGTTGTTCGTGGTATATTTCCTGCTGTCGAAATATATCATAGCAGGTGTTGCGCTGGGCAGTATCAAGGAATAATACGACCGCTTACCGTAACAATTGAAAAAGAAAACTTGTTAGAAACCCCCTGTAGCAGTATTTGCGACAGGGGGTTTTTAGCTTTCACCCGATATTAAAGAAAACCGTTGGAATTTTGTGGGTTTCGTATGGAAATGTGAAAAAAATAGTATATTGCCAAATCACATCATATATGGTAAAATATGTATAATAATAATAGAAATTTAAAATTATGTAATAAAATATTAAATATAGCAATATGCTAACAATTAATGTCGAAAAAGTATTTTTAAAGGTCTGAATTCTTTTTTATACGAGAGTAGACTAAATGAATAAAAAGGATAAAAAATGAAACTTAAAAATTTAAAGAAAAGCGATTTAACATTACTAAAAAGAGCTTTAAAATATGTGTTTTTATATAAACTGAAATTCTCTTTGGCTTTATTATGTATTTTAAGTGGAATAGGGATAGGTATAGCTCAGCCTCTGTTTTGGGGCAAAATATTGGACAGCTTGTTTCGGAAAGACATTGAAACCGCCGCAATTTATATAGTTTACAGTTTGTTATTAGGTATTCTTGTAAACGTAATAGCCTTATATCAGTCTTGTATTTTCGCTTCAGTAAACCAGAATATAATGTTCGATTTAAAGAATGATATGTATAGAACTATGCTGGAACTTCCTGTAAAGGCGTACGATGATATGAGCAACGGGGAACTGATGTCCAGATTACACGGTGATGCTGCAACAGTTGCAAATGCAGTTACAGGAACGTTGGTGAACACTATTGTTGAGCTTATACGCCTTATAGTTATAGGAATAACAGTGTTCGCAATAAATATCAAATTAGCTTTAATAGTTATATTTACTTTCCCGGTCTCGTTTTTAATATATAGTAAGTACGTGAAAAAAATCAGAACAAGCAATAAGCAGGTATCAGATCTAAATGATAGATATTTCAGCGATTCAGCGCAAACTATCTGGGGTATTAGGGAAATAAAAAGTCTCGGAATAAAAAAAGAAAAATTTGATTCTTTTTTTAAACTGGCGAATAAGTTGAAGAAAATGATAGTAAATGTAATAATGCTAAATGCCAAATCACAGGCATTATCAAATACCTTAGTCGTTTTTTCGCAGATGGCAGTGGCTTTTATAGGAGGGCTGTTTGTTGTAAATGGTTCCTTGGATATAAAATATTTTATTGCTTTTTACTCATACTCTAGCCAGTTCTCAGGCTCAATCATGTATATAAGCAGAATAAATATTGATTTGCAGCAAGTCATGAACTCAATTGAAAGGATATTCCTACTAATTGACGGGCTTTCGTACGAAACTGAAAAATTCGGTGAAAAAAATTGCAATAGTATTAATGGCGATATAAAGTTCGAAAATGTAACTTTTGGCTATGGTAATGATTTAAATGTACTTGATGATATTACTATTAATATACCGGGGAAAAGCAAAACAGCAATAGTTGGAAGCAGTGGTAGCGGTAAAACTACGTTGTTCAATTTACTGCTAAAGTTTTATGATCCATCTGAAGGTCATATATTAGTCGATGGCATTGATATAAATGACATTAAAGAAGATGATTTACGAAAACTGATTTCTGTTGTAAGGCAAGAGCCTGTTTTATTTTTAATGTCGATAAAAGACAACCTATTACTTGCAAATCCCAATGCATCTCAAGAGGAAATAGAGGAGGCCTGTCGGAAAGCTTTTATATATGATTTTATAGAATCTTTACCTAACAAGTATGATTCAGTAATTGGTGAAAACGGCGTAAATCTTTCTGGCGGACAAAGACAGAGAATCGCAATAGCCAGAGTTTTATTGAAAAAGTCAAAAATAGTACTTTTTGACGAGGCCTCCTCTTCTCTGGACAATGAATCCCAATTCTATATAAAAAAGGCGATTGATGCTGTGGCTGGCGACTGTACCGTAGTAATAATTGCACATAGACTTTCAACAATAATTGAATCAGACATTATATATGTATTGGATAAAGGGAAAGTAGCAGGTTGCGGGAAACATCGTTCTTTAATAAAAACAAATAAAATATATAAAAAGCTTTATGAGGCTGAGGTAGATCTATTAAATGATAATTGCAGGGAAGTGATTTGATATAAATGCTGATAGAAAGGTTAGGATAGTTTTGATTGATAGCGGTATAAGCGAAAAAATACCTGACCTTAGTAATTATGTAGTACATTCTACAGGCTTCGATATTAACAGCGAGGGCTATATATCAGAAAATGCCACTATGCCTGTTAGAAACCTGCATGGTACAACGGTAGCTTTAATAATACGCCATATATGTAGTGATGTTGAGTTTATAAGTATAAATATTCTTGATGAAAACTTGTCGTCAGATGGACGGGTGCTTATATATGCACTCAGAAAGGTATTTGACTACAAACCGGACATCATCCATATGAGTCTGGGTACCTTGAAAAAGAGATATATATTTCCGCTAAGTAAGATTGCAAAGGAAGCAAAAAGACAAAATATCCATATTGTTGCAGCTTCTGAAAATTCCGGAGAGGTTTCATATCCTGCTTGTTTAAAAAATGTATTTGGCGTTAAATCAGCAAATTTTGATGACTATATGCAATATTTTTATAAAGAAGGTTTTTTCTATGCTCCCGGAGGAACTGAAGGCGTAGACAGCATTCAAAAAATACCTTGCATAAAAAATACCAGAGGGACAAGTCTGTCAGCAGCTTATATATCCGGGCATCTGGCGCGAATATTGAAGGACAATAATTCAATTTCATTTAAGGAAACCGAGGAGGCTTTAATTCAGAATCAATTAGAAAAATAATATAAAAGACTAACTATTAAAAGTCAATACCCAAATGACTAAGAAGCAACAATGCTTTTTAGTATAAATGTGAACCTTGATAATTGCATGACGAATAAAGTGCCTCAAAGAGCCACTTTAGAAAGAAGAAC